>NZ_KV807665.1:0-1718 GCF_001812085.1 Rothia sp. HMSC065C12
TTGTTGGGTAGGGGAGCGTCGTGTAGCCAGTGAAGCTGCGGTGTAAACCAGTGGTGGAGGCTATGCGAGTGAGAATGCAGGCATGAGTAGCGAAAGATGAGTGAGAAACTCATCCGCCGGATGATCAAGGGTTCCAGGGTCAAGTTAATCTGCCCTGGGTTAGTCGGGGCCTAAGGCGAGGCCGACAGGCGTAGTCGATGGATAACGGGTTGATATTCCCGTACCGGTGAAAAACCGCCCATACTGATATTGTGATGCTAACCATGCGAAGCATGATGTGCAGGCTTTTGTTTGTGTGTTGTGTGGGTTGTGGGACCCGATCTTTGGAGGTAAACGTGTTAACAGGTGTGACGCAGGAAGGTAGCCAAGCCACGCGATGGTTGTCGTGGTCTAAGCGTGTAGGGTTGTCGGTTGTTAAATGCGCCGGCTGTGTGCCTGAGACGTGATGGGACCCCGTTTTTGGGGGATTTGGTGATCCTATGCTGCCGAGAAAAGCATCGGCGTGAGGTTTTAGCCGCCCGTACCCTAAACCGACACAGGTGATCAGGTAGAGAATACTAAGGCGATCGAGAGAATCATGGTTAAGGAACTCGGCAAAATGCCCCCGTAACTTCGGGAGAAGGGGGACCTTGAGCGTGATGGGCACTTGCTGCCTGGAGCGTGTATGGGTCGCAGAGACCAGGGGGAAGCGACTGTTTATCAAAAACACAGGTCCGTGCGAAGTCGTAAGACGATGTATACGGACTGACTCCTGCCCGGTGCTGGAAGGTTAAGAGGATTGGTTAGCCTTTGTGGCGAAGCTGAGAATTTAAGCCCCAGTAAACGGCGGTGGTAACTATAACCATCCTAAGGTAGCGAAATTCCTTGTCGGGTAAGTTCCGACCTGCACGAATGGAGTAACGACTTCCCTACTGTCTCAACCATGAACTCGGCGAAATTGCAGTACGAGTAAAGATGCTCGTTTCGCGCAGCAGGACGGAAAGACCCCGTGACCTTTACTATAGTTTGGTATTGGTGTTTGGTTTGGCTTGTGTAGGATAGGTGGGAGACTGTGAAGCATGGACGCTAGTTTGTGTGGAGTCGTTGTTGAAATACCACTCTGGTCAATCTGGATGTCTAACTTCGGGCCATGATCTGGTTCAGGGACAGTGCCTGATGGGTAGTTTAACTGGGGCGGTTGCCTCCTAAAGTGTAACGGAGGCGCCCAAAGGTTCCCTCAGCCTGGTTGGCAATCAGGTGTTGAGTGTAAGTGCACAAGGGAGCTTGACTGTGAGACTGGCAGGTCGAGCAGGGACGAAAGTCGGGACTAGTGATCCGGCGGTACGTTGTGGAACGGCCGTCGCTCAACGGATAAAAGGTACCTCGGGGATAACAGGCTGATCTTGCCCAAGAGTCCATATCGACGGCATGGTTTGGCACCTCGATGTCGGCTCGTCGCATCCTGGGGCTGGAGTCGGTCCCAAGGGTTGGGCTGTTCGCCCATTAAAGCGGTACGCGAGCTGGGTTCAGAACGTCGTGAGACAGTTCGGTCCCTATCCGCTGCGCGCGTTGGAAATTTGAGAAAGGCTGTCCTTAGTACGAGAGGACCGGGACGGACGAACCTCTGGTATGTCAGTTGTACCGCCAGGTGCATGGCTGATTGGCTACGTTCGGGAGGGATAACCGCTGAAAGCATCTAAGCGGGAAGCCTGTTTCGAGATGAGATTTCCTGGCACTTT
>NZ_KV807666.1:0-3610 GCF_001812085.1 Rothia sp. HMSC065C12
TCATTGCCACAACTTCGGCGGTGTACTTGAGCCCCGCTACATTATCGGCGCAGAATCACTTGACCAGTGAGCTGTTACGCACTCTTTCAAGGATGGCTGCTTCTAAGCCAACCTCCTGGTTGTCTAAGCAACTCCACATCCTTTCCCACTTAGCACACGCTTAGGGGCCTTAGTTGGTGGTCTGGGCTGTTTCCCTCTCGACAATGAAGCTTATCCCCCACTGTCTCACTGCTACGCTCTCACTTACCGGCATTCGGAGTTTAGCTGACGTCAGTAACCCGTGAAGGCCCATCGGCCATCCAGTAGCTCTACCTCCGGCAAGAAACACGTAACGCTGCACCTAAATGCATTTCGGGGAGAACCAGCTATCACAGAGTTTGATTGGCCTTTCACCCCTATCCACAGCTCATCCCCTCCATTTTCAACTGAAGTGGGTTCGGTCCTCCACGACGTCTTACCGTCGCTTCAACCTGGCCATGGATAGATCACTCCGCTTCGGGTCTAGGTCATGCCACTCAAACGCCCTATTCAGACTCGCTTTCGCTACGGATACCCCACACGGGTTAACCTCGCGACATAACACTAACTCGCAGGCTCATTCTTCAAAAGGCACGCTGTCACCCCAAAAGGCTCCAACGGCTTGTAAGCACACGGTTTCAGGTACTATTTCACTCCCCTCCCGGGGTACTTTTCACCATTCCCTCACGGTACTGATTCACTATCGGTCATTAAGAAGTATTTAGACTTACCAGGTGGTCCTGGCAGATTCACACGAGATTCCACGAGCCCCGTGCTACTCGGGTGGCCACACCACGGACAGAACAATTTCGATTACGGGACTCTCACCCTCTACGGCCGACCATTCCAAGTCGTTCACCTACCATCCTGAACATCATGCCGGCAGCCAGTTAGAACTGCCACTGTGACTCCCACAACCCCCATGATGCAACGCCTAACCGCTATCACACACCACAGGTTTAGTCTCTTCCGCTTTCGCTCGCCACTACTCACAGAATCATTACTTTATTTTCTCTTCCTGCGGGTACTGAGATGTTTCACTTCCCCGCGTTCCCCCCAACCAGCCTATACATTCAGCTGGCGGTAACTCACCATGAAGATGAGCCAGGTTTCCCCATTCGGAAATCCTCGGATCACAGCCCAGTTATCGGCTCCCCGAGGCTTATCGCAGATTCACACGTCCTTCATCGGCTCTTAATGCCAAGGCATCCACCGTGTGCCCTTAATAACTTACACACAATCAAGAAAAATAAGAATCTAAAATCAACAATCAAACCAACACCAAAGCATTGATTCAACGCAAATTCCAGAAGATGCTCGCGTCCACTATATAGTTCTCAAACAACAACCCACAACACAACAACAACACAAACAAAACATTTGCATCATCACCATGCCAGGCAAACAAAGGAACAACACACGCGTGTTACCCCAAAACCCAACAATGCGCCTCATCCAACCCAAAACCAACATTCCACCCATGAGCAAAACCACCCATCCGACACTCGCGGACAGCATGGCCAACTAAATGTGCTCCTTAGAAAGGAGGTGATCCAGCCGCACCTTCCGGTACGGCTACCTTGTTACGACTTAGTCCCAATCGCCAATCCCACCTTAGACGGCTCCCTCCAAAAGGTTAGGCCACCGGCTTTGGGTGTTACCAACTTTCGTGACTTGACGGGCGGTGTGTACAAGGCCCGGGAACGTATTCACCGCAGCGTTGCTGATCTGCGATTACTAGCGACTCCGACTTCATGGGGTCGAGTTGCAGACCCCAATCCGAACTGAGACCGGCTTTTAGGGATTAGCTCCACCTCACAGTATCGCAACCCTCTGTACCGGCCATTGTAGCATGCGTGAAGCCCAAGACATAAGGGGCATGATGATTTGACGTCATCCCCACCTTCCTCCGAGTTGACCCCGGCAGTCTCCTATGAGTCCCCACCATAACGTGCTGGCAACATAGAACGAGGGTTGCGCTCGTTGCGGGACTTAACCCAACATCTCACGACACGAGCTGACGACAACCATGCACCACCTGTATACCAGCCCCGAAGGGAAACACCATCTCTGATGCGGTCCAGTATATGTCAAGCCTTGGTAAGGTTCTTCGCGTTGCATCGAATTAATCCGCATGCTCCGCCGCTTGTGCGGGCCCCCGTCAATTTCTTTGAGTTTTAGCCTTGCGGCCGTACTCCCCAGGCGGGGCACTTAATGCGTTAGCTACGGCGCGGAAAACGTGGAATGTCCCCCACACCTAGTGCCCAACGTTTACGGCATGGACTACCAGGGTATCTAATCCTGTTCGCTCCCCATGCTTTCGCTTCTCAGCGTCAGTTACAGCCCAGAGACCTGCCTTCGCCATCGGTGTTCCTCCTGATATCTGCGCATTCCACCGCTACACCAGGAATTCCAGTCTCCCCTACTGCACTCTAGTCTGCCCGTACCCACTGCAATACACGGGGTTAAGCCCCGGCCTTTCACAGCAGACGCGACAAACCGCCTACAAGCTCTTTACGCCCAATAATTCCGGACAACGCTCGCGCCCTACGTATTACCGCGGCTGCTGGCACGTAGTTAGCCGGCGCTTTCTCTGCAGGTACCGTCAATTTCTCTTCTTCCCTGCTAACAGAGGTTTACAACCCGAAGGCCGTCATCCCTCACGCGGCGTCGCTGCATCAGGCTTGCGCCCATTGTGCAATATTCCCCACTGCTGCCTCCCGTAGGAGTCTGGGCCGTGTCTCAGTCCCAGTGTGGCCGGTCACCCTCTCAGGCCGGCTACCCGTCGTCGCCTTGGTGAGCCGTTACCTCACCAACAAGCTGATAGGCCGTGAGCCCATCTATAACCACTACATAACGCTTTCCACCAACACCCCATGCGGAGATTGGTCGTATCCGGTATTAGACCCAGTTTCCCAGGCTTATCCCAGAGTTAAAGGTAGGTTACTCACGTATTACTCACCCGTTCGCCACTAATCCACCTAGCAAGCTAGGCTTCATCGTTCGACTTGCATGTGTTAAGCACGCCGCCAGCGTTCGTCCTGAGCCAGAATCAAACTCTCCGTTGAAAAAATAGAAAAGCTTGATAATCTGATCTCAAACAGCGAATCACACACGGGGGTGCGTGACTCAAGCTGACTAAATTTGAAACCATTTGATGATTATCAAATATAAATAAATATTTGGTATTAGTTTCAGTTTCCATCACCATAATGGTGATTTTATTGAACAAAGCACACTATTGAGTTCTCAAGCAACACACCGATTCAACACCTTGACTCCTTCATTCGAAGGACGTCTTACCATTGAACGGTCATTCATGTTATTTTCATTGTTACCGCGTTCCCGCGACAACTCAATCAACTATACCAGCGTTTTGTGTGCCGTGCAAATCCGTTTTCCGTGATTCGCACCACAAAGTTTCTTTCCTAAACTCTTCCATCATCACCAACAGGCAATCTGAGAATCTTCTAAGCAAGAAACCAAAACACTATACAATTGAAAGTCGTTCAACCGCTTCTGACTAGGAGAAACACCGAAGAAGTTCTTCGTTTTTTCCTCCTCGCCGCGGCGACTCATACAACTATACAGA
>NZ_KV807667.1:0-1001 GCF_001812085.1 Rothia sp. HMSC065C12
CGCAAACGCTGTGAAACCGCGTTGATCACAGTGGTCGCTGACTGCTACCTGGCAGGAGTATCCACGCGCCGTATGGACAAGCTCGTCAGAACCCTGGGGATCACAGGACTGTCCAAGTCCCAGGTCTCACGGATGGCAGCCGACCTGGACGAGCACGTGGATCAGTTCCGCAACCGGCCCCTCCACGATGCCGGGCCTTTCACCTTCGTCGCCGCTGACGCACTGACCATGAAAGTACGCGAAGGAGGACGCGTCGTCTCGTGCGCGGTTCTGGTTGCCACCGGAGTCAACAATGACGGACACCGCGAAGTGCTGGGGGTGCGCGTGTCCACCAGCGAGACCGCTCCAGCCTGGAAGGAGTTCTTCGCCGACCTGGTCGCCCGAGGCCTGACCGGCGTGCGCCTGGTCACCAGTGATGCCCATCTGGGCCTGGTTGAGGCCATCGCCGCCAACCTACCCGGAGCCACCTGGCAACGATGCCGTACCCACTACGCCGCTAATCTCATGTCCGTCACCCCCAAAGCACTATGGCCCGCTGTCAAAGCGATGCTGCACTCGGTGTATGACCAGCCCGACGCGGCATCGGTCAACGCTCAATACGACCGGCTCTTGGACTACGTCCACGACAAGCTCCCCGCCGTGTGTGATCACCTCGATCAAGCCAGGGCAGACGTCCTCGCGTTCGCGTCCTTCCCCACCGGGGTGTGGACCCAGATCTGGTCCAACAACCCCAACGAACGCCTCAACCGCGAAATCCGCCGCCGCACCGACACCGTGGGAATCTTCCCCAACCGACAAGCAATCATCCGCCTAGTCGGAGCCGTCCTCGCCGAACAAAACGACGAATGGGCCGAAGGCCGACGCTACCTCAGCCTCGACATCCTCACCAAATCACGACTCACACCACAACCCACCGGGCAGGAGGACACCCCACTCCAACTCAGCGCATAACCCAACCCGAAGGACACAAAACGATTACACCACTCCACAGGACTTGACCT
>NZ_KV807668.1:0-5207 GCF_001812085.1 Rothia sp. HMSC065C12
AAACGATTACACCACTCCACAGGACTTGACCTACTTGCTTTCCTAAAACTGATGTGATACAATGATTTAATCCAGAAAAGGAGTAAAAAATATGCGGCAAGGTATTCTTAAATAAAACTATAATCAAATAGTGGGAACAAAGGATTATGATAGCTCCTTTTGTAGGGGCTTAGTTTTTTGTACCCAATTTAAGAATACTTTTGCCTTATCAATTTTGACATATCCCCAAAAACAGCAATCACAAACAGGTGTATGCTGTATATGTGTATGTCCGCAACTTATAATCCCCAGTGGTAAAAGTATTTTACTGCTGGGGATTTTTATGCCCTTTGGGGCTGTAAAGGGAGGACAATCACATGAAAATAATCAATATTGGAATTCTTGCCCATGTAGACGCTGGAAAGACGACCTTGACGGAGAGCCTGCTATATGCCAGCGGAGCCATTTCAGAACCGGGGAGCGTCGAAAAAGGGACAACGAGGACGGACACCATGTTTTTGGAGCGGCAGCGTGGGATTACCATTCAAGCGGCAGTCACTTCCTTCCAGTGGCACAGATGTAAAGTTAACATTGTGGATACGCCCGGCCACATGGATTTTTTGGCGGAGGTGTACCGCTCTTTGGCTGTTTTAGATGGGGCCATCTTGGTGATCTCCGCTAAAGATGGCGTGCAGGCCCAGACCCGTATTCTGTTCAATGCCCTGCGGAAAATGAACATTCCCACCGTTATCTTTATCAACAAGATCGACCAGGCTGGCGTTGATTTGCAGAGCGTGGTTCAGTCTGTTCGGGATAAGCTCTCCGCCGATATTATCATCAAGCAGACGGTGTCGCTGTCCCCGGAAATAGTCCTGGAGGAAAATACCGACATAGAAGCATGGGATGCGGTCATCGAAAATAACGATGAATTATTGGAAAAGTATATCGCAGGAGAACCAATCAGCCGGGAAAAACTTGCGCGGGAGGAACAGCAGCGGGTTCAAGACGCCTCCCTGTTCCCAGTCTATCATGGCAGCGCCAAAAATGGCCTTGGCATTCAACCGTTGATGGATGCGGTGACAGGGCTGTTCCAACCGATTGGGGAACAGGGGGGCGCCGCCCTATGCGGCAGCGTTTTCAAGGTTGAGTACACCGATTGCGGCCAGCGGCGTGTCTATCTACGGTTATACAGCGGAACGCTGCGCCTGCGGGATACGGTGGCCCTGGCCGGGAGAGAAAAGCTGAAAATCACAGAGATGCGTATTCCATCCAAAGGGGAAATTGTTCGGACAGACACCGCTTATCCGGGTGAAATTGTTATCCTTCCCAGCGACAGCGTGAGGTTAAACGATGTATTAGGGGACCCAACCCGGCTCCCTCGTAAAAGGTGGCGTGAGGACCCCCTCCCCATGCTGCGGACGTCGATTGCGCCGAAAACGGCAGCGCAAAGAGAACGGCTGCTGGACGCTCTTACGCAACTTGCGGATACTGACCCGCTTTTGCGCTGCGAGGTGGATTCCATCACCCATGAGATCATTCTTTCTTTTTTGGGCCGGGTGCAGTTGGAGGTTGTTTCCGCTTTGCTGTCGGAAAAATACAAGCTTGAAACAGTGGTAAAGGAACCCACCGTCATTTATATGGAGCGGCCGCTCAAAGCAGCCAGCCACACCATCCATATCGAGGTGCCGCCCAACCCGTTTTGGGCATCCATCGGACTGTCTGTTACACCACTCCCGCTTGGCTCCGGTGTACAATACGAGAGCCGGGTTTCGCTGGGATACTTGAACCAGAGTTTTCAAAACGCTGTCAGGGATGGTATCCGTTACGGGCTGGAGCAGGGCTTGTTCGGCTGGAACGTAACGGACTGTAAGATTTGCTTTGAATACGGGCTTTATTACAGTCCGGTCAGCACGCCGGCGGACTTCCGCTCATTGGCCCCGATTGTATTGGAACAGGCATTGAAGGAATCAGGGACGCAACTGCTGGAACCTTATCTCTCCTTCACCCTCTATGCGCCCCGGGAATATCTTTCCAGGGCTTATCATGATGCACCGAAATACTGTGCCACCATCGAAACGGTCCAGGTAAAAAAGGATGAAGTTGTCTTTACTGGCGAGATTCCCGCCCGCTGTATACAGGCATACCGTACTGATCTGGCCTTTTACACCAACGGGCAGAGCGTATGCCTTACAGAACTGAAAGGGTATCAGGCCGCTGTCGGCAAGCCAGTCATCCAGCCCCGCCGTCCAAACAACCGCCTGGACAAGGTGCGCCATATGTTTCAGAAGGTAATGTAAAGATACATAATCGTCAAGACGGCAACAATCAGAAGTTATGGAGGGTAACAATGGAATATAGTAAGGAAGATTTAATGGCTCTTCGCATTTGAGGGTGTAGGTGTTGTGGGCGGGGTTGGGCGTGTCGTGGCCGGGTAGGGGTCGAGGTCTTCCGATGATGGAGATTGCTACACCGTCCATCTGAAAGACCTCGACATGGCCAATACTATCTTTGATCGCCCTGACCTGAGCGCGTTCACGCGCCTGGATGACCTGGGCCTGGAAGTGACGGGCCAGCGCATGTGGCCAGACCATGCAGTGTTGGCTTGCCGGATTGCTGGTGAGGACCGGTGGTGTCGACGCTGCGGATGCCAGGGCGAGTCGCGTGACACGGTGATCAGGCGCTTGGCGCACGAGCCTTACGGGTGGCGCCCCACGATCTTGCACGTGAGCGTGCGCCGCTACCGGTGCCAGGAGTGCGCCCATGTGTGGCGTCAAGATATGAGCCAAGCGGCCGATCCGCGCGCCAAGCTCTCGCGTGCGGCGGTGCGCTGGGCGCTCACTGGGCTGGTCGTTCATCATTTGACGGTGGCGCGTATCTCCCAGGCCCTCGGTGTGTCCTGGAATACCGCCAACACCGCTGTCCTGGGTGAAGGCCAGCGTCTACTGATCAATGATCCAACTCGGTTCGATGGCGTGCGTGTCATCGGGGTGGATGAACACGTGTGGCGCCACACCCCCTACGGAGACAAATACGTCACCGTTATCTTGGACTTGACACCCATCCGAGAACGCAGCGGCCCCTCCCGACTCTTGGACATGGTCCCGGGTCGCTCCAAGCAGGTCTTCAAAACCTGGCTGGCCTCCCGCCCCGACACGTGGCGAAGCCGCATCGAGATCGTCGCGATGGATGGATTCACCGGGTTCAAAAGCGCAGCCACTGAAGAACTCCCCGGCGCGAGGGCGGTCATGGACCCCTTCCACGTCGTGCACCTGGCTGGCAACGCCTTGGATGAGTGTCGCAGACGCATTCAGCAAGAACTCCACCACCGGCGCGGGCGTGCCACCGACCCCCTGTACAAGGCCCGCAGGATGTTACACACCCGCTCATGCCTGCTCACGCCACGCCAGCAGCACCAACTACTCAACCTGTTTTCCGGTGAGGAGCACGTCGCGCTCGAGGTCACTTGGAGCGCCTACCAGAACATCATCGACGCCTACCGCGCGCCCGACACGGACGCGGGTAAGGCCCTGATGGAAGCCGAAATCAACACCCTGACCTCCACGCGTGTACCGAGGGGTCTGACCGAGCTCATCACGCTGGGCAGGACACTCAAACGCCGAGCCGGGGACATCCTGGCTTACTTCGACCACCCCCACACCTCCAATGGCCCTACCGAAGCCATCAACGGACGCCTCGAACACCTACGCGGCTCCGCCCTCGGGTTCCGTAACCTCACCCACTACATCACCCGCTGCCTCCTCGAAACCGGCGGATTCAGACCCCAACTACACCCCCAATTATGAAGAGCCCCAAATCTAACCCCCGCGACACGCCGAGCCAGACACACATTTTGACCCTTAACCCTTTAATGGATATAATTAGACCCATGTTGATTTCAGGTACCGCTTTCTTGCGGTTGCGCACCAACCGCTAAGGCGGTTTCCTACCCCGTAGGTTAAAAACCGCTCCGGTCCTTTAGCCGGGCGGCTATTTGTCATGCCCGGCTCCCTTTCAAATCCAAGGAGCACACCTGATGTCTGCATACGGACACGGCCGTCACGAGCATGGCCAAAATTTTCTCACCAACCACAAGATCATCAACTCCATCATCGACCTTGTGAAACAAACCTCCGGCCCCATCATTGAGATCGGACCAGGAAGCGGTGCCCTCACTCACCCGATGGCCCACTTGGGGAGGGCAATAACGGCAGTTGAGGTAGACGCAAAACTAGCTGCCAAACTCACAAAAAAGACCGCCTCGGCGTCGGTCGAAGTGGTCCATGATGATTTCCTCAACTTCCCGTTACCCGCCACTCCCTGCGTCATTGTGGGAAACATTCCCTTTCACCTCACCACTGCCATTCTTCGAAAGTTGTTGCATGCGCCGGCATGGACTGCCGCTGTACTCCTCATGCAGTGGGAAGTCGCTCGCCGCCGGGCCGGGGTAGGTGCAAGCACGATGATGACAGCTCAGTGGTCCCCATGGTTCACGTTTCACCTTGGTTCCCGAGTACCAAGGTCTGCTTTCCGGCCACAGCCAAACGTTGACGGGGGGATCTTAGTGATCCGCCGGGTGGGTGACCCGAAGATCCCGATAGAGCAACGCAAAGCCTTTCAGGCGATGGTGCACACCGTTTTCACTGCCCGGGGACGCGGGATAGGGGAAATTCTCCGAAGGGCAGGGTTGTTTTCATCACGTTCAGAAACACAATCATGGTTGCGCTCGCGAGGAATCGACCCCGCGACCCTACCTCCCAGATTGCACACCAACGACTGGATCGATCTCTTCCAGGTGACTGGTTCCTCTCTACCTCACCATCGACCCATTTCACCATCGGGAAGTAGTCAACGACCTCCTCAACGGAAAAACCGAAGCCGGCGGCGTTAATCCCCACCAAAACCGAAATCCACCAGTAGTAGTGAACGACCCATGTTCGTCTACCGTGAGCCGCGTTATGGCAGTGACGTGTTCTCGTCGGGCACAGTCATAGTTCCCGGCGTTGCCAGCGACAGGGTTCTACACCCAGCAGCGGGACCGATCAAAATCACCCGCACGGGGAACGACCCTGCTGGTGGTTTCGATTTTGATGAAAGCGAGGAGACATAGCCCCTCGCCAACTCCCCGTAGCTGGCGAACAGTAGCTCCTGGCGCTGGCGCTCGTTGGTGAGTTTGCGTGCCACATCGAAAGCCTTATCAGTAGCGTCCCGCATAGTGGTGTAACCGTGTG
>NZ_KV807669.1:0-32490 GCF_001812085.1 Rothia sp. HMSC065C12
TTGTTTGCGTTCACTGTATGGTTTTTGGATAATAACCCTGGGCTTCCTTCGGGAGGCTGAGGCTTTTTATTCGGAAATTTTGAATAACGAAGTTATTCGCTAGATTTTCCGTGGTTATAGCAAGAGGGAAACGCCTGGTTCCATTCCGAACCCAGAAGCTAAGACTCTTCGCGCCGATGGTACTGCACTTTTGTGGGTGTGGGAGAGTAGGTCACCGCGGGTTTTTTATTCAAGAGGGGAAGACCTTAAAGGTCTTCCCCTCTTTTTGTGTACCCGAAAACTCTTAGAACGAAAGACACCTAACTCAGCAAAGGTGCAGAGACTCATAGATCCAGAGATTCAGAGATGCAGCAGAGAGGCAGAGGAACAGGGGATGCAACCTCGCCAGACAGCGTGCCGACCTGATACAGAGGCGATGAGATGGGGAGTTCACAGATCCGCCTGAATGACGAAATAGAAGGCGAGGTAGAGAAACTCTTGATACCTTAACAACAAGAGCAGTCCACATCTCTACTTCAACGAGTAGAGAGCAAGCAAAGGAGCATCACTATGGCTGATGAGAAGAGCATCTACGAACGCTGGAGCGAAGAACGCCTCGACCCGCCCTTCCCCAAAGAATGGGGGCTGGATGAAGAAGACGAAGCCGAGTTGCTCTGGCCCATCTGGCCCCTGCTGTTCATGGGTGAATCTGATACTGAACAGTACGTAGAAACGATCACCGATTATGTGATGGACGTACTTGGTCTGGAATACGATGGGGAGAACGAAGACAGCAAGCTCTGGGAAAAGCGCGTAGAGGACTACGTGGAAGAGCTCATCAAGCGTCGTCGTGCCTTTGCTGCTGAGCTGGGTATTACCCCCGAGATGCAGAAGAACTCCAACCTTAACCGTGCCTTCGCAGCGCTGGAAGAAGAAGGCGTCATTGCACGACAGAACTTCACCTGCTGCGGTACCTGCGCATCCGCAGAGATTTGGGATGAGATTGACGATAGCCGTGAATGGAAGGGATACATCTACTTCCACCAGCAGGACGCCGAAAGCCTCGCAGAGAGCGGCGGAACCTACGTTGGCTTCGGTTCCTTCCTCGCCTACCCCAGGGACGAAAATGAATGGAACGCGCTGAGCGATGCGCAGAAGGAAGAGATCAGTGCCCTTCACAAGAAGCTCTCCGTGGAGCTCATGAAGGACACTATTATCCCTGTACTGGAGAAGCACGGTCTGAGCGTGGAGTGGAAGGGGAATTTCGATACTCGCCCGTTCATTGGGGGAGTGGAAGTCTATAACATCCCCTAACCGCTGGTGAGCTGAACCGGATGGGTGCCTCGGCGCTATACTTGTGCGCTACTTGTGGCAGAGGGGAGAGGCGCCTCCCAATGCTACGAAAGTTTACGAGGAAAATAAGCTGAGAGCGTGAGAACAGACATCACAGTATCTCAGTCAGAGTATTAACTAGCCGATAAGGCACCCATTCGGTAGGCTAGACGGGTAGCGCGGTACGTCCACACTAGAGATGAAACAGAACCTATCCGCACGATGGGAACTGATCGACGTAGCTTTCAGCTGCCGCACGCGGCAGGAAGCTAGAGCTCTAGAACGATAGGAGCAACTCCGGGCCGGAAGAGTCAGGTCATCTGAGCTTTGCTCGGATGGGCGCTCACTCCAACCGGAGTAGGCTAGAAGAAGTGGACGAACCGCCACCCATATTCCCAACCAAAGGAGCAGGCATGTCGACCGACGCCCGCGAAAAAGCCCGCCAGATTGCGGCCCAGCAGGCCAAGAAGAGCCCCAGCCAGGCAAGCCGCCGCTGGCTCCAGTTCGGCGTACTCGCCGTGGTCCTCATCATCGTAGGTATCATCGGCTTCGTCGTAGTCAACGGCAACAAGAACACCAAGGTAGCAGAAAGCGGCCCGGTGCCCTCCAGCGCCAACGAATACGGTGGCATTGTGCTGACCAAGGACGGCATCGTCCAGAACTCCTCCACCCAGGAGACCCGCGACTTCAAGCAGCTCGCAACCTCGACCTCCTCCGTGACCCCCATGGTCAACGGAACCGCAGCAGCAGTCAACACCCTGCCTCCGGGCGTGCAGACCGCTGAAGAGGCATCCAAGAACGGCCAGCCCGTTCGCGTGACCATCTTCCAGGACTACAACTGCGTGCACTGTGCAGAGTTTGAGAAGAAGTACGGTGAAGAAATCCAGAAGCTCGTCGAAGACGGCACCATCACCCTGGAAATCCGCAACCTGACCTTCCTGGACCGCTCCTCGCCCACCGCATACTCCGCACGTAACGCGGCAGCAGCATACTCCGTGGCAAACCAGGTCAGCACCAGCGACTTCCTGAACTACCAGCGCGAGATCTTCACTCACCAGGGTAGCGGCGACATGAACAACCAGCAGATCGCTGACATCGCCTCGAAGTACCATGCCTCCATTGGCTCCGATATGAACGATGGCAAGTGGCGCCCCTTCGTGGACGTGGTCAACGCTGAATCCGCAAAGAACGGTATTAAGGGTACCCCCACCGTCTTCGTTGATGGCGACCAGTACACCAGCAACGACTTCAGCACCTTCCTGAAGGAAAAGATCGAAGCTAAGAAGAAGTAACCTCTTCGATACGAAAACCCGGTAACCTCCGCGTGAGGCTACCGGGTTTTTCCATACACAGTGATGAGTACGAGGGGTGGGTGAGCAGCATACAGAGGTGGTGCTCATAAGGGGTAAAACGAAGGAAACGAACATGCCATCACCCCATAATTTAGAAGTATTCTCAACCAAACCGTAAAAGGAACGCTAAGCAGATTCAACCAAGAGAATAGGGTACACTGGACAAGTTGCCTCCTTAGCTCAGTTGGCCAGAGCATCTGTCTTGTAAACAGAGGGTCACCGGTTCGAATCCGGTAGGGGGCTCAGAAAAATCCTGGTTCGCACCAGCCTCATAGCAGAGGTGCGAATCAGGATTTTATTGTAGCGAGTGTCCTCGAGTGTCTAGGGACCCGCACCAGCACATCGTCTACCCGCCCTGAGGAACCAAGTATGTCTGAAACCTCCGGAACCCCGCAGGCCACCGCCTCGCAGGGCACCCGTACCGCGGCGCTACGCACCGTCAAAGCACGCGAAACCAACGACTACCCCCTCGAAGAATTCATCGAATCGCGAGGATTCCGCCCCGAAATCCAGGGCCTGCGAGCCTTCGCTGTGCTCCTCGTGGTGCTCTACCACGTCTGGGTCGGCAAAGTCTCCGGCGGCGTGGACGTCTTCCTCTTCATCTCCGCCTTCCTGCTCTCGCTCTCCTTCATGCGCAAGATCAACGAAGGCAAACCCCTCAATCTCTTCAGCTACTGGATGCACGTCTTCCAGCGACTGCTACCCGTAGCCACCGTGGTTATCGCGGGTACCACCATTGCGTCCTTCTTCGTGCTCGCACCCAGTCGCTGGTCGCAAACCGTAACCGACGCAAGGAGCTCCCTGTTCTACTTCCAGAACTGGAACCTCGCGTTCAGCTCCGTAGACTACTACGCCCAAAACGCTTCCGTGAAGTCACCCTTCCAGCACTTCTGGTCGCTCTCCATCCAGGGACAGATCTTCATCATCTGGCCCCTGCTCTTCGCTGCAGTAGCCTACGTCGTGCACCGATTCCGCGGGAACCTCTTCACCACCGCGGTATTCATCTTCAATACGGTGTTCGTCGCATCCCTGACCTTCTCCATCGTCGAAACCGACACCAACCAGGGATTCGCCTACTTCGACACCCGCACCCGCCTGTGGGAATTTGCCATCGGCACCCTGCTGGCAATGCTCACCCTCAAGTGGAAGGCACCCGAGAAGGCTCGAGTAATTATGGGCTGGGTTGGCATTATTGGTCTGGTCACCTGCGGTGCAATCCTGCCCGTTGAACGAGCGTTCCCCGGCTACCTGGCGCTCTGGCCCGTGATCTCCGGTGCGCTCGTCATCATGGCAGGCCGCACCAACAGCCGCTGGGGCATCGATCGGCTGCTGGTCTCCGCACCCCTGCAGAACCTCGGCAACATCTCCTACGCCCTGTACCTGGTGCACTGGCCCATCCTCATTCTCTACAGCAGCGCCGTCGGTACCTCCCGCGTGAACTTCATCGAAGGCGCTGTCATCATCCTTGCCTCCATCGGCCTGGCATGGCTGCTCATCCGCTTCGTCGAAAAGCCGCTGCGCTACCGTAAGGACCCCTTCGTACCTTGGCTCATGATGAAGATGCGCTTCAAGACCGTCTTCTCGGTCAAGACCTGGGCAGACCAGCTCGCCTTTATCCTCGCGATCTTCCTGGTCGCCGGCGTACCCTTGGTAGCCGCACAGACCTGGATCGGCTACCGCAACACCCAGTCCGAGCACAACGCCGAACTGCAGGTACAGACCGCCAGCGAAAACTACCCCGGCGCCCGCGCTATCGGTGGCGCCCAGCAGGGACTCATTGACAACCCCATCCCCTCCGGCGGTGACGTCAAAACCCAGTTTGACGGACTGAGCGACCCCTGCGTTGGCAGCTTCGCGCCCTCCGACCCGGCACTCGCCAAGTATTGCAACGTGCAGAAGTACGGCCCCGAGGACGCACCGCTGACCATGGTCATCGGTAACTCCCACGCCGAACAGGCGCTGAGCATCTTCAAGCCCATCGCAGAACAGACCAAAACCAACCTGCAGACCTACCTGCTCGGTGGCTGCCAGTACCCGGTCCGCGCCGTCAACGCCAGCAACGAATGCTCGGAATTCAACGCCAAGCTGACCGAGGAAATTCTCAAGCGTAAGCCGCAGACCGTGGTGCTCATCGCCACCGTTGCCCAGGCACGATCGAATGACGAACGAGTCGACCCGAGCCTCGACGAGACGGTCCGCCGCCTCACCGAGGCAGGAGTCCAGGTCATCGGCCTGCGTGATAACCCGCGCTTCGAGTACAACATCTACGAATGTGCTCAGAAGGCCGGTGCCGACAAGAGCTCCTGCGCACGACCCGCAAGCGACAAGTACGCCGCCGAAAACCCCGCACAGGAAATCTTCGACAAGTACCGCAACCAGGGCGCCGTCATGGTGGACCTGAAGGATGTGTACTGCCCGGACGGCATGTGCAGCCCCGTGGTTGGAAACATCTACGTCTACATCGACGACAACCATGTCTCCAAGACCTACAGCCGCACCATGGCTCAGGAAGTCTTCCAGCGTGCAGCGGAAGGCGGCTGGCTCGTGAGCGGAAAAGTGAACTTCTAAAGTTCGCCGATATAGCGGATCCCCCGCGCTGTTCTACAGAAGTATGAACAGTGCGGGGGATCCGCTATTTTCTGACCCGAAATTAGGATAGGCTAAGTTAGGAGACTCCCGGGAAAAGCCTTAGAGAAGAAAGGACGCCATGAAAGAAATCACCGAACGCACCCTCAAAGTTGAGAACGTCAGCCTCGGCTACGGCGAAACCACCATCGTCAAAGACCTCTCCCTCGAATTCCCGAAGGGTAAAATCACCGCCATCATCGGTCCCAACGGCTGCGGTAAATCCACCCTGCTCCGTGGTGTCTCCCGACTGCTCAAGCCGCTCAACGGCGACTTCACCCTCGACGGCAAACCCACCCACGAATACTCCATGAAAGGCTTTGCCCGCATGGTCGGGCTGATGCCCCAGCATCCCATCGCCCCCGAAGGAATTACCGTAGCAGACCTGGTCTCCCGCGGCCGCTACCCCTACCAAGGCCTCTTCAAACGCAATAGCGCCGAAGACGACGAGGCGGTTGCTTGGGCTCTCGAAGCCACCGATACCATGTCCCTTGCAGAACGCCAGGTTACCGAGCTCTCCGGCGGTCAGCGTCAGCGAGTCTGGATTGCCATGGCGCTCGCCCAGGAAACCGACATTCTACTGCTGGACGAGCCGACCACCTACCTCGACCTGGCACATCAGGTGGAGCTACTCGACCTGCTCTCGGAACTCAACGAACAGCGCGGCACCACCATGATTATGGTGCTGCACGAACTGAACCTCGCCGCTCGAGTCGCTGATTACCTCGTCGCTATGAAGGACGGCTCCATCGTCGCGCATGGAGAAGCACACGACGTGCTCACCCGCGAGAACCTGCACACCATCTTTAGCCTGAAGGCCGAGGTTGCGGACCCGTTTAACGACGGCAGTGTAGTGGTGGTACCCCATCCCCGGAGTGCGTCCACCGTTGCCGGTTCAGCTGTCGCATCCTAAGAAACCCCCGCTCATATCTGAAGAAGAACCCTCAACAGTGGGATACTGGAAAGCAGGACGCACCGAAAGCTAAGCGAAGAAGCCGGTACACCGCGCGGGTGTGCCGGCTTCTTCCACAGAAGGGTCATTCTCTATAGAGGCCCGGAAAGAAGAACACAATGACGACCCCGCTCCTAGACTCCAACGGCAAGCTCAACGGTGAATCAGTACGCTACGTGGCAATCGGTGACTCCTTCACCGAAGGCGTGGGCGACGTTGACCGCCGCCGCCCCAACAGCTTGCGCGGCTGGGCAGACCGCGTTGCCGAAGGCCTCGGTGCAGTAGATCCGCAAGCGCAGTACGCAAACCTCGCTATCCGCGGCCGCCTGCTCATTCCCATTCTCGAAGAGCAGCTGCCGGCAGCCCTGGATCTGAAGCCCAACCTCGTTACCTTCTACGGCGGCGGCAACGACATCATGCGACCCAACGTGGATATTGACCAGCTCATGACCCACGTAGACGAAGCCTTCGCCACCCTGCGCGGCGAAGGAATCGAAGTACTTACCGTAACCGGCCTGGATGTACAGGGCCAGGGCCCCTTCGCCCGCACCCGCGGCCGTACCGCCACCTACAACGAGCTACTGCGTGGTATCGCTGAGGACCACGGCGTGCACATTATCGACTACTGGCGCTGGAATGACTTCCTCGACTGGCGTCTGTGGGCTGACGATCGCCTGCACATGAACGACCTCGGCCACGAACGCTTCGCATCCCGCGTGCTGGCGCAGCTCGGCCTGCCCGGTGTGGTCACCGAATCGGTGCTGCCCCCGGAGGTGCAGCTGACCGCCCGCGAGAAGGTTGAGCAGGAGGCACGCTGGGTCCGCGAGTTTGCCCTGCCGTGGATTGGTCGCCGTCTGAAGGGTACAAGCTCCGGGGACGGCGTGAGCCCCAAGTACCCGGAGTGGGTCCCCGCGGCAAGCCTTAAGAACTAACGCCCCTTAAGAACTAATGCTGAGGGGGGGGCGCGCGTTACGGCGTAAAACTGTATGCTGGGGGAGTGCTCTGCACTGTACCTCTGGGCTGGATATGTACCGTATTCGTGCCCGCATCTACGCCGTAACTGGAACGGTAAATCCGCGGTTACCCGTACCGTTGCGAACCCTTAAACTGCCCTTTAAAACCGGGGCGGAAGCGTTAAAACGAGAGTTAAAAGCTCTTTAAACGCGTGTTTAAGCCTGTTTAACGGCCCCGCGCACACCGCAAGAATCGGTGGCGCGGGGCTGTTTAAGGCTTAAATCCGGCTTAAGCTGTTAATCTCACAACATGAATTTCACCGGTGTAATTTATCCCCGGTCACATAGAGAACATCCGTTCTTAAAAAGGCGCATTAACGCCTGACTAGGGGCGTTAAAGAATTCCTTAAAAACATCTGGACTTGCAAAAACACCCATTTTTGGTAGAATGGATAGGTATGTTTGCCGCTCGAAGGCAGGCGTGCATCCGCGAATCGAGCACTTCGCTTAAACGAGGTGCAATCGGCTCAGAACACCGAGATTCCGCGGATTTTTAAGGCAAAATCCGGCGTGCAGGCTTGCACGAACCCCCGTATTTACCTAGAATTTAACGCTGTTCGTAGTGGTGGAAACGCCTCTCGACACTAATAAGCTTCACCGTTTTTCCCGCGGCGGGGATCGATGCGTGGCCTCTCACCCACGTGACGATCTCAAACACTCTAGCCCGGCGAATAACCCGGTGCTTCTACATTGGTGGCGGGACGCTCACGAGTAACATCGACTGCGTACCGTCATAAAAGTCAATCAATAAAGGAGTGAAACATGGCAGCAGTCTGCCAGGTGACCGGAGCTGTTCCCGGCTTTGGACACAGCATTTCGCACTCGCATCGCCGCAACAAGCGTCGATTCGACCCGAACGTTCAGAAGAAGACCTACTGGGTTCCTTCGCTGCGTCGTAAGGTAACCCTGAACGTGTCCGCTAAGGGCATCAAGGTCATCGATGCTCGTGGCATCGATGCCGTTGTTGCAGAAATCATCGCACGCGGGGAGAAGATCTAGTAAATGGCATCCAAGGCTAAGGACCTCCGTCCTATCATCAAGCTCAAGTCCACTGCTGGCACCGGTTACACCTACGTGACCCGTAAGAACCGCCGCAACAACCCCGACCGTATGGTGCTGAAGAAGTACGACCCCGTCGTTCGCAAGCACGTTGACTTCCGAGAGGAGCGCTAAGAATGGCTAAGAAGTCCAAGATCGCTCGCAACGAGCAGCGCAAGGTCATCGTCGCTCGCTACAACGAGAAGCGTATCGCGCTGAAGAAGACCCTGATCGACGAGAACGCTACCCCCGAGGAGCGCGAAGCAGCACGCGTGGCACTGCAGAAGCTGCCCCGCAACGCTTCCCCCGTTCGCGTGCGTAACCGCGACCAGATTGACGGCCGCCCCCGCGGTACCTTCCAGAAGTTCGGTATCTCCCGCGTGCGCTTCCGCGAGATGGCACACCGCGGCGAGCTGCCCGGTATCACCAAGTCCAGCTGGTAAATCTGGTATTTTAGTTCCTAAACGGTTTTCCGTCGTCACCGACGGTCACTCGCTTTAGACTCAAACCTTAAGTCTCTGGAAGGGGCACCCTAATGGCTAAGAACCGTACCGAACTCGTTGCAGAGGTTGCAGAGAAGTCTGGCAAGAGCCAGGCAACCGTAAACGCAGTCCTCGACGCAGTGTTCCAGGTTTTCGAGTCTTCCGTCTCCAAGGGCGAGAAGATCACCATCCCCGGTTGGATGGCAATCGAGCGCACCGACCGTGCAGCTCGTACCGGCCGTAACCCGCAGACCGGCGAAACCATCCAGATTCCCGCCGGTCACGGCGTGAAGCTGACCGCAGGCTCCAAGCTGAAGGCAGCAGTCGCTAAGAAGAAGTAATTCTTGAGACTTTGAATCTGATAAAAGACCCCCACCCTCACGGTGGGGGTCTTTTATTATGCCTGCCCAAGGGGAAACAGCGGAGAAAACCCGGCTGAAGAAAGCCCAAGCAGCGGAAGCGCCCCTAGGCAGGTGAGGTGGATCCCTAGAATCGCTGATTAGTTGGGTCCTTGCAACCTTAATTGTGTGGTTGAGGTAAAAACATAGAAACTACCCCTACTCCACATAAGAAGCTGGGGTGGACTACAGAAAAAATAAAGAAAATTTATACATATGAACAGAAAGCTATGCATAAGCTGAGGGAAAAACCATGAGTATGAAACTCCGCTGGGAAAAATACTTATACATCGCCGTCCAGACATAGCTTAAACACAGCAAACTAAAGCTCAATCTTAGACTCACACCCTAAGCTGGAATCACCGGCGAAGGAAAAGCCACACACCATACAAACGGCCCCACCCCAACCGGAAAATCAACCATACAAACCCCGGACGATTGACCCTCCGGGACTCACAAGGAGAACCCCTCATGGCAGCACGCCACGCTCAGCGTACTTCCGCGCAGCCCACCAACCGTCGCTTCCGCACCGGCGCAGCCGCACTGTCCATCGCAACAATCGCAGCACTCGGCCTGAGCGCCTGCGGTGCACAGAACACCTCCAGCCCGGCACCCACCGCAACCGCAACCGCCAAGGCATCCTCCAGCGCTGACGCAGCAGTCAACGCTGGCAACGGCAAGGTCACCGTCAAGGCAAGCGACGCAGCCTCCCCGAGCCCCAGCGCAAGCAGCTCCCAGGGCACCGTAACCGTCACCGAAGGCGGCGTGACCGTCAACGGTGCTGACGGAACCGGCGTGACCGCAGACGCTAGCGGCAACGCAACCGTCAACGGCGGCTCTGCATCGAACAACTCCGGTTCCTCCGCAAAGGTCGACGAGAAAGCTGGCGAGACCACCGCCAAGAGCGGCTCCAACGGTGCCGGTAACGGTTCTGTGACCGTCGACGGCGGAACCGTCAGCGCCGCCAACGGCTACACCATGATCCAGATCGACTCTGACGGCGGCTGGTCCTACCACGCCCCCAACGGCGACATCAATGAGGTAGATGCTGACGGATCCTGGGAACGCGTCGGCCCGAGCGGCAACGTAGAGGT
Source organism: Rothia sp. HMSC065C12 (assembly GCF_001812085.1). Lineage (NCBI taxonomy): Bacteria > Bacillati > Actinomycetota > Actinomycetes > Micrococcales > Micrococcaceae > Rothia > Rothia sp. HMSC065C12. Next base: position 10,266 of record NZ_KV807669.1, read on the forward strand.
GAAAGCAGACGGATCCTGGGAGCTCGTTGGAACCCCCGGTGTTGTCGAAGTGAAGGCTGACGGCTCCTGGGAACAGACCGGACAGGGACCCTTCCAGGTACCTGCCGTACCCGTCAAGCCTGCCGGTGCTACCGTGGACCCCGTCAAGCCCGTGACCCCGCGCCGCTAAACAACAGGCTGATACTCTCGGCGAAAACGTGGGCTATCCCACTCACTAGAATGCGGAAGAACGCCCACGCGCCCGGATAATCACACCCAAACTCGATAGAATTAACGCGGTTGGTTACACCGATAATCGTTATGGAATCCCACAAGGATCCTGCGCACGACGCGAATACGTCGCCAACTAGCCGCACCATACTAACAACCACAAGGAGAAACAATGGCTATCACCCCCGCAATGAAGAAGACCACCGCGGTGCTGTCCATCGCTTTCGCAGGCGCACTGGGCCTGAGCGCATGCGGCTCCCAGTCCTCTTCCACCACCACCGCGACTGCATCCGCATCCGCTTCTGCAACTGCTTCCGCAAGTGCATCGGCTAAGGCATCCTCTGCAGCTGCAACCACCTCGGCAGCTTCTGCTTCCGCTACTGCAGACGTGAAGGTTGACAAGGACGGCAACGTCACCGTCAAGGCTAACGACGGCGAAGGCAACTCCGCAGACGTGAAGGTCGGCGCAGACGGCAAGGCATCCGTAGACGCTAAGGACTCCGAGGGTAACTCCTCCAAGGTAGAGTCTGACGAAAAGGGCACCAAGGCTGAGTCCAAGGACTCCGAGGGTAACTCCTCCTCCGCCGTTGAGGGCGACGTTATTGTTTCCGAGGACGGCGGCTGGACCATTCAGGGTGACGAAGGTCAGGTAGCTGTACAGGCTGACGGCTCCTGGAGCCGCCAGGACGCAAACGGCCAGGTCGCAGTCAAGGCTGATGGCTCCTGGAGCATCCAGGCTAACAGCGGCCTGCAGGCAACCGTGGACGCATCCGGTGAAGTAACCTCCATCGTTGGCGGCGAGAAGGCAGACCTGAAGGCTCCGAAGGTTCCCGCAAAGCCCGCACAGGCTAAGGTCGCCCCCGTCAAGCCCGCACAGCCCAAGTAAGCTGTAAAGAACTAACAGCGGCTTGTGACGCTACCAGAGCGTAACAGCCCCTTGACCTATAAGACGCCCCGTGCGCATCCGAGCGTGATGCGTGCGGGGCGTTTTACGCATGCTTGCAGAGTACCGTCAGGATGAGGTGCTAGCATGAAGGTGTACGCCGGGCATACCGGAGTACAGGTCAACCACACCACGCACTGTGCCGCTGCAGAGCGACGCATGACGGAAAGAGAAATCTGCCGTGAAGAAGTCTATTGCTGTTCTGTTCCTGACCATTGCCGGTGCCCTCGGCCTCGCAGCCTGCGGCGGCAACTCCGGCGCCAACTCCAACTCCTCCGCATCGGCAAGCGCGTCCGCTTCCGCAACTGCCTCGGCACCCGCAAGCACCTCCACCGCGGCAACCAGCGCAAGCACCACCTCCGCCGCAGCTGAAACCACCAAGGCAGAAACCAAGACCACCCAGGGCACCATCAGCACCCCCAGCGGTCTGCCCAGCGAAGCAACCGAAGCACTTAAGAAGAGCGAGGAATCCAACCAGCAGGCAACCTCCGCACTGTACAGCGCCAGCAAGGAATCCCTGAACGAGTTCAAGGAAGATCCCAGCGTCAAGAAGGTGCAGACCAGCGACGGCACCGTCTACTACAACGATGAAGTCGCTGCATTCGAATCCAAGGACGGCGCTATTGTCATCATCAAAAATACCGGTGCGTGGAGTAACTTTGACTCCAACGGTGGAACCATCGTCGTGGACGAGGACGGCTCCTGGATCAAAACCAACCCCGAGGACAGCCTCTACACCGCCGTTAGGGCAGACGGCGCCGCTGCCGTGCTGAACACTAAGACCTTAGAGCAGGCGACCGACCTCTCCACCATCGATATCCCGAAGGCCCCTGGCCCCGTCGACGGCTTCCGCGGCACCGCTAAGACCCCGGCCAAGCCCACCAAGGTTGCTGACTTTTCTGAGATTACAGGCCTCAAGTAAACACGAGCTCCTGCCCCCTGGGCCGAATAGCCCGGCAGAACAGGGACACCAACGCCCCGTGCGCATCCGAACGTGATGCGTGCGGGGCGTTTTACGTCTTCAAGCTACGCTGAGAAGACCCATGAAAAGCGGGGGAAGGGAAGCACCGCAACATCTCAGGGAGCTTTCAGGTCACGGTGCTAGCATGAAAGCGTACTCCGGGAACACTGGAGTACAGGTCAACCACACCAAGCACTGCGCCGTCGCAGAGCGGCGCATACAGAAAAGAGAAATTCAGTGAAGAAGTCTATTGCTGTTCTGTCCCTGACCATTGCCGGTGCCCTCGGCCTCGCAGCCTGCGGCGGCAACTCCGGCGCCAACTCCAACTCCTCCGCATCGGCAAGCGCGTCCGCTTCTGCAACCGCTTCCGCAACTGCATCGGCACCCGCAAGCACCTCCGCAGCAGCAACCAGCAAGAGCACCGCCTCCGCAGCAGCTGAAACCACCAAGGCAGAAACCAAGACCACCCAGGGCACCATCAGCACCCCCAGCGGTCTGCCCAGCGAAGCAACCGAAGCACTCAAGAAGGGTCAGGAATCCGCCGATCAGGCAGCCTCCGCAGGCTACACCGCCAGCAAGAAAGCCCTGGAACAGCTCAAGAACGAGGCCGGTGTGAAGAAGGCGCAGACCAGCGACGGCACCGTCTACTACACCGATAAATTCGCTGCCTTCGAATCCAAGGACGGCGCTATCATCAGCATCCAGAATAACGGTGTGTGGACCAGCATGGACTCCAACGGCACAACCATCGTCGTGAAAGAGGACGGCTCCTGGATCAAGACCAACCCCAAGGACAACCTCTACACCGTCGTCAATGCAGACGGCACCGCATCCGTGCTGAACACTAAGACCTTCGAGCAGGCGACCGACGTCTCCACCATCGAAACCCCGAAGGCCCCCGGCCGCATCGACGGCTTCAGCGGCACCGCTAAGACCCCGGTCAAGCCCACCAAGATTGGTGACCTCTCCGAGGTCGCAGGCGCCAAGTAAAAACTAGTTCCTACCACCGGGCCGAACAGCCCGCCACAATAGGGACACCAACGCCCCGCGCGCATCTATACGTGATGCGTGCGGGGCGCTTTATATACCCACGAACCACCCGGAATATGACTTAATATGACAGGTCGTTAAGGCCCCAAGTCACAAAGCTCAACTCCCAGCGAACCACCCCCACCACGCTGGCATAATGGGGACAGCAAACCAACGCGACCACACACGGCGCACCCAACAGGAGAGAAAACCATGAGCGAGAACACCACCCGCAACGTACGCGTGCGCGCCAGCGAACTCGAAGGCCGAGCCTGGCTCAACACCGGCGACAAAAACCTCACCCTGCAGGACCTTCGCGGCAAAATCGTTATTCTCGACTTCTGGACCCTCTGCTGCATCAACTGCCTGCACGTCCTCGACGAACTACGCCCCCTCGAAGAAGAATTCTCCGACGTACTCGTCACCGTCGGCGTACACAGCCCCAAATTCGAACACGAAGCAGACCCCGTAGCGCTCGCCGCAGCCGTCGACCGCTACCACATCACCCACCCCGTACTCGACGACCCCGAACTGACCACCTGGCAGGCATACACCGCCCGCGCATGGCCCACCCTTGTCGTCGTCGACCCCGAAGGCTACATCGTCGCCCACCTCTCCGGCGAAGGCCACGTACAGGGCCTCACCTCCCTCGTACGCGAACTCGTCGCCGAGCACGAGGCGAAGGGCACCCTACACCGCGGCGACGGCCCCTACGTACCCCGCCCCAAAGCAGCCGGCACCTACGCCTTCCCCGGCAAAGCCATCGAACTGCCCGCCGAATTCGGCCCCGCAAACCTCTTCGGCAACCGCGAACGCACCTACCTCGTCGCAGACAGCGCACGCCACCGCATCCTGCAGGTAGCAGCCGACCTCAACACCGTCATCAACACCTACGGCGGCGGCAACGACCCCATCAACCACCCCGTCAAGGGCCACGTCGACGGCACCGGCACCGAAGCACGCTTCAACGAACCCGCCGGCCTCGCCCTCGTACCCGAAAACCTACGCGAACAGCTCGGCTACGACGTGCTCGTCGCCGACACCGTCAACCACCGCCTGCGCTCCCTCAACCTGCGCACCGGCGAAGTACGCACCCTCGCAGGCAACGGCGTGCAGCGCGTCATCGACGGCGACAACGCCATCACCGGCGACCCCAACCACATCCCCGCCGGCGTACCCGCCACCGACATTGCGCTCTCCTCGCCCTGGGACGCCGTCTACTCCCGCGAAGCCGGCCAGTTCATCATCGCCATGGCAGGTACCCACCAGCTCTTCGGCTACGAACCCGTCACCGGCGCCGTCAGCATCTTCGCAGGCTCCGGCGTTGAAGGCCTCGCCGACGGCCCCGCCGCCGACGCCTGGTTCGCCCAGCCCTCCGGCATCATCGAAGCACGCGACGGCAGCCTCTGGGTCGCATGCTCCGAAACCAGCGGCCTGCGCCACATCACCTTCACCGACAACGGCGTACAGGTCACCTCCGCCGTCGGCAAGGGCCTGTTCGACTTCGGCTTCGTCGACGGCGACTCCGACACCGCCCGCATGCAGCACCCCCTCGGCCTGACCGAGCTGCCCGACGGATCCATCGCAGTCGCCGACACCTACAACGGCGCCATCCGCCGCTGGGACCCCGCAACCGGCACCCTCGGCACCCTCGAACGCGGCCTCGACGAACCCTCCGACCTGCTCGTCGAAGAAGTACCCGGCGAAGAACCGCGCCTCATCATCGTCGAAACCAACGCCCACCAGCTCGTACGCGCCTCCATTCCCGCCAAGGCACAGCACGTCGACGAAGGCGCCATCACCACCGCACGCCCCTCCACCAAGCTCACCGGCGGCACCCTCGAATTCACCTCACGATTCACCGTGCCCACCGGTCAGAAGCTCGACACCCGCTGGGGCGACCCCACCCAGCTGAAGATCTCATCCACCCCCGAGAACTTCATCCTGGAAGGCGCCGGCACCTCCACCGGACTGACCCGCACCCTCGTGCTCAACCCCGAAATCACCGAGGCAGTCCTGCACATCACCGCCCGCGCCGCCGCCTGCGACGGCACCCCCGACGGTGATATCCCCGAGCACGCAGCGTGCCACCTCTACCAGCAGGACTGGGGTATTCCCGTTGTCGTGACCGGTGACGAGGCAGACGAAAGCGAACTCGTCCTGGACCTGCGCGGTATCAACTAGTCACCTAAATACATAAAACAGGAACCGGTACATATCCTTGCTCCTACAGGGGAACCCGCCCTCGCTTCGCTCGGGCACCCTGATGTCGCTACGGATAATACTGACCCTTTCTTTGCCCATATAAGCTACGAGCCAGTATGCTCTTCGCTCCTACAGGGAACCCGCCCTCGCTTCGCTCGGGCACCCTGATGTCGCGTTCAGAGCATACTGGCTCTCGCAACTCAGCGGCTTTAGAAGGAGACTCGGACCGCCTTCGCATCCGCCTCCACCGACGCCTTCAACGTAAACGGAATCTCCTTCTGCACCTGCGAACGCTCACCCGTATACAAATCCAACTGAGTAAACGACACCTTCGCCGTACCCGACATCGGCTTCAACGACCACACACCCGCCGAACTCACACTCACCTGCGGATCCGCAACCTTCACCACAGACCACTTCACCTCAGAATCCACACGACCCGTAAACGCATACTCAAAAGGGCACCCACCCGGATAAAGAGTGCTCTGCTGCGTACACTTCTTCAAATGATCCTGCACCTGCTCCTTCACCGATGACAACGCATTATCACTCGGCTTCAACTCCATACGCACCGCATGATTCGCATCCTGCGCAGTCACCACCTCATTCACCTTCTGCGCCGTATAAACCGTCGAATCATACGACACCGCATACACACCCGGATAAAACACCGGGAACGACGCCGCACCATCATCCACCGCAACCTTACGGTTATTAATCGTCGCAGCCTCCACACCCTGAATATTCACCTTCACCGACGGCAAAGACGCCTCATCAATAGCCCACTTATCAAAAAAGCCCCAATGCGTGCCCGAACGGTGCAAACGAAAATCCGTATGCTGCTGCGAACCCTCCAACGTATAGGACGCACGCACCGTCGCATGCTCCCCATCCTCGCTGGTCTCCACCACCTCATACGACACCTCACCCAACGAAGACACCGAACGCCTCAAAGCATCCCCATCCAGCAAAGAGGCGTCACCCTCAGGAATCTGCGCACCCAACAAACCACGCGCATACGAACCATTACCCGTACGCAACGCATGAAAATACTCCCGCACCTGACCCGTCGGACCATACACCAGCTTATTCGTCATAACCAGCGCCGCAGCAGCCACAGAAACCGCCACCACAACACCGACCATCCACATTGCCAGAACCCGCTCCACGGGAGAAAAATTACGCATAGAACCAGAGTAACGCAGGTAGTCCGCTAGGTTTCACGCACCGCACACACTAAAGTTGTGTATATGGCAGAACGCGCTCACGAAGTCCCCGCCAAATACGGCGAAGTCAACGAACTATTCCACCCCCGCATGCGCTCCTACGGCAGGCGCATCGAAGCGGCACTCCCCGGCACCATCGTGCTCCTCGCCGCGCTCGCCTTCATCCTCTACAAGCGACCCGCCCTGCCGTACACCCTCCTCGTACTGCTCATCGGCACCATCGCAGGCGTAAACCTCTACTCAGTCCTCAAACCCACCATCATCGTCATCACCAAAACCCACGTGCTCCGCGCACGCACCTTCGGCTGGTTCGCCGTACCCCTCGAAAACATCGACCACACCATCTACGTCGAAAAGCTCTACCCCAAAAAAGCCTACGGCCAGAAACTCAAAACCGTCGCCGGCCGCCTACGCTACCGCAGCTTCCCCGCCATGTGGGCCGTCGACAAAGATGGCAAACAGCTCATGCGTATCGACGGCCGCGTCTGGGATGGCAAAACCATGCGAGAAGTCTCCTCCAAACTCTCCGCCCAAACCACCATCTACAAACAGATCAACGTGGTCAACATGGACAAAGAACACAAGGGACTCATCACCTTCAACGAACTGCACCCCGGCTGGCGCTCCAGCCTCATGACCGCACTCGCCGTCATCATCGTGGCAATCCTCTTCGCCGCATCCTTCTTGCCCGAAGAACTCGCCCGCACCATCTACCTCATTCACTAGACCCGGTAGAAACGCAGCCACATAAGACGCAGCAAAGGCCCGGCACCCACCCCCCACGGGGCAGGCGCCGGGCCATTTGTATGTCTAACTCAAGACGCACTGCATGCTAGATTAAGACGTACTGCACGCTAGCTTTCGATGCGAGCCTAGCTCTCCGGGCGCGACAGCACCGCCACCAAAAACTCCGAAGAACCCTCAACAAACGGGTGCAACTGCCATGACGAGTAGGTGTTATCCACGTTCAGACCAACCTCGCGGGCATCAGCGAGGAACTGCTCAAACGCATAATCACGGCCCGGACCCGAACCGTAACCCACGACAGCGCGGCCACCCGGCGCCAACACGCGACGGAAATTCTCAACCACCGGCTTACGAGTCGAACGAGCCAAGAAACCCATCACATTACCCGCACACACCAGCAGCTCAAAACCATTCTCCGCCGTAGCCTCACCCTCAATACCCAGTACCTCCGGCAGATCCACCAAATCGGCAGTAATCCACGTAGCATCCGGGCAGACGCGGCGCGCCTCCTCAATCAGCTCAGGATCAATATCCACACCCGTCACACGGTGACCCAACGCGTGCAGCTGCTTACCCACACGACCAGGACCCGAACCCGCATCAAGAATCTTAGCGCCACGAGAAGCCAACGCATTCACCAGACGAGACTCACCCGCCATATCATTACCCTCAGCCTCCATCGCCTTAAAACGGTCAATGTACCACTGAGAATGATTCGGGTTGCTCTCCTTACGGACCAACCACAGCGACTTCTCACGCTCAGCCGGAGCGTTGAAACTCATCATTGCCATAAAAACTCCTTAGACAGGGTTGAGGATGCGCCAACCGCCACCAGGCAAGGTGACCGCGGCATATAAGCGGTGTGTGCGCTACGTTCTAGCATAGCCCCACCCGGCACCTGCCGGTAAGGGCAGTAAGAGCTGGACGGGGCTATCGGAAGTGCTACAGAGGCGCTACAGGGGCTGGACGATAGGAGCGTGTTTAGAGGTGGTCGCCCTCAACATTCGACGGACCCGCTGCAAACGCCTTACGCATCTGCTCCTGACGCTCCTCCTCAGCCAGACGAGCAGCCTCAGCGAACTGCGCCTCAATATCGGCAAGCAGCGCCTCAACCTCTTCTTTACCAGCCACCGGGCCGCCAGCAATCAGACCATCAGCGCCCAAAACCACAGCCAACGGCACACCATTACCAAAATTCGCGCGCGCACCAGCCTCACGGTCAATCAACGGAGTCAAACCCTCCGGCAACGTACCCGCATTACGCGACGTCTGCAACGAATCCAGACTCGAATACACCGGATGCAACGCCACCTGCGGCAGACGCTCCTGCCACGAAGCCATCGTCTTCAAAAATTTCACACAACCAGCGCAGGTCGCCGACACAAACACCAGCACACGCGCCTGATTCTTAGCCAACGCACGCAAATTCGTGTGGCGACCATTCTCCAGATACAGCGCCGCATGCGGAATCGGCATGCGAACATATTGCTCTTCACCGTTCTCGTCATACACCGGCTCCGGCAAAATCACCTCAGCCTGCGGCTCCGGCTGCGCAAGAGCATCACCGCGGCGAACAGCCTCCAACGTCACAGCAATCAGCGCCGCACCAAAAACCCAAGTCCAGCCGCTATTATCCAGACCCAGCAGAGTCGACACAACACCCGTGCCACCCTTCAACGCGCTCGCATGCGCGCCAGCCGCCGCCAACAGCAGCGCAATATTACGGACCAGCGTATAACGGCTCACCGGCGCATTCGACTCAGAACCGAAACAATTACAACCCGCAGTACGACCCGTCGCCAGAGCGCGCGCAATCACCACCGTATAGAACAGCATCAGAATCAGCGCCAAACCCGAAGCAATCACCGCAGGCAAACGCACCGGCGACAGCAACAGAACGGCGGCTAGTGCGATTTCGAACCACGGCAAAATCAGCGACACCGCACGGGTCGGCGCGATCTTCTCCAAACCAAGATTCTGAATACCGGTCACGGTACTCTGCGGATCCTTAGCCTTAGCAATACCGCTAATCAACAAAGTCAACGCAACAAGTGCCGTACACAAAACAAGCGGCACAGTAGAGACGGTGAGCATAAAACTCCTAGAGTGAGTGTGCGAAAACAGGAGGCGACAGGGCAGTTTCTAGGCAGGACAAACCGCGCGACGTGCCGCCGTGTTATACACGATTTTACGCCCTGCACATGGGGAAACCGTCTCTACAGTGCCGTGAGGCGCACCCCGTACTCGCCTGCAAGCTCCTCGTACGCCTGCACAAAGCGCTGCGCTCGCGCACCCGAGGCGCAGAAAACACCCACACGCTGATCACGCACCGACTCAAACAGGCTCAGCAGCTCCGCGGGCACGTCGGTTGCCGGCAACAACGACCCCTCAGCGTCGCTCAGATGCGACAATGGCACATGCAACGAGCCCTCATGCTTCACCGACTCCTCACGCTCGGGCACCTCACGCACATCCAGCAGAACCTGCGGAACCTCATGCGCCGACAAATCCACCGGCACCACACGCGCCGGATCCGGCACCGCCCCAAACGACGTACACGTACCCGACAAGGCATCATACGTCAGCAGAGTACCCGCCGCCGTCGGCAAACCACTCACAAACTTGAGCACCTCCGTCGCCATCAGCGAACCAACCACAGCCGTCGTCGCACCCAACACCCCGGCAAGCGCACACGACTCCACCGTCTGCGGAATCGTCGGAAAAATATCACGCAAATGCGCGCCATCCGGCTCAAAAAAACTCACCGACCCGCCAAAACGCAAAACCGTGCCCCACACCAGCGGCAAACCCGCAACCTGCGCAGCATCCGCAATCAGATACTTCGACGCAAACGTATCCGTACAATCCACCACACAATCCGGTGCCGACGCGGCGAAAAGATCCAAAATCCAGGACGCATCCACATGCCGAATCGTTGTCTCAACCGTCAACGACGGGCACAAATCCAAGGCACGGCGTGCCGCAACCTCCGCCTTCGGCTCACCCACATCAGACACCCCAAAAAGCGGCTGACGCTGAATATTCGACAACTCCACCGAATCAGAATCCGCAATATGCAGATACCCCACACCAGCCGCCGCCAACGCCTGCACCACCGGACAACCCAAACCACCAGCACCAATCACCAACACGCGGGCAGCCGCCACCGCATCCTGATTAAAGCCCGGCAGGCGACGCTGGCGGTCCGTGCGCTCGCGATCCAGACGCGCATGCTCCGGATTCACCGGGGTAGGGGTGAGGTTTACATCCACGAGACAAAACCCTCCGACGGCGACGACGCCTTCGCGTGCTCACGCACCGGAATACGGCCAGCCTCACGCGCCAACGCGCCCGCCTGCACCGCAAACTTCATCGCCTGAGCCATCGCCACCGGATCCTCAGCACGATTCACCGCCGACGCCAACAACACCGCATCACAACCCAGCTCCATCGCCAGCGCCGCGTCGGAGGCGGTACCCACGCCGGCATCCAGAACCACCGGAACCTGCGCGCGAGAAGCAATCAGCTCAATATTGTGCGGATTCAAAATGCCCAGACCGGTACCAATCGGCGCTCCCAACGGCATCACCGCCGCAACGCCCGCATCCTCCAGGCGAGCGGCAGCCACTGGGTCGTCAGAAGTGTACGCGAGCACCGTGAAATCCTCAGCGACCAGCTGCTCGCAAGCATTCAACAGCTCCACGGTGTCCGGCAACAGGGTGTCTTCGTCGTGGATAATCTCGACCTTCACCCAGGAAGTGCCCAGCGCCTCGCGGGCGAGCATCGCGGTCATCACCGCATCAGCTGCGGTGCGGCACCCTGCGGTATTGGGCAGCGGCGCAATATTGAGCTTCTGCAGAAGCGGAAAAATGGGGGTGCCTGCGGCGTGACGGCGCATAGCGACGGTCGTCATTTCGGTGCCGGAGGCGATGAGTGCCTGCTCGAGCAGGTCCATGCTGGTTGCGCCTCCGGACCCCATGATGAGGCGGGATGTGAAGGTGCGGTCGCCGATGGTGAGCGGTGTGAGGCTCATGGTGTTCTCCTCTGTGGGAACGTCTAGATAACGGGGTTTGCTGGTTGGTGCGGGGCGCTACGGCGCGCCCGGTTTAGGGAACAAAAACCGAGAATATCTGTTCTTTTTTGCCGGTGGGTATCTCGCCGGTTCAGGTTGGAGGATTAGCCGCCCTGAACGGCGGTGAGGGCATCCACCCTATCGCCCTCGTTCAGCGGCACATCCAGCCACGTGGAACGCGGTACGATACTGCGGTTGAGCGCCACAGCCACGCCATTTTCGGTACCGAACTGGTCCAGGACAAGGTCAAATACGGTGCGGGCGTTCGTGGTTAGCGGCTCGCCGTTGTAGGTGATGATCATGCGAAATCCTTTCGTGAGGGTGCCGGGTGCATCCGGCGGGGATTGTGTTTAGTGGGTGAATCGTGCCGGGTCGCATGCCTGCATGATGGGCGGAATCTCAGCCCCGCAGGCGACCTCCGCACCAACCTTGCCGGCGAGCGCGGCAAGCAGAATACCGTGACGGAAATAGCCCGTGGACACGAGCTGGCGGGTGCCGTCGGCGCGAGTGCGGTGCCCGAAGATGGGCAGGTCGTCCGGGGTGCCGGGGCGGGCGCCGACGTTCGCCTCCAGAAGCTCGCACTCTTCAACCGCGGGCACGAGCCGGATTGCGTCACGTAGCAGCTGGTGTACGCCGTCAATGGCGGGTAGTGTGCGGTGGTCTTCGCGGCTGGTTGCGCCGATGCACAGCTCCCCGTCGGGGCGGGGGATGAGGTAGACGGGGCGGGAGTTCACGTAGCCGCGCACCACATGCTTGAGGATGGGCCGCGGGGCGCGCAGACGCAGAATGTCCCCGTAGACGGGGCGTAGCGGGTAGTCCCCGTGCAGTGTTGCCCCTAGTCCAGCGCAGATAATGTCGCCCGCGTCCGGGTTAGTGACCCGTTCGGTGCTGAAGGTGACGCCGCGGCGGGTGAGGGCGTCTTTGAGGGCGCCCCTCATGAGCCGCGGGTGCAGCTGATGGTCGCTGGGGATGCTCACGGCGCCAGCGATACGCGGCGCCAGGAGCGGTTCGAGGGCGCGTGCCTGCGTGGGGGTGACGGGGTCTGCGGGGCGGTTCATGTCCCGGTAGTAGGCGCGGGTGCGTTGCAGGTGCTCGGCGTCGGCACGGTCGGCGGCGACAATAAGCGTGCCGGTGGTGTCGTAGCCGGTGGGCAGGTCGGTGGCGCGGCTGAGCCTCTCCATGAGGGAGGGGTAGGCGTCGGCGCTGGCGGTCATGAGCGGGAAGAGCGCGTCCTGCTGGAATTGCACTTCTGCGATGGGCGCGAGCATACCGCCGGCGTAGTGGCTGGCGGCGGGGTAGATCGCGGTGCCATCGTCGGCGGTGCCGTAGTCGCTGGTTTCGGCGTCGATGAGGTGCACGTTCTCGCCGCGTTCGGTGAGCTCAAACGCGGTGGTGAGGCCAATGATTCCGCCGCCAATGATGGTGATGGTCATGGCTATGCCTTCAGCGCGGGGTTATCGACGAAGGCGCGGACCATGGCGATTCCGGCAACTCCGGTGGTGCGGATGGCGGGGCAGTCTTCGGGGGTGATGTCGCCGATAGCTACGGTGGGTACGGCGGACAGCTCGGCAAGTTCGCGGAGCCCATCAATGCCGAGGGGCGGGCGGTTGGACTGCTTGGTAGGGCTGGGGCGGAACGGCCCGGTACCAATGTAGTCGATAAGGTGCGCGATCTTGTTGGATTCTTCGACGAGCTGCCGGGTGCCGGTGGTCAGGCCGATGATCGCGTCGGTGCCGAGGAGGGCGCGGGCGTCGGCTACGGGCAGGTCGTCTTGACCGATGTGCACGCCGTCAACGCGCACGCCGCGGGCACGCAGCGCGAGGGCGACGTCTACACGGTCGTCGATGAGGAGGGTCTGGTGCGGCTGGATGATGCCGGCGATAGCTTCGGTGAGCTGGTAGAGCTCGCGCGCGCTGATGGGTTTGGACCTAACTTGGATGCAGGTGGCGTGTTTGGCTGCCCGGACGGTTTCGAGGGGGTTGTCGCCTGTGACGAGGTAGAGGTTCAGGTCGAGGGGGCGTGAGGGGGTGGTGTAGGGGTGCGTTTCGCGGGTCATGCGGGTCTACGATTCGTCGTCGAGTAGATGTTTTTTGAGAAATTCTCTCATTGAATTTCTGTGGTTAGGTTAGCACAACTGTGTGGTGAGTTGAACATCCTTCAAGCGTTTTGAGGTGCGTGCGCGCTTGGCACGCTATGCACTTCCTTCGCTCCTACAGGGGCACCCGCCCTCGCAGAGCTCGGGCACCCTGATGTCGCTTCAGGAAGGTATAGCTGTGCTGCGCGCTCGTATGGGGCTACAACAAGCCCTGTCTCGATGAGCCCTCGGAAAGGCGCGCTGACGTCCCTACGGAACCACCACCATACCCGGCTACCAACCTTCGTCTCCCGGCAAGCTTCTGCGGTACCTCACCCGAGTATTCCCCCTCCCCGTTCCCGCACACTCTTCCCAAACCGAGGCCCCGCGGTTCGTTCCCCAACGCACGGTCGCACCCACTACTCCACCTGCCCGGAGAAGGGGAGGGAGTTAGCAGGGGAGAGGCCGGTATGTTCCGTCGCGACATCAGGGTGTCCGAAGCGAAGCGAGGACGGGTTCCCTGTAGGAGCAAGGAACATACCGCCTCGACCCACTCAACCTAACTCAAAATAAAAAGCCTCCTACCGTGAAGTAAGAGGCTTTGAAGAGCGGCTGACGGGAATCGAACCCGCGTATCAGGCTTGGGAAGCGTGCGCTCTACCATTGAGCTACAGCCGCATCTTTTTCAGTGTATCGCGCCTGCTTGCTGGGGGTGAAATATATTGCGGCTGTTTGTGTGCGGGGCGGCGGGGTTGAAATGTGATGTAGGCCTGTGTGCTGGGGCTGGTGGATGCCTGCACGTGGGTGGTGTTTGCCAGGTATCCTTTAAGCGTGCTTATTTCAGATCGCGATATTCGTCAAGAGATTGCTGATGGGCGCATCGTTCTTAATCCGTTCGATGAGTCGATGATTCAGCCTGCAAGTGTGGACGTGAGGATTGATCGTTTCTTCCGTCTGTTCGATAACCATAAGTACCCGCATATTGATCCTGCTCAGCCGCAGGAGGATTTGACGCGCCTGGTTGAGGTGGCTCCTGATGAGCCGTTTATTCTGCATCCGGGTGAGTTTGTGTTGGGTTCTACGTATGAGAAGGTGACGTTGCCTGATGATGTGGCTGCCCGCCTGGAGGGTAAGTCGTCGCTGGGTCGTCTGGGTCTTCTGACTCACTCTACGGCTGGTTTTATTGATCCTGGTTTTTCGGGGCATGTGACGCTTGAGTTGTCGAATATGGCGACTTTGCCGATTATGTTGTGGCCGGGTTCTAAGGTTGGTCAGTTGTGTTTCTTCCGTTTGAGTAGCCCGACTGAGCATCCGTATGGTTCTGGTGCGTATGGTAACCGTTACCAGGGTCAGCGTGGCCCGACTGCTTCGCGTAGTTATTTGAATTTTCATCAGACGATGATTCCTGCGGATGGTTCTGTGGAGTCTTAGTCTTTCCCGCTTTGGGGTGCGGGCGTGCAGGCTGTGTGTTTGTGCGCCCGCGTTGGGCGGTTTTTCGCCTGTTGTGCTCGTGCGTTCACTCGCGTGCGGGTTTTTATCTCTCACTCTCTAAGGATTTTTGATGAATCTGAAGCCTGTTGTTCTGCGTGTTGCTGGCGCGGAAGTTTCTTTGTATCTGATTGATATGTCGGACTCTTTTGTGGAGCGTTTTAAGAAGGCGTGGGAGCCTCTTGCTCCGGAGTTTTTTGATACTCCTGATGAGGCGTATGCTTCGTTGTCTCGTTTTGATCAGGTGATGTTGGTTCATGCGCCGACTGATGAGTCGGTGATGGATTTGGCGAATCCGCTGATGGGTTCGTTTGATAAGGTTTCGACGTTGCGTGTGGCTGATGATGATTCGGGTATGCAGGATCTGACGAGCCGTATTACGTTGGCGATGATTGAGCAGCTGGTTGGTCGCGGTGTGATGCTGCATGCGGCTGTTATCGGTGACCCTGAGTCGAAGCGCGCTGTGGCGCTGGTGGGTGTTTCTGGTAGCGGTAAGACGACTGCGTCGCGTTTCTTGGGTTCCAAGTTTGCGTACCTGACTGATGAGACTGCGATTATTTCGGATGAAGGTGTTGTGTCGCCGTATCCGAAGCCGTTGTCTGTGATTGTTGACCCGAATGCGCCGAAGGATCAGCAGAACCCGGTGGATTTGGGTCTGAACGTGGTTGATCGTGATGATCTCAGCTATGAGCTGTCGCGTATTGTGTTCATTTCTCGTGATGAGTCGGCTTCGGAGCCGTATTTTGAGCGTGTTCCGCTGCATGAGGCTCTGGTGTTCTTGAGTGAGCAGAGTTCGGGTCTGGCGCGTCACCCTGAGGGCGTTGTGTCGCTGGCTAAGCTGGTGGAGCGTTGCGGTGGCGTGTGGCGCCTGGTGTACTCGGAGGTTGAGGATACTTTGCCGCTGGTTCAGGATCTGCTGAATGGTGGCGAGCTGCCGAACGCTGATGAGGTTGAGAGCCTGGAGAAGTACACGGTTGAGGATCACCTGCCGGGTGTGTTCTTGAACGGTACGATTGCGGTGTCTCGTATGCCGGGTACTTCGGGTGTGCGTGTGGGTGAGGACGGCCCGTTCTTGCTGCTGTGCGACACTGAGCTGAATGAGCTGTCTGAGTTTGCGGCTGAGTGCTGGCTGCAGGCTGAGGGCGACATTTCGTATGATGACCTGTTTGCGCGTTTGGCTGAGATCTTTGAGGGTCTGCCTGCGGAGGCGTATGACGAGAACCTGAGCGCTTTAGCGGCTGGTTCGATGCTGTGGGTTCGTGTGATTGATGATCCGCTGATTGATGACGCGACCTGGGCTCAGATGACGAGCGATGAGGTTCTGGATGAGGAGGAGCAGCAGATTGCGCTGGACTCTTCTGAGGATGCGGTCTCTGATGATGAGGATGACGTGGTGGAGGACTAGCCACCGCGGCTTACTGAGCTCCGCTTGATAGGCACTGCTTAAGCACAAGGGAGGGGCGGGTAGAAGATGATTCTTCTACCCGCCCCTCCCTGTGTGTTTACGAGGTTGTATTTGCGGGGTTTGCAAGGATGCTTAGCCCCGCGACGCCTTACCAGGCAGCGTTACTGGGCTGCCTTGTCGCGGCGCTTCTGTTCACGCTTCTGCTCGCGGCGAGCCGCACGCATACGCAGCGGACCGGGCGCCTTCACCGGCAGCAGCAGGAGCAGACCCGCCACCACAACGATCAGAATACCGAGCACACCCCAAATCTGCGCGCCCATGATGCTCACGCACAGACCGAACAGCATCGGCGCCAGGAAGCTGGTGGCACGACCGGTGGTCGAGTACAGGCCGAACAGCTCACCCTCAGTGCCGGGGTCCGCCAGACGCGCCAGGAAGGTGCGGGACGCCGACTGCGCCGGACCCACGAACAGGCACAGCAGCAGGGCGCATACCCAGAACACGCCCGGTTCGGGGAAGAACATCAGCGGGGTAGCCGCCAAGATAATGCCGACCAGCGAGATAACAATAATCGCCTTCGGGCCCAGGTAGTCATCCAGGTAGCCGCCCAGGATCGCGCCAGCCGCCGCGACAGCGCTACCGGCAATACCGAACAGAATCACCTCGGAAGTGCTGAAACCGAACGTGCCCGCCGCAAGAATACCGCCGAACGTAAAAATACCGGACAGACCATCACGGAACACCGCCGAAGCAATCAGGAACCACAGGGTCTGCGGGGACGTCATCTTCAGCCGCTTAATGGTGCGCCACAGCGCCTTGTAGGAGGCGAGCAGACCGCCCTGACGAGCCGGGGAGAGACGCTCCATACCGAGCTCCAGGAAACGCAGTTCGCGGGTGGGCAGCACCTCCGGCAGGAAGCGCTCGCGGGTGCGCATACGCACCAGCAGAGGCACGCAGAAGATGAGGCACCAGGCGGCGGCGAATAGCGCGACCGCACGGATATTCAGGGCGTTATCGGTGGTCAGGCCGAGCACTTCGGGGGTAAGCACAAAACCCCACAGCACCACAGCCAGCGCCAGGATGCCGCCAATGTAGCCGGCAGCCCATCCGGCGCCCGAAATCTTACCGATATTCTCCGGGTGGGAGATGCGCGGCAGCACGGCGTTATAGTTCACGTACGCGAACTCGCTGAACACGCTCGCCGCAGAAATCAGGGCGACACCCAGCCACAGGTACTGCGGGGTGGGGCCCACGAAGAAGCACGCCGCCATCGAACCGACTAGTAGCATGGTGTTCACACCGAGCCAGAAGATGCCTCTGCCGGACTTATCGTTACGCTGACCGGTGACCGGTGCCAGAATCGCAATGAGGAAACCGGCAACGGTCAGACCCAGCGACAGTGCCGACGAAGTCTCTTCGGGCGTGCCGAAGTAGCTGCTGGTCAGGTACACGGTGAAGATGAAGGTCGTCATAATCGAGTCGAAGCTCGACGAACCAACATCCCACATGACCCAGGACGCGACCGAACGGCGGCTGTTCGCGTGGTCAACGACCCTACGCTGAGCCTTCGTCTTACGGCGGGGAGAAGAAATAGTCATAGTTGTGCTTTCGGATGCCGAGGTGGCGCTTCAGCGTAGCGGCGGCGTGAAACCGGCTGAAGTGGGGAGGGCGTGCTGAAGAGGGAACACCAGGCGGTACGTACCGAGCGAAGATACGTACCGCCTAGTTCATGAACTTTCGCGCGGAAGGCGCAAAGTCTTAGTTGAAGAAACGACGCTGCAGGCGAGCAATACCGAAGCTCACCACAGCACCCACGACGGAGGTCAGAACGGTCCAGAGGATGACCTGACGCAGGGTATCTTCAGACTCGTGGGAAATGGCGGGAGGCTGGTTACCGGTAGCCTTGGTCCAGGCTGCGCCCAGGCCCTTACCAACCAGGGCAGCAGCGCCCATGTTGATACCCGCAAGAGCAAGCTTAGCGACGGGGTTCATATGTATCTCCTTAGCTGTATACGATGCGGCGTCCTGCCCGTGAACCCCTTCGGGGTTGGGTGAGAAAAGAGCGCCACTCCCTAGCGTATAGGGTTTAAGGCGTTCGTGCCGCCTTGGAGCCTCTCCGTCCCAAAATTGTACACCGTGCAATTCTGTAATGTGGGCAGAAGAACGAAACAAAAAGCGGCAAATTGGCACGAACAGCCAGACAAGCCTACAATCGAACCTGGGTTCCCACCCGCACCACAACGGTACGGACAAGGAACCCCACACGACAGGGGAGCGCCACCGAGGCGCTGAGAGTGCTAAGCAGACCCTCGAACCTGATCCGGTTAGTACCGGCGTAGGGAGTCGAATTTCTTCTCAATGCCCTCGTCCAATCAGAGGGCGAGGACATTCCCCTTCCAACGACGGAAGGACCACCAATGTCACAGAACGCAACCCCCGCCTCCCAGGCATCTACCCAGGAAGAAGCGAAGAAGCCGAACCTGCGCTGGCGAGTCAACGAAATCGTTATCGCCGCAGTTATCGCAGTAGCCTGCGCCGTCATCTTCTGGATCTGGGACATCGCAGTCGGCCCCGCCGCCAAAACCGCACTCGTAGCAGCACCCGAATTCCGCCCCATCGTCGCCGGCGCATGGCTGCTCGGCGGTACCCTCGGCGGCCTGCTCATCCGCAAGCCCGGTGCCGCGCTCTTCGGCGAAATCGTCGCAGCATTCATTTCCGTACTCTTCACCGGCGGCGCATGGAGCGGCGAAATCCTGATCGCGGGCCTCTTCCAGGGCCTCGGCGCTGAAATCGCCTTCGCGATCTTCCGCTACCGCCGCTGGAACGCAACTATCGCCATCTTCTCCGGTGCGCTCAGCGGCCTGTTCATGGGTGTTAACGAAATCTTCATCTACTACCCCGACATGGAACCGGTCAAGGCAATCATCTACGTAGCGTGCGCCGTCGTCTCCGGTGCAGTTATCGCAGGCTTCCTGGCGTGGATTCTCGTGCAGAACCTCGCCAAGACCGGTGTGCTCTCCTCGCTGGCATCCGGCAAGACCCGCCGCTAACCACCAGCAACTAGCCACCAACTAGTCACTCACCACGAGTCACCACTCGGCACACAACAGCAGCCACACAAAAGGCTAAGGAACCATCATGGAAGCAACACCGCGCGGGGCGCGCATCGAGCTCAACAACTTCAGCTGGCACCACCCCGGACGCCCAGAACCCGTCATCAGCGGACTCAACCTCACCATCAACCCCGGTGAAAAAGTCCTGCTGCTGGGCACCTCCGGCGCCGGCAAATCGACGCTCCTGCACGCCATCGCCGGTGTGCTCCACGATGACGACGGCGAATCCGCCGGCGGCACTATCACCATCAACGGGCAAGCACCCGCCGAAGCACGCGGCACCGCAGGCATGATGCAGCAGGACCCCGAATCCTCCATCGTCATGGCAACCGTCGGCAACGACGTAGCCTTCGGCCCCGAAAACCTGCGCGTACCCCGCGAAGAAATCTGGGGCCGCGTCACCGAAGCCCTCACCGCCGTAGGGCTCAACCACCTGCCCCTCGACCACCCCAGCAGCGCACTATCCGGCGGTCAGAAGCAGCGCCTCGGCCTGGCGGGCATCCTCTCGATGCACCCCGGCGCCATGATCCTCGACGAACCCACCGCCAACCTCGACCCCTCCGGCGTGCAGGAAGTACGCGACAGCATCCTCACCGCTGCGGAGGCGACCGGTGCGACCCTGCTCGTCGTGGAGCACCGTGTGAGCATCTGGGCACCGCACATGGACCGCATTATCGTGCTCGGCGAAGGCGGCACCATCACCCACGACGGCGCACCCGACACCGTACTCACCGAAGCCCGCCAAGAACTCATCGACGCGGGCGTGTGGGTACCCAACTACGTGCCGCGTGCACCGCAGAGCGGTAATATTGCGGGCGGTGAAAACGAGGGCGGCGAGGCGCTACTGCGCGCCGAAAACCTCAGCATCACCCGCGCACAACCCACCCCCAAACAACGACGCGCACGCCGACGCACCATCAAACGCCTCGGCGACACCCCCGCACCCGTACCCACCGACCTGCCCGTACTGCGCAGCGGCATCAACCTCACCCTGCACGCCGGCGAACACCTCAGCGTGCTCGGCCCCAACGGCGCCGGCAAATCAACCCTAGCCCTCACCCTCGCAGGGCTCCTCACCGCACCCGATGGCACCCTCACCGCCACCGACGCGCTGCGTAATTACGACGGCAACCACGGCGGCAACCACGACAGCGAGCGCGCCCACTGGGACGTGCCCACCTGGACCCCCGCCCAAATGCTCAGCCGCATCGGCTACGTCTTCCAAGAACCCGAATACCAATTCATCCGCGGAACCGTACGCGAAGAACTCGAACTCGGCCCCCGCCGACTCGCCGCACTCAACCGCGTTCCCCTCGACGAAGACGACCTCACCGCCCGCACCAACGAACTCGCAACCCGCCTACGCCTCACCCACCTACTCGACGCGAACCCCTTCACCCTCTCCGGCGGCGAAAAACGACGACTCTCCGTAGCCTCCGCACTCGCCACCGCACCCAAAATCCTCATCCTCGACGAACCCACTTTCGGCCAAGACGCACGAACCTGGGCAGAACTCGTCGACCTCATCCGCGAACTCCTCGCAGGCGGCACCGCCGTCATCTCCATCACCCACGACGAAGACTACACCGCCGCACTCGGCGGCAACCACATCACCCTCGAAGCCCTAGACACCTCCGAAGCCCTCGCAACCCCCGGAAAGGAGAACGCATGAACACCGACTTCTTCGGCACCATCGACCGAACCAGCTACTTCAGCAACCTCAACGCTGGCGTAAAACTCATCGTCTCCTTCACCCTCATCATCGCCGCACTCATCGTGCGCGACCCCCTCACCTCCGGAATCCTCTTCGCCCTCGAACTGCTCGGGTTCATCCTCGTCGGATTCCGACCCGTCAACGTCCTCGCCCGCTTCTGGCCCATCCTCATCGCCGTCATCACCACCGGCTGGTCCGTCGCCATGCTCAGCGCCAAAACCGGCACCACCATCCTTGACCTCGGCTTCAACACCATCACCACCGACTCCGCCGCCGTCGGCGCAGCCATGATGATCCGCTCCCTCGCCATGGTCCTACCCACCCTCGCATTCGTACTCACCACCGACCCGACCGACCTGGGCGACTCCCTCGCACAAACCTTCAAGCTACCCTCCCGGTTCGTGCTCGCCACCGTCGCCGCCCTGCGCCTCGTCGGCATCCTCTTCGCCGAATGGAACGCCCTCGGCCAGGCACGACGCGCCCGCGGACTCGGTGCAGGCCAATCCCTCGCCGGACGCGCACAAACCTTCGGCGGGCAAAGCTTCGCCCTGCTCGTGCAGGCTATCCGCCGCGGCTCCCGCCTCGCCATCACCATGGAGGCGCGCGGCTTCGGCGCAGGCGAACGCACCTGGGCTCGCGTGCCGTCCTATTCGCCGCGTGACGTGCACGTGAGTATTGCTGCCGCCGTCATCATTGCTGTTGCGTACGGTGCATCTATTGCGGCGGGTACAATCCAGTTCCTCTGGGCCTAGTTCTTTCCGGCAGTAGCTTGCGGTTCCGCTTTCGTGGCTCCGCTGGGGAGGCGGTATTCGCCCTCGTTCCTACAGGGAACCCGCCCTCGCTTCGCTTCGGGCACCCTGATGTCACTACGGGCGATACCGTCCTCCCGCGCTGGGATACGTAGGTGCTCGCACTCTTCCATCGCTCCTACAGGGAGGCGGGGTGCCGCATATTTCCTCCGCGCCTAGCCCCCCACTTGGGACATGAGTAGGGAGGCGCCCGCACTCTTCCTTCGCTCCTACAGGGGCACCCGCCCTC
>NZ_KV807669.1:32590-39805 GCF_001812085.1 Rothia sp. HMSC065C12
CCTCGCTTCGCTTCGGGCACCCTGATGTCGCTTCAGGAAGGTACAGACACCTCCTGCCTACAGTTCGGCTGCGAACGTACAATAAAACTATGTCTAGTACCGTAATTCTTCTGAACGAACAGAACCCGCAGGGCATCTTCGTTGACCCGTCCGTGCCCCTCATCAGCGTTGATGATCAGGGCTTCACCCGCGGCGACGGCGTCTTCGAGACCATGCTGTCCGTCAACCGCCGCGTGCGTAAGCTCGGCATGCACCTGTCCCGCCTCGAGTCGTCGGCGCGCATGTTGGATCTGCCCGACCCGGAACCCGAGATTCTGCGTTCGGCGGTGGAGCGCCTCATGCGTGAGGCGACCGCCGGTGCCGAGACTGCGCTGGGCGAAGAGCACATCGTGAAGATCATTATTTCGCGCGGCCCCACCCAGGCGGTGACCTCCATGCAGCCTGGCCCGTACACGCTGATTATGGCGTCGCCGGTGCCCGCCTCCATCGTGAAGCGCCGCACCGAGGGCGTGAAGGCGATGCTGTTGCCGCGCGGCCACGAGCCGATGGACAACAGCGCCTACCCGTGGCTGCTGGCGGGCGCGAAGACCCTCTCTTACGCCGTGAACATGGCGGTTCTGCGGTATGTGCAGGAGCGCGGCGCGGACGACGCTATCTTCATCACCGATGAGCGTCGCGTGCTGGAGGGCGCCACTTCTTCGGTGCTGGTCGCCAAGATTGAGGACGGCAAGAAGGTGCTGTACACGCCCGAACCGAGTCACGGCATCCTGCCCGGTACCACGCAGGGCGCGGTGTTCGAGGCGGCACGCCAGGCCGGTTGGGAGCTGGGCTTCGGCCCGCTCTACCCGCAGGACCTGTTTGAGTCGGACGGCGTGTGGTTGGCGTCGTCGGTGCGTCTGATTGCGCCGGTGACCCACCTGAACGGCACGGCGCTGGCGCATGACCCGGAGCTGACTGCGACGCTGCTGAACTA
The DNA here is from genome assembly GCF_001812085.1 of Rothia sp. HMSC065C12. NCBI lineage: Bacteria > Bacillati > Actinomycetota > Actinomycetes > Micrococcales > Micrococcaceae > Rothia > Rothia sp. HMSC065C12. The sequence goes on from NZ_KV807669.1 coordinate 33,564, forward strand.
CCTGGCGCAGCAGAGCTAAACGCATCAGAAAAGGGACTGCCGCATGTTTCCTCCGCGCCTACGCAGGGGCACCCGTCACCCGGACGCTCCGCGCCTCCTCGCTCCGCTGCGGAGAGCGTCCGGGCTGACACCCTGAGGGCGCATCCGGAAAACACGGCAGCCCCTACGCTTCATGTACGGGCACAGCAAAGCCCCGGACGCGCAACCCTTAGCGGGTCGCCCATCCGGGGCTTTAGCTACACAAAAATCAACAACAGGCTAGTGGCCCGCCGCCGGAGCCTCATGGCTCTTGCCGTCAGCCGAGTAATCCGAATCCTTACGCGGCGTAGTCCACAGCACCAGCGCCGTCAGGACCGCGAAACCCAGAATGGAGAAGCCCATCGGCAGGTACTCATGCTCACCGGCAATCGACACCAGCGGTGCAGCCAACGCACCCAGCATCGCCTGAACCGTACCCATCACCGCCGACGCACTACCCGCCATGTGGCGCGCCTCGTTCAACGCCAACGCCGAAGCATTACCAAAAATCAGGCCGCACGAGCTGGTCAGCAGGAACAGCAGAACCAGCGTCGGCACCAGCGAAATACCGACAAGGAAGCTAACCAACAGCAGCGAAGACACCACCAGCAGGCTCACCACGCCAACATTCACAATGCGGCGCTGCGCCACACGACCCACCAGCTTCGTTGCAATCGCACTGAACAGCACAATACCAATCGAGTTCACACCGAACACGATCGTGAACTGGGTTTCGGATAGACCCAGAATCTTCTGCAACACAAACGTCGAACCGGAAATATACGAGAACAGCGCACCAAACGCGAAGCACATCGTCAGCATGAAACCCAGGTAGCGGCGAATCTTGAAGACCTTCGGCAGCTCCGAGTACACGCTCAGGGCAGTGCCCTGGTAGCGTTCCTCCACCGGCAGGGTCTCCTTAATAACGAAGATCACGCCGAGCATCATCATCGCGGTAATCACGCCCAGCACATGGAAAATATCGCGCCAGCTACCCCACGACAGCACCCAGCCACCAAACAGCGGCGCAAGCACCGGCGCGAAGCCGTTAATCATCATCATGACGCCCATGAGCTTAGCGGTCGCCAGGCCCTCAGTCGTATCAGCCACGATAGAACGCGCCAACACCGCACCAATCGAACCGGTGAAGCCCATCATGAAACGCGCAAAAATCAGCAGCTCAATATTCGGCGCGAAACCACACGCCACCGTCGCAATAAAGCAGATGACCGCACCGATCAGCAGCGGCTTGCGGCGGCCCGTCTTATCCGACAGCGGACCCACGACCAGCTGGCCGAGCGCCATACCCACCATGAACGCACTCAACGTCAGGGATGCGTTCGTGCTGGTGGTGTTCAGGTCCTCCGCGACAGCGGGCAGTGCGGCAAGGTACATGTCCGTAGCGAGCGGCGCGATCGCGGTCAGCAGCGCCAGAACTACGATAAAAATGGGCGATAGCCCGAATGAGGTCTTAGTCGACTTCGAAGACATATGTCTTAGTTTTTTCTTTCTGTGTGATGCGCGTGCAACGGCGCCTGCGGCTCTACAAGACGTGGATGTGGTAGTACCGCTCCGGGGGTGAGTTTGCGCAGGCTGGAAGCACAACTTGTTCACGGTAGCAGAATTGGGCGTGGCTTCGTAAGTTAAATGTTTGATATTTTTTGAGCTGGGTTGGGAGGGCTCCGCTTGGTTGGTCTGGAAAGCGGCGCTCGCCTTCGCTTCTACAGGGGAGGGCTTGGGGGAAGGTGCGTAGAAGGGACGGCGCTCGCCTGCGCAGGCACAGCAAAGGGACGGTGTTATCCTCGCTCCTACAGGGGCACCCGTCCTCGCTTCGCTTCGGACACCCTGATGTCGCTTACGGATAACACCGCCCCTTGAGCGGTTTGGCTTAGCCTGCCGCTCAGTCCCCCGGCGCTGAAGAAATATTTGAGAAATATTCTTGAGAAGCATTGCTAGGCTCAACCGCATAACTTACGTTGGTCATACCACGCGATACGACCGGAGGGATACCTCAGATGCGCAACCACTATTACAAATATTTGCTATGCATCCTGCTGCTTATAGTTTGTGTCTTGCTTGTAATCCTTGCTGTGCTTTCTAACAACAACCCGGGTAACGAAAAAGACGGTACTACCTCCACGCACGCGCCGAGCAATACCTCAACCTACTGGGATAAAGACCGCATGGAATCCGCTAGCCCGGCTCCCATGCCTGAATAAAACAGCGCCTGAATAAAACTGCCTCTAAATAGCGTAGGGCCCAATGCTTCGAGATACACGAAGCATTGGGCCCTACTGTCTTGTAGGCGGCTGCTACTGCGCCGCGCTGTCGTAGATGAAGTCCACGGTCGCGTAGTCCTCCGGGATTTCGGCGAGCAGCGCCTCCTCCTGCTCCGCCCAGCGTTCCCAGTGCGGGCGGAACGTGTTACCGTCACGAGCCATGGCGCGTTCGTAACGCACCTCGTCCGGGGCGGTAGCGAGGATACGCACCTCGCAGGCGCCAGCAATCGCGCCGACACCCTCACAGATGATGACCTGCGTAGCCGCCGGGTCGACGGTGCGCACCTCACCGGGGGCGCCCGCCTCCCAATCCCACGGGGTGTAGGTTCCGGCAATACCTTCGGTCAGCTGCACGGAGAGCGCGTCCCACGCCTCCACGCCATCGAAGAGGCCGTCCCAGCCGGGGTAGAAGTCGTCCAGGTGCAGCACGTGCACGCTGTGGCCGGCGGCGGTGAGCTCCTGCTCAAGCTGCGCGGCGAGGCTGGTTTTGCCGGTGCCGCTACGGCCGTCAATGCCGATGATCAGCGGGATCTGCGCGAAATCGGCGAGGAACTGGGCACGGAATTCGGTGAATTCGGCGGTGTCCATGTCAAAGTCGTTGCCGATGCCGTGCTCCAGGCGCAGCATGTCTTTGCAGAGCTCCAGGATTTCGGCGGTGCCGGTGACGCGGCGGTTCTGATTCAGGGGAATACGCTGACTCACTGCGCGTCGCCTTCCTGCTTGAGGTGGTTGATGAGGCCGCGTGCGGCGGCGTCAATGAGGCCGGTGGTGTACACGAAGTCGCGTTCGCTACCGTACCAGGGGTCGTAGATGCCGAGCTGGTCCAGGTGGGTGGTGGTGACCTTCGGGTCGAAGCTGCGCATCATGCGAATCTTGGCCTTGTCGGCCTCGTTGCGGGCGAGGGCTTTGAGGCGCAGGTAGTGGGGTGCATCTATGGCGAGGATGAGGTCGTTGCGGTCGAAGTCCTCGACGGTGAAGACGCTGGCGCGGTGCGCGGACGGGTCGATACCGCGGGTGGTGAGCTGCGCGGCGGCGCGCGGGTCGATGCGGTTGCCTTCTTCTTCGTTGCTGATGCCGCTGGAGGTGACGGTGACGGGCACGCCGGCTTCTTGGGCGTGCTGGCGGATGAGGTATTCGCCGACGGGGGAGCGGCAGATGTTGCCGGTGCAGACAGTCATGATTCGGTACATGGTTCTAGTGTATCGGTGGGGTAGAGGGTGGCCGGCCGCGGTGGATGCTCGGGGCGGCTTTGCAGGCGGCACCTTGACGGGCGGATGCGCTCGCCGGCGGGCTGCCGCCGCCGGGGCTGTCGCTACCAGAACCGGGCGTGAAAAGGCCCCGCCGGTGTGGGCCGGCGGGGCCTTCTAGAGGTGAATGCTATTCGGTAGGTTCTTCCGGTTTGGGCGCGGGCAAAGGTTCGGGGTCGAAAAGCTCACAACCCACCGGAATAGTGAAGACCCTGCCGTCAGCTACCGTAATTTGCTCAGAATCGATACCATATATGCTATTTTCTGAAACAGTAAGTTTATAATCTTTAGGCTCAACTCTGACTGATAATTGAGTAAATCTTATGATTTCGAATTTATTAACTACAAAAGGAAATGGATGGGGTTTAACTGTCGGAGTGGAAAGTTTAAGTATTTCCCCAGGAGAGCTAAAGGTTGGGCTGTAGGAATTGAAAGATGCTCTTTCGACGCTTAACCCTTTAGAAAATTTCGAACACGAGAAGTCTGAAATGTAATTAAATTCTACTTCCGAGAAGTCTGCGTATCCCTTGAAATGTGCTTTCGATTCAAATTTTTTCAAGAAACGTGACTTAGTGAAATATACTGTCCTATCAAATGAGCAAGAAGATAGAGATAATTCTTCATCGAAAGATGTTTCCTCAAACAGAACTTCATCTTTGAAAGAAGTATTTGTAAGGTATAACTTTCCAAGAAAATTTGCATACGTGAAATCTGCAGTATTTTGAAATGAAGAATCACGAAAGCCAGTTAGTTTATAAAAGTCTACGCCTCGAAAATATGTGGTTTCCATAAATGATGCTCCAGTGAATAGGACTTGCTCTCTAAATTCTGCTGAAGCGAACCAAGTCTCTTCGGCAAACGTTGCATTTGAAAAGTCATTTATTGAATCGGGGGTACCTGAAAATATTACGCTTGCAAACATGGCAGTACCTTTGAAAGTTGCTTCTGAAAAATTGGCGCCCTGGGTAAATTTAGAAACAGAGAAGTCGGCATTACTGCTAAAAGTGCTACCTGTAAATTCGACCGGATTTGAAAAATAGCTGTATTGAAAATCGACTGGGTAAAAGAATGATGAATTTGAGAAATCGTACTTGAAGTTCGACCATTTTCCTTTGCTTGTTTTAGGTTTTTCTCCGTCTCTGTTTACTCCTCCGCTAAGTCTCTCTGTGATGATTTTAATGATAGTTTTCCGAACCTCCTGTTCCCCTCTTAGAGACGTAAAATCATTAAATGCATTTTCTGCTTCTTTGTCTGAGAGGTTTAGGTTTTTATGGTCATTATTCTTGGGTATTGAAAGAGGGTACGGTGAACGAATGTAAGCGCAGAGGCTGTCAATAATAATCTGCCCTTCCTCCATGCGTTCTTTTTTCTTAGGATTACTTTTTTTATCCTCAAGCCATTCATCAATAAGTTTAGAAAGTGTGTAGACGCCTCCGAGTTTAATAGAGGTATTATCATTGCCTAGCTGCTCAATAGCTTTTGCGTATCGACTTCGGCGTTCAGATTTTATCTGACGGATATGTTCAAGATCATTTTTATCTTTTTCTTGTAGGTTTTTGCGACGGTTCTCCCACAGGGTGAGCATAGTAAGAAGTCCAGCAACTGTTACGAGGATAGCTTGTCGTAGGGCTGGAACGGTATCGCCGTCTTTGAGTGGATTCGGAATGATAAGGGGGATAATGTAAGCGCTTCCTCCTCCAAGTAACACGGTTAAGAGAAGAATTATATAAAGCCAGTTTTTGTTCCAATTGATGTAGGCTATAAAATGTTTGAGGAAATGATATTCCTTGGCAATCTTTAGTAGAACTAAAACCGATATTGCACCTGCAGTGATATATAAAAGATGTAGGCGCAAATCTGATATGGATTTTTGCTCAGCTTCACCACCCAACCCGCTTTGTCGTAGCCAGCCGGTCTCTACCGGAATCCAGAAAGCAGCTATACCTCCAATAATTCCGAATGTTACAAGAATTGGGAAGAAATAACGAATGTACAAAGGTGGGTCGGCGAAAACCCAATTGCGGAGCTTTTGGAATAGGCTTTCCTGCGTTTTCTGCGCAGCATCTTTCTCTGGCAAGGTTTCATCCTGTCTTCTCTGATAGGAACAGTCACCTCTCAGCATAGTGCATAAACTACCTGAATGGGGCTTCTAACGGCTATAAGTGGAAGCCCCACCACATATTCAATGTGGCGGGCCCTTCGGATATTACAGCGCAGGCTCACTGATACGGGTGTAGTCCTGTTTCTCTTCGTCCCAGGAGTCCGGGTCGTACAGCACCGTGCAGAGAGGGAGAATGAACGGTTCTGTTATGAAGCTTCGCCGTACCGCAGCTGAAGCTGTGCGGGCTCTCCGGGTGCGCCTTGAACAGGTAATCCTGCGGATCCACCTGTGCAGAGAACCTGGCAGAGTTGGAGGCATCAGCAAATATGGGTGCACACTTTTCGAAATATGCGCGATCGAAGTCTGTGATTCCAGCGAACTCCGTGTCCCCGAAGAGTGCATTTCGGGTGAACTTCGCGTCCATGAAGTACGCATTTCCGGTGAACTTCACGCCCCAGAAGTCTGCGTCTCCGGCGAACTTCGTGCCCCTGAAGTCTGCGTCTTCGGTGAACTCCGCGTCCGTAAAGTATGCGTCTTCAGTGAACTTCACGCCCCCGAAGAGTGCGTTTCCGGTGAACTCTGTGTTCCTGAAGTCTG
>NZ_KV807669.1:39905-46703 GCF_001812085.1 Rothia sp. HMSC065C12
GAAGTCTGCGTCTCCGGCGAACTCCACACCCATGAAGTCTGCGCCTCCGACGAACTCCGCACCCATGAAGTCTGCGCCTCTGGTGAACCTAGCGTCCGTGAAATGTGCGTCTTCGGTGAACTCCGCGTCTCTGAAGTGTGCGTTTCCGGTGAACTCCGCATCCCAGAAGTGTGCGTTTCCGGTGAACTCCGCGTCCGTAAAGTATGCGTCTCTGGTGAACTTCGCGTGCCCGAAGTAGACGTCTCTGGTGAAGTCCGCGCCCCTGAAATGTGCGTGTCCGGCGAACATCACACCCCGGAAATCTGCGCCTCTGGTGAACCTAGCGTCTGCGAAGTATGCGTCTTCGGTGAACTCCGCGCCCCTGAAGTGCGCGTGTCCGGCGAACATCGCACCCCGGAAATCTGCTCCATCGTAAAATCGGGCGGAGGCAAAATTGCCTTGTTCAATGGTGAGGTTGTTCAAGGGGTAGAAAATTGATGCTCGGCTGAAATCAATATCGAAGTTACTCCAGACGCCAGGAATAACAACTACCTTGTCTTCTTTATCCTTGATAAAGGAGCTGCTTCGTTTGCTCATCTCATCAAAGATAGAGCGGCGTACATCCTGTTCTTCACGAAATACCGCCTGGTCCTTGGCGAAATCCCCCTCATAGTCAGTAGGTTCTATGTCGGAGTCAAGTACTTCTGCCTTTCGTGCAAGAGGAAAGGACGAACGAATATAGGAGCAGAGGTTATTGATAATCACCTGACCTTCTTTTTGTTGTTCTTCTACCTCGAGAGTGTCATCGGTTAGCCACTCATCGACCAAACCCACAAGGGTATAGATACCGCCCAGACGGACAGTCGCTTTCTCATCAGCTAGCTGCTCTACAGCCTTGGTGTAGCGGCCACGGCGTTCAGCATGAACCTGGCGGGTATGGTCACGTTCACTCTTGACAGCATCTTGTTCACGTTTTGCAGCCTCGTTCTTTGCGTCCTGCTCATTCTTCTTGATATCGGCGTCGATTTTGAGGCGGTCACCCTGGTTCTTCCAATTAGTCTGCAGAAGGGTTAGAACCGCAATAATGCCGCCAGTGACGTATAGAAGATGCAGGCGCAGCTGATCTGAACTGCCAGAGCTCATGCCGCAGAACAACCACAGCATCCAAGGCAGAAGAACCGCAACCGCGCCGCCACCCAGACCAAAGCCAATGAGGAGCTTAGTAAAGTGTTGGATATACCAAGGCTTCTCCTGCGCTTTTGGGATTACCGGGTTTTCCGGAGCCGATGATGTGTTATTGCTGGGCACTAGGTTCTCCTGTCCTCTCTGATAGGAATGTTCACCTTCCAGCATAGGGTAAAGCTACTTGCCGTGAGTCGCGTCCGGTCATCAACGGGGGCTTCGCCTGCATGAGATGCACAGACGGTGCTTCTGCTATCTGCGGCAGGCGAGGTGGGGGTGGAAATCCTCAAAATAGGCGATATTGTTCCTGACGGCGGATACAATAATGGCGTAATTAGTGCTGTCGTGTTGTTATGTCTTAAGAATTACGCTACATTATTAGATATACGGTCATATGTACAGGGCAAGTCCTTATTCATAATGACCATAAAATAAAAGTGGAGCCACCAGCAATGTTGCAGCATTGCCAGTAGCTCCACGTGAGAATCTAGTAGAGACGCGAAATAAGCAGGTCGCACATCTCTACGAGAGCAAGGAACAGAGTGGCTACATAGCTACCCCGTTCAACAAGTACCCAAAAGTGGTCCTTGTTCATAGGAGTTCACCTCCTCTCTATTTAATTTGTAAATTAGAGGCAACGCGGAATTGCGTTGTCACTGCTGATTTTAGCAGATGACACACATTCCGCGTATTTTTGCTACCCAATTTAAATTTTGTTTATCTCAGACGTGGCGTAATACCACTGGAAAGCAATGAACAAATCCGGGTAGAAAAGAATCGAAAAAACCCCGCTAGAGCCTACTCGCTCAAGCGGGGTTTTTCGCGTCGTTTCTTATTTTTGCCCGGCTGCCCGATAGCGTCCACCGCACACGCAGAGGCCCCGCCACATGGAAGATGTGGCGGGGCCTCGGGATATTACTGCGCAGGCTCACTCAGGCGCGTGTACTCCTTCTGCCGTTCATCCCAGGACACCGGATCAAAGAGCACCGCACCGACCGGGATGCGGTAGCCCACGCCGTTCAGAATAGCCGTACCCAGCGGAATAGGCTGACTGCCCTCATACACCGTGAAGTTATGCGCCGCCTGACCGGTAGACTCCGAACCAGCAGACAGCACAGCGAACCGAGCCTGGCATATCTCGCCCGAGTCAGCATCCTCAACAGCAAAGAGCGGCGGGCTCTTCACGAAAGACACATCGCAGAAATCTGCAACGCCCATAAAGGACGCTCCGTAGAACTCAGCGTCAGCCTCAAAGGTAGCCTCACTGAAATCTGCACCTTGGTCAAAAGCCGCCTCGCTAAAGTCAGCGGTTTGCGTGAAAGTCACCCATTTGAAGCATGCGACCTGCGCGAAAGCCGTCTCACTGAAGCGGGCATCTTGGGTAAAAGTTGCCCCATTGAAGTCTGCAATCTGACCGAAAACGGCCCCGATGAAGTGCGCGTTTTGAGCGAACACAGCCCAGCTGAAGTCTGCGTTCTGAGCAAAATTTACCCCGCCAAAACTAGCATTCTGGATGAAGGCCGCCCCACTGAAGTTCGTATCCTGAGTGAATTTCACCCCGCCAAAATGCGCCTTCTGCATGAACTTCACGCCGTCGAAATGCGCGCTCTGGACGAAGGACGCTCCCCCGAAGTTAGCGCTCCGTGTGAAGGTTGCGTGGCTGAAGTTCCCCTCGCCAGCAAAGGTTGCGTCACCGAACCCCGCGATCTCTCCGAAGGTTGCGCGGCTGAAATCCACGGTTCCTACAAAAGCTGCCCCGCTGAAATCTGAACCGTTGCAGAACCTCGCCACTGAGAAATTGGCGCTCTCAATAGTCAGACCGTCGAGAGGGTAGAAGACGACAGCCCGGCTGAAATCGAACTCAAAGCCGCTCCATGCGCCGGGGACAACAGCCACCTCGCCCTTCTCATTTTCGGCAAGGGTGCCGCTGCGCTTACTCATCTCAACGAAGACGCTGCGGCGAACATCCTGCTCACCACGGAAAGCCGCCAGATCCGTAACGAAATCACCCGCATAGTTAGCGGGCGGCGTATCGGATTCAAAAGCTTCTGCCTTGAATGCCCGCGCGAACGGCGAACGAACATAAGCGCAGAGGGCATTGACGATGACCTGCCCCTCCTTCTGCCGGGCCTCAACGCTGAGTTGCTCGTCAGCGAGCCACTCATCAACCAGACCCGCAAGCGTGCTGATGGCGCTCGCACGGACTGCCGGGTTCGGATACGCCAGCTGCTCAACTGCCTTGCTGTAACGGGTACGGCGCTCGGCATGTACTCGCTGGGGGTGTTCCAGCTTTTTCTGGGTGTTCATGCGGTGGAACTCCCCAAGAAAGAGAACGCCCAGCAGGGTGCCGGTGATGAAGAAGATGAACGGCTGAACCTCAAAATTGGCGATGCCAGGGTCAAAGGCGAAAGGCATAAAACCCGCCGTGACGATGCCCAAGAGCGCGATAGCCCAAACCCAGGTGCGGAAGCTCGACAGCTTCCCCTTGAGATTGCCGAACTGCGCGGCGAGCGGGAAAAACAGAATGACGACTGCGCAAGCTATCATCCAAACCCACGCGGTGCTGGGTGCGAGATGCATGTGGTTCTCCTGTCATCGTTGAAAGGGGCGGGTCATACTCAGCATAAGGTAAAGCTGCTGGGCTTGGGTGGTTGTGGGTCAAAAGCAAGAACCCCGCCAGCGTTGGATGCACGGGCGGGGTCTGTGCATGTGTGTGGGAGCTTCCCCGACGGCGGGGAAGAGCTAGGTTTTACTGCGCGGGTTCACTGAAGCGGGTGTAGTCCTGCTTCTCTTCGTCCCAGGAATTCGGGTCATACAGCACAGCGCCGATAGGGAGAATGAACGTTCTATTAAGAAGCTCCGCCGTGCCGCAGCTGAAACCGTGCGGGCTCTCCGGGCGCGTCTCGAACAAGTAATCCTGCGGATCCGCGTGCGCCGAGAACCGTGCCCTCTGCAGCCGCCTCTCCAAAGCCTCAAAGGACGGCTTAACATACATGAAGCTAGTCTGCCTGAAATCCGCGCCATGACCGAACGTCGCATCCGCGAAGTAGGCGCCCTCAAAGCTCGCCCCGTTGAAGCTCACCTCCCGCGCGAACGTCGCCTTGTAGAAGCCGACATGCGCCGTGAACGTCGCCTCACTAAAGTCGGCATCCTGCGCAAATGCCGCGTTACCGAAGTTCGCGTACTGCGGGAAGTCCATCTCATAGCTCGTCCTCGGCAGCGCAATAAACGACGACCGGCTGAACGTGACATCGCCGTCGAACCGCGCCCCACCAAAATCCTCGTACTGCGTGAACGACGCCCCGCTAAAGTCCGCCGCGCTCGCAAAGCGTACGTTGCTGAACATCGCGGACTGCTTGGTGACTACACCGGCAAAGCGCGCGGCCCCGCCGAACAGCGACTTGGAGAACACCGCCGGGCGGTTGAAGACCGAGGCGGCGAAGTGTGCTTCATCGTGGAACGTGGAGGCGGTAAATATTGCCTCTCCGCCGAAGGTGACCGCCGCGAAGCTCGCTATGCCCGCGGTGTTCAAGCGTGAAAAGTCGGCGTCGGACTCGAAGGAGGCTACCGCGAAGTCAGCCGTAGCTGAAAAGACCGCGTCTGAGAAGTTGACCGTGCCGGTGAAGGTTACGGTTGCGAAGCTTGCGGTATCCGCAAAGCGTGCCCCGCTGAACTTAGCCGCGCCTGCGAAGTGGGCGGCGCTGAACCCCACCCAGTCGTTGAAGTTCGCGCTGTCGAAGGAGACGTTAGCCGTGAACTGCGCCGCGGAAAAGCTGGTGTCACCGCTGAAGGTTGCGCCGGAAAAATCCGCCGGACCATAGAAGGTTGCGGAGGCGAAATCGGCGTTCTGAAAGTGCAGCTGTTGTAGCGGGTAGAAGATGGGGGCGCCGCCAAAGTCGAAGCGCAGGTCAGCCCATGTCGGCGATAGCGACGGCACCGTGTGCTGGTTCTTCTTATTGTCTGCCTTGCTGCTTTCGGCGACTGCGGCGAGGCGGCGGCTGAGCTCAATGAAGACGGTGCGGCGTACCAGCTGTTCCTCGCGTAGCGCCACCTGATCGTGCGCGAAGTCGTCTTCGTATCCTTCGGGAGTCTCGCCTGATTCTAGAATCTGCCGTTTCTGTGCGAGGGGGTAGGGCGTGCGGATGCACTCGGTTAGCGCGTCGACGATGGCTTGGGCTTCCTCGCGGCGCACCTGCTCGGGGAGGGAAGTGTCGGCGAGCCATTCGTCTGCGAGGTTTACGAGCGTGTACACCCCGCTCAGGCGTGTGGCGGGCTGCCCGTCGAGGAATTGTTCGAGGGCGTGCGTGTAGCGTTCGTGCCGCTCGGCCGGCTGGTTGCGTGCTGGGGTGTTTTTGCGTTGTCGCAGCGCGGTGAAGAGTTTGTTGAGGTTCATGGTGGTGTGCCCTTCCTGCTCCGGTGCTGGCTTATAACCAGCATAGGGGAGGACCCCACTCTTTTAGGCTCTCACCTTGAGATATTTCTCGACATAGAAGCGGAGTATCTCATTAAAATGATTAGCCCTGTCACACTCTGCGTGACAGGGCTAATCATTTTATGCCGGTCCGGCTATTGGGTTATCTGGGTCATCATCAAATAAGTATGACCCAATCGGAATTTTACGTGCCTTTAACGTATTGTCTCGAGGGACTCTGACTTTTTTCCTTCTGCAAGGAACTGAATTCTGGGAAGTTGTGAACCGATGACTTGAATGGACTGTAAATTTTGCATCTTTAAAATCAGGTGACGAATTCTTGAAAAGAATATTTTCAAAATTTGATTCTTCGTAAAAAACTGTCCTAATAAAATCTGCCCCATCATTGAATTCAATATTCTCAAAGTGCAATGTTCCTTCGAATTTTGCATCGGAAAATTCCGCTTTTTCGTTATATTTGGGGCCAGCTAATTTATTGAATACAAAATGCGTATTAGGATGTTGAATAAATGAAGTATCGCCTGTAAATATTGAATCGTAGAAAGATACCTCTTTAGAGAAATAGAGATCTATAAATTCATTGATGCTGCAAAAATTGATATTGGAAAAATCTGCAACTCCATCAAAGCTGGAATTATAAAAACAAGTTTTTTGCTGATTTGTTGTTCCAGAATTTCCAAGAGTAGCCCCATTGAAATAAGATTTATCGGCAAAGGATACGCTTTCAAACTCAGTGTTCTCCGAAACAGTAAGTCCAGAGAAAACGGCTTTATTCTGAAATTTTGTCTTATTATAAAATTTCACAGACTTTAGGAAAGTTGCATCGTTGAATTTTGCCTCGCCATGAAAAACAGCTTTCTCAAAGTGCACATCTGTCTGAAAAATGGTGTCATTAAATAGGGAGTCTTCGTGGAAGTCGACTTCTTTAAAGTAAATCTTATGGGAATTGTTATTCGAATGGGAATGTATGCGTGAAAAATTTGCAGTTTTTTTGAAGTGCGTATTTACAAATTCCGCATCACTCATAAAAGTTTCATTAGGATATTCTATACTTTTGGTGCTAAAATCTGCAATTCCTTTAAAAATGACTGTATTAAATGAAATTTCTTTATGGAACTGTACGTCGTTGAAAGTGGCTTTTTCTCCGAAAACAGTTTTTATATCGCCTTGGGCGGAGAAGTTGGCTTCTCCGTTGAAGGTTACTT
>NZ_KV807670.1:0-192881 GCF_001812085.1 Rothia sp. HMSC065C12
TCCTTGGGTGAACTGGACGCCGTTGAAGGTGGTGTCTCCTCCGAAGGTGGTTCTTGCATCACCTTGGGTGGAGAAGTTGGCTTCTCCGTTGAAGGTTACTTCGTTGAAGTTTGCTCCTAGGGTGAACTGGACGCCGTTGAAGGTGGCTTTTCCTCCGAAGGTTACTTCGTTGAAGTTTGCTCCTAGGGTGAACTGGACGCCGTTGAAGGTGGCTTTTCCTCCGAAGGGGGCTTTTCCTCCGAAGGTGGTTTTTGTATCACCTTGGGTGGAGAAGTTGGCTTCTCCGTTGAAGGTTACTTCGTTGAAGTTTGCTCCTTGGGTGAACTTGACACCATTAAAAGCTGCATCCCTAATAAAGGTTGATTCGTTGAAATCTGCCTGACCATAGAAACTTGCGTAGGAGAAAATACCTTTTTCAATTGTGAGGTGATTGAGGGGGTAGAAAATGGGCGCCCGGCTGAAGTCGAATTCGAATTCGCTCCATGTACCCCGGCTAGGAATCATATCCCCCTTTTCGTTTTTGGTGAAAGTGCTGCTGCGTTTGCTCATTTCAACAAAAATGGCACGGCGTACGTCCTGTTCTTCGTGGAACTTTGCATAGTCCGCGGTGATATCTTGAAAATTGTTAAAGGTGCCAGATTCTTTAACACGTTCGCATAGAGCCCGTAGCTGTGGGGAATATTCTTCGGAAGAAAATTCAGCTTCATATTCCTGAAGCAGGTTAAAATCATTGTGAGCTTCATATGCTTCAATTTTTTCCGCAGTGAGGAAGGGTGAGCGAATGTAGGAACAGAGATTATTGATAATAATCTGTCCTTCTTTGATTCGAGTTTCTTCATCAATGTTGTCGTCATCTAGCCACTCGTCGACAAGGCCAACGAGAGCGTACACTCCACCAAGGCGCACAGGTGCATCATCGCTAGATAGTTTATCGACCGCTTTAATGTAGCGGTCGCGGCGGGCTGCATGAACCTCACGGATATGGTCCTGGCTATTCTTGCGGTTTGTTTCAATAAGACCCAAAACGGCGATAATGCCACCAGTAATATATAGAAGATGAAGTCTTAAATCAGAAGATGAATCTTTAGAAGATTGATTCTGTTGGTTTCCGGAACCTTGTCCATTCTGTGTAGGCTGTGTACTGCTCGTAGATTGCTGAGTATCGGTTTTAAACCATCCTGTATAGGAAGGAATGTAAAGGGCGGCAGTCCCTCCCAGAATTGCGAGAGCGGCAAGTGAAATAACAAAATATTTTCCCGTAAGGGCGGAAAAGAACTTTTGTATCACCCTAATAAGTGGAAAGAATGCAAAGAGTCCAAATAATAGCAATAGGAATACTGTCAGTGCGCTATTGAATGGTATTCCAAACTTTGAAAAATTAAAAATTTCTAATAAATCTGCAATTTGTCTATCACTTAAGGATTCTATATATGAGATAGTGAAAAATACGATAATTGGAATTAAAATTAATGCAATTATTTTATATATAAGGCACCTAATTGCTTGCTTGTCTCGTGAGGCACTTTTGGGTGACATGAGGGGGTCCTATCTGCTTCGAGAGGATATGGTCGTAACCAGCATACGGCAGGCGGGTAGCTTCAAGCCACAGGTGAGGGTTGGGGAATTGCGGGTTGGACAAGCGGAGATGCCTATATAGGGTGAGTGTTGGAGCTCTCAGGAAGATTCTCCATATATAAGAGGAATGATTCTCTGGAATCTCAAGGCGAGTGCTCATAGTTGAGACACCTGCACCAAGCGCACCCCTAGCAACGCTGCCAGAGGCCTAGCCTTCAGACCTAAAAATCGCGCCTAAAAATCACCTCGCACACCCTATATAAGATGCCCTTACACCACCTCCCGGCACCTCTGGCACCCCATTTTTCGGGTTTTCACCCCTTTTTTTAAAGATTTTTAAAAATTTTTTCGCCCCGCGCGCCCGGCAGTGTCCGCCGTGCGCTGAATCGCTGCGCGACACCCTCGCCAAGCCCAAAACCCCCGGAATTTCGCAGCAAAACCGCCCGTCCGTGCCTCGCCGCCACCCCAAAGACACCCGCAAAACACCCCTCCGGGACCCTAAAAAACCCGCCCCTCACGCCCCTCCACATAAAAAAGTTGAGTAAAGTTCGCTCAACTCTATTGACAGCCCCTCCGAGAGAGTGCATACTTGAGTACATGAGGCTCAAGGAGCCGCGCAGACCACCCCACACGGGGCGGCACGCGCAGCACCGACCGCCTCCACAACTTTCAAACTATCCCGCCTCGCATTAGAAGAAGCGGGGCACTAACACCTAAGGAGTGAATAAACATATGGCACGCGCAGTAGGTATTGACCTCGGTACCACCAACTCGGTCGTAGCAGCACTGGAAGGTGGCGACCCCGTCGTCATCGCTAACGCAGAGGGTACCCGCACCACCCCCTCCGTCGTCGCATTCTCCAAGGACGGCGAGGTTCTGGTCGGTAGCGTCGCAAAGCGTCAGGCAGTAACCAACGTCGACCGCACCATCTCCTCCGTCAAGCGCCACATGGGCACCGACTGGATCACCGAGATTGACGGCAAGAAGTACACCCCGCAGGAAATCTCCGCTCGTATCCTCATGAAGCTGAAGGGTGACGCAGAGGCATTCCTGAACGACAAGGTCACCGACGCCGTCATCACCGTTCCCGCATACTTCAACGACGCTGAGCGTCAGGCAACCAAGGAAGCCGGCGAGATTGCAGGCCTGAACGTCCTGCGTATCGTCAACGAGCCCACCGCCGCAGCACTCGCATACGGCCTGGACAAGGGTAAGGAAGACGAGCTCATCCTGGTCTTCGACCTCGGTGGCGGTACCTTCGACGTCTCCCTGCTGGAAGTCGGCAAGGACGACGACGGCTTCTCCACCATTCAGGTTCGCGCAACCAGCGGTGACAACCGCCTCGGTGGTGACGACTGGGACCACCGCATCGTTGAGTGGCTGCTCGCACAGGTGAAGGCAAACACCGGCGCAGACCTGTCCAAGGACAAGATCGCTCTGCAGCGTCTGCAGGAGGCAGCTGAGCAGGCTAAGAAGGAGCTGTCCAGCGCTTCTAGCACCAACATCTCCCTGCAGTACCTGTCCGTGACCCCCGAGGGCCCCATTCACCTGGATGAGAAGCTGACCCGCGCAAAGTTCGAGGAACTGACCCGCGACCTGCTCGAGCGCACCAAGAAGCCCGTGCTCGACGTAATCAAGGAAGCTGGCGTGTCCATCTCTGAGATTTCTGAGGTCATCCTGGTCGGTGGCTCCACCCGTATGCCCGCTGTTGCTGAGCTCGTCAAGGAGCTCACCGGCCGCGAGCCCAACAAGGGCGTGAACCCCGACGAGGTCGTGGCAATGGGTGCAGCACTGCAGGCAGGCGTGCTCAAGGGCGACCGTAAGGACGTTCTGCTGATCGACGTCACCCCTCTCTCCCTCGGTATCGAGACCAAGGGCGGCGTGATGACCAAGCTGATCGAGCGCAACACCGCAATCCCGACCAAGCGTTCCGAGACCTTCACCACCGCAGAGGACAACCAGCCCTCCGTGACCATTCAGGTCTTCCAGGGTGAGCGTGAGTTCACTCGCGACAACAAGAACCTGGGTACCTTCGAGCTGACCGGCATCGCCCCCGCACCCCGTGGCGTGCCCCAGATTGAGGTCACCTTCGACATCGACGCAAACGGCATCGTGCACGTCTCCGCAAAGGACAAGGGCACCGGCGCTGAGCAGTCCATGACCATCACCGGCGGCACCTCCCTCTCCAAGGACGACATCGACCGCATGGTCAAGGACGCAGAAGCACACGCTGAGCAGGACAAGGCACGCCGCGAGGCTGCTGACACCCGCAACGCAGCCGAGTCCGTTGCATACTCCGTCGAGAAGCTCCTGAAGGAGAACGGCGACAAGCTGCCCGAGGACGTCAAGACCGAGGTTCAGGGCGATGTCGACGAGCTGAAGAAGGCACTCGAGGGCGACGACGACGCAGCAGTGAAGTCCGCATTCGAGAAGCTGCAGGCATCCCAGTCCAAGCTGGGCGAGGCACTCTACGCAGCAGCACAGGCTGAGGCATCCGAGTCCAAGCCCGCCGCTGATGAGGACGTTGTCGACGCCGAGGTCATCGACGAAGACGAGAAGAAGTAATCATGGCTGAGCAGGAAAACATCACCCCCGACCCGCTGGAGGAGGCATTCAATGCCCCCGCAGCGGAAGGCCACCCCGAAGCTGAATCGGTCGAAAGCCCCGAGGAAGCTGCGGAAGCCGTCGAGGCTGAGCTCCAGGACGCCGTAGAAGCAGAATCTGCGGATGCGGCACTCGCCGCAGAGCGCCTGGACTCCCTGCTTCGCCTGCAGGCAGAGTTCACCAACTACAAGAACCGCACCGCCCGCGAAAAGGAGCAGCTGCGACTCTTCGTAATCAGTGACCTGGTCGGCGCACTGCTGCCGGTGTTCGACGACATCGACGCCGCACGCAAGCACGGCGACCTGCAGGACGGCCCCTTCGCCTCCATTGCCGCGAAGCTCGAAGAGCTGCTCGGCAAGCAGGGCGTGGAGCGTTTCGGTGAAGTAGGCGACGCCTTCGACCCGAACATCCACGAAGCTGTACTGCTGCAGCCCACCGACGAGGTGCCTGAGGATCATGTCTCCATGGTTCTGCGTTACGGCTACCGCGTGAACGACCGCGTGGTTCGTACCGCTCAGGTGGCTGTGGCTGTCGCACCGTAAGGTGGTCGGCTCAGCATTGGCTGAATAACTAACGACGGGCGGGTGCTCTCCCTAGTGGGGGAGTGCCCGCCCTGTTGTTTGCCTGAACTGTTTGCCAGGGTTATTTATCCGGGCTGTGGCGAGCTGTGGTGGCGGTTAAAGGCTTGTAGGGGCGCTATTTTTTTGGGCTCAGCCCTTTCAAAATTGAGTCAAGTAGACTAAACTTTTATATAGAGCATTAAGACAAGTGCGCGGTGCCCCTGCAAGCCGTCCCGTAACCGAGGAGGGCGGCGCATCACCGCAGAAGGAGAAACATAACATGGCAAGTGAAAACTGGCTAACCGACGACTTTTATAAGGCACTGGGCGTGAGCGAAGACGCAAGCGAAAGCGACATCAAGAAGGCGTACCGCAAGCTCTCCCGCAAGTACCACCCGGACCTGAACCCCGGTGACGAGCAGGCTGAGAAGAAGTTCAAGGAAATCTCCGAGGCCTACGACGTGCTCTCCGACAAGAAGCAGCGCGAGGAATACGACCAGATTCGCCGCTACGGCGCCGCAGGCATGGGCGCGGGCGGCTTCGGTGCAGGCGGCTTTAGCGGCGGCTACCCCGGCGCAGACGCCTTCGGCGGATTCCGCGGCGGCACCAGCGCCAATATCAACATTGATGACCTGCTCGGCGGCCTCTTCGGCGGAAGCACCGGCGGTAGCCGCCGTCGCTCCGCCGGCTTCACCAGCGCCGACTTCGGCGGCATGGGTAGCGGCTTTGGCAACATGGGTAGCGACTTCGGCGGCGCGCAGCATGCGGCCCCCGAGGAAAGCACCACCAGCACCCGCATCAGCCTCGCTCAGGCATACACCGGCGCGACCGTGACCGTGTTCCTGCCGGACGGCTCCCACACCGAGGCACGCATCCCCGCAGGCATTAAGGACGGCCAGAAGGTCCGCCTGCGCGGCAAGGGCCTGCGCGGCGGCGACCTGAAGGTCACCGTGCGCGTCTCCGATGACTCCGTGTACTCCCGCGAGGGCAACAACCTGATTATGCGTGCGCCCGTCACCCTCGCCGAGGCCGTCGACGGCGCAGTGATTGAGGTGCCCCTGCCCGACGCATCCACCGTGAAGCTGCGCCTGGCACCCGGCCAGGTCGGCCGCCGACTGCGCGCTAAGGGTCGCGGCTTCAAGGCTAAGGGCGGCGACGGCGACCTGCTGGTCATCCCGGAGATTGTACTGCCCACCAAGCTGAGCGCAGAGGCGCAGGAAGCATTCGATAAGTTCGTCAAGCTCGCACCCCAAGAAAACCCCCGTAAGGATTTGTTGAAGAAAGCGAAGTAAACCATGGCATCTCGAGAATCATCCTCTAAGTCCCGTCGTAGCGAGCCGCTGCACAGCGTGGACCTGCCGGTTTTCGTGATTTCTGTGGCGGCTGAGCTGGCGGGCATGCACCCGCAGACCCTGCGCCAGTACGACCGTATCGGCCTGGTTCAGCCTTCGCGTGCGCCCGGTAAGGCGCGCCGCTACTCGCAGCGTGACGTGAACCGTCTGCAGCGGATTCAGCAGCTCTCGCAGGAGGGCGTCTCCCTGGAAGGTATCCGCCGAATCATCGAGCTGGAGGCTCTCCTGGAGTCGCAGAAGGAACAGGTTGCGGCGCTGCAGCGTCAGGTTGAGGATGCGAAGGTGAAGATGGGTATGGCGGAGCGTGTGTTCGCTGCCGGTACCAGTGGCGACGTGGTGCATATTGCCCGCGGTACCCGCCCGGCGCCTCGTCAGCGTTCTTCGGCTGTGGTGCTGTACCGTCAGCGTCACCAGCTGGCTACGGCGGATGATACGAAACCGCAGCGCTAAACCGGCTAAATCCGCTACACTTGGATAAACGGCTCGGCTGTTCTAGCTCGCTTCTAGTTCATTTGAGCTGGTCAGCCGCCCATATAGACTTGTGCGTCTTTGTGTCATACGCCGCGAGGAAGGGTAGACCCCCGCCCCGCATGAACTTGGACCCACACACAAGGAGGTGAGGCTCCCCGAATGATCGGGGAGCCTCACCTGCTTAACGTATATTCGCGCTAACCTGCGCCAACTGATGCCGGCGCCGCTCCGCTTACTTGCGGCGGTAGGTCAGGTCGTGCGCGCGGCGGCCCGCCTCCTGAGCCTTACGCTCAAAGCTGGTGAGGGTACGACCCTCCCAACGCGGAGCCCAACCACCCAGCGGATCCTCCTCGGTCGCACCGGCGCCGGGGTTCACGTTCTCAAAGTCGGGGTGCGCCTCCAGAACCTCACGCATGACCAGGGCGTACTCCTCCCAGTCGGTCGCCAGGCGCCAAATGCCGCCGGGCTTGAGCACGCGCGCAACCTTATCAGCGAACGCCGGGGACACCAGGCGGCGCTTGTGGTGGCGGGACTTATGCCAGGGATCCGGGAAGAACACCCACAGCTCGTCCACGGAGTTCTCCTCAAGCATGTTGTCGAGCAGTTCGGGTGCGTTCGCCTGAGCCACACGCACGTTCTCCACGCCAGCGTTGCCCATCTTCAGCAGCAGGTCCGCGATGCCGGGGGTGTACACCTCAACGGCGAGGAAGTTCGCCTCGGGCACCTCAGCTGCGCGGTGCACAATCGCCTCGCCCAGACCGGAACCGATCTCGACGACCTGGTACGCCTCGCGGCCGTAAATCTTGACCGGGTCGAAGGTTGCCTCGGGTGCGACGGAGGTGTCGGTGCGCAGGCGCGGAATGTCCAGCACATGGGTGGGGGAGTAGGTGTCCCACGCCTTCTGACGGCGCGCGGTGAGGCGGTCGCCGCGGCGGACGAAGGAGTAGGGCTGGCGGAAGAATTCCTCGGGAACCGGCTTCTTGGCCTTTTCTTCGGTGGATTCGGGTGCCTGGCTAGGCTGCGTGTTCTCAGTAGACATACCTAAAAGAATAGCGTAGCGCCGCTGTACCGTGTGGTTTCGCGGCGTGCGGGGCTGGCGTGACGCTGAACTAGCCGGGCGTGGGGTGAGTGCGGTGTACGTCCGGCGGGCGTAGAAATTTAGTGCGCATACAAAAGTGCGGCGGGAACGAATACTGTTCCCGCCGCACTTTCGTGAGGTTGTTGAGTGAGTTTAGTTTGTGGGGCTTACTTCTTGGAGCCCAGCAGTGCCAGGCCTGCGCCGAGCAGCACGATGTTGTTTGCGAGCTGCTGGCCGTCCTGGGTGGGGCGGAAGGTTGCGTCGTGCATGTCCGGGTTGCGGAAGTACATGGTCATCAGGTTTGCCGCGAATGCGGTCAGGCCTGCACCCGCCAGGCATGCGGGGATGAAGGGAGTCAGCAGGGTTGCGCCGAGGGCGGTCTCTGCGCCGGAGATGAGCTTGCCGAAGGTTGCTGCGTCCAGCTTGGAGACTGCGGGAACACCGGTTGCCGCCATCTGCTGCAGGAAGGCGTAGGTGCCTTCGTCTGCCTTGAGCTTCTTGACGCCTGCGTCGAGGATGAGTGCGCCGGCGGTGATGCGCAGTGCTGCGTTGGAGAACTTGCCCATTGTTGTGTCCTTCTGTTCTGTAGTTGGTTGGTTAGGTTTTTGTTGAACGGTTTCTACTCTAGACCCGGTTTCTCGCCGTGTAAAGTTTTACGCGTAAAGTTTCTAAATATTTTTGAAAACCCGGAAGAAGCTTGCAGAGGGGGGCGATCTAAGGGCGATGCGGGGCGTGTTTCGAGTGAAGGCTGAGAGATGCCACAGGCTCGCCCCGTCTCAATCGCCCCGTCTCAAAAATCTGGTGATGTTGTATTCCTTGTACTTGTGTGGGTATGAGGGGGTAAAATTTGAAATTATGCATTCTCTGCATAACCCTTTATTGGCGATGCAAGAAATCGGAAGCCCCGCGAATCGGAGCCCACAAGCCCAAGTCCACCGCGCAAGCTATGGATGCGGGAATTTCTCCTCCATACACGCCGCTAAGGATTATGCATGAATACCAACCACCCGGACTCGCCCCCGAGTGAAATTTAGGGCGAATCGACGCAGGAAAGAGAAATACGTGACACAGCAGCCAATGCAGCACAACTCCGTCACCGGCCTAGACTCTGAAGCTGAGCACTCCAAGCTTCAGCGCGGACTAAGCTACCGACACATCCAGCTGATCGCTATTGGCGGCGCCATCGGCACCGGCCTTTTCCTCGGCTCGGCAAAGACCATCGCCCTGACCGGCCCCTCTATCGTCTTTGTGTACGCCATTATCGGTAGCGTCATCTACTTTGTTCTGCGCGCCATGGGCGAGATTCTGCTCTCCAACCCCAAGTACAAGTCCTTCACCGACTTCATTACCGACATCCTCGGCCTGCGCGCCGGCTTCTTCGTCGGCTGGTCGTACTGGTTCTTCTGGGTCGTCACAGGTATCGCGGATGTCATCGCTATTACCGGTTACATCAAATACTGGTGGCCGGAAATCCCAGCCTTCATCCCGGCGCTGACCGTTATCGTGGCTCTGCTGCTGCTGAACCTGCCCTCGGTGAAGAACTTCGGTGAAATCGAATTCTGGTTCGCAGTCATTAAAATCGTCGCGATTGTCGCCCTCATTATTGTTGGTGCGCTCATGGTTGCCTTTAGCTTCACCGCGCCCGACGGTACCGTCGCCTCCGTGGCAAATCTCTGGGATCGCCCCGGCCCCTCCGGTAGCGGTATCTTTACCCAGGGCCTGACGGGCTTCCTGGGCGCCTTCCAGATTGCGCTCTTCGCCTTCGTGGGTGCTGAGCTGGTCGGTACCGCCGTGGCGGAAACCGAACACCCTGAACGCACCCTGCCCAAGGCAATTAACGCGGTACCCTTCCGCATTGGCCTCTTCTACGCGCTGCCGCTGCTGACCATCCTCGCCGTCACCCCCTGGGACAAGTTGGATAAGTCCATGAGCCCCTTCGTGGGTATGTTCTCCCTGGCGGGCATTGGTGTTGCCGCCTCGCTGGTGAACTTTGTGGTGCTGACCTCCGCGGCGTCCTCGGCGAACTCCGGTATTTTCTCGACCTCCCGCATGGTCTACGGTTTGGCGCACGACGGTGCCGCACCCTCCGCGCTGGGTAAGCTCACCAAGAACGGTGTGCCCGCTAACGCCCTGTACCTGACCACCGTGATGCTGCTGTTTAGCCTGGTCATGCTGTATGCCGGTAGCGGCATCATGGAGGCGTTCACCGTGGTGACCTCCGTGGCGTCGATGATGGGTATCTTCACCTGGAGCATGATCCTGATTGCGTACCTGGTCTACCGTAAGAAGTTCCCCGAACGCCACGAGGCATCCGCATACAAGATGCCCTGGGGTATTGGCATGAGCTGGTTTGGTCTGGTCTTCTTCGCCGTCATGGTCTACGCCCTGAGCCTGTACCCGGACACCGCAATCGGTCTGGCGCTGACCCCCATCTGGTTCATTGCTCTGGCTATTGGCTACGAGATTCTGACCCGCCATCATGCGGCGAAGCGTGCGCGCGCGTTGGCTTCTGAAAACACCGTTGACGAGGCTTCTCAGAAGTAATTCTGTTCTTTCTGCAGTGTTTCTGTGGCACTGTTGGTAAGCCCCGTTTCTGCATTCTTTTGGATGCGGAAACGGGGCTTTCTTGTGCCCCTTGATCGGGTACTGGGCGGTATTTTTTACGCCGCTTGATATGATGTAAATAATAGATATATATCACTTTTTTCGTGTCAAAGCCTGTTTTTGCACCCTGAACACCTGTAGAATAACTATCCAAGTAGCTGTGAGGGCTCTCAGAAAAACTCCGCGTCAATCGATAGCGTGACACTTCCGAATGCCGCGCGGTATTTGATAGAGACCCAGCCTCGCCCCGAAATCCGGGGACGCCCCGCAAGCTAATGGCCGCATATTCATACAGTGACCGTGCCTGCTGCGATCTAGCGATTCTTATTCCAGTAACGGCACATGCGGTACGGGGTACAACCGCTGAAAAGAGGACGTCGTGACTGAACAGAACAACGTCAGCCTGAATCCTAAAGCTCCCGAGCAGGGAGAGCGACTACACCGCGGTCTAAGCAACCGCCACATCCAGCTCATCGCCATCGGCGGTGCCATCGGCACCGGCCTGTTCATGGGCTCCGGCCGCGCTATCTCCCTGGCGGGCCCCTCCGTGATTTTCGTGTATATGCTCATCGGCGCCGTCATCTTCCTGGTGCTGCGAGCTATGGGCGAGATTCTGCTCTCCAACCTGAGGTACAAGTCCTTCTCCGACTTCACCACCGACCTCGTCGGCCCCATGGCCGGGTTCTTCCTCGGCTGGTCCTACTGGTTCATGTGGGTGGTCACCGCCGTCGCGGACATCATCGCAATTGTTGGCTACCTGCGTCTGTGGTGGCCCGACCTGCAAGCCTGGATCCCGGCGCTCGCCGTCATCGGCGTTCTGCTGACCCTGAACCTGGTGTCCGTGAAGAACTTCGGCGAAATCGAATTCTGGTTCTCCATGATTAAGATTGTCGCCATCGTCGCCCTGATTATCGTTGGTGGCGGCATGGTCGCTATCGGCTTCACCTCACCCAGTGGCGCGCAGGCGTCCGTCGCCAACCTCTGGAACGACGGCGGTATGTTCCCCAACCACCTGATTGGCTTCCTCGGCGCGTTCCAGATTGCCGTCTTCGCGTTCATGGGCTCCGAGCTTGTCGGTACCACCGCCGCAGAAACCCAGGACCCCGAAAAGACCCTGCCCAGGGCAATCAACGCCGTGCCGGTACGTATTATGGTCTTCTACGTGGGTGCGCTCGTCACCATCCTGATGGTTACCCCCTGGCGCCTCGTCAGCCCCGATAAGAGCCCCTTCGTCGCCATGTTCACCCTGGCGGGCCTGGGCATCGCCGCGCACATCATCAACTTTGTGGTGATTACCAGCGCAACCTCCTCGGCGAACTCCGGTATCTTCTCCACCTCGCGCATGGCATTCGGCCTGGCGCGCGAGCGCAGCGCCCCGCAGTTCCTGGGCAAGATCTCTAAGAACGGTGTGCCGCGTAACGCGCTGTTCCTCTCCGCCGTGATGCTGCTGTCCTCCATCGTGCTGCTCTACGCGGGTGACTCAATCTCTAGCGCGTTCAACCTGGTCACCACCGTGGCTGCGGTACTCGTGATTTTTGCGTGGGCGATGATTATGGTCAGCTACCTGATGTACCGCAAAAAGTTCCCCTCGCGCCACAAGAAGTCGAAGTTCCGTCTGCCCGGCGGCCGTTTCTCCGCGTGGCTGTCGCTGGTATTCTTCGCCTTCACCATCGGTGTGCTGGCCATGGATGAAGAAACCCTCAGGGGTCTGCTCGCGATGCCCGTCTGGTTCGCGATTCTGGGTATTGGTTGGTTCTTCAAGCGCCGTGCGGATGCACGCCGCCACGAAGCAATCTCTACCCGCACCGCGCAGATTGCGATTGTGGAGGCATCCGAGATTTTCTCGGCACGCTAAACACCCACGCTAAGCAACCCACGCTAAGCCACATCGGCTATCGGTACCGGCTACTAGTACACCGGCTACCGGTGCATGCGTAAAGCCCGCGTCACCTACTCCTCTCAGGGAGCGGGGACGCGGGCTTTCGTTATCTCTATAGATGAACCTGAGAGGCGCGCGGAAGTGCGCGCTTAGACGGATGCCGTCTCCACCTCTTCGGTCAGCGGGTCCTCGTCATCATCGGTGCGGTAGAAATCCCAGCGTTCACAACCGCAACCGGAACGCATCGCCTCGATGACGGCGGCAGCAGCCTCCAGCGGGTCGAGCGCATGCAGGTTCCACAGAGCATGCACCGGCACCGGGCGCCTCCAGCCGTGCTCCTGCAGGAACTCGGGGTCGAAGGCGGGTAGCGCCTCGGCAGTGGGTTCAAGCTCGCAGAGGAAACCGGTGGGGGAGCGGAAAACCGTCACCACGGGGGTCGGGTCGGCGTCTTCCAGGCAGGCGCCGTCGAAGAAGTAGTAGGTGCTCAGGCGGCGGTTCCAGGCAAGCTGCGCGAGGCGTTCACCGAAGACTTCCACCGTCTGCTCCCACTGGGTGCGGTGGTACGCCGCCAGGTCGGTGTGGGCGGTCTGCACCACGCCAATGCCCTGCTCGGTGAGTTCGCGGGCGCTCAGACGCGCGGGCTCTGCCTGTTCTGCGGGAGCGTCCGCAGGGGAGCCGTCCGGGGTATCCAGCTCTTCTAGTTCTGTTTCGGGGAGCTCAGCATTAGTCAGCTCAGCGTCGAGGAGCTCAAGCTCCTCAGCCGCGCTCGCCTCGGTCTCGTTCGACTCAGTGGCAGCTGCGTTTGCTTCGTTCTTCGTCCACAGGCGCAGCTCGCGGGCAATCTGCGTGCGTCCGCGATGCAGAGTCGTCTGCCAGGAGCCGAACTTGGCGCGTACCGCACCCAGCGGCGGCACCTGCTCAATGAGCGTGGGAATGGTAGACCAGTAGCCGTAGTTCAGCGCCGTCGGCTCGCGGTCGTAGCGGGCGCAATAGCTCAAAAAGAGGCTCAGAGTCTTCGGCGCAAAATCCTCGGGTACCGCCGCGGCGTCGATATACCACTCGTTCTCGAGCGCCTCCGCCGGGTAGATGCCGGTGCGGAGCATGCCCAGGGACCAGTCGCCGTCGCCGAGGTAATCGTTGACCGTCTGTGCGGGGGCAGGCCACGCCGATTCGCCCTCCATGCTGGCGGCAAGCAGGGTGTACAGGCTACCGCCCTCGGTGCCGATTTCTTCCAAACCGCGCAGTCGGATGTCCTCGAGGGTCTGCGCGTAGGCTTCTTCCTCCAGCTGGGAGTAGGGGTGTGCGGCAAGGTACTTGAGCGTAGCGCCGATCTTCGCCAGAACGTGCGCAATGTCTTCATTGCTGAAGTGGCGTGCCTCCAGCGCGGGCGGCAGGTCGTGAATAATATCGCAATCAAGAATCAGCGCCGCGTACTCGGGCTCCGGAGGCAAATCGTAGGCTTCCGCGAAAACATACCAGAGGCCGCAGGCGAGTACCGTGTAGCTCGGGGCGTCTGCCGTGACCGGGCCAAACTGCCAGATGCCGGAGTCCAGCGCATAGTTCAGGTACTTCTTGTTGATGTGCGGGTACAGAAAATTGAGGCGGCGGAGAACCTGGGTAGGGGTGAACCCCAGCGCGGCGAGTTCGGCGATGAGTTCCGCGTACTCGTCGTGAAAATCTAAGTAGCCCTCCGGCGCGTTTGATAGCGCGGCTTGTTCGCGCATGGGTCCCTCTTTCATCTGCGGGATGTGGCGGCACCATGTCGTACCGTGCCGCCGAAACCCTGAACGTGTGCACGCAGACAAGGGCGTTTGCGTGGTGTGAGGCCAGCTCTTATCTGCACGAATAAGAGATATTTTTTCAAAAAAATATGCTCTTTTATCTAAATTTATCGCTGAAACTAAGCACTATTCAAATACGTGAACCCCTAACACGGCTTCTTACGAAAAGATGACAACGTTTAGCGCACCCACAGGGTAAAACGTGCACAAAGGGGCGTATTCTGCACCAGAAGATACGGTGGAAAAATACGCTTACCCGCACCCACACAGGCGAGCAAAATACGCCCCGCGCTGACTCTTATCCCAGCATTACCGGCCAACCCATGAGCCGCGGCGAAATATGCGAAACTGGAGGGATGAGCGAACACCCCCTCCCGAGCAGCATCCGCCCGCGCGCGGATCGAGCTGCAGACCCCGCGCCTAGTAGCGCCGCCGGCAACGAACCCAGCAGCGCCGCACACCGCGAAAAACACGAAACCGGCGGCAAGACTGAGCAGCCCGCCGAGCACCTCATCAATGCGCTTGCCGTAGAAACCGGCATCGCGCCGCACCGCATCCGCGCAGCTGTGGCACTGCTTGATGCCGACAACTCCGTGCCCTTCATCGCCCGCTACCGCAAAGAAGCGACGGGCGCACTCACCGACACCCAGCTGCGCACCATCCAGTCGCGCCTGGGCCAGCTCCGCGCCCTCGAAGAGCGCCGCAACCGCGTGCTCGAAGCGCTCACCGAACGCGCCGACGAAGGCCTCATCGACCCGCTCACCCTGCTGCAGCTGCGTTCCTCGCTCATGAACGCCGCCACCATCGCAGACGTGAACGCTATTTACGCCCCGTACCGCAGCGAGCGTGTGACCCGCGCCCAGATGGCGCGTGCCGCCGGGCTTGATTCCCTCGTCGAAGACCTGCTGGAGGTGCCCCTCGCCGAGGCGCACGCCATCGCCGCCGCATACATTACCGACGGCACCGAAGACGACGAGGACGAGGGCATTGAGGCTGCAGAGGCGGACGAAGCCCTGCAGATTCACAGTGCCGAAGAGGCCCTCGACGGTGCCCGCGCGATTCTGGTTGACCGCGCCCTCACCGATCCGGTGCTGAGCGAAAAGCTCCTCAAGCGCCTGCGTGAGAGCGGCGTGATTGAGTCCCGCGTGATTGCCGGTCAGGAAAGCATTGGTGCGAAGTTCTCCGACTATTTCGCCTTCTCGGACCGTATTCGTTCCATCCCGCCGCACCGCGTGCTGGCGCTGCACCGCGCCAAGGACGCCGGCGTGGTGCGCCTCAAGGTGGACGTGGCACCCGCCCCCGTGGCGCTCAGCCGCCTGCGCGGCGCCGTCCGCGCCGAAGCCGAGGCCGCCGCAGAAAATTACGAGAACGTCCGTTCTGCATACGAGCGTGAAGTCGCCGCCGCGCTACGCATCCCCGTGCAGGTGCTCAACACCGTCGACGACGAAGACCGCATACTCGGCTGGCTCGCCGCCACCGTGCGCACCGCATGGCGCAGCCACCTGCGCCCGCGCCTTGCCGAACGCATCCGCCACCAGCTACTCGACGCCGCCGCACAGCACGCGACCGAGGTGTTCGCCTCCAACCTGCGCGATATTCTGCTCGCCGCACCCGCCGGACACAAGACCACCCTCGGCCTGGACCCGGGCCTGCGCCACGGCGTGAAATACGCCGTAGTCGACGGCACCGGTGAGCCGCTGCGCGTGGGCACCGTCTACCCGCACGCCCCGCGCAACCAATGGGCAGAAGCACTGCGCGAGCTCGCCGCCGCCTGCCGTGAGCACGGCGTGGAACTCATCGCCATCGGCAACGGCACCGCAAGCCGCGAAACCGACAAGCTTGCCAGCGAACTGATCCGCACCCTGCGCGAGGAAGGCGCAGAAGCACCCCAGAAGGTGACCGTCTCCGAGGCGGGCGCCTCCGTCTACTCCGCCTCCGCGCTCGCAACCGCCGAGCTGCCCGACTACGATGTGACCGTACGCGGCGCCGTCTCCATCGCGCGCCGCCTGCAGGACCCGCTCGCCGAGCTCGTCAAAATCGACCCGCAGTCCATCGGCGTGGGCCAGTACCAGCACGACGTGCCGCCCGCCGCCCTGCGCCGCGCTCTCAACGACACCGTCGAAGACTGCGTGAACGCCGTGGGCGTGAACCTCAACAGCGCCTCCGTGCAGCTGCTTGCACACGTGGCGGGAGTGGGCACCGCAACCGCCGAACGCATCGTCGCCTACCGCACCGAACACGGTCCCTTCGCGAGCCGTCAGCAGCTGCTGAACGTGCCGCGACTGGGCGCGAAAACCTTCCGCCAGGCGGCAGGATTTATTCGCATCCGCGGCGGTGAGGAGCCGCTGGACGCCTCCGCCGTGCACCCGGAAGCCTACCCGCTCGCGCGCCGCATTATTGCCGACGCGCAGGCACGCAACGGCGCCCACTGGGTTGCCGGCGCCCTGGGCACCTCGGACGGAACCGACCCGCTCGCCGGGCTGAACCCCGCCGACTACGTGCAGGATGATCACGTGACGGACA
Organism: Rothia sp. HMSC065C12; assembly: GCF_001812085.1. Taxonomy (NCBI): domain Bacteria; kingdom Bacillati; phylum Actinomycetota; class Actinomycetes; order Micrococcales; family Micrococcaceae; genus Rothia; species Rothia sp. HMSC065C12. The sequence continues at coordinate 16,427 of NZ_KV807670.1, forward strand.
GCCACGTGCTGGAGAGTGCGGAAGAAGGCACTGCCGGTGTGTACACGGTCGAGGACATCTTCGCCGAGCTGCGCCGCCCCGGCCTGGACCCGCGCGGCAGCTTCCGCACCGCCCGCTTCTCCGAGTCCATCTCGCACTTCGAGGACGTGCGCCCCGGCATGGTGCTCGAAGGTACCGTCTCGAACGTGGCGGCATTCGGCGCGTTCGTGGATATTGGTGTGCACCAGGACGGCCTCGTGCACATCTCCCAGATGAGCCGCGGCTACGTGGCGAACCCCCACGATATTGTGCGTAGCGGCGACATCGTGCAGGTTCGCGTGGTGGAGGTCGACCCGGCGCGCCGACGCATCTCCCTCTCCCTGCTGGTCGAGGACGAGAACTAGCGGCGAAGGATAAGCTGCGGAGCGCTCGCTAGGATAGCTACGAAAAAGCTAACCAAGCCGAGAACTCCAATCCAAGAACGAGCGTTCGCTAAAAACTTGCCCCGGAGAACGTCAGCCCTGAGAACGCAATAAAGCCCCGACAAGCACTATCTGTGCCTGTCGGGGCTTTAACAACGTGAATTTTTAAACTCTAGGCCCGAGCTATATCTTAGAAATCAATGTTCACTGGGTCATCGCCAATACGACCCTCGGGGCTGGAAAGCGCATCCACAGCCGCGATGTCCTCGGCGGTCAGCTTCACGTTCACCGACGCCAAGTTCTCCTCAATGCGGGAGGGGGTCACGGACTTCGGGATAGCCACGGTGCCCTTAGCCAGGTGCCACGCCAGCACGACCTGCGCGGGGGTTGCGCCGTGACGCTCCGCAATCTCAGCCAGCACGGGGTTCTGCAGCAGATCGCTACCGTTGCCCAGCGGGCTCCACGCCTGAGTTGCGATGCCGTACTCGGCGTGAACGGCGCGCAGCGCCTCCTGCGAGAAGTAGGGGTGTAGCTCAACCTGGTGGATGACCGGAACCACGCCGGTCTCCTCGATAATCTCGCGCAGCTGCTCCTCGGGGAAGTTCGAAACACCAATCGAACGGACCTTACCCTGCTTCTGCAGCTCAATCAGCGCACGCCAAGAATCCAGGTACAGGCCCTGCTGCGGCTTAGCCCAGTGAATCAGGTACAGGTCAACGTAGTCGGTACCCAGCTTCTCCAGGGAAGCCTCGAATGCCTCGAAAGCGCTCTCGTAACCCTGATCGGAGTTCCACAGCTTGGTGGTGAGGAAGATGTCTTCGCGAGCCACATCGGAGTTAGCGATAGCGCGGCCCACGCCCGCCTCGTTGCCGTAGATAGCGGCGGTGTCGATGTGGCGGTAGCCGGTCTCCAGGGCGGTGCTCACAATCTTCTCGGCGACCTCGTCCTCAATCTGCCATACGCCGTAGCCCAGCTGCGGAATGGATCGGCCGTCGTTGAACTTTACATTGGGTACGTTGTAGCTCATGATGCTCCTTTTGAATCTGTGGGGAGGCGGCGCCTCCGTAAGTAGTCGTACCAGGTTACGCCTCAGAGCCCCCGTTGAGAAGGGCCACAGCAGAATCGGGCGTGAATCTAGCCCGAGGCGTAACCAAGTAACGAAAAATGACGGGCGTCAGGCATATCAGCAGACCCGAAGTCTACCGCTCAGTCTGGAAGGTGGCTATCGCTCAGATTGGAGGGCGGCTACCGCTCGACAGCCGGCGCAAAGAGCTCACGCACATCCTCAGCCGTCACCGCCGCGGAGGCGAACTCGCCCTCACCGACCACCGCATCGAAGAGCGCGGCCTTCGACTCCTTGAGCTGCATGACCTTCTCCTCAATGGTGCCCTCGGCAACCAGACGGTAGACGTGCACCTCCTTGTCCTGGCCGATGCGGTGAATACGGTCCACCGCCTGCTGCTCGGCGGCGGGGTTCCACCACGGATCCATGATGAACACGTGGTCCGCCTCGGTCAGGTTCAGGCCGAAACCGCCAGCCTTAAGCGAAATGAGGAACACCGGCTCCTGACCGCTCGTGAACGCCTCGATGACCTCTGCGCGGTTGCGGGTCGAACCGTCCAGGTACAGGTGGCCGATGCCTTCCTCCGCCAGGCGTGCGGAAATGCTCTTGAGGTAGCCGGTGAACTGGCTGAACACCAGCACACGGTGGCCCTTCTCGAGCAGGTCGGGTAGCTGCTGAACCAGGTAGTCGCGCTTGACCGACGACACCCCGGCGTAGGCTTCCGGGTCAATCAGCGCGGCATCAAGCGCCAGACGGCGCAGCAGGGTCAGCGACTGGAAGATCGTGAATCGGTTCTTGTCCATATCCTCCAGTAGACCCAGCACCTTCTGACGTTCACGCTGCAGATGCGTGTCATAGATGCGGCGGTGACCGGGAGCCAGCGGCAGGTTCACGCGCGTATCGTTCTTCGCCGGAAGCTCCACCGCCACCAGCTCCTTGGTGCGGCGTAGCATGAGCGGGCGGATGCGCCGGCGCAGACGAGCAGCCGTCGCCGCGGCGTGCGCCGGGTCCTCACCGGACTCCGCTGGGCGGGCGTACAGGTCACGGAACGCGCGGGCGGAGGGGAACAGGCCGTCCGCCACAATCGCCAACAGTGCCCACAGCTCCATGAGGTTGTTCTCAATGGGCGTGCCGGTCATCGCAATCTTGGTGCGGGCGGGCATTGCGCGGGCGATGGACCAGGCGCGGGTGCCGGTGTTTTTGACGAATTGCGCCTCGTCCAGCAGGAGCGCACCCCAGCCTTCGGGGGCGGACAGTTCGCCCGTGAGGTCATCCACAGTACAGCCCAGCGTGCGGGCGTAGTCGGTGTAAGCGTCCTCGTCCATGCGCAACAACGTGTAGCTGGTCAGCACCAGGTGCGCCCCTGCGATGCGCTCGGCAAGTGGGGTCTTACCGGCGGTGGTTTCGGTGATGGTCACGACCTTCGCCTCGGGCAGGAAGCGTTCCGTCTCCGCCGCCCAGTTGGTAATCACGGAGGTTGGCGCAACCACGAGGAAGGGTGCGAACGGCTCAATGCTCTCACCGCGCTCGGCGGCACGCTCGGAGGCGGCGCGGTGCTCCTCAATCGCGTGGGCGAGCAGGGCGAGAGCCTGCACGGTCTTACCCAGACCCATATCGTCGGCGAGAATACCGCCCAGACGCTGCTCGTACAGGAACGACAGCCACTGGAAACCCTCCACCTGGTAGGGGCGTAGGGTCGCCTGCAGGCCGATGGGTACCGGGCAGCTCGGAATAATCTGGCGGGAAGTCTTCTTGCGAGAGGTCTTCTGGAGCGCGGGGGAATCCTGAGTTCCCTTGTCAGAGGTCTTTTCAGAGTCCTTTTCGGTGCTCTCTTCGGCATCCTCCAGGCCCTCAACCAGCTCCAGTAGCGAACGCACCTGAGCATCCCACCGCGCGGTCGTATGCACGCTCGCCGCCAACGACTCCAGCTCAGAGAACAGCCCCGCCTGGTGCCGGTTAATGCGCAGATCGCCGCCCGCGTCGTCGAGCTCGCGAGCCTCCGCAATGAGGGTGCGCAGGGTCTTAAACTCGGGTCGACGCAGCGAAAAATAGGTACCGTTACCGAGCAGAATACGGTCTGCCCCGCGATCGAGTGCCTCAAAAATCTGTGCGAACGGCACGGTCCAATTATTGACCTTCACCGCAATGCCCAGGCCGAACCAGTCACGAGAATTGCCCTCGCTCACGGTGATTTCAATGAGTGCGTCGGTTGCCTCCACGAACTCCGGTGGGGTGCCGTTAAAACGCACCTGAACAGCGGAAACACGGCGAAGCTTCGGCAGAATCGCGCTGAGCAGCTCGCGGGTCTCCCAGCCTTCGATGCGGCGCTCCTCCAGCCCGGAAAGCGCCGGGTGGGCGGCAAGAATTGTGCGCACCGAACGCAGTACGCGCGCCTCAAAACGCTCATCGCGAACCTCGCCGCCCTCTTCACCGGGGTAGCCGAAAACGGGCAGGGACTGCACCTCGGAGGCACCCGCAGAATCCTGCGCGCTCGCCTCCTCTGTGCTGTCCTCCGCGAAGGGGTTCAGCGGGTACTCCCAACGCCAGCTCAGCTGCGCATCGTGGCGTACCTGCTCGTCAAAGCTGATTTCAAGCACCAGATGCGGCGGCTTCACGCGCGGTAGCGCCAGCGCCGGATCGGGGGTCAGCGAGGGAATGGAGCGGCTGAGCGCGGGCAGGTACTCCGTCTGGAACGTGGCGCGTTCCGCGGCGGGAATGTGCACGGTTCCGGCGCTAATGAGCGATTCGGAGGCGGCATCGAGCGGCTCGACCAGGGGGATGAGCGCCAGCTCCACGCCCTCGGGCAGTTCGGGTACGGCGGGGGAGTAGCGCACCCGTTCACCCTGCGCCCGTTCATCCTGTGCCGGGTTAATGGTCGGGGTAGAGGGCTCAGTAGGCGCCTCCTGCGCGTCCTTTTGCACGAAAGATTCGCGGCCCACTTCGTCCAGTGCGCCGGGGCGCGCGGTCTTCCAGTGCACCGCCTTTGCCGCCTGCTCGTACTCCTGCTGGGCGAGCCCGCCCAGGGCAAAGAAGCCGGTGCGCGGGGTGCCGATGGGGTGGCAGTGCGCGGCGGGCAGCCAGAGCTGGCGTAGCAGCTCGCCTTCGCGTCCTTCCCAACTGAGCGCGGCTTGAAGTTGCAGGCCGGCGCCTTCTGCGTGCTTCTCAGCGCTGGCGTGCAGGCGCACCTGTGCCGGGCTCAGCACGGCGTAGTTCACCTCGCGACCGTTGATCAGCAGGGGCAGGCCAATATCCTCCGCGCGGGCGAGTACATCCCAGAGCAGAGTGGAGGCAGATGCGCTAATCGAAATCCAGTCGCGGTGCGAGGAATACATGTTCTGCCAGGGGCGGGCAATCGAGTAGAGCTCGGCGAAGAATCGTTCGTGTTCGGGGTAGATTTCGTGCCGTCCGACGGGCCCGCCAACGCTGGAGGCGAAGGTTTCCCAGCTGAGGCCGCCCTTGATCCAGCGCCCAGTTTTGGACGCCATGAGCGGGCGGGCGAGCAGGTTAATGTTGGGGGTTGCGCCGGGCATATTGCGGCCGCGTGCGTAGGATCCGGAGACGCTCAGCGAGAAATCCAGGGCGCCGCTCACGCGCATCGAATCAATGCCCGCAAGGTCCTGACGTGCGGAAAGAACGGAGGAGAGGTCGCGCCGCCAGGCAGAAATCTTGGAGGTGGAACCATCGAGCACGGTGGGGGAAGAGCCTAGCTCGTTGAGCGCAAAGCTTCCCTGAGGGTTTTCGGGCTCGACAGTCTCCGCGTCAGGTGCGGGTAGGTTCGCCGCGGTGGTGAGTGCACCGGAGGCGCGTAGCGCCGCGAGCGGGTCGGCGGACTTCTTCGCCTCCGCAACGTCCGCGCTCTTTGAATCTGTGGATTCCTTTATTGCTGATCCCTTTGCGTCTGTCGCACCCTTCGCAGCGGTAGCCTTCGTTACGGCACCGGGTACGCCGACCGGTCCGGGGTGTTCGCTGAGTGCCTTTTTCGCTACGGAGGCGCGGTCGAGCGCGGTGAGCATGAGCGCTACGGCGTGCTTGCAGTCGGTGAGCACGGGGCAGGTGCAGCGGGCGGTGAAGGTTGCGGAGCCGCTGACGGCGGGGAAGAAGCGAATGGTCACTTCGTAGGGGATGATGGTGCTTCCGTTGACGAGCCCGGTGAGGGTTCGCTCGTCTTCGTCGTAGCTGTAGCGGATGACTTCGCGGTTGCGCTGGTAGGCGACACCGCGCTGGTAGGTGCGGTGCCCGGCCTGGCGAATAATCTGCGGTACGGTGATGGGAATTTCGGGGAAGGGGTTGTTGGCGCTCACCAGCTCATTATCGCGTATCGTGCCGGTTTGCGTCTTGTCGCCGGTCATTTGCGGGCGGCTGCCGGGCTGGTTGCTGGGGCGACTATTGAGCGGTGGTTTGGGGTGTATTTCGTATTTGTGGTGGGGGAGTTTTTAACGCATAAAAACACCGGTATTCACATAAGATATTCCGCGCAGTATCAAAAATTCACGCCATTTAAAACGTTCCCACAAGCCAAAATGCTAATAATCTAAATCTCTTTCAAAAAACGCTTTACTTAACTTGAGAAAATGCTGTAAGCTAAACCCAGCTTCAAGAGTTTCGACTGATAAGCTCCGACTATGGTCGAACGCCAACCCCATGTTCACGGGTGGCTCGGATGACGAAGCGGTTTGTATTCACCACCGGAATAACCGGTGGTAATTGGTACAGACAAGAGCAACGCGAAAGGATTGCGCCACTCACGGCGCAGGTTGTCACATGTACAACGGCTCTGCAACCCAAGCAGCAATCTCTCTGAACCCCTCCCGCTCCTACCAGGAAAGCCTGCGTGCCGCAGCTGTCCCCGCGCGAGGCGGATACACCGCAGTCAGCATTGACGATTACTCCCGCATTTCTTCTAAGCGCGACGAGTTCCTGAACTTCCTTCTTCTGCCGAACCCCGAGGGCATCCCCGCTATTGAGTATGCCGGTCTGCGCGTAGCGTAGCATTAGGGGTATGAATTTCTCCGGTATGCTCCTGGACTCCGACGTTCTTGCGGAGATCCGTAAGGCGGATCCAGACCCCGCCGTGGTCGCTTTTCTGCGCCGCCGCTCGTTCCGGCACATGTACATTTCTGTGCTGAGCATTGGCGAGCTGAAGGGCCTGTACCCCTACCCGGAAACTGATCGCTGGATTACCGAACTTCTTGAGCGCTTTGGTGACCACGTTATTAATGTGGATGCGCGCGTTAGCCTCGAGTGGGCGGGCCGTCAGGCGCCGCGCGGCGTGCATGCCGTGGGTCGTGATGATGCCGGTCCGCTGCCTACCGCCGCCCTGGAGGGTCTGATGGCGGCGAGCGCGAGTGCCTATGATTTGGAGCTGATTTCTTCTAAGGCTCAGGTGTACCGCGCCTGGGGTGTTCAGGCTTCCAACCCGTGGACTGAGGATTAAAACTTTGCCGGATGCGCGTCCTCGCGTGCATCCCTGTGTGAATAGTTGTGAGAACCCGCTTTCGAGTGTTAATCGGAGGCGGGTTTCGTCGTTAATTCGTGGCATGATTGAAGGACGATGAAAAGCACCTCACCTATCTCGCGTTATTCCATGCCCATGCCTCTGTGGCTTCAGGGTGTTGTTGAGCTAATTGTTACTGCCCTGTTCTCTGCTGTTGCCGTGTTTGCGGCGATGTCTGCCGTGTGGGCGACCAAGGGTTTTGGCGACATGGAGTTCTCCTCCGTGGCCGCCATGTCGGCGCACCTGTGGCTTCTGATTCACGGTGTTCCCCTGGATCTTGCGGCTGCTTTTGGTGCTTCTGCCGGCACGATGACGCTGGTGCCGCTGGGTTTGAGTATTCTGCCGCTGCTGCTCTGTTATCGTTCGGGTCGTCGCTTGGCGCGTGCCTCGTATGAGGGTGAGTTTTTGATTCCGGTGCTGTCCGGTTCGGTGACCTATGCGCTGATTAGTTCGGCGATGTACGGTTGGGCGAGTCCGCATCCTCAGCCTCTTCAGGCGTTGAATGCTGCCCTGGTGCCTTTGGGTATTGTGGTGGCTGGTCTGATGTGGGGTGGCTACCGTGAGGCGCGTTCGCTCTCGCGCATGGTGGGTGTTGATACTGCGGAGCAGATTTCGCAGATGAGTCAGTATTCGCGTTGGGCGGGTTCGTACGCGTGGGCTGTGGTGCGTGCTGCGGTGGTTGCTTTTGTGGCGCTGATTGGTCTGGGTGCGGTGCTTTTGGGTATCGGTATTTTGGCGGGCTGGTCGCAGATCGTTGCCACCTACCAGGAGCTGCACGCGGGCGCTGTGGGTGATACTGCGGTGACTCTGCTGCAGCTGGGTTTCTTGCCGAACCTGGTAATCTACGCGATTGCGTGGTCGACCGGTGCCGGTTTCTCCTTTGGTGCGGGCACCTCGGTTGGTTTGACCAGTAGCGATGCTGGTACTTTGCCGATGCTTCCGATTTTGGGCGCTGTGCCCGAGTCGTTGGGCACATTTGGTCTGGTGGGTTTGCTGGTGCCACTGGTTGCCGGTGCGATTGCTGGCTGGTGGTTCTTGCGTGAGGGTGAGGATCACCTGGATGAGTGGGTTGCTCTGAAGGTTCCGTTCCGCCCGCTGTCTGCGCTGATTTCTGCAGTGGTGCTGGGTGTGATGACCGGTATTATGACGTCGTTTGGTGCCCTGTGGCTGGGCTGGATTTCGTACGGTTCTCTGGGCATTGGTCGTTTTACGGAGGTTGGTGCTGAGCCGCTGACTTTTGCGGCGCATACCGCGTTGACGGTGGGTGCCGGCGTGACTTTCGGTATGTTGCTGAGCCGTGCCCTGGTGCCGGATAGTAGCCGTGAGCTGCCTCGTTTTGCGGATGAGCGCCCGAACCTGGGTGAGCGTCTGATGAGTTTTACTGCTTCGGCCCGTGAGCGTTTTGCACAGGGCCGTGAGCGTTTTGCGGAGCGTCGTGAGCAGCGTGCCCAGGAGCGTGCGGAACGTGCACAGCGTGAGGCTGAGGAAGCTGCGGCACGTGAGGCGGCTGAGCGTGAAGCTGAGGAAGTCGCCGCTCGTGAGGCTGCAGAGCGTGAAGCAGCTGAGCACGAGGCGGAAGAGACGGCACGCGCGGCTGCCTCTAAGAAGGCTTCTGAGAAGAATGTCTCTGAGCCTGAGCAGTCTGTTGTATCTGAGGTGGCGACCGGTCACGTGCCGGTGCATCCGCAGGAGCCGGTGGTTGCCGTCCCCGTGGAGGCGACCGAACAGCTGGCGCAACGTGCGGCGGCGGACGCTTTCGCAGACATCGTTGAAGAGCGCGAAGAGGTGGCTGAAGAGCCCACCTCCGAAGAGGCTACTGCTGAAGAGAGCCCCGCTGAGCAGTACGAGCCGATTGAGGCCGTTCAGCAGGTCGATTACCTGCACTCTGCACAGGCTGAGGATTACGAGAGTATCGAAGCATCTGTTGAGCCTGCCTCCAACGAGCACACTGCATACGAACACAGCACCTATAACCCCGCCGTGTACGCTCATGACCCCTCCGAGGAGGAGACTCGCGAGCTGATTCAGGAGCCCGTCTACGAGGCTGCCGAACCTGTGGCTGCTGAGCGTGAGAACGCTGTTGAAGAGCCCGCAGAGCAGGCGCCGCGTTCGAAGGGCCGCGCGAGCCGCATTATGGCGTACTTCGGCTTTGGTATTGAACAGCCTGCCGCAGCGCAGGATGAATCAGTGCAGGATAACTCGGCTGATGCCGCCCATGCTGAATCTGCCGCGCAGGACCGCGCCGGCGATGATCGTACTAGCGACCGTGCGCTTGAGCGTGCGCAGAAGCGCGAGGCGAAGAAGGCGGCTAAGGCGGCACGCAAGAAGCGGAAGAACGACCTAGAACGTGATTTTGTGGATCGCGAGCTGGATGTCCTCTCTGCTGATCAGGCGATGAGCCGCATCTTTGAGGTTCGTAGCCAGACCGGCATCCTTCCGCTGGTGACCGATGAGGCGTCTACCGTGGAGCTGCCCCCGCTGGATGTCAGCTCCTCGAAGTCCCAGGGCTCTAATGCGCAGGGTTCTAACGCCCGCAAGAAGAACTAGCGCGCAGAACCCCTAACGAGCTGCAGAAGAGCTAGAGTTGGACGTGCCGGTGAGCTTGTCCATCGTGCCCTGGAACTTCTCGTCGCAGGTGGACATGTCGGTCTGAGTCAGCGCGGCGGCGCGGCACTCACGGTACTCCTGCGCGCCGGGCATGAAGGCGAGGCCAATGCCACCGAGCAGGGTCATAGCGCCGTAGATAATGCTGACGCCTGCGGCAATGTAGAAGAACCAGGGGCCGCGGTAGATTGCGGTGCGCACAATCGCAATAATGCTCAGGGTAATGCCGGCGAGCGCGAAGAGGAAGAGCGCCAAGAAAAGCGGCATCGTGGAAAGCACGAAGGAAGACGCCGCAAAAATCACCAGCGCGGCAACAATCAGCATGAGCGAGGTGCGAATATTCGCTTTCTGCTGTTCGATGGGGTCGATGGGCTTGCGCGGCTTCTTGCCCTGAGGTCCCCGAGGCTGCGGCATCATGTTCTGCGGTGCCTGCTGCGGTGCGTTGTTTGGAGTGTTCTGCGGGGGAGTAGACATACCTATAAGGGTACCGCCCCGTCTGCCCTCGACCTATTGAGTATGTGGCCTATTGAGTTCGCGACCTGTTGAGTTTGCGCCCAGCAAACCCCGGTGAAGCCCTATGAACTCCAGTGAACCCCAGTGAGGATTCGTCCCGCCGGGGTTTCTTTGTGCTCGCCTTTGGGCTTTAGGCGTGTTGTGAACCTCTTACCCCCTTTGGATAAGGGTGTGAGACGGGTTATACTAGTCGGGTGCGAATTGTGGTTATGGTATCCGGCTCCGGAACGAATCTTCAGTCCATCCTCGACGCCGTAGCGGCGGGCGAGCTTCCCCTCGACATTGCGGCAGTGGGCGCCGACAAGCCCTGTCTGGGCATTGAACGTGCCCAGGCGGCGGGTGTACCCACCTTCCTGGTGCAGCCCGGCGACTACGCCGACCGCCCCTCCTGGAACCGCGCGCTGGAAGAAAAGATCGCTTCCTACAACCCCGATTACATTGTGTTCGCCGGCTTCATGCGCATTGTTGACGCGCAGCTGGTCGAGCGTTTCAAAAACCGCATTATTAACACCCACCCCGCCCTGCTGCCCTCCTTCCCGGGTGCGCACGGCGTGCGTGACGCCCTAGCGCACGGTGTGAAGATTACCGGCCTGACCGTCCACTTTGTGGATGCGGGCGTTGACACCGGCCCCATCCTCGCCCAGGCGGCAGTGCCCGTTCTGGATGACGACACCGAAGAAACCCTGCACGAACGCATTAAGGTGCAGGAGCGCCGCCTGCTCGTGCAGACCATCGCATCCCTGGCTGAATCTCACGGCACTGCATCTGACGGCGCTGCATCCGACAGCTAATTCCGCCCACTAGATTTTTGCGGCGGAATGAGCCGAGCTCACACCCCGCCGCCCACACACGTTCCGTTGTGGCACCCGAGTACCCCTGAGGGGAAGGTGCACAGCGGCGGGGAATACCCCACACATATCCTGTCTATCCGGGCAGGCTACGTCCATCCACCAGCTGTGCCGCCGAGAACCGGCGTGCACGTCTAAAGCATCGGAGTATTTGTGTCTCTCATTGAGCTCGATCGCGTGCCCCTGCGCCGCGCCCTCATTTCCGTCTACGACAAGACCGGTCTGGAGGAGTTCGCCCGCGGCCTGCACGAGGCTGGCGTCGCGCTGGTCTCCACCGGCTCCACTGCATCCACCATCGCGGCAGCAGGCGTACCCGTCACCGAGGTCACCGAAGTGACCGGTTTCCCCGAGTGCCTCGAAGGCCGCGTGAAGACCCTGCACCCGCGCATCCACGCCGGTATTCTGGCTGACCGCCGCAAGCAGGAGCACATCGACACCCTTGAAGAGCTGGACGTTGAGGCGTTCGACCTGGTGGTTGTGAACCTGTACCCCTTCGTTGAGACCGTCGCATCCGGTGCCGATCAGGACGCCATCATCGAGAAGATCGACATTGGTGGCCCCTCCATGGTTCGCGCTGCCGCGAAGAACCACGACGCCGTCGCAATTGTTGTGGACCCCGCCGACTACGCGCGCACCGTTGAGGCCGCTAAGAACGGTGGCTTCTCCCTGGATGAGCGCCGCCGCCTTGCCGCTGGCGCATTCGCCCACACCGCCGCATACGACACCGCTGTGGCTACCTGGACCGCATCCCAGTTCCTGCAGGATGAGGACGCTAACTTCTGGCCCCCGTACGCTGGCCTGGGCTTCGAGCGCAGCGAGACCCTGCGTTACGGCGAGAACCCGCACCAGCGTGCCGCCCTGTACGTTGACCCCGCCGCTGCCCCCGGCATTGCTCAGGCGGAGCAGCTGCACGGTAAGGCGATGAGCTACAACAACTACGTTGATGCTGACGCCGCTCTGCGTGCCGCTTACGACTTTGACGAGCCGGCTGTTGCCGTTATCAAGCACAACAACCCCTGCGGTATTGCTGTGGCAACCCCCGGTGCGGCTGACCCGATTGCGGATGCTCACGCGAAGGCACACGCTTGCGACCCGCTGTCCGCATACGGTGGCGTGATTGCCGCTAACCGCCCGGTGACCGCCGCTATGGCTCAGACCGTCAAGGGCATCTTCACCGAGGTGATTGTGGCTCCCGGCTTCGAGCCCGAGGCGCTGGAGATTCTGCGCGAGAAGAAGAACCTGCGCCTGCTGGTTCTGCCCGAGGACTTTGCCCGTGAGGCTATCGAGTACCGCCCCATTTCCGGTGGCGCACTCTTCCAGGAGGCTGACCGCCTGCAGGCTGAGGGTGACGACCCGAAGAACTGGACTCTGGTTGCCGGTGAGGCAGCTGACGAGGCAACCCTGCGCGACCTCGAGTTCGCGTGGCGTGCGCTGCGTTCGCCCAAGTCCAACGCTATTCTGCTTGCCGATAACGGTGCCGCCGTGGGCATCGGCATGGGCCAGGTGAACCGCGTGGACTCCTGCAAGCTCTCGGTGGAGCGTGCGAACACTCTCGGCGGCGAAGGTAACGAGCGTGCCCGCGGTGCGGTTGCCGCATCCGACGCGTTCTTCCCCTTCGCTGACGGCCTGCAGGTGCTGCTGGACGCCGGTGTGCGTGCTGTTGTGCACCCGGGCGGTTCGATCCGCGACGAGGAAGTTATCGAGGCGGCTAAGGCTGCTGGCGTAACCATGTACCTGACCGGTACCCGCCACTTCTTCCACTAAAAATTCGTAGCGGGCTCAGCGCGTGCTGAGCTGCCTGCCGTGAGCGGGGCATTCCGTGGTGAACCTTCTGAGGTGACCCCGGGGTGCCCCGCTTTTTCGTGCTTGCTACCTAGGGCGCCCGTAGGGCATCCGTATTGTGGGCAGCCGTATTTATAGAATTTTTGCTCTATTTTGCGCCGAATTTGCGCGTGAGGGCGCGTCAAGGGTGACCCGGATGCGCACGGATTGGCTAAAAGTTCGCTAGGATTAGGTTGTGCCTAAAGTCAGCGAAGAATACAAAAAGAACAGGCGTTCTCAGATTGTAGAGACCGCCCGCGAATGCTTCATCAAGCACGGTTATCAGAAGGCTTCGATGAGCGACATTATTGCGGCCACCGGCCTGTCTGCTGGAGCGATCTATAACCACTTCTCTTCCAAGGATGAGATTATCCTGGCGGCAGCCCGCATGGACATGGCGCCCTTCGACCGCATCCGCGCCGAACAGCCCTGGGACTACGTGTTCGGGTGCCTGAAGGTGCTGGACACCCCCAAGATTCGCCGTCACCTGCTCGTCACCTGGGGCGAGGCTGTGGCAATGCCGCAGCTGGCGACCGTGGTGTCTGAACAGCTGAGCTACCTGCGCGATCAGTCCCTGGAACGCTACCGCGCCTGGGGTGCCGCTGAGCTGGACTTCACCGAAGAAGAGCTTGAAGAGTGGCTGACCGTTATCGGTGCCGCGGTGCTGTCGGTGCTGACCGGTTACGTGGTGCAGACCCAGCTGGTCGCTGGCGGTAAGAAGGAGAGCGCTCGCGAGGCGTACCTGGAGTATGCTTCCGCTATCCTGCGTCAGGCGTAGGGTTTGTAGACCCGCTTAACCGCCGCCAATCAGCCTGCCGGAGTGTGTTCTATGCCCCTCGCTGGTGTCGCGCCGACGCCGTAAAAACTTCATCGTGATGCTTTGTAAAGCCCGTTTTCCTTCTCGAAGGAAAGCGGGCTTTACGGTATTATGAGGTGTAGCTCATATTTTTTCATTCAGGGTTTTCAACTGGAGGCGCCCGCGCCTCCTGAAGACCGCCCGGCGTACGCCGCGGCAACCCCGATGATGAGCGACCGAAGATAACGCAAAAACACTCCCAGGAGCGTAATGTCCGAGCAGAAGATCCTCGAGATGCCCCTCGCCGACCTCGACCCCGAGGTTGCAGAAGCCATTGAGCTGGAGCGCAAGCGCCAGCAGAACACCCTCGAGATGATTGCATCCGAGAACTTCGTCCCCCGTGCCGTCCTCGAAAGCCAGGGCTCGGTACTGACCAACAAGTACGCTGAGGGTTACCCCGGCCGCCGCTACTACGGCGGTTGCGAATTCGTTGACATCGTTGAGTCCCTCGCTATTTCCCGTGTGAAGGAACTCTTCGGCGCTGAGCACGCCAACGTTCAGCCCCACTCCGGTGCGCAGGCAAACAACGCCGTTATGCACGCGCTGCTGAACCCCGGCGACACCATCATGGGTCTGTCCCTGGCACACGGTGGCCACCTGACCCACGGCATGAAGCTGAACGTCTCCGGCAAGCTGTACCACGTTGTCGCGTACGGCGTGGACGAGTCCGGCCGCGTTGACATGGAGCAGGTGCGTGAACTGGCTCTGGCTGAGCGCCCCAAGCTGATTATTGCCGGCTGGTCCGCGTACCCCCGTCAGCTGGACTTCGCTGCGTTCCGCGCGATTGCTGACGAGATCGGCGCGTACCTGTGGGTGGACATGGCTCACTTCGCGGGCCTGGTGGCTGCGGGTCTGCACCCGAACCCCGTCCCGCACGCACACGTGGTCTCCTCCACCGTGCACAAGACCCTGGGCGGCCCCCGCTCCGGCTTCATCCTCTGCACCGAGGAGCTGAAGAAGAAGATTGACTCCGCAGTGTTCCCCGGCCAGCAGGGCGGCCCGCTCATGCATGTAATCGCTGCGAAGGCTACCGCGTTCAAGGTCGCCGCATCTGACGCGTTCAAGGACCGTCAGAAGCGCACCGTTGAGGGCGCACAGATCCTCGCGAACCGCCTGCTGCAGCAGGACATGAAGGACGCCGGCGTGTCGATCGCCTCTGGCGGTACCGACGTTCACCTGGTGCTCGTTGACCTGCGCGACCACGCCCTCAACGGCAAGGAAGCAGAGGACCTGCTGCACCAGGCTGGTATTACCGTCAACCGTAACGCCGTGCCGAACGACCCGCGCCCGCCGATGGTGACCTCCGGTCTGCGTATCGGTACCCCCGCGCTGGCGACCCGCGGCTTCGACGCTGAGGGCTTCACCGAGGTAGCCGACATTATCGCTTCCGTACTGCTGCCGAACCCGGACATCGCTGCGCTGCGTGCCCGCGTTGAGGCACTGTGCGCCAAGTACCCCCTCTACCAGGGCAGCGAGAACTGGTAGACCCATGAATGACCCCGTTCGCTCAGCATCCCTTCGTGGGTGCTGAGCGGGCGGGGTTATTTCGCCCTCATACTTTGGCCTCTCTACCCGCTAACCCGTTGAGGGACGTAGCGGGGGAGTGGCGCCTCTAGGCACACACCCTAGAACTCAACACACAGACCATCCGTTTCGGCGAACCCGCCGCAATCTATGGAAGGAAAAACAATGCCCCAGATTCTAGACGGTAACGCAACCGCCGCAGCCATCAAGGAAGAGCTGAAGGAGCGCGTCGAGGCGCTCAAGGCTAAGGGTATTACCCCCGGCCTGGGCACCGTGCTGGTCGGTGACGATCCGGCATCCCGCTCGTACGTGGGTGCTAAGCACCGCGACTGCGCAGAGATCGGTATTAACTCCATCCGTGTGGACTTGCCCGGTGACATCACTCAGGAAGAGCTCGACGCAGAGATCGACAAGCTGAACAACGACCCGGCGTGCACCAGCTACATTGTGCAGCTGCCCCTGCCCAAGCACCTGGACACCAACCGCGTGCTGGAGCGCATCGCCCCCGAGAAGGACGCTGACGGCCTGCACCCGACCAACCTCGGCAAGCTCGTGCTGAACGTTTCTGAGCCGCTGGATTCCCCGCTGCCCTGCACCCCCAACGGTGTCATTGAGCTGGTCAAGCGCCACGGCATCGACTGGAATGGTAAGAACGTTGTGGTGCTCGGCCGCGGCATTACCGTGGGCCGCCCGCTGGGTCTGCTGCTGACCCGCCGCGAGGTGAACGCGACCGCAACCCTGGCGCACACCGGTACCGAGAACCTGGATGAGGTACTGCGCGAGGCTGACATCATTGTTGCCGCTGTGGGTGTTCCGCACGTGCTGAAGGCTCACCAGGTCAAGGACGGTGCAATCCTGCTGGACGTTGGTGTTTCCCGTGCTGAGGACCCGGAGACCGGCAAGAAGAAGCTCTTCGGCGATGTCTCCCCGGAGGCCGCTGAAAAGGCATCCTGGGTTTCCCCGAACCCCGGCGGTGTGGGCCCGATGACCCGCGCGGAGCTGCTGGTGAACGTGGTTGAGACCGCGGAGCGCCAGGCGGCGTAAGGCTCGCAACATTTCAGAGCTAATAACTCAAAAGGGCGGTGCCCCGGTAGAACGATCTACCGGGGCACCGCCCTTCACACTGTCATCACAAGAAAAGGCAGATGCTAGAGAATCATCTCGTAGAAGTAGGCATCAGCAAGGTACAGGGTCTCTGCGTACTCGACGGGGCTACCTTCTTCGGTGTAGCCGGTCGCGCAGACCTTGAACGCCGCCTCGCCCACGGGAACCTGGTGGTTGAACGCCTCGGCGTCGGCGTCGGTGAAGAGCGCCGCGCTGGTGCGTACGCGGGCGTGCTTAATGGCGTTGGGGGTGTCGGCAAGCTGGTCTAGCGAGCTCATCGCACCGGACATCTCCGCCATCATGGCGTCCAGGATGCTGCTTGCGGCGGCCTTGACAAAGTAGGAACGCTCAAAGCCAATGACTTCGTGGTTGGCAAGACGCAGACGACGCACGAACAGCACCTGCTCGCCCACCGGCACGGATAGGTGGGTGGAAATCTCTTCGGTGGCGTCCACCCAGCGGGTCGCAATCATGCGGGTGGAGCCCTCAAAACCGCGGCGGCGCATATCGTCAACGAAGGTGTCCACGCGCGGAATGTAAGTGGCGTCGGTGCGCTCGGCAACGTAGGTGCCGGAGCCCTGCACGTTGTAGAGCAGGCCGCGTTCAATCAGAACCTTCAGGGCGCTACGAACCGTCTGGCGGCTCACCCCAAAGTTCTGCTGAATCATGCGTTCGGTGGGCAGCTTATCGCCGGGCTTGCCGGGAATAATGTAGCGCTGCTCAATGTAGTGGATGACCTGCTCGTACTTCGGGCCGGGAATCGGGGGTAGCTCGTAGCGGCTCTCAGTGTTGTGAGCGGTACTTTCGGAGGCGGAGGTGCCCGCAGAATGTGAGGGGGTACCGTGGTCGGTGGTCTGTGAGGAGTGTGAATTCATCACCCAATAGTTTACCGTTCAGCCAGAGAAAAAACGCGCACGAGTGAAAATTTCTCTTCCTTCAAACTGGCATAATTAAGACTATGCATTTTTCTAACACCCCTGCACCGCGCCCGAGCGGTCTGCTTCGCGTGGCGAGCGTGAATGTGAACGGTATCCGAGCCGCCTACAAGAAGGATATGGCGGCGTGGTTGGCGAGCCGTGACATCGACATTCTCTGCCTGCAGGAGGTGCGCGCCCCCGACGCTATCGTGCGTGAGCTGCTGGACGAATCCCAGTGGCATATTCTGCACGCGGAGGCTGCCGCGAAGGGCCGCGCCGGTGTACTGGTGGCGACCCGCCGCACCCCGAACTCGGCCGGTGAAGTCCTGGAGAATCAGCCGGTGGCGACCCGCTCGAATATTGGCGAAGAGTACTTTGACGATTCGGGCCGTTGGGTTGAGGCGGACTACGTTCTGCCCAACGGTAAGACCCTGACCGTGGTCAGCGCCTACGTTCACTCCGGTGAGGTCGGCACCCAGAAGCAGGACGATAAGTACCGCTTCCTGGAGCGCATGCTGGTGCGCATGCCTGAACTGGCAAAGCACTCGGACCACGTGCTCATCGTGGGCGATTTGAACGTGGGCCACACCGAGCTGGACATTAAGAACTGGAAGGCTAACCAGAAGCGTGCCGGTTTCCTGCCGGAGGAACGCGCCTACTTTGACCGCTTCTTCGGCGATATCGGCTACCGCGATGTGGCTCGTGAGCTGGCGGGTCAGGTGCCCGGCCCCTACACCTGGTGGTCTTACCGCGGTAAGGCGTTCGATAATGACGCAGGCTGGCGTATCGACTACCACATGGCGACCCCGGCGCTCGCCGAAAGCGCCGTGGAAGCGGTCGTGGACCGCGCGGCAAGCTACGACGAGCGTTTCAGCGATCACGCGCCGCTCGTGGTTGACTACCGCATCGGTGAGTAAGACGCGGACCCACCTACAGATAAGTTTTTGAAGATGTGCTGCACCGTCCGCAGCACCGCACAGGAAGAACTGCACAGGAAATAACTATGGCAGACGAAAAGAAGCAGGATAAGTCCCTCATCCCTAACGCCTCTCAGCAGAAGGCACGTATCTACTCGGGTGCGCAGCCGTCGGCTGATTCGATGCACCTGGGTAACTACATTGGTGCTGTGAACAACTGGGTGGCGTTGCAGGACGACCCGAATAACGAATGTCTGTTCTTTATCCCGGATATGCACGCCATCACCGTTCCTCAGAACCCCGAGGAGCTGCGTGAGCGTACCCGCCTGACCGCGGCGCAGTATATCGCCTCCGGCATTGACCCGACCCGCACCCCGCTGTTCGTGCAGTCGCACGTGCCCGAGCACGCCCAGCTGGCGTGGGTTCTGAACTGCTTCACCGGCTTCGGCGAGGCCTCCCGTATGACCCAGTTCAAGGACAAGTCCCAGAAGCAGGGCGCCGAGAACGCCTCCGTGGGCCTGTTCACCTACCCGATTCTGATGGCTGCCGACATCCTGCTCTACCAGGTGGACGGCGTGCCCGTGGGTGAGGACCAGCGTCAGCACCTGGAGCTGACCCGTAACCTGGCTCAGCGTTTCAACTCCCGTTTCGGTGAGACCTTCGTGGTGCCCGAGCCGGTGATTCTGAAGGAAACCGCCAAGATTTACGACCTGCAGGACCCGACCTCGAAGATGTCCAAGTCGGCGGCATCCGACAAGGGCCTCATCAAGCTGCTGGACACCCCCAAGGTTACCCAGAAGAAGATTAAGTCCGCCGTGACCGACGACGGCTCCGTCATCGCCTACGACCGCGAGGCCAAGCCCGGCGTGTCCAACCTGCTCTCTATCTACTCGGCCATGACCGGCGAGAGCATCGACGAGATTGTGGCACGCTACGAGGGCAAGATGTACGGCCACCTGAAGGTCGACCTGGCCGATATCGTGGTGGACCGCCTGGCTCCGGTGCGCGAGCGCACCCTCGAGCTGATGGACGACCCCGCTGAGCTGGACCGCCTGCTGGCCGTGGGTGCCTCCGCCGCCCGCGAGATCGCTACGGTCACCATTGAGAACGTGTACAAGAAGGTTGGCTTCCTGCCTGCCGCCGCAATCTAGCGCGCTGTTCAGCCAGTCCGGCTGAGACGCCGCATTACCTGCACGATTGAGATGACAGCACAAGAGAACTCTTCGAGCCCCACGACGGCTCCTGTATCCCCGACCCTGAAACCCGGTCACCGCTACCTGAGCGTTATTGCGCATGTGAGCGGTGAGAATGTTCAGCGCCTGGAAGAGTGGAAGCGCGCGGTAGCCGGTGGTGCGGTGGCGCCTATCAGCACCCACGTGACCGTGTACCTGACGGAGCTGAACGAGTCTCTAATGGCTGAGGTGCACTCCCCGCAGTTCCGCGAGGCGCTGGACACGCCGCGTTTTGAGGCGCGCTGGGGTTCGGTGCACTCCTTCCGCCCGGTCACCGAGGTGGAGTACCTGAACCTGGAGGCGGGCAAGGCCGAGTTCGAGCAGATTCACCAGAAGCTGGTTGAGCTATTCGGTGCCGGCGCGGCGTCCTTCCCCTACGTGCCGCACGTGACCCTGGGTCACGGGCTCACGGAAGAGCAGGTGGCGAACGCCCGTGAGGTGTTTGATGCTCTGCCCGCCGAGCAGCGCACCTTCACCGTGGATCACCTACACTGCTACTCCTATGACGGGCAGGACTGGGAAGAGATGACGGTTCTGCCGTTGCGCTAGTAGCTGGCGTATAAACGTAAAGAGAGATGCGACCGATAAGTTATCGGTCGCATCTCTCTTTACGTTTTCGCTAGGTTTGCCTCAGCGTGAGAGCCCTAGTGGGAGTGGCCCTCGTGAGCCTCGCCAGACTCGTGCGCATCAGCGGAAGCCGAGGAGGAAGCAGAGCCGTGCGCTTCAGCGCCGTGTGCCTCAGCCTCAACCGGTGCAGCGTTCGAGGAAGAGACACCCAGAATCTCGTTCGGGGTCTTCGGAAGCTCCACGCTCATCAGCTCCTTCGGCGCTGCCGGGTTCGACAGAGATACCGCAATGAGCTTCTTGGTCGCCGGGTCGGTCACGTAGGCGGTCTTACCGTCCACCCACAGTGCCGGACGCTCATCCTGCCACGTCTCAGACTCGGTCCACGCCTCCATTAGCTGTACGGATCCCAGCTCAGTGCCGGTCGCCGGATCGAAGACGCGCAGCTTACCGTCGGTGGTCAGCAGTAGCGCCTCACCCTGGGGGCCGCGAGCCAGCGAACGGAAGGTGTAGCTCACGCCAGAAGGCAGGGAGTAGACGGTGCGGGTTGCCGCAACGGTGTCGATAATGGAGAACTTCTCGGGGCGCTCCAGCTTAGCGTCCTTGTCGGTCTTGTAGTCCGCCAGAACGTACTGGGAGTCAGCCTTGCCAGCCTGGTTACCGGAACGCGAGTACGGGTCCTCGGGATTGGTGATCTTGGTGAATTTGCCGTCCTTGTAGATCAGCGCGCCGTCGGTGCAGCCGATGGAGAACGCGCCGTCCTTGGCGATAGCTTCACCGTGAACGCCGGGGCAGGCGGGGCTCTCGGTGACGGTCTTGCCCTGAGCATCCACAACAGCGGCGCCGGTGCGGGTCTTCGAGTCGCCGACCGCTACCAGGTACTGGTCGTTGGGCAGCGGGATTGCGAAGCCGTGGTGCGGCTTCGGCAGGGTGACGGTGGTGGTCTCCAGGGAGGAGGCGGTGCGCTTGTCATGGGTCAGCTTCGCCGGATCGTACACGGCGAAGGAGCCGGTGCCGTCAGCGAATGCCGCGACCTTGCCGTTGTCCTTGATGACGTGACCGGTGTGGTCAGCCGCCAGAGACAGCGAAGACAGCGACGGGGAAGTGGTGTAGTAGTGCGAGTGGTCGCCGTGCGCTACGGACCATACGCCGGTGTCCAGGAAGGTGTAGCTGTTGCCGTCTGCAACGACGAGGTGGCGGTTATCGCCAGCGTCGGAGAGGCGCAGGAAGCCTTCCTTGGGGATGTCTGCGAGCAGCTTCATGTCCTTGGCATCATAGACGAGCACGCCACCGTCGTAGGTGATGGCGACGCGACTTGCCGCGCCCTTGCCTTCGGTGATGGGGGCGGGGGTTGCGCTCGCGGAGGTGGAGGCGCTGGGGCTGGTCTGTGTATTCTGGCCGGTCTGGGTGGTCTGGGAGCCGCATGCGGTCAGGGCGAGGGCGGCTACTGCGCCGAGTGCGCCGGCGCGGGTGAGGAAAAACTTACGGGTCATGTGCATGCACCAAGACTAACATGAGAATGGTTCTCTATAGTGGTTGATCCTTGGCTCGTATCAGAGTCTGGAAGCGCAACCCACGCCGGGTGCGTAAGGCATTCCGAACCCCGCCCAGCCGCAGGGAGCATCCTTCCGCGCCCCACTAGGCAAAAGCCCTGAAACCGCCCGCAAAATGACCCATTAGGGCAAAAGAAAACCGGCTCCCTTCCGAAAAGAAGAGAGCCGATTTCTAGAGGTATCTTTTGCTCGAGTAAGGCTCATGTACCTGCTCAGGGCCAGAATTTAGAGGAGGTTGTTCAGGCCTCGTGCCTTGACCTCGCCCACAGCATCCTTGACGGCCTGTGCCTTGGAGCGCGGAGCGACCAGCAGAGCATCGGGGGTATCCACCACAACGATGTCGTCGAGGCCAATGATAGAGATCTTACGCTCGGTGTTTGCAACAACGATGCCGGAGCAACCGTGGTTAATCACGTTATCCTTCTCGCCGAGGATAGTCAGCTCTTCGCCGCTCTTCTCGGTGTTCAGGCGTGCCACGGCGTCGAAGTCTCCAACGTCGTCCCAGCTGAAGGAGCCGGGAACCATTGCGACGTCACCCGCTGCCGCTGCGGGCTCAGCCACAGCGTAGTCGATAGCGGTCTTCGGCAGGGTCTCCCACACGCGGTCCATAACAGCCTCACGCTCGGGGGTGTCCCAAGCATTAGCGATCTCCATAATGCCTGCGTATAGCTCGGGCTCGTTCGCCTCGAGGTGCTTGAGCATCAGGGCTGCCGGCGCCACGAACATGCCTGCGTTCCAGGTGTACTCACCGGAATCCAGGTACTTCTGTGCGGTAGCGGTGTCCGGCTTTTCCACGAAGGTGTCCACGGCGTGAGCATTGGGAGCGCCTTCGATGCCCAGGGACTCGCTGGCGTGAATGTAGCCAAACGCGCTGGAGGGCTCGGTGGGAGTAATGCCGATGGTGACAATCTTGCCGGTTGCCGCGGTGATGACAGCTTCGGTCACCACACGGTGGAACTCGTCCACCGGGCTGATCACGTGGTCAGCTGCGAAGGAGCCGATGATGGCGTCCGGTTCGCGGCGGTGGATGATAGCGCAAGCCAGGCCGATAGCTGCAGCCGAATCCTTGGGGGAGGGCTCCAGTACCAGGTCAGCGGCACGCAGTTCAGGAATCTGCTGGGTAACCGCATTGGCGTGCGAAGTGCCGGTAACTACCATGACGGAACCGTTGCTGAGATCGATGAGACGGTCGTAGGTGTCACGCAACAGGGAATTGCCCGACGAGGTAAGGTCGAGCAGGAATTTCGGGGCATGCGCGCGGGACAGGGGCCACAAACGCGAGCCAACACCGCCGGCGGGAATAAGCGGGCGGAATCGAGTGAGTGCAGTATTCATCGCTTCAAGAATAGCGGGTGAATTTGTCATATATCGAATTCTTTTAGGTTTTAACAAAAAAGTGTCAGGCGGCTCTCATTTAGGTGATGTTTGAGGTTAGGTTAAGGTAAGTTCCGTACAAACACAGGGGATTAGGGGATATCGTAAAGAAAATGTGCCCTAATTTGCTTTTAGAACCTGTAAAAAAACCCTAAACAGGGTGTCAGTAAGCTGTGAATTTACCTGATATCTTGGAAGTAACAGACGAACAAAAGCAGTCGGTGAGCACACAGCTGTGCCTGGAAGCTGGGGCCTAAAAATGCGGTACCAGAACCCAGACGCT
Source organism: Rothia sp. HMSC065C12 (assembly GCF_001812085.1). Lineage (NCBI taxonomy): Bacteria > Bacillati > Actinomycetota > Actinomycetes > Micrococcales > Micrococcaceae > Rothia > Rothia sp. HMSC065C12. Next base: position 39,495 of record NZ_KV807670.1, read on the forward strand.
CGCCGTCGCAGCAGGAGGTTATTCAGTGTTGAATGGTTCTAAAGGAACCCTCTACCGCGGCCGCTGGGGCATGTGGTCCTGGGTTGCTCATCGCATTACCGGTATCGCGATTTTCTTCTTCCTTCTTGTACACATCCTAGATACTGCCGTCGTGCGTATCTCCCCGGAGGCCTACAACGGTGTACTGAGCCTGTACAAGAACCCCATCATGGGCCTGGGCGAGACCGCGCTTGTCGCCGCCATCGTCTACCACGCGTTCAACGGTATTCGTATTATCCTTATTGACTTCTGGGGTAAGGCAACCAACTCGCACGTGGAGCACATCCAGGCGAAGAACAAGGACGGCAACGTCGAAATCAGCCAGAAGGCAACCTACATGCACATCAAGATTCTCTGGGTTGTGCTTTTCCTCTGGGCAATCACCGTTGCTGGCTTTGCCGCACGTCACCTGCCGATCGTTTTCTCGCACATGGGAGGTCACTAAACTATGGCTACTCCGCTTAAGCCCCGCACCTATGTACCCCGTCTGCGTGACAACCGCATCGACGGTGTGAAGTACAACCGCTCCTCCTCCAAGCGCAACAACTTTGAGATGTTCGCTTGGCTGGGTATGCGCCTGTCCGGCGTCGTACTCGTCGTGCTGATTTTCGGTCACCTGTTCTCCAACCTCATGGTCGGTGACGGTATCCACGCCATCGACTTCGGCTTCGTGGGCGGCAAGTGGGCTAACCCCTTCTGGCAGGTCTGGGATCTGCTGTTGCTCTGGCTGGCTATGCTGCACGGTGCTAACGGCATCCGCGTCATCATCGATGACTACGCTGAGAAGGACCGCCTGCGCGTTTGGCTGAAGGTCATTCTCTTCGCAGCATGCGCATTCGTCCTGCTGGTTGGTACCCTCACCATCTTCGCGTTCGACCCCTGCCCCTCCGGCGCAGCGGCTGAACTGCTCCCCAGCTTCTGCTCGGCACGCTAACGGCGACGTATCCGAGACAAACGAAAACATCTAAAACACAGAAAGAACATCATGCAGGTACATAAGTACGATGTAGTGATCGTCGGTGCCGGTGGCGCAGGTATGCGTGCCGCCATTGAGGCCGGTCAGCGAGTTCGCACCGCGGTACTGACCAAGCTATACCCCACCCGCTCCCACACCGGTGCGGCACAGGGTGGCATGTGCGCCGCTCTGGCAAACGTTGAAGAGGACAACTGGGAGTGGCACACCTTTGACACCGTCAAGGGTGGCGACTACCTGGTCGACCAGGACGCAGCAGAAATCATGGCTAAGGAAGCTATTGACGCTGTGCTCGACCTGGAAAAGATGGGTCTTCCCTTCAACCGAACCCCCGAAGGCCGCATTGACCAGCGCCGCTTCGGCGGTCACACCCGTGACCACGGTAAGGCTGCTGTGCGCCGCGCATGCTACGCAGCTGACCGTACCGGTCACATGATTCTGCAGACCCTCTACCAGAACTGCGTTCGTCACAATGTGGAGTTCTACAACGAGTTCTACGTTCTCGACCTGATCCTGGTCAAGGACGAAGAGGGCAAGCCCCGCCCCGCCGGCGTTGTCTCTTACGACCTGGCAACCGGCGAGGTCCACGTCTTCCAGGCTAAGTCCGTGATCTTCGCATCCGGCGGCTGTGGCAAGATCTTCAAGACCACCTCCAACGCACACACCCTCACCGGTGACGGCATGGCTATCGCACTGCGTGCAGGTCTGCCCCTGGAGGACATGGAATTCGTTCAGTTCCACCCGACCGGCCTGGCTGGCCTGGGCATTCTCGTTACCGAGGGTGCTCGTGGTGAAGGCGGTATTCTCCGTAACGCTGACGGTGAGCGCTTCATGGAGCGCTACGCACCCACCATTAAGGACCTCGCACCCCGCGATATCGTGGCACGTGCAATGGCAAACGAGGTGCGCGAAGGCCGCGGTTGCGGTCCCCACAAGGACTACGTGCTGCTGGACCTGACCCACCTGGAGCCCTCCCACATCGACGAGAAGCTGCCCGATATTACCGAGTTCGCTCGTACCTACCTGGCAGTGGAACCGCACCACCAGCCCATCCCGGTGTTCCCCACCGCGCACTACGCAATGGGCGGTATCCCCACCAACAACGAGACCGAGGTCTACCGCAACAGCGAAGAGACCATCCCCGGCCTCTACGCAGCTGGTGAGGTTGCTTGTGTGTCCGTCCACGGTGCAAACCGTCTGGGCACCAACTCCCTGCTGGACATCAACGTGTTCGGTAAGCGTGCAGGCCGCAAGGCAGCCGAGTACGCAGCATCCGCTGAGTTCGTGCCGGTTCCGGACGACGCAGCAGATCGCGTTCTCAACATGCTCAACGGCATCCTCGAAGGCAAGGGCACCGAGAAGGTTGGCGCTATCCGCGCAGACCTGCAGAAGGCTATGGAAGCTGACATGCAGGTGTTCCGTACCGACGAGACCATCCGCGCAGCACTGGCAACTATCGCTGAACTGGAAGAGCGCTACAAGAACATCGCCATCCAGGACAAGGGCAAGCGCTTCAACCTCGACCTGCTCGAGGCTGTTGAGCTCGGCTTCCTGATTGAGCTGGCAAAGGTCATGTCCGTTGGTGCGCTGCACCGTAAGGAATCCCGTGGCGGTCACTACCGCGAGGACTTCCCCAAGCGTGACGACGTCAACTTCATGAAGCACTCGATGGTTTACCTCGACCCCGAATCCGAGTTTGAGGGTGTCAAGGGCCTGCGATTCGAAACCAAGCCCGTTGTCTACACCCGCTACGAGCCGAAGGAGCGTAAGTACTAAAATGGCTGAAAACGAACTCCCCGAACCGGAATCCGTCAAGCTGTTTGAGGGTATGACCGGCGGCGACTCCGACTCCATCCCCACCTACGATGTGGTCATCAAGATTCGTCGCTACAACCCGGAAGTTTCCTCCGAGGCGTACTGGGACGAATTCCCGCTGACCATGTACCGCACCGACCGCGTGCTCGACGCTCTGCACAAGATTAAGTGGGAAGTAGACGGCTCCGTCTCCTTCCGCCGCTCCTGCGCACACGGCATCTGCGGCTCGGACGCGATGCGCATCAACGGCCGTAACCGCCTGGCTTGCAAGACCCTGCTGAAGGACCTTGACCTGACCAAGCCGATTACCGTTGAGCCCATCAAGGGTCTGCCCTGCGAGAAGGACCTCATCGTTGACATGGAGCCCTTCTTCCAGGCATACCGTGAAATCATGCCGTTCTTCATCAACGACTCGAACGAGCCTGAGCGTGAGCGCCTGCAGACCATTGAGGACCGTGCACGTTTCGATGACACCACCAAGTGCATCCTCTGTGCAGCATGTACCTCGTCTTGCCCGGTCTTCTGGACCGACGGCCAGTACTTCGGCCCCTCCGCTATCGTGAACGCACACCGCTTCATCTTCGACTCGCGCGACGATGCAGGCGACCTGCGTCTGGAAATCCTCAACGACAAGGAAGGCGTGTGGCGTTGCCGCACCACCTTCAACTGCACCGAGGCTTGCCCCCGTGGCATCCAGATCACCAAGGCTATTGCCGAGGTGAAGCAGGCAATCCTGAGCCGCTCGCTCTAATCTGAACACGCGGTATCAGCTGATACAGCATTGACGATTCAAGCCGTCACCCACACCGGGTGGCGGCTTGAATCGTTTGACAGAAAAAGTCTGATGGAAATGATGGAGTAGAGCATTTTCAGGGGATTGGGAGCGCACAAAAACTCTTCACAATCTGTCATAAAGTCATAGATATTCTCGACTGCTGTCAGATAGGGGCAGCGGGTAGGTAAACCTCGGCGGGCGGCGTTATTCTACTGTGTATGGTTTTCGCTAATTCTCGCTACGATTTGTCCACCCCCGTCTTCGACGACTGGGTGGAGCGCATGATGGGTACCCTCGTGCAGTTCCGCCGCGAAGTGCACACCAACCCGGAGCTTTCCTTCCGTGAAGTGGCGACCACTGAGCGCCTCATGAACCGACTGCGAGAAGCCGGCATGAATCCTGTTGCTTGCGAAGGCACCGGCTGCTACGTCGATATCGGAAGCGGTCCCTTCGCCGTGGCTCTGCGTGCCGATATTGATGCTCTGCCCATTGTTGAGCAGACCGACCTGCCCTATGCCTCCACCGTGCCCGGCGTGATGCACGCCTGCGGCCACGATATTCACCAGACCGTCATGCTCGGTGTGGCGCTGGCACTGCACGAGCTGAACGAGAAGACCCCGCTGGGCCGTAGCGTCCGCATTCTTTTCCAGCCCGCTGAGGAGCAGCTGCCCGGCGGTGCGGTGCAGATGATTTCGCAGGGTCTACTCAAGGATATTCCGCGTGCTTTCGCTCTGCACTGTGACCCGAAGGTGGACTTGGGCCAGATCGGTACCCGCATCGGTGCGATTACCAGCGCCTCGGATACCGTGAAAATTCATCTGAGCGGTCACGGCGGCCACACTTCTCGCCCGCACCTGACCGAAGACCTCATCTACGCCATGAGCCAGATTGCTGTGCAGGTTCCCGCCGTGCTGACCCGCCGCACTGACGTACGTTCGGGTGTGCTGGTGGCATGGGGCCAGGTCAGTGCTGGCGTTGCCCCCAACGCTATTCCCGCCGAGGGCTACCTGGCGGGTACCATGCGTTGCCTGGACGTTGAGGTTTGGCGCCAGGCAGGCAACCTGCTGGACGAAGTGATCGAGCAAGTCGCTGTACCCTTCGGCGTGAAGGCGCGGGTGGAGCACATCCGCGGCGTACCCCCGGTCGTGAACACCGATCTGGAAACCACCATGCTCGAGAACGCAGCCCGCGCCGAGCTGGGCGAGGACTCCATCGTGCTGGTCGAGCAGTCCATGGGTGGCGAAGACTTCGCGTGGATGCTGCAGGAAGTTCCCGGTTCCATGTTCCGCCTGGGTACCCGTGCCCCCGGCGACCCCACCTATGATCTGCATCAGGGCGATTACGCCCCGAGCGAGCAGGCAATCGGCATTGGTGTGCGCGTCATGGCGGCAACCGCCCTGCGCGCCGTCCGCTTTGAACTGGCGAAGGCTGCGAAGGCTGCGAACCCCATCCGCGATGAGGCGCGCTAAAGAGCCACTCGAAAGCTTATGAGTCAGGTGTAAAGACGCGACTATCTCGCCACATCAAGCCTTGAAAGCTGTACAAGTTTCACCTCGTCACCTCTCACCGAGTGACGGGGTGAAACTCTATGCACGCGATAGAATTAAAGGGATTATGAGGACATTTGCGTTATGTTCCCGACCCCGTGCCCACACACCCTCGGGGGATGAAGGAAATGGCGCATCATCACACGGCGCACGCCGGAGGAGGACACCCAATGAGCTTCTTTGGAATCGGCAAGAAGAAGTTGGATGAACAATCGCGCGAAGAACAGAGCGCCGAAACTGCCAAGGCTCAGAAAGAACAGGCAAACGAAGACGCTCCCAAGAGCGCACGACTGAGCGAAAAGATTATGGAACAGCAGCAGTGGGAGGACTCCCTGCGCCGCTTCGTGAAGTCTGAGAGCGCACGCCACCAGAACCAGGACGAAGAGCAGAGTGAAGAGTACCGTGCTGTTGAGGATCTCAAGCGTGCCCTCCTGCACGATGACGAACAGGTTGAAGAGAATCCCTCTGCTGAGGAACTGACTGAAGAGCAGGTTGAGGAGCAGGAGCGCCGTAGCCTGTTGGCGGCGCTTGGTGCTTTCCCCCAGGAATCTGAGGAACCTGTTGAGGTTGAGCAGGTCGCTAAGATCCAGGACATTGAAGAAGATGCTGCTCCGGTTGCTGAAGCACCCGATCCGGCTACCCCTGCGTTCCTGCGTGATGATGAAGAGGTTACCTCTGAGGCTGAGGAAGCGTCGGTTGATGCTGAGGAGCCGAAGGATGCTGCGGAGGATGCGCGATCCCAGTTTGAGAAGCACCTGCGTGCTGTGCGTGCTGAGAACACCGAAGATGAAGCCGATGAAGAACCTGAGGTGACTGCACCCGCAGCTGTAGAGGCAACTGAGGAAAAGTCGGAGAACACTCATTCTGTATCTGAGGCTTCTTCCGCCGATGCTGAGGAAACCCTGACTGTTGAAGACATGAAGGCAGCTCGTACCCGCGCCGCCGTCACCGAGGCACAGAACGCTGGTCTGGATGATTTGGCGGCAGCCTACGCGGCACGCCTGGGCATCACCCTCGATAGCGAAGAAGAGACCTTTAGCGAGGTTGCTTCCGACGAGGTGACCGCTGAGGAAACTACTACTGAGGTAGTTGCTGAGGATGCAGACTCTGCTGAATCCGCTGAGATTACTGAACCCGTCGAAGAGGCTGAAGAAGAACAGATTGAGGCTGTCGTTGAGGCACCCGAACTGTTGGCGGCTGAAATCGCTGACGAGGAGAACGCGGTTTCTGACGAGACTGAGCTGATGTCTGCTGTATCCGTTGAGGAGAAGCGTGATGTGTCCGTCTCTGAAGCGCCCGAGGCTAAGGACTTCGACGCTGAAGAAGAGAACACCGCTGAGCTAATTTTTGATGCTTCCGCTGTCGAAGAAAGCGCAGCGGAAGAACCCGCTGTGGAAGAGACCGAAAAGGTAACCTCCGAGCCGGTAGCATCCGGAACCAAGGTTGAGGACTCTGCATCTGGGGAATCTGAAGACACCGACTCTGCGGACGACGAGCCCGCCAAGAGCACCTCTGCAGCTCCTGGTGTCGCGCTTGCCGCCGCTGTTGCGGCACCCGCCGCTGCGGTTGCTGCTTCGACTGCCTTCAAGAGCGAAAACGCGGATGAGAAGGCAGAGAAGGGCAACTCCCAGGGCGTCGCATTGACTGCAGAGGGCATCGACAAGAAGGAAGCCGAGAAGCACGAGGCTACCTCGGCTACCGGTGAAGAATCCGCTGAGGAACCCGCCGCTGAGCTGAAGGAAGCCGAGCAGAAGCTCAGCGAAGACGAAGCTGAACTGGTTGCCGAATCCATCATCCTGAGCGAGCCCGTTGAGGGCGCGGCAACCCTGCCCGCTCTTACGGAGCAGTGTGCCCTCTACGGCCTCGCGGAGCTCATGCGTACCCGCGGTTCGGGCACCATGAGCCTGGAACTGCGCCAAGTTGATGAGGACATGCACTACCGTCTGCTGCACCGCGGTCGCGAGGTCGAAACCGGCATTGTTGTGCCCGGCATTGACTGGTTCGCACCCGTGGCGGCACTGTACACCGAGGCTCAGCAGGCCGGCGCAACCTGGAACCGCGCGGCGGTCTCCCTGAACCCGCGTCTAGGTGACGGCCTGGAGGTTCACGCATCCTACCTGGGTATGGCGGACGGCCAGACCACCCGTGAGAGCTTCCTGCTGGAGGGCACCGCTGTCGAGGCTAAGCCCGTTGCGACCGCTGAGGCCGCTGAGGCTACCGTTCAGAGCGTTGACTCGGTTGAGGCTGAACGTGAGGCTATTGAGCGTGAGCTGGAGGCTGAGCTTGCTCAGAAGCAGGTAGCTAACGAGGTTGAGGCCGCTGTTGAATCTGCTGAAGAGCCCGTTGCTGAAACTGCTGAAGAGCCTGCCTCTTCGGGCCTGGCGGCTGCTGCAGGTCTTGCTGCGGCCGGTACTGCTGTGGCTGGTTCTGCTGTCGCTTCTGCGCAGGAGAAGGAAGACGTAGAGGAGGCTGTTGAAGCTTCTGCCCAGCCTGCCCAGGCTGAGTTTGCGCCGGTTGAAGCTGAGTTCGAGCACGATTACGAGAACGACCCGGTCTTCGGTGAGGCTACCGTAGAGCCCGAAACCGAGCATGCCGAAGAATCTGCCGCTGAGGCAGTCGCGGCATCTGCCGAGGACTCTGTAGAGCCCGGCGAAGATATGGAAGCAGCCCTGGCTACCATCGTTGCCAACGCTCAGAAGAAGCTGGACGCTGAGGAAGCACCCGCTGAGGAAGTTTTGGCTGCCGAGGAGCAGAAGGCTGCCGCCCCCGTGGTTGCTGAGTCCTTCACTCTGGATCGTACCCAGCCCGTTGAGGAATCCGCAGAAGAGCCGGTAGCAGAGAAGGCTGAAGAGCCTGCCCTGCCCGCGTTCCTGGACGACTCTGAACTGCTGCCCGAGAAGGAAACCTCCGCTGCTTCCGCTGAAGCACCCGCCGAGGAACCTGCCCTCGTAGACGTTGAGCCTGCCGCTGAGAGCGCATCTGTGGCTCCCGGTCTGGCTGGTGCTCTTGCCGCAGCTGCCGCTGTGGGCACCGCCGGTGCTGATGCGAAGGCAACCGAAGCAAAGGCATCTGAGTCGAAGGCTGCCGAGGTAAAGGCTCCTGTCGCTCAGGAAGAGCCCGCTGAGAAGGTCGCTGAGCTCAAGACCGTTGAGGTGACCCCCGCAGCTAAGATTGGTGAGGTTTCCGCCGCGGCTGCGCCCGCCTCCGAGGCTACCGCTCAGACTGCACCGGTAGCAGAGGCGACACCCGCTGCGGCGACCACCCCGGTTGCCCTGCCGGAGAGCACCCCGGCAGGTATCTCCTCCAGCATCTCGGCATCCGCGCTGAGCGAGCTCAACCAGCTGCCCACCATCGTGGCTGAGCCGGACACCCCCTCCGCCGCGGTGCAGAGCCCGCTGGTCCCCTCGGAGACTCAGTTGGCATCCGGCAACCTGGTTTTGACGGAGGCTCAGGTTGCTCAGCGTCTGGCGCCGGTCGTCGAGCACCTCTTCAGCGAGAACGGCACCGCAAAGGACGCCACCACCGTGCTGATTCGTGTACGCGCTCTCGGCTCCTACTACGACGCCCTGACCCACGTGCGCCGCAACGGCTTCTGGGAGCAGGTCCGCACCTTCGAGCTGATTCCCGAAACCCTGCTGGACATTCCGGCACTGAAGACCGACTCGTACAGCGAGGGTGAGGGCTCGCCGCTGGCTATGAGCCTGACCTTCACCCCGGGCGTGCCGGTTCAGGCGGCATTCGATTATGCGAATGAGCAGGCGTTTGTCACCTACCCGCGTCCGCTGGATGCTGAGCGTTACGTTGAGGAGCTGCGCATGTTCCCGCGTCTGGGTTCGAAGATCCCGGCTCATATGACGAGCGCGCTTTCGCACTGGAACCTCTAAAACCTTGTAAGGTGCGCCGCGCCGGCTCCCCGTGTGGGGGTCGGCGCGGCGCGCTATGTTTGTCATTTTTTCGACGAGGAAGATTGTTATGACTGATACCCCTAATACTCCTGAGGCTTCTGCGGCGCAGAACGTTCAGGACACTGCCGCCCGCGCGGCTGAAGCCTTTGGCACCCTGGTGGAAACCATGGCGCTGTTGCGCGCACCGGGCGGTTGCCCGTGGGATGCTGAGCAGACTCACGCCTCCCTAATCCGCTACCTGGTGGAGGAAGCCTACGAGGTTGTCGAGGCGGTAGAAACCGGTGGCGCGCCGAATATGCCGCTGTTGCGTGAGGAGTTGGGCGACGTGCTGCTGCAGGTGGTGTTCCATTCCGATATTGCTGCGGCAAACCCGCAGGGCTTCGACATTGTGCAGGTGGTTGAGGGCCTTGTGCAGAAGCTTCGTTCGCGCCACCCCGATGTGTTCGCAGCTGAGTCTGAGAGCTCTTCGGAGGCGCCCCGCACCGCAGCTGAGCAGCAGGCGGCGTGGGATGCGTTGAAGAAGAAGGAGAAGAGTGACCGTGGCGCGCTGGACGGTATTCCGCCGCATCTGCCGGCGCTCGCTATGGCTGAGAAGACTGCTGTGAAGGCACGTAAGGCGGGTATTATTCTGCCGCCGGAGCCTACGAGCATGGAGGACGACCTGCGCTATATGCACACTGAAGAGGAGTTCGGCGAGCTGCTCTTTGCGTTGGTGAGCCGCGCACAGCGTAATGGTTTGGATCCGGAGCGTGCCCTACGTTCGTACACTCGTCGCTATATTGCTCAGCATACGCATGATGAGCCGAGCTATTAGAAACGGTGGTTGAGTTCTTCTGTGAGGCGCTTTGAAATCTGTTCTCTGAGGGAATAAGAGGTTTCAAAGCGCCTTCTGTTTGTTTGGGGTTGTGTTGGGTGGCCGTGAGGATGCTCGTGGCACATGCCCCGGCATTTGGGCTCATGTTGTGCTTTGGTCGAGTACCCACACCCTCCCAATGTGGGGGAGTGTGGGTCTTGTTCCGCTTTGTAGCGCCTGACTAAGGGTTATTTAGACCTTCAATAAGGCAATAAAAAAGCGGTGGCAACTAGTGTGTTTGTGTGGGAGTTTTGCTAGAATTTAGGGGACGCGACTTGTCCACTACCGGGTGAGCCGTTCACATCCTTGACATCTCATAAGGAGAACAATTCATGGCTGTTATTACCGCAGTTCACGCACGCCAGATCCTGGATTCCCGTGGCAACCCGACCGTTGAGGTTGAGGTTCTGCTCGAAGACGGTGCTTTCGCACGCGCAGCTGTGCCCTCGGGCGCATCCACCGGTGAGTGGGAAGCTGTTGAGCGCCGCGATGGCGACAAGTCCGTATACCTGGGCAAGGGTGTTCTGGGCGCAGTGAAGTCTGTTATCGAAGAAATCGCTGAAGAGGTCATCGGCATTGAGGCTTCCGACCAGCGCGCTGTTGACGCAGCCATGATTGCTCTGGATGCAACCAACAACAAGGGCAAGCTGGGCGCAAACGCAATCCTGGGTGTCTCCCTGGCTGTTGCTAAGGCAGCTGCTGAGTCCGCTGATCTGCCCCTGTACAAGTACCTCGGCGGCCCGAACGCTCACGTTCTGCCCGTCCCCATGATGAACATCCTCAACGGTGGTTCTCACGCAGACTCCAACGTTGACATCCAGGAGTTCATGATTGCTCCCATCGGCTTCGACAACTACTCTGACGCTCTGCGCGCAGGTGTTGAGGTTTACCACTCCCTGAAGTCCGTGCTGCACGACCGCGGCCTGGCAACCGGCCTGGGCGACGAGGGTGGTTTCGCACCCAACCTGGAGTCCAACGCAGCCGCACTGGACCTGATCGTTGAGGCAATCGAGAAGGCTGGCTACAAGCCGGGCGAGCAGGTTGCACTGGCACTGGACGTTGCATCCTCCGAGTTCTACAACGACGGCGCATACGAGTTCGAGGGCCAGAAGAAGTCCGCAGCTGAGATGAGCGCATACTACGCTGACCTCGTTGCAAAGTACCCCCTGGTTTCCATTGAGGATCCCCTGGATGAGAACGACTGGGAGGGCTACAAGACCCTGACCGAGCAGATTGGTGACAAGGTCCAGATTGTCGGTGACGACCTGTTCGTGACCAACCCCGAGCGTCTGGCTCGCGGTATCGAAGAGGGTGCAGCTAACGCTCTGCTCGTGAAGGTGAACCAGATTGGTTCGCTGACCGAGACCCTCGACGCAATGGAGCTGGCACAGCGCCACGAGTACCGTTGCATGGTTTCTCACCGTTCCGGTGAGACCGAGGACGTCACCATCGCTGACCTGGCTGTTGCAACCAACGCTGGCCAGATCAAGACCGGTGCTCCCGCACGTTCCGAGCGCGTTGCTAAGTACAACCAGCTGCTGCGCATTGAGGAAGAGCTGGGCGAGGCAGCTGTTTACGCTGGCAAGTCCGCATTCCCCCGCTTCAAGGCATAATGACGCTTGAAGGTTGCGGGATGTTCTGCTGAACGTCCCTGAACAGGCCGGGTCGAACCCGATACATAGTGATGTAATTCATCACGTCATGTATTGTGGGTCGGCCCGGTTTTTCCTTGTCAGCGCCATATAATCAGTCATATACGTTCACTCACGCATCACATAGGAAAATCATGACTGTTTGTTATCTCATCCTCGCCCATAAGTACCCGGAGCTGTTCAAAAAAATTGCTCAGCATATTTTGAACTCGGGCGGTGTCTGCGTTGCCCACATTGATAAGAAAGCAGATATCGATGATTTCTACGTCGAGGGCGTATCTTATGTCCGCGAACGCGAAAACGTGCGTTGGGCAGGTTACTCTGCTGTGAAGGCAACTCAAAAAATGCTAGCCCAGGCATTGAAAGAATATCCGGAAGCAACTCATTACGCGTCCATTACAGGGCAGTGCTACCCTGTACGTCCTCTCCGCGAATACGCTGATTATCTTGCTCGACCCGAAAATCTGGAGCATTCTTGGGTAAGCTTCTATGCGTTAGCCCCCGGAATGCGTAACTACGTCCTGGTGCTGTACCGGGAATATAAGGACTTTGAAGGCCTACTGCCTGAAGGGATTATCCGCAGGGGCGTACACAAAGTGTGTTATAAGATTTCACGACTGTTCCCCCGCAAGAATTTGCCGATTCAGTTTTATCAGGGGTCGGCTTATTGGACGGTGTCCCGTTCGACTGCACTTCAGGTGATGGACTTTTTGAAAACTCCGACGGGCCGAGAGGTCACCAAGATTTTCCGTTCTGCCCCTATGCCTGACGAGATGTGGATGCAGAGTATACTCCTCAATATACCCGCTCGTGAGAATGCTGAGGCCTGGGAGACCGACGGCCAGTTGGCACCGGGCACAAAGCATTCGGAGAACCATGCAAATCACCATTACATTGACTGGAGCGGGAATGGCGCCCACCCTGAGGTGCTTACCGAGAAAGATCTCCCTGTCATCCTCGAATCAGGAAAATGGTTTACGCGTAAGGTTGAGCCCCAGGCATCTGCCCAGCTCATTGATGCTCTGGATGCCATCCAGCGCGGATAATGATGGGTTCTCCCCTTCAATTCAGGGGTGCTTTTAACGAGAGGCGACGCTATCTCCGTTGGGGGTAGCGTCGCCTTTTGCTCTACCTGGGTGGGTGTCAGCACCCCACCCGAACACATAGCGAAAAAGCCCGAAGGTCTTTCAAAACGGCCCCGGAAGTAGCTCCAGAGGGAACGCTCAGGTGAGTGTACAAACCCGGGTAGAATATGAAGGAAGCGTTTAGCGGTACAGAACGGAACGAAGGATAGAGCAATGAGCCAGCGAGCAAGCCAGCAGACCCGGTCGCACTCTACGAGTTCCACTGCACCCGCTCAGGGTGCTACCGCCTCCGAAGAATCGCGAGGCGCCGCAAAGGAAGCCCGCACTTCCCTGATGAAAAAGGCTAGTGCCCTTTTCTTCGGCGTGGGTTTGAACCAGCGTCACCCTGAGCGTGAACGTCAGGCGCAGGCTCGCCGTGAGGAGCGTGCCCGCCGCCGCGCCGCTGCCCAGCAGGGCCGTGAAGAGGACGGATACGACGCCCCCGTGGCGGCTCACATGTTCTCCGGCCGTAGCTTCCTGACCGCTGTTGTGGTGGGCGTGATTGCGCTCGGTACCGCATACCCGGTGGTCACCTACTTTGACCAGGACCGGGAAATCAAGCGAATTAACACGCATATTTCTCAGCTGCAGCAGGAGAACGCCCAGCTGAAGGCGGAGCAGACCTGGTGGAATGACGACAACTATGTTCGCCAGCAGGCACGTAGCCGCCTCTACTATGTGAACCCCGGCGACACCCCCTACGTGGTCACCGGCATTACCGAGGACTCTACGAAGGCGGACGGTACTTCTGCGAATGCGAAGAACGCCCCCGAGGAAGCCTGGACTACTAAGGTTTGGAATTCTCTCGAGAAGAACTAGCCCCAGCTGCCGGCAGCAACCCTGCACATGCAGACACCCGGCACAAGTGGACGAGGCGACCCCTCGTTCCAGAAACTTAGGATTATGAGCACCGAAAACACCATTGAAGAGCTGAAGGCACGCACCCCCGGCGGCTTCGGCGTAACTGTTGAAACTCTGACCCCCACCGAGCAGGACGTCCGCGTTCTTTCCGCGCAGCTGGGCCGTAAGGTCCGCGACGTGGTCGAGATTCCGGCGCGTTGCGTGTGCGGTAACCCGCTCGTGGCTGCTACCGCGCCGCGCCTGAGCAACGGCACCCCCTTCCCGACCGTGTTCTACCTGGCGCATCCGGTGATTACCGCTGCGGCTTCCCGTCTGGAGGCGGGCGGTCTGATGTACGAGATGACCGACTCGCTCGCTGAGGATGCGGACCTGGCGGCACAGTACGCTGCTGCACACGAGAACTACCTGGCTGAGCGTGAGCGCATCCGCCTGATCAGCGGCACCGAAGAGGTCCCGGAGATTGACGGCATCTCTGCCGGCGGCATGCCGACCCGCGTGAAGTGCCTGCACGCCGTTATCGGCCACACCCTGTCGGTGGGTCGCGGCGTGAACCCGATGGGTGACCGCGGTCTGGACGCTATCGCCGAGTGGTGGACCCCCGAGGTCTGCTCCTGCGACCCTGCGTGGCGTGAAGAAGCCTAAATATTGATTCTGGTGCGCCCGCATCGTCGTCAGCGACGGTGCGGGCGCATAATAGATAGAAGAAAGAGCGCCGAAAAGCGAAAATTTTTCGCCTGCGGCGCTCGCGTTGCCTTTGGCACTGATTGGTATTGAAGACCTGAAAGGAACCCACCGTGCGCGTTGGTGCGATTGACTGCGGTACGAACTCTATTCGCCTGCTGATTGCTGATTCCACTACTGAGGTGGTGGACGGGGTCGAGAAGACCGTCCTGAAGGACGTTGTGCGTGAGATGCGCATTGTGCGTCTGGGTCAGGGCGTGGACGCGACCGGCTGGCTGGCGCAGGAGGCGCTGGACCGTACTTTCGCTGCGGCTCGTGAGTATGCGCAGCTGCTGAAGGAGCACGGCGCTGATTCGGTGCGTTTTGTGGCGACCAGTGCGACTCGCGATGCGGGTAACCGTCAGGTGTTCGTGGATGGTATCCGCGAGATTCTGGGTATTGAGCCCGAGGTGATCAGCGGTGATGAGGAAGCTGCTCTGTCCTTCGCTGGTGCGGTGCGCGCTGTCGGTTACGGCGACGGTGACACCCTGGTGTTTGACCTGGGCGGCGGTTCGACTGAGTTCGTGCTCGGCGACGAGTCGGGTGTGAAGGCTTCCCGCAGCGTCAATATTGGTTGTGTGCGCCTGACTGAGCGTCACATGATGAGCGCCCCGTCCACTGACTCGCAGATTGCCCGCGTTGAGGCTGATACTGACGAGGCTCTCGAGGTGGCACGTAAGACTGTGCCCCTGCAGGATGCGCGCCGCGTGGTGGCTGTGGCTGGTACCGCAACCACTGTGGCTGCTGCCGCGCTGGGTCTGGACCGTTATGACTCTGAAGCTATTAACGCTCAGAGCTTCTCCGTAGAGACCGTTCAGAAGACTGCCCGCTGGTTGGCTTCGCTGAGCCGTACTGAGCGTGAGGAGCTCGGCTACATGCACCCCGGTCGGGTGGATGTGATTGGTGCCGGCGCGACGATTTACGCCCGTATCCTGACCCGTCTGAATGAGATGACTGATGGCGCCGTGGATTCGGTGACCGTCAGTGAGCACGACATTCTGGACGGTATCGCTCTGTCCCAGCTGTAGGCTTGAGCGCTCGCGCCGTGAACCAACGGTGATTCACGGCGCGGCTCAGCTTGAGGAGTTTTAATGGTTCGTTCTGAGCGTCGGCGAGGTATGCCCCTGACCGGCTGGTCTTTTGCGCCGTCTTTCGCCTGTGCGTCTCGTGTATTTGGTGTGCGCGCCTCGGTTGGTTCTGACCGAGGCGCTACTCGCCGCATCCGTAAAGGTGCAGCTTTGGGTGCCAGTGCCGCGTTGACTCTTCTGCCATTGTGGACTCCGCTGGCGCCTACCGCTTGGGCGACGGACCCGACCCCTTCTGCTTCCCCGAGCCCGAAGCGGGAGGTGACGGCGACTCCTTCGCCGTCGGGCACTGCGGTACCGAAGGCTTCTGCGACTCCGCGTCAGGGCGCGTCGACTACGAATGGTGATGATGTTCGTCAGCGTGAGTATTGGCTGAAGGAGTACGGTATTACGTCCTTGTGGTCGCAGGCTACGGGCAAGGGCGTGACGGTTGCTGTGATTGATACGGGCGTGGACGGTACTCACCCGGATCTTGAGGGTAATGTTCTGCGCGGTTATGACGCCTCGGGCGTGGGTAGCGAGGACGGCTGGAAGGGCCTGGGTGCTGAGCCGATGCACGGCACGGAGGTCGCTTCTCTGATTGCTGGTCACGGCCACGATACGCAGGGCTATTCTGCGATTGCGGGTCAGCCGGGTAAGCCGACCGGTGTGATTGGTGTGGCTCCCGAGGCGAAGATTCTGCCGATTTCGCTGAATATGGGTACGACCGGCGGTAAGAGTATTGATGAGCAGATTCCGGCGGCGGTGCGTTATGCAGTCGACCACGGGGCTCAGATTATTAACATGTCGATTGGCTCGAATAAGACGAGCTGGCCGCAGAGCTGGGATGAGGCGTTTGCCTATGCGGAGCAGAAGGGCGTGCTGATTGTTGCGGCTGCGGGTAACCGCGGTAGCGGCTTGACGCAGGTTGGTGCTCCGGCGACGATTCCTGGCGTGTTGACGGTGGGCGGTATTGACCGGAATAAACAGGTTTCTGAGGGCTCGTCGACTCAGGGTATTTCGATTGCTGTGGTTGCTCCGAGTACGGATATGATTGCGGCTGCTCCGGGTAATGGGTACATGATTTGGTCGGGTTCTTCGGCTGCTGCTCCGTTGGTGACGGGTGTTGCTGCTTTGTTGAAGCAGAAGTATCCGAAGGAGTCGGCGGCTCAGCTGGTTCAGCGTTTGATTGCTTCGGCTGATGATGCTGGTGTGACGGGCCGTGACCCTTTGTATGGTTACGGTATTTTCAATCCGCAGGATGCGATGGCTTTGGCGGCGCCTACGGTGACGGCGAATCCGTTGGGTTCTATTTCTGAGTGGATTGCGGTGCACCGTAAGCAGCAGGTGAGTGATCCGACTCCGAGTGATGCTGCGCCGGTGCATGAGGAGGGTGAGAGCATTGTGAAGGCGGCTGCGCCGGATGCGCGTCGCCCTCCGGAGGATCGTGGCTGGTTGCCGCCGGTAATTTTGGCGGCGCTGACGTTGTGGCTGACGATTATTACGGCTGGTTCGGTGCATCGCTTGCATAGGATGCATGTGAGCGCGGGGCAGGCTGCGCGGATGGCTCGTGAGGTGGCGCATCATCCGGGTGCTCATCACGGAAAGAGTCGTGTTTCAAAGGGGTCGCAGCGGGGTGCCCGGAGGGGGACTCGTTAGGGTTCTTATGAGTCTGGGGTGCCGGTGTTTTTCTTCTCTGTGGAGACTTCTCCTGTTCGCCCGGGGCTGACTTTTGAGTTGGTCCCGGGCTTTGTTCTTTGAGATCTGGCTTGAGACGGCGGAACACCCAAATAAACGAAAATATCGAACGTACCGCGTAAAAAACGGAAAGGGTAATTTTGACCGTAACCCGCATCACGAGATGAACCCCGTTCATATCTTCAAAACTTTTAACTTAGGGTCAGCTCAAATGGACCATAGGTGCGAAATTACCTAAACAAAGGCGTAAAATAGAAGACAACAGGTATGTGATAGACAGGCTCGTGCTGCTAGCCACTTCGCGTTGCGCAAGGACTTCCAGAGCGGGCCGTTTGTACGTCAGGGGAGCTTTCGGAACGAGCCGGAAGTTGCACATACCAACCTACCGGGGCTACCGAACCTCGGTACCTAAAGACTAGGAAGTAACAAAATGGCATTCACTAAGGTGGCACAGGACCGTCCTCGCGTCCTGATCGTCGGTGGCGGCTACGTCGGCTTCACCGTTGCTAAGAAGATCCAGAAGGCTATCAAGGAGACCGGTGGCGTCGTCACCATCGTTGAGCCGAACCCCTACATGACTTACCAGCCCTTCCTCCCCGAGGTTGCAGCAGGTTCCATGGAAGGCCGTAACGCAACTGTGCCGTTGCGTCAGCACCTGCGCGACACCGAGCTGATCCCCGGTCGTATCACCTCCATCAACCACGCAGAGCGCACCGCTGTTGTTGAGCCCACCGACAACGGTGAGCCCTTCGAGCTGAAGTACGACGAGATCGTCCTCGGTGCAGGCGCTGTGACCCGCGCATTCCCGATTCCGGGTCTGGCAGAGGTCGCTATCGGTCTGAAGACCATCGAAGAGGCAGTCTCCGTTCGTAACTGGGTTCTGGATCGCATCGAGGTTGCATCCATGCTGTCCGACGCTGAAGAGCGTCGCCGCGCCCTGACCTTCGTCATCGTTGGTGGTGGCTTCGCTGGCGTTGAGACCATCTCCGAGCTCGAGGACATGGCACGCGTTGCTGTGGAGCGCAACGAGCGTCTCTCCGTTTCCGACCTGCACTTCGTTATGGTCGAGGCCGCACCGCGCATCATGCCCGAGGTTCCCGCAGACCGTGCAGAGAAGGTTGTTGCAGAGCTGCGTGCACGCGGCATTGAGATCCTGCTGAACACCTCCCTCTCCGACGCAACCGACGGCAACCTGCAGCTAATCAACATGGCTGACAAGTCCCCCGCAGGCGAGATCAAGACCGACACCCTGATCTGGACCGCAGGTGTGGCGGCATCCCCGATGCTGAAGAACACCGACTTCCCGATCGACGAGCGCGGCCGCGTTCGCGTGAGCGCAGACCTGCGCGTCACCGGCGACGACGGCGTGGTCGAGGGCGCATGGGCTGCAGGCGACAACGCAGCTGTTCCGGACCTCTCCGGCGGCGGCGTGGGCGGCTTCTGCGTTCCCAACGCTCAGCACGCTTCCCGCCAGGCTGTTGTTCTGGCGAAGAACCTGCTGGCTGCTCGCCGCGGCGAGCCCCTGACCGACTACTACCACGAGACCATCGGTGTTGTGGCAGGTCTGGGCCTGTGGAAGGGTGTTGCAAACTTCAAGGGCAAGACCATTGGCGGCCCGCTGGCATGGATCATGCACCGCGGCTACCACGGCTCTGCAATCCCCACCACCGAGCGTACCGTTCGCGTTATGACCACCTGGGCTCTGAACCAGATCTTCGGTCGCGACACCTCCTCGATTCGCCACCAGCGCTCCCCGCGCCTGGCATTCCAGGAAGCAACCGGTACTGCACCGGCACGCCAGAAGGCAAAGCTCTAAAATAGCCTGACTTAGGGGTCTATCTCCCTGAGATAGCGCACTTGAGATAAAGCAATGGGCGGTGTGGAAGACTTTAGTCTTCTGCACCGCCCATTTTGCGCCTAGGTTTTTGTGTCTGGGTTTTTGTGTCTGGGCGCGTGCGGGCCGTCTAGCTTAGCCGCCCACCTGTGCTTTTGCATGGTGATTGCTGCGGCTGAGCGCGGGGAACCGTTTGAAATGTGTTTCCGCTTAGGTTCGGGTGCGTTTTCGTGGAATAATAGGTGTTTGTGCCCCGACGTATACGGGGTGCGCCCCCATAGTCCAATTGGCAGAGACAGAGGACTTAAAATCCTTGTGTTCTGGGTTCGAGTCCCAGTGGGGGCACTGCGTAGACACGCGTAGGTGCAGATAGGCGGCGGCTCTTCCCGTGGGGGAGGGGCCGCCGCTTGTGTGTCTGAGGGTTTACATGTCTGGGGTGTGGTGTTTGGAGTTTAAAAGGCGATGCCCCCGACCAGTTCGGTTGCCATGGGGATGCCCACCTGCTCGAAGGAAGCGATGGTACCCGTGGGCTCCACTCTCAAAAACGCCCGCATACCGTCTTCCGGAGCTCAAAAACGTGAGACCCTAGAAGAGACGCAGCCACAGATGCACCCCAGCCTGAATGGGGCAGCAGAGTCAGAAAGGCACAGCATGCAGACTATACCCTCCATCATTGCTGTCGATATGGACGGCACCTTCCTCACCGACTCCAAAACTTTCGACACCGAACGTTTCTCGCGCATCCTATCCCGCCTGCAGGCGCAGGGAATTCACTTTGTTGTGGCGAGCGGAAACACCTACGCCAAGCTGCGGGACTATATGCGCGGCTTTGAAGGGCGAGGTCTTACCTATATTGCTGAAAATGGGGCATACCTTGCTGATGAGAGCGGTCAGCTTGCCGTGCATCCCTTTGTGGAAGAGGATGTGCCGCGCATCATTGAGATAGTCCAGGGGCTGGATCAGATTGGTTTGCTGGTCTGCACTACCGAGGGTATCTACCTGCCTAAGGACCGCTGTGACCAGATTGTGCACATGATTCGCGGCTATTTTGAAGACACCGGTCAGGAGCTTCCCGAAACCCTCACCTTGGAGGACTTTGCGGCGTTCTTCTTCCCCGGCTCGGTCATGGTTGACTCTATTGAAGATTTTGAGGGTGCACCCATCAAGTTCCCGCTGCTGACCCCGCCGAAGCAGACGCAGCAGCTGAGCGTCTACCTGCGTGAGGCTCTTCCGCAGACCGTCACCCCGATGGTGAGTGGCTTCGGCGCCATTGACCTGGTGCGTACCGGTGTCAACAAGGCGACCGGTCTGAAGGACCTATGCGAGCGTCTGAACGCCGACCCGGCGGGCATTCTTGCCTTCGGTGACGGTGAGAACGACATGGAGATGCTCCGCTACGCGGGCTGGGGCGTTGCTATGTCTAACGCCCCGGAGGTTGTGCGAAATGCTGCTGACGAGGTGATTGGCTCGAACGAGGAACAGGCAGTTCTGGAGTATCTGGAGCAGCTCCTTGACCGTTTGGAAGCTTCGCAATAGACGCTTCACCAAGAGACGCGCAGAAGCGTTTGCGTGCGGGGCGGTGCGGACCTGGGTGAACCTCAGGTAAACACCGCCCTGAAATATTCTGGCAAAGCTGCTAGAAGCCCCTGCTGGTAACGAACAGCGCCCGTGAGCGCAGAATCTATCCGATAGAATTAACAGAATTAGTTTTGTACCCGTTTAAGGAGAGCATGATGGCGGGAAACCCGCTTCTGAATTCGATGACGAAGAATGTCACTCAGGGTGACTCTCGTTTCGGTCGCTTTGGTGCACAGCCTCAGCAGACCAGCCAGCAGGCGCAGTACGGTCAGCAGCAGACCTACGGCCAGTACGGTCAGCAGCAGTATGACCAGCAGGGCTACGGTCAGAATGCTTACGGCCAGCCCCAGTATGGTCAGCAGGCGCAGTACGGCCAGCAGCCCTATGGTCAGCAGTATGGCCAGCCCCAGTACGGTCAGCAGGCACAGTACGGCCAGCCGTACGGTGAGGCTGACTACGGCGTAGCAACCCCCACCTACTCGGAGCCCATCCCCGCAGGTGAGCGTCTGACCATGAACGATGTCATGGTTAAGACCGGCATCAACCTGGGCCTGGTCGCTGTCGGTGCCGCTGTTGCATGGAATGCACCGGTGCTGATGCTCCTGGGCCTGGTTGGTGGTCTGGTCCTGGGTCTGGTGAACTCCTTCAAGAAGAAGGTTTCCCCGATTCTGGTCATGACCTACGCGCTTATGGAAGGTCTGCTGCTCGGTGGCCTGTCCGCTGTTGTGGATATGCGCTACCCCGGCGTGGCAATTCAGGCGGTTCTGGCAACCCTCGTGGTGGCAGGTACCACCCTGGCTCTGTTCGCAAATGGCAAGCTGCGCGCAACTCCTAAGCTCAACAAGATCTTCATGATCGGCGCTATTGGTTACATGGCGTACGGCTTCATCTCGATTCTGGGTGCGGGTATCTTCGGTTCCTCGCTGAACAGCTTCTCTATCGGTGGTATCCCGCTGGGCCTGGTGGTTGGCCTGTTCGCTGTTGCGCTGGCAACCTACTCTCTGCTGCTGGACTTCACCACCACCTCCGAAGCTGTGGAGGCTGGCCTGCCCGAGCGTGAGTCCTGGCGCCTTGCTTTCGGCCTGACCGCTTCTCTGGTCTGGCTGTACGTTGAGATCCTGCGTGTTCTCATGTACCTGGCAAGCATCTTTAGCAACGACTAAAGCTCGCTTTGAGGCGGCGGTACCGTGATGGTGCCGCCGCCTTTGCCGCTTTACTTCCCCGGTGCATCGAGGCGCGGGGGAGAGCACACAATAACAACACCACACCGCCTCCGCTGGGGCTGCCGAAAGCTGCCCCGCACGAGTGCGACACCGATAATGATTTGGAGACACCGTGAAAATTACACCTGTTGCAGAAGAGCATGTAGCCGAGGAGGAGCGCGGCTACCGGGTTCCTTTTGCCATGGAAGTTGCCGGTGCTTGGGCGTGGCGCATCATTATGATTGCCGGTGCCGGCTGGATTCTTTGGAAGGGTCTGGGGCACGTCTCCCTGCTGGTTATTTCTCTTCTGGTGGCTTTGCTTCTGGCGGCTCTGTTGAGCCCCGCCGTGATGCTTCTGCGTAAGAAGGGTGTTCGTGCAGGTGGCGCGGCGGCTATTGCCGAAATCGGTATGATTCTGGTGCTCGCCGGTATTATTTCGCTGACCGGTCAGCAGATTCTGCGTGGTTTTGTGTCCATGGCGGATAAGGCGGTGCAGGGCTACCAGCAGCTGATTGGTTGGCTGAAGAACCTCGGCTACGAGTTCGGTGCCGACCAGATGAACCAGCTGTTGGATCAGATGGAGAGCGCTGTAACTAATAACCCCAGCTCCGTGCTGCACGGTGTGTCTCAGGTGGGTTCGACTGCGGCTGAGGTTGCGACCGGTACCCTGCTGACCCTGTTTACCTTGGTTTTCTTCCTGATGGAGGGCGAGCGTATCTGGCTGTTCGTCACCCGCCTCTTCCCGAAGGACGCGCGTGCCGCAGTCAACGGTGCGGGTCGCGCGGGTTGGAAGTCCCTGGGTGCGTACGTGCGCGTTCAGATTCTGGTGGCGGCTATTGACGCTATCGGCATCGGTATTGGTGCCGCAATTCTGGGTGTTCCGCTGGCTATCCCGCTGGGTGTGTTGGTCTTCCTCGGTTCTTTCGTTCCGGTGATTGGTGCCCTTATTTCCGGTGCTGTGGCTGTGCTGCTGGCGCTGGTTGCTCTGGGTCCGGTGCAGGCGCTGATTATGCTCGGTATTGTTCTGCTGGTTCAGCAGCTCGAATCCCACATTCTGCAGCCGCTCATTATGGGTAAGGCTGTCTCCCTGCACCCGCTGGCGGTTATTTTCTCGGTGGCTGGTGGCTCCATGATTTTTGGTGCGGTGGGTGCTCTGTTCGCCGTGCCGACTCTGGCTGTGGTCAACGCGGTGGTGCGTTACCTGGCGAATCGTGGCTGGGAGAAGGAGGCGCCTCGTGAGGAGGAGTTCCTCTTCCCGCATGAGCTGGAGCGCCGTAAGAAGGCTGAAGAGTCTGAAAAGGCGAAGGAAGCTAAGACTTCCGAAAGCTCTGAAGAATCTAAGGAATCTGAGAAGGCTTAGAACTCAGTTCATTGTGATTAACCGCGGGCTAGACGCCCACACATAACCTAGATTGGGGGCCGTTCTTGCACTATCTGCTGAGAGTGCGGGGATGGCCCCTGCTTTATGCCGGTGCATCCTCTAGAATGGAGTGTGCACTGTGCCACCGCGCGCCTTTTAGCGTGCGGGGCTAGGTGCCGCCAGAATACGTACCATCAGAATGGAAACCTCGTGAGCGTAGATCTCGACTCCCTGCCCGTGACCCTCACCGACATTGAACGTGCCGCAGAGCTGCTCGAAGGCGTTATTGAACGCACCCCCGTCGCTCATTCGCGTGCGCTGAGCCAGCGCCTCGGTTCAGAGGTTTTCTTTAAGTGCGAGAACCTGCAGCGTGCTGGTTCCTTCAAGGTGCGCGGTGCGTACGTGCGTATGGCGAAGCTTTCTGAGGAGGAGAAGAAGCGCGGCGTTGTGGCTGCGAGCGCGGGTAACCACGCTCAGGGTGTGGCTCTGGCTGCTGACCGTCTGGGCATTAAGGCCCGTATTTATATGCCGCTGGGTGCGGCGCTGCCGAAGATTACCGCGACCCGTGATCACGGTGCTGAGGTTGAGTTGCACGGCGTGACCGTGGATGAGGCTCTGGCGGAGGCAAAGCGCTACGCCGAAGAGACCGGCGCGGTGTTCGTGCACCCCTTCGACAATGAAGACATTATTGCCGGTCAGGGCACGATTGGTCTGGAGATTCTGGAGCAGGTTCCGGATGTTGACACCGTGATTGTGGGTGTTGGCGGCGGCGGTCTGCTGGCTGGCCTGTCCGCTGCTATCCGCGCGAAGGAGCAGAAGCTCGGCAAGAAGATCAAGATTATTGGTGTTCAGGCGGAGCACGCGGCGGCGTACCCGCTGTCGCTGGCTGCGGATGCCCTGGTGCCGCTGAAGAAGGTTTCCACCATCGCTGACGGTATTGCGGTGGGCCGCCCCGGCCAGATGCCTTTCTCCATCATCAAGGAGCTGGTAGACGATGTGGCGACCGTGAGCGAAGATGATATTGCTCGCGCCCTGATCTTCCTGATGGAACGTAACAAGCTTGTGGTGGAGCCTGCCGGTTCGGTGCCCGTGGCGGCGCTGATGAACGGCAAGCTGAAGGAAGAGTACGGCGACCTGGGTACGGTCGTGTGCGTGCTCTCCGGCGGCAATATTGACCCGATGCTGATGCTGAAGGTGATTCAGCGCGGTCTGTCTGCGGCTGGCCGCTACATGACCGTGAAGATGATGCTTTCTGACCGCCCGGGTGAGCTGGCGACCATCTCCCGCATTATCTCTGAGAACGACGCGAACGTGACCGGTGTAGACCACACCCGCGTGGGTGGCTCGCTCTCCATGGGCGACGTGTCGATTACCATCGACATGGAGACCAAGGGCGTGGAGCATTGCCGCCAGGTGATTTCTGCCCTGGAGGATGAGGGTTTCAAGCCCATCATCGTCTACTAAGCCGATATATTTATGAGCCGACGAGCTGTAATAGTTACTCCTGAGCTTTATCGGCAGAACGCAATTCAATAGATAAAAAACAGTGCGGGGTGCTGACCTTTTCGGTTCAGCACCCCGCACTGTTTTGTTGTAAAACTACTTTTGTCTTTTAGCCCTGGTAAGGGGTCACGGAGACAATCTTGGCGCTCAGTTCCTTACCGTTCGGAGCGGTGTAGGAAACCTCGTCGCCCTGCTTAGCACCCATGATTGCGGCGCCCAGCGGAGACTTCTCGGAGAAGACCTTCAGATCGGTGCCTGCGGGGAGGGTGTCCTCAATTTCGCGGGAGCCGAGCAGGAACTTCAGGGTGCGGCCTGCAACCTCAGCCTCGATGACCATGCCGTGGCTGACCACGCCGTCGTCAACGGGTGCCTCACCAATCTGTGCGGTTTCGAGCAGGTGCTTGAGCTGCTTGATGCGCGCCTCGTTCTTAGCCTGCTCGTCGCGTGCCGCGTGGTAGCCGCCGTTCTCGCGGAGGTCGCCCTCATCGCGTGCCTGCGCGATGCGGTCAACGATTTCCTGACGGTACGGACCGGAGAGGTACTCCAGCTCCTGGGTGAGGCGGTCGAAGGCGTCCTGAGTGAGCCATGCACCGGTGTTTTCAGCCATGCGTGTCCTTTGCTTATGCGCCGGCTTTGCCGGTGCGAAACGAATAAACCCGCTACCGCGTGCCGCGTTCAGAAAGGGGACGGCGATGCCGGTAACGGAATGAATCAACAGACCTATTCTAGAGCACCGGAGGATTTTCGGCTGTTATGCCGGTCGTATCTTCCCCTCTGAGCGCATCCTCGCCGGGGTGCATGCCGGTAGCTGAACCTGGTGGCGGTTTCTGTCGGCTGGTTACCATGTGATTGCGCGGATATGACGGTACATTTCACGATGTCACACGGCGTCATCTGCGCTAGTGTACCGGCGCTGTCCTTGGGTATCATACGAGAAGCTACACACGTAAAATTTCCGCAGTGTGGCGCTCGCATTCGCGA
The DNA here is from genome assembly GCF_001812085.1 of Rothia sp. HMSC065C12. Taxonomy (NCBI): domain Bacteria; kingdom Bacillati; phylum Actinomycetota; class Actinomycetes; order Micrococcales; family Micrococcaceae; genus Rothia; species Rothia sp. HMSC065C12. The sequence goes on from NZ_KV807670.1 coordinate 64,979, forward strand.
ATCACAGACACATCAGCCGCCCATCCGCGCTGGCCGCATCAACTAAAGGACACATACCGTGAGCGAAGCCATCGAACAGCTGAAGGCAAACCTGCCGACTCACCCTCCCGTGGACTCCCTCAAACCGCTGGATGAGGACTACACCGGTCTGCGCATCCTCGCGGTGCACGCTCACCCGGACGACGAGTCCTCTAAGGGCGCCGGTACCGCTTCGGCGTATATTGCCCGTGGTGCTCGCTTCATGGTGGCGACGATGACCGGCGGCGAGCGCGGTGACATCCTGAATGAGGAGATCGATAATAGTCCGCGTGCACACCGTGACCTGCCGGGTCTGCGTCGCGCTGAAATGGCGGCTGCTCGCGAGATTATGGGTATTGAGCACCGCTGGATTGGCTTCTTCGACTCCGGTCTGCCGGAGGGTGACCCCATGCCGCCTCTGCCCTTCGGTAGCTTTGGCACCATGCCCCTGGATCGTGCCGCCGCGCCGCTCGTGCGTCTGGTGCGTGAGTACCGCCCGCACATCATCATCACCTATGACGAGATTGGCGGCTACCCGCACCCCGACCACATCATGACCCACAAGGTTGCTGTGGAGGCATTCGAGAAGGCGGGCGACCCCGAGGCGTATGTGGGGGAGGGCGAGCCCTGGACCCCGCTGAAGCTCTACTACGATCGCGCGTTCAACCCGGAACGCACCCTCGCCCTGCACGAGCACCTGCTCGATACGCACGGTGAGAGCCTGCTGAGCGGTTGGATTGAGAACATTGCGCACCGCGCAACGTCGGGTGAGGCGCCTCGCCACGAGACTACGACCCGCATCCTGGTGACTGAGCACTTTGAGCAGCGAGATCAGGCTTTGCGTGCGCACGCCTCGCAGGTGGACCCGAATGGCGTGTTCTTTGCGGTGCCCAGTGAGCAGCTGAAGGATATTTGGCCCTGGGAGGACTACACGCTGGCTGCCTCGCACGCTGAGGTTCAGCTGCCCGAATCTAGCCTGGACGAGGGCCTGAGCGACTACTACGTTATCTAGGCTGGGGTGCATCGCCCCGCGCGTTACAATGATGCCCTTCACCCACGATATGAGTTGTAGGTGAAGGGCATCATCCATTCTTAGGCGCGCGATGCGTGCAGCCCCTGTACGCACCCCCGGATACCGCCACCAGCCGCCACAAATTTTGAGCCGATTCTCAGCCCAACCGCGATGCTGATTGCCGCGAAGGTACGGCGCGGCGGCGTAGAATAAGAGCTTGGACTCTTTCGTTATGAGCCCGCTGAATTATCTGCCACGACAGCCGAATGAGGTATGAGCTATGAGCGCCAACGCCCTGCCCGTGATTACTGTGCACGGCCACGCCAGCAACCCCGGCACTGTCACTGAGCCTACCGTCTATGAGCAGGCTCTGGCGCGCTCGATGAGCCCTGAATCCCTGCCGGCACATATTGGAGTGCTGGTGGACGGTAACCGCCGCTGGGCGGCTCAGCGCGGCTTGAGCACCCGTGAGGGCCACGCCGCCGGTGCGGAGCGAATTATTGATTTTCTGGCCTGGTGTACTGAGCTGTCGATTCCGCAGGTGAGCCTGTACATGCTCTCCACTGAGAACCTGAAGCGCCCCGAGAAGGAGCTGACCGGTCTGGTCGCTGTGATTGATGCGTTTCTGGTGCGTCTGGTGGAGTCCGCCTGCGGTCCGGTGCGCGCTATCGGCAATATTGACCTGATTCCTCGCCAGCTGCACGAGCGCCTGGATTGGGCGATTGAGCAGACGGCGCACCTGCCCGGTGTTCGCGTGAACATTGCGGTCGGCTACGGCGGCCGCCAGGAGATTGTGGACGCGGTCCGCTCGGTTCTGCGTGAGGCCGCCGCTGAGGGGGCATCCTTGGACTCGCTTGCCGAACAGCTGAGCGTGGAGGATATTTCTTCGAACCTGTACACCGCCGATATGCCCGACCCGGACCTGCTGATTCGTACTTCGGGTGAGCAGCGCCTGTCCGGTTTTATGACCTGGCAGAGCGCGTATTCTGAGTTTTACTTCTGCCGAGCCCTGTGGCCGGATTTCACGCGCGTTGATTTTCTGCGTGCCCTGCGGGATTACGCTAACCGTTCCCGCCGATTCGGCTCCTAGACCTTAGATGCTCTAGCGCCTATGCGCTCTAGAACCTATGTGCTCTAGCGCCGCTGGCTCGTGTTTCTCGGCTGGCTGGCTGGTGACTGGTTCCTGGCTAGCAGCCTCCGGTAGTACAGCCTCCAGCAATACAGAATGGACGTTCTATGCTCGCTGAGCTTTCCCGCCTCTACAACGCTGGAGGCGCCTCCGTTATTGCCGCTCTGGTGCTCGGCAGCTACCTGCTGTATTTCCTGTGGTGCGCCCTGCGGCTGTGGCGTATTGATGTGCGGGAGCACCGTCTGCCGCACCGCATCCTGATTCCTTTGGCTATTGCCACCTATACGGCGCTGCCGGTGTCTTTGCTTTTTGCCGGTCGCCCCGCCGATATTTGGCGTGTGATTGGTGCCGGTCTGGTGCTGTGGTTCTGCTACCTGCTTCTGCGTATCCTGTCTTTTGGGGCGCTGGGCCGCGGGGATGTGAAGCTTGCCGGCATTCTGGGCGGCGTGCTCGGGTACCTGTCCTGGGCGAATCTGGGCTGGGCGTCGCTGGTGACGTTCCTTGCCGGTGGTCTGGTGTCTTTGGCTCTGGTGCTGTTCACGAAGGCGCGCGGTAGCACCCGCATTGCCTTCGGTCCGTTTATGCTTCTGGGGGCGCTGGTGGCGTTGGCTGCTCCGGCGTATTCTCTGTGGTAGATTCCGAAGTAGGGTGACCGTCCGGCTAAATGGCGGGTTCGTTCTGTGTGCGGCCCGCGGCTGTTCGCTCTGCTCTCTAGCACCTATTCCCGGTAGATTTGCCGGGGCTTTTGAAAGGTTGATGTTATGCCTACTCCTCCCTATATCCGTAAGCTGCGTGAGCGGATTGGTTCGGATTACCTGTGGCTGTCCGGTGCGACGGCTGTGGTGTACCGTGAGCAGGATTCTAAGGTGCTGCTGGTGCGCCGTAGCGATAACGGGGCGTGGACCCCGATCACGGGCATTGTGGACCCGGGGGAGAGCCCCGCACTGACCTGCCTGCGTGAGGCGCAGGAGGAGGCGAACGTGCAGATTGAGGTGCTGGAGCTGGCGCAGGTGAAGGCTGACCCGCCGATGCAGTTCGGTAATGGTGACCGCTGCCAGTTCTTGGATCATACGTTCTTGTGCCGCTGGGTTTCTGGTGAGGCGAAGGTGAATGATGAGGAGTCCTCGCAGGTGCGTTGGGTGGATGTGTCTGACCCGGCGGAGCGTGCGTTGCTTTCTGAGCGGATGCTGGACCGTATTGATGCGGCGCTGAACTATGATGGCCACTGCCGTTTTGGTTTGGAGTCGGTGCCGCCGGAAGAGTACTAGACCGGCTACTGGGACTGAGTAAAAGCCGCCGAATGAGGCACGTAGATACAGAAGGAGGGGCGACCCGCCGTCATGGCGAGTCGCCCCTCCCAGCATTTTTATGACAGTTTGTTACATGGTATTGGGTGGTTCTTCCTGTTTTTCTGTGGGAGTGGGGGACTGGAAGCCTAAAGGCTGCCGTGGTTTTATTTTGTTTTTGTCTTTTTTACCTTAAGTTGTGCCTGTATATCGAGTTATGAGTGGTGCGCATGAGATGCTTTATATATGACGCGGGTTACATTGGGAGTGACGGCCCCGTATTAGTCAGTAACCCGAGAAAGATTCGTTCACGTGATGTTCTGGTGAGCGTAGTCGCTTTCCTTTTACTCTGCCTATAAATCTTTAAGGCATGCTATTTTTCTGTGAACTAGGCTCATTGTGTTCATCGCAATTCTTGGGCGCTATTTTGATGCGTCCTGGAAGGAGCAAAGCATGACAACACATAAAATACCCTGGAGAATCTACGTAGCCCTTATTGGCTCTCTGGTAGGTACAGGAATATATTCCTTCGCCCTACCCATTGCGATTCTCGCTAGTACAGGCGAAATTGGGTTGGCTGGCGTAATGGCGGTGGCCATGCAAATCCCCAATATCGCCTTGGCATATCCACTAGCAACCCTATCTGATAGTCTGCCTCGAAAACCTATGATTGTGATTGCCGGGGCAGTAAACATCCTCAGCATCCTTACCTTGGCGTTGATGATTGAGCAGCATGTGCTGTCATGGTTCGCCATCGCCGCACTAGGATTTGTGAGCGGTGTCTTCTCCGAGCTGGCTGCTGCCTCAGAAGCAGGATATATTCCGCAGCTTCTCGGACGAGAAAACCTTCTTTCGTACAATGCACGTCGTGAAATTTGTGAGGGAATATCCGCAATCATTGCGCCCCCTACAGCAGGATTTATTGTTCTTGTCGCGGGTGCAACGGTCGGTCTTATCGTCCCGGTGCTCCTTTTCGGAGCGGCAACTATTTCATACGCAACGTTGCCATCCGTAGAGATGGAAACTAAAACTGAGCAACGCGAAACCGTACAACATGGGTTTATTCACCGCATGTTTGACGGTATCCAATACATGTTCTCCGGTGCCCCGCAGAGACTTATCCTTGTCTACACGTTCTTCTTGGCGGCAGCTACGGCATCGTATTCACTCATCATTATTTACCGCCTGTATGAGGAGCTCACTTTTGAAGCCTCAGTGGTAGGCATGATTATGGCCTGCAGCGGTATCGGTGGTATCGTCGCGGCGCTCATCATCGATCGTTTCCTCTCTTTCGAGAACACACGAGGAATGCTGCTGGTCGCCAATGTCGTATCCCTGCTCGGAATACCGCTCGTCACCATCAGCAATAACCCCGTAGTGCTCGGAGCCTTGCTCTTCATTCTGGACGTAGGATGGGCATCAGCTTTCATCTTCTCCAACAATCTGCGTGACTGCATTACACCGAATGAGCTACTGGGGCGTGCCAGCTCCCTTGACGGTGCCGTGTTTGGATTAGGAACGCTGTACTCCATGGGCGCGGTAGCACTGATGCTTGACCATCTCGGCTCCTTCAACGCTGCGCTTGTCGTCAGTATCCCGGCTGTACTCTGCCTCATCTACACGCTGGTCCACTATAAACAGTTCAAAGTGTTCAATATTGTTGAACAATAGTGAGAACCCGCTACCAACTCAATGACGGGGCAGAGAACACATACAGAGGGAGGGGCGACCCGCCGTCATGGCGAGTCGCCCCTCCCTCTATGGTTAAGCCGCGAACCTCAGGCGAGGTTCAGGCGGGGTGAGATTAGAAGTTGCCCAGCATCTTGGTGACGTCCAGAGCCGCATCCAGCTGCTCCTCAGTCACTTCGCCGCGCTCCACGTAACCCAGAGCCACAACTGCCTCACGGACAGTCACCTTGTGAGCCACCGAGTACTTAGCGATCTTCGCAGCAGCCTCGTAACCAATCAGCTTGTTCAGCGGGGTCACGGTCGACGGCGAAGCCTCAGCCAGGAAGCGGCAACGGTCAACGTTAGCGGTCAGACCGTCAATCATCTTCTCAGCCGAAACGCGAGAAACATTAGCGAGCAGGCGGATCGACTGCAGCAGGTTAGCAGCCATCACCGGGATACCCACGTTCAGCTCAAACGCGCCGTTAGTGGAAGACAAAGCAATGGTTGCGTCGTTACCGATAACCTGAGCGGCAACCATGATGGTAGCCTCACAAATCACGGGGTTGACCTTACCGGGCATAATCGAGGAGCCGGGCTGCAGATCGGGGATGTGCAGCTCGCCCAGGCCGGTGTTCGGGCCCGAACCCATCCAGCGGATGTCGTTGCTGATCTTCATCAGGCCGTATGCCAGGGTGCGCAACTGACCGGAAACCTCAATCAGGCCGTCACGGTTAGCCTGAGCCTCGAAGTGGTTACGAGCCTCGGTCAGGGGCAGGCCAGTCTCCTCAGCGAGCAGCTCAATCACGCGAGCGGAGAAGCCGTCCGGGGTGTTAATGCCGGTACCCACAGCGGTACCGCCCAGGGGAACCTCAGCCACGCGAGGCAGGGAAGCGTTCACACGCTCAATGCCGTAACGTACGGTTGCGGCGTAGCCGGAGAACTCCTGGCCCAGGGTGATGGGGGTTGCGTCCATCAGGTGGGTACGACCGGACTTCACAACGTCCTTGAACTCTGCGGACTTGCGCTCCAGGGACTCAGCGAGCACCTCGAGAGCGGGAATCAGGTCCTTCACCAGAGCCTCGGTCACAGCAACGTGCACGGAGGTGGGGAAGACGTCGTTGGAGGACTGGGAAGCGTTCACGTGGTCATTGGGGTGAACCTCAATGCCCTTGGACTCTAGGGAACGGGTTGCCAGGGTTGCCAGAACCTCATTCGCGTTCATGTTCGAGGAGGTACCGGAACCGGTCTGGAAGACGTCAATGGGGAAGTGGGCGTCGTACTTACCGGTTGCTACCAGATCCGCTGCGTCGCGGATAGCCTGGGCACGCTCAGCGTCGAGCACCTTGAGTTCCTCATTGGCGGTCGCGGCTGCCTTCTTCACGAGGGCAAGCGCACGAATATGAGCGGATTCGAGGGTCTGACCCGAAATCGGGAAGTTCTCGACTGCGCGCTGGGTCTGTGCACGGTAGAGTGCATCAGCCGGAACGCGAACTTCGCCCATGGTGTCATGTTCAATGCGGTATTCAATGTTTTCAGCCATACCTCTAGGATAGGCGTTCAAAGTGGCTTACGTCGCCTCGAAAAGGTGTCAAAAGAGGAAAAACGCTCATAAATTTTGAGGCGTGAGAAGGCACGTAAAAACCCCGCCCCGGTAGATGTGCGAACACGCTACCGTGGCGGGGGTATCCCATAGAAAAATCTGTTCTTAAGTGCGAGCATGTGGGTTCTCGCGCTAAGGCTCGTAATGAGCGGAGAAGAGGAAACCTAGTCCAGGTTCTCGGCAACCACAACGCGCGGGGGAGTCTTCACGACCACCGGAAGCGTCTGAGTCGGCGGGTTCTGCGCGTCGTTCTTCTCCTCCGGCAGGGTCAGGTCCTGCGAGCTGAACACCAGCTCTGCCTTACCTTCCTTCAGATGGTAGAAGACACCAATCACGGCGACCTTACCCTCAACCACTGCATCCGAAATGATGTGGGACTGCTCAATAATTCGGATGGCGGTCTGGCGGGTGTGCTCACGCACCATGTCGTTGACGACCGGGTTCTCCGGCAGCTTCGGGGACATCACCGAAGGCAGGATGTGCTGCACCAGGTTACGGATGAAGCCGTGCGGCATCTCACCGGACTCCAGGGACTTGCTGGCCGCAGTCACAGCACCGCAGGAGTCGTGACCGAGAACCATCACGATAGGGGTCTCAAACTCATCAACCGCGTACTCCAACGAACCGAGCGCGGCATTCTCCAGCACATGACCGGCGGTACGCACCACGAACGCGTCGCCCAGGCCCAGATCAAAAATAATCTCTGCCGCGAGGCGAGAGTCACCGCAACCGAAAATCGAGGCGAACGGGAACTGACCCGATGCCAGGTCGGTACGGCGAATCGTGTCCTGGTTGGGGTGCTCATTGCTACCCTCAACAAAACGGCGGTTACCGTCCTTCAGACGCTTCCATGCTTCTGCGGGAGTCGGTTGGATGCCAGCCATGTGATGCTCCTTAGCGGACAAATACAGATAACGCGTGCCGTCGGAGCCAGCGAATCTGCGAACGGGTATGTGGGGCTTCAGGCGCTTGCGCTGAAGCTGAGTTTCTCGCCGGGAGCCTCCCGGAGAAAGAACCTACCTCAAATATGCCTTAAATATGCGAAAAATAGCTAGTTTGGCGCGCCTTCACAACACCCAAAATCAGCACCTCAGAGCGTATGAAGTGTCGAAGGGAGACGCAGCCCTCACCAATATGCCGCATCTGCTCACCTTACAGTCAACACGCACGCAAACTCGTTCAGAACAAGAAAAACGAAGCCTGAGCGCGCTATCCTGAAAGGAGCACTACTGCGTCGGCGACTTCGCGCTGGAAAGAACCAGCCAGCCGACAGTGTATTCAGAAATCTCGAAGGTGAGTCTATGACTACGAACAATAACCACGGCGACCGCAACCTCGCAATGGAACTGGTGCGTGCCACCGAAGCCGCAGCTATCGCCGCAGGCCCCTGGGTTGGCGCTGGTGAAAAGAACCTCGCAGACGGCGCAGCTGTCGACGCCATGCGTTACCGCCTCTCCACCGTTAACTTCAACGGCACCGTCGTCATCGGTGAAGGCGAGAAGGACAAGGCTCCCATGCTGTACAACGGCGAGAACGTCGGCGACGGCTCCGGCCCCTCCCTCGACGTGGCAGTGGACCCCATCGACGGTACCCGCCTGACCGCACTCGGCATGGACAACGCCCTCTCCGTGATTGCTGTGGCAGACGGCGGCACCATGTTCGACCCCTCCGCAGTGTTCTACATGGAGAAGCTGGTCACCGGCCCCGAAGCCGCAGAGTTCGTGGACCTGCGCCTGCCCGTCAAGCAGAACCTGCACCTGGTCGCTAAGGCTAAGGGCAAGAAGGTCAGCGAGCTGACCGTCTGTGTGCTGGACCGCCCCCGCCACGCCAAGCTGATCCAGGAGATTCGCGAGGCAGGCGCCCGTACCCGCATCATCCTCGACGGTGACGTCGCAGGCGCTATCGCAGCTTGCCGCGAGAACACCGGCGTGGACCTGATGCTCGGCACCGGCGGCACCCCCGAAGGCGTCGTCGCAGCGTGCGCTATCAAGGCAACCGGCGGTGTGATTCAGGGCCGTCTGGCACCGACCGACGAGGCTGAGCGCGAGAAGGCACTGGAAGCCGGTCACGACCTGGACCGCGTGCTGACCACCAACGACCTGGTCACCAGCGACAACTGCTTCTTCGCCGCAACCGGTATCACCGACGGCAAGCTGCTGCGCGGCGTGCGCTACAGCAAGAACGTTGTGACCACCCAGTCGCTGGTCATGCGTTCCTCCTCGGGCACCGTGCGCACCGTTGAGGCTGAGCACCGCCTCTCCCGCCTGCGCGAGATCCTCTCGCACACCAAGAGCCCCGGCGAAGCATAAGCCCTTGAGGTAGCCCCCAAGCATAAAGGAGCCGCCCCCGACCGAGTGATTCGGTCGGAGGCGGCTCCTTTGTATATTTAGCCCGTATATTGAGCTCGTATATTTAGCTTTTAGCTCTCAGAACCTACCCAGATTGGGGCGCCTGAAGTCGTTAGCGAGAGCGGAAGGACTGAACCTTTGCCTTCGCCTTTGCCACTGCATCGCAAACCGCAGGACGAGCCTTGTACGCCAGGGTGTAGGCGCGGTAACCCAGCGAGGTGACCGGCACATCCCAGGTACCCGGGTACTCCACGGACTCGCCGCCGAAGGACTTCTTGAACTTCGTGAAACCGGCCCACTCGTGATCCGGCTGATCCTCCGGCGCGATGCCGAAGAGGTCAACGTACTTCAGGCCCTTACGCTTAGCGTCCAGGATAAAGTTCGTCACCACCACAACACCTGCACTAAGGTTGCGGTGCTCGAAGGAAGCCGCAGCGTGCGCGTAGGTGCGGGTGTCATCCGAATCGTACACAAACGCCGCCGCAATCGGGGTGCTCTCACCGTTCTCATCGGTCAGCTTCGCAATGTACAGGGACGCCGCACCGGCGGGCATCAGCACGCGAGCAACCTGCATCAGGTACTCATCCTGCTGACGGTTAAAACCGTTACGGTCCGCGGTTTCCTCGAGGAAGCCGAAGAGAATCGTCATATCCGAGGGATTGGTCGACACCTCAACGGTCACGCCCTTTTTGTGGAGATTACGATGACGATTACGGTAACTGGAGCTCATTCCCTTGAGGATTTCGTCCTCAGTGCCCGAAAGATCAATAATCTGAGTGTGCGAAGGCTGCACCTGGCGAGGAGCCAGAACCGCACCGCGACGAGCCAAGAAAGCAGCCGCATCCTGATCGCCCCAAATAGCGGATTCAGTAGGCTCAATGCGCACAAACAGGCAACGAAGCTTCGCGGCCTCTTCCTTCAACGACGCGAGAGCCTCATCAAAAGCCACAGCGCTGGAGGCGACCGGTCCGTACGGGCTGTACAGGTAGCGGCCGGTAGCGCCGCCCTCAACGGTTGCAAGGTACGACCAGCCGTTACCGCTCTTACGAATTACGGTGTGACCATTAGATTCCTGAAAACGTGCCCAAATATCGGACTGAAGAATATTGCTCATCCTTCTAGTGTATCCGAGCTTAGGGAACGTAAGCCTGGGGCTCCGACGAAGCCTCGGGAGCAGAAACGGGGCGGGGTGCGGAGGAGCTCTCCTCCGCCTCGCGCTCGGCCGCTGCCTTTGCCTTCGCCTCGGCAACTCGGGTGCGCAGAGCGGCTCCCTTGTCCATTGCGGTCTGGCGCAGATTCTGAGAGAACTGACGCAAATCAGCGTGAACCTGCTGAGCAAACGCATCGGTGCCCGAACCCAGAATACGCAGAGCCAGCAGACCCGCATTGCGAGCGCCGTTAATGGAGACGGTAGCTACCGGAACACCGGCGGGCATCTGAACAATCGACAGCAGCGAGTCCATGCCCTCGAGGTTCTTCAGACGCACCGGAACACCAATCACAGGCAGAGCGGTGACGGAAGCGAGCATACCGGGCAGATGAGCGGCGCCGCCGGCACCGGCAATAATCACGCGAATACCGCGGCTGTGAGCCTTCTTGCCGTACTCAATCATGTCCTCGGGCATGCGGTGTGCAGAAACAACATCAGCCTCGTAAGGGATGCCGAACTCGTCCAGAACCTCGGCCGCGGCCTCCATGACCGACCAATCCGAATCCGAACCCATCACAATGCCAACAATGGGCTGGGAAGAATTATAGGGAGACTGAGACATAATCCTCATATCCTTTCAGGATGCGGTGGCGAACCACCATCAATAGGGTGCGTCGGATACGCAGGATGCTCTCACCCCACGCACCGGCTAAAAATAGGGCTACAGGGGGCGGCCGTCACGCAAAATGGAGGCGGCATTCGCGGCGCTATGACGCAACGCCTCAAGCTCAGCCACCGTGCCAGAAATATTCACGTGACCAATCTTGCGGCCCGGGCGGGTTTCCTTGCCGTAGAAGTGAATCTTTGCGCGCGGTTCAGCCGAAAGCGCCAGCGGGTAGACGCCAAAGATATCTTCGTTCTCGCCGCCCAGGTAGTTCTTCATCACGGCAACACCCTCCAACACGGAGGTATCACCCAGCGGAAGGTCAAGTACCGCACGCAGGTGCTGCTCGAACTGGCTGGTCACCGAGCCGTCCTGAGTCCAGTGACCGGTGTTGTGCGGGCGCATCGCCAGCTCGTTGATGTAGAAGCCGGCGGGGGAGCCGGGAACCTCGAAAAGCTCAGCCGCCATTACACCGGTCACGCCCAGCTCGGAGGCAATGGACACAGCAGCGGCTGCGGCAGCCTCAGCGATCTCGGGGTCCAGGTCCTGTGCGGGTGCAATGACCTCGTCACAGATGGAGTTCACCTGGATGGTCTCAACGACCGGCCAGGGGCGCACCTCGCCGCTTTCACGGCGAGCCACTAGAGCGGAGAGCTCACGGGTGAAGGGTACTTTCTCCTCGGCAAGTAGGGCGGAGAAATCGGTGCGGGAAGGCAGCTGCTCGAACCATTCGGCGCTGCGCTCGCGAGCCTCCTCGGGGGAATCCAGAACGAGTACGCCCTTGCCGTCGTAGCCGCCGCGCGGGGTCTTCAGCACCACGGGCCAGCCGATTTCATCGCCGAAGGCGAGTAGTTCGTCCAGGGTAGAAACCTTAGCCCAGCGGGGGTTCGGCAGGCCCAGACGCTCAATAGCGGCGCGCATCAGGAGCTTGTCCTGAGCGTACTGGAGAGCTTCGGGACGGGGCTGAACATTCACACCCTCCGCCATGAGGGTGCGCAGAAATTCGGTGGGCACATGCTCATGGTCGAAAGTGATGACATCCTTGCCGCGAGCAAATTCGCGGAGGGTGTCCAGATCTTTGTAGTCCCCGACGGGGGCGGTACGTACCGCTGCCACGGCGCCGACGGTGGGCGCCTCCGCGAGAATCTGCAGGTTCAGGCCAAGGTTAGTTGCTGCGGGAGCCATCATGCGGGCCAGCTGGCCTCCGCCGATGACGCCAATTACGGGTCCAGTCACAGGGTAAGTCACAGCACCTAAGTGTACCGGTTTCAGAGTGCTTATGGGAGCAAGACCACATTAAGGTCACAGAATGGGTTTAGCTGGGCGGCAGAGCCCAATATTTGGGCGTAAAAGCCGGAAGAAATCGTAAAAACCTGCCTTCTGCCCAGTCAACGTGAGATGAAAGGGAATGTCTCGTTAGCTGGGAGGTCTGTGGAAAAACTCTCAAAGGTACAAACAACCAACCGGGACTGTAATAACATATAAGAGCTTGTAAAAGAGGCTGACGCACTCCATAGTGGCGGCATGAATGACACCCACCGTAACAGTGCCAGCTCTTTCCCCTGAACTCCTCTAGATAGGTCCCGCATGAGCGCACAGACGAAACCGACCCTCACCGAACGCTTGAAATCCCTCTGGGACAGCTACGGTATTGAGGTTCTCAAATTCGGTACCGTGGGCGGCGCCGCCTTCATCGTGAACTCTGTGACGGTGTGGGTGCTGATGATAACCGTCATGTCGGAGGCTCACACCAAGGCGAAGATTATTGCAAGTATCGTTGCAACCATCTTCTCGTGGCTCATGAACCGTCTGTGGACCTTCCGCGACTCCCGCTCCGAAAACTGGAAGCGCGAAGCCATCGAATTTGGTCTGGTGAACCTGCTCGGCATCCTCGTTGAGGCAGGCTGTGTGGCATTCAGTACCTACGTGCTGAACCTGCGCACCCCCGAGGCGTCCTTCATCTCCGGTACGATTATCGGTACCATCCTGGGTACCATTCTTCGCTACTTCCTCTACCGCTTCTGGGTCTACGGTTCGCACCGCCAGAAGGTTGACGAAGGTGAAGGCACCGACCACGAAGAGCTCGGCCGAATGTTTGACGAAGCTGCCGCCATTCTCGACGGCGAAGAGCCTGCAGCACGTAAGGCTACCTCTGAAGCAGCCGCACCCGAGCCACAGGCGAATCCCGGTTCGCAGCACTCCTAGACCCCGCCTAACACCGACCATCAGCTAAGACGTGTTCTAAAAACTTATCCCCCGATACGGCGCGTATCGGGGGATAAGTTTTTTAAAATCCAGGAAACTTGGAAGAATCACTCGCCGCGGGGAATCTCCGCCGCACGCTCGGACGCCATCAGGGATGCAAGCTGCTCACCCTGCCAGTTGACGCTCGGGTCAGCCACAAACACCGCATGACCGGAGAGCAAAATCGCCAGAACCTCCAACAGGGTGCTCAAGGTCGCCTCCGAGGCATCAAAACCGTAGTCGGGGCTCAACTCCAAAGCGAGCGCACGCTGCCCCGAAGGTAGCGTATAGCCCGCCGTACGATAGGCCTGTGCCTGCGTGAGAGCCTGCTCGTAGGCTTCCGCGTAGCTGAAACCCTCAATGATTTCTACCGAATCATCGGGAAGTAGACCCGAGTACTGGTCGCCAAAGCTACGCACCAGGGCGCAGTAATCGAGCACCTCCTCGGCGTGCGGAGCCAGCGCCTGCAGATCGCCGGTGTAGGAAAGCGCCAGCGGTGCACGGTCAACCGCCAGAAGGTACGCGGGGTCATTCGTGTAGCCCGCCTCCTGCTCGGTGCAGACCGCGGCAACCAGCGGCTCATCCTGATCGAGGAGAGCGCCCACGCGCAGTACCGCCAGGCCCAGAACAATAGTGCGCCAGTGCAGAGGTGCTTGGAGGTCAAAACCCTCACCGGGCTCCAGCTCGCATTCTTCAACCAGCAGGTTTGCGCTCTTATCAACCCAATTCATGATGACCCTGCCGGAGAGCTCGATGCGCTCGCCGTTTGCTGAGTACCAGATGAGGGCGGGGGTCTGCTGGCTGCTGAGCTTCTCAAAGAAGCGATTCAGAGTTGTGGGCATGGATGCGCCGGCGGGGGAGAGAGTAACCATGTGTTTCACTCTACAGCACCTCTAACGCGCTGGTTGAGGGCATTGGGAAGGACGCGAAACACTGGGCTAAAGATACAGGCGTAAAGCAAAAGCTCCTAAGGGGCTTGTAAAAACCTAATACCTGAAAATATTTGACAGATCTAAAGTGCATTTGAAATATGGCATAAATATGAATTTGAAATGTAAATGCTTCGCAATGCCCCGAAAAAATATTCAGAAACTGCATGGTGAAAAAAGATAAACTTTTTTCATCTAATTATCTTCTTTGTTTCTGCAGAGGTGGTGTGGACACCTAAACCGGGGATCTATATTTGCGGTCAGAATGCGGATTTTCTGTGGGCTACTGCCCTAGTGGGTGCCAATATGAGGAGTGGAAAACTTGAGGTAGCCCTTGGTTGCAAGCAAGAAGGGGTGGCAGGCGTAAAAATGTATAAAGGTCAAATTTACATTAAATATGACGCCCGCAACACATACATCTAAATATTGTTTAAGTCTAGTTTGACGAATCGGCGTGTCGCACGTCTAATAGATATATAAGCACGTTTGCTTTGGGGGACCGTAGAGGCCAGAGCAAACCATGCCACACCATACACACTAAGATTCCGTCCACGACGGATCCGCAGACTCATTAAGCTCACAATGAGAACACGGAAGGAAAACCCATGGGCTCCTACATTGCATCGGACCGCTCCATCGCGGCCGCGCGCGCATCAGGCGCTCAGCACCGTAGCATGAATCCCACTCAATCCCTCGAAAAAGCCGCCGACGCCTTTCTATCAGACGCAGAACGAAACGCTCCTGCCTGCACCGACGTATGGACCGCAGCGGCAGGACTCTACGGAACCGAAGGCGAAGACGGAGAACTCGCCTGGCAAGCTGAAGCGCTCTGCGCCCAAACCGACCCCGAAGCCTTCTTCCCCGAGAAAGGTGGCTCCACCCGAGACGCCAAAAGGGTATGCGGTGTATGCCCCGTGCGCGAAGAATGTCTACAATATGCAATGGACAATGACGAGCGCTTCGGAATCTGGGGCGGCCTGTCAGAACGTGAACGCCGCCGACTGCGTAAGCAGGCGAACTAAGCCAGGAAGGTACCACCCACATGCAGACCGCACGACTGTGCTCCCGCCAGACCTGCCAGCGAGAGGCGACTGTTACTCTCCAGTACTCCTACGCAGACTCCACGGCCATCATCGGCGCTCTCTCTGAATTTCGTGAGCCCCACGCCTACGACCTCTGCGATGATCACGCTGCACGGCTGACGGCACCGCAGGGTTGGCGAGTGGTCTACAAGGTACCCGTCCAGGGTTCGGACACCACCGAATCCTAGAATTCGAACCCAAGAATTTAAACACCCGAATGCAAAGAACCTTCCGTGAATTCATGCGGAAGGTTCTTTGCGTATGAGAAACTGGCAGATAGTACAGACACCCGCAACTCACTCAAACACCATTCACTCGAAAAGAACGCGAGATCCATGAGCAAAGAAACACACCGAGGAATGTGGGGCGCACTGCGCCCGGCCATCCGTCGAAATAGCGCCGAAGAACTCCTCAAAGCTCGCCGAGCAGAGACCGTGACTAGCGAACCTGCACCGCACACCGGAGCCTTCGGACGCATCGTAGCAGACGTACCCACCGTCGCCGAAGAACCCGACTTGCCTACCGGCTCCGTACCCGTCGTCCCCGCACGTAGCAAACTCCGCGAACAGGGTGTCGGCACCCGCGTACGCACCCGCACCAACGTCTCCACCGGCTTCGTGCCCCTCGTGCGCGACTCGCAGAGCACCCCCAAAAACCCGACCCTCAGCGACCTCAACCGCGAAACCATGCAGAGGGCAGCCGAAGCAGAAGCAGCTGCAGCAGCAGAAGCTGAAAATGCGGCTGAAGCAGAAACCGTCGCTACCGCGGAGGCGGCAAGCGCCTTCACCGCCGGACGCAAGTACCGCACCGAAACCACTCGCACCGGTCACACCCACGCAGTCGCGGACCCCAACGCACCGCTATCTTCCCTGGCTGCCTCGCCCGAAGCTGCAGAACGCGCCGCAGCCCGCGAAGACGCCGTGGAAGACACCCCGCGCTTCCTCAAGCTCCGCGCAACCCTCATCGCGCTCACCGTACCGCTGACCGTACTCATGATCGCAATCCGCGCTGTAGCCTCCGCGCCCTTCCTCTGGCTCGAATACCACCGCCCCGGATTCCCCGAAGACAGCTACGGCTACTACCTCGTCGAGAGGATGCGCCTGGGCTCTTATGGCGTGGACTACATCAACAACTTCGCGCCGCGCGAATACCTCGCCCGCGTCACCACCGGTGCCGACAACACCCTCGCCTTCACCGAAGCAGAAGTGAACCACATGCACGACGTGAAATGGGTACTGCTCATCGCCACCGTAGCCGTTGCCGCATTCTTCCTGCTGACGCTCTTTAGCAGCATCTCCCTGCGCGAGCGCGCCCCCGGCACCATCCGCCGTAGCCTCTTCTGTGGCGCGTGGATTACCCTGGGACTCATCGCGGTGCTCGGCGTTGTGGGCGTCTTCGGTTGGGAATGGCTGTTTACCACCTTCCACCAGGTGTTCTTCCCGCAGGGCAACTGGGAATTCTCCGTACGAAGCTCCCTGATTCGCCTCTACCCGCCGCAATTCTGGATCGACGCGGCAATCGCCGTAGCGGTCCTCGTAGCAGCGCAGATTACGCTCCTGCTCGTGACCACCTGGCCCACCAAATACCGCAAGCTCAAGGCAGAACGCCGCCGCCAGGAACGCCAGGAACTGCGCGTCAAGCTCGCCTCCGCACGAGTCGGCGAGAACTAAAATCATCAGCCGCTTCACCGTGCAAACCAGCGCGGAAAGGGCACAACAAAGGGGGCTGGGCTCTACCACACGGTAGAACCCAGCCCCCTTCGCTATACCCAAGCTCGTATCGCTCGAGCCCTAAATCCAGGACTTAAACCACATGTGCGAATACCACTGCTCATACGGAATCACCTGAGCAGTCCACAGCGGCATAAAGTACGCACTCAACATGAGCACACCCACCAGGTAAATCGCCACCAGCGTCACGCCCAAACGGGCACGCAACACCGAACCGCGAGCACCCGACAGCGCCAGACCCAAAACACCCGCCAACAGCAGGATCAGGAATGGCTCAAAGGACAGCGCGTAGAAATAGAACATCGTGCGGGTCGGGTACATAAACCACGGGAAATAGCCCGCGCCGAACACAACCAGCAGCGCACCAAAACGCCAATCACGCTTCAACAGCAGGACCAGAAGCGCCACAATAATCGCCGGAATAAACGCCCACCAAATCGCCGGGTTACCGATATTCAAAATAGCCTCGGAACAGGACTTCACGGTACAACCCGAAGAACCCAGCTTCGGCGACTCATAGTAGTACGAGGTCGGGCGACCCAAAACCAGCCACTGCCACGCCTGCGAAGCATACGTATGCGGGCTACTCAAACCAGAATGGAACTTAAACGCCGACACATGGTACTCCCACAGGGAACGCAGATCCTCAGGAAGCCACATGACACCCTTGCCCGGGTTCTCAACAGCCCAACGGCGGAAATACGCATTCGACGACTGGAACCAGCCTGCCCAGGTGCTCAAATACACCAGCAGACCCACACCAATCATCTGGAAGAACGCGGGGATGCCGTCACGCACCAGCGCCGTCAAACCCCACTTGTCCAGGCCCACAATACGGCGAGCATTAATATCCCAGAACACCGTCAGCAGACCCATCGCCGCAATAAAGAACAGCGAATTCCACTTCACACCCACCGCGGCACCGGCACACACACCGGCAGCGAAACGCCACAGGCGCAGGCCCATGCTCGGGCCCCACGGCATCGGCGGAAGCACACCGCTATTCTGGCGTGCCGCCTCCGCAATATTGCGCGCCAACACGCGCCGCGCCTGAATACGGTCAAGCACCAGACACACAAAAGTCGCGAGAATCCAGAACATCTGGAAAATATCCAGCAGAGCCAGACGAGACTCCACCAGCATCAGACCATCCACAGCAGCCAGCAACGCCGCAATAGTCGCCACCGTCATCGAACGGAACAGCAACCAGCCAACATAGGCAATCAAAGCCACCGACAGGGTGCCAATCACCGCAGCAGAAACACGCCAACCAAAGGGATTATTATCACCAAAAATCGCCATGCCCGCGGCAATCATCCACTTACCCAACGGTGGATGCACCACATACTCTGGCGAATCCGTCAACAGACCCGACGGGTGACCGGCAGCAAAGGACGCATTAGCGTCCTTCGACCAGCTCAACTCATAGCCATAATACACATACGAGTAGGCGTCCTTGGCGTAGTACGTCTCATCAAAAACAATGGCATTCGGATGCGCCAAATTATAAAAACGCAGAATTCCGGCAACCAGCACAATCAATGCAGGCGCCAACCAACCCCAACGCGGGGCACGAATATAGGCAACAGCGAGCGCATCCAGCAGAGAATCGAGGCCGTAACGACCGCGTTCAGACGAAGAACGGGTCAAATCGGCCGGACCAACCGGAGCGGCAGATGCGGGAGAAAGTAGCTTAGGTATCTTCACCCCATCAATCCTAAAGGGTCAGAACGCACGATGCACCATTTCAGCCCGTGAACGGCTTATATGAAGCACCCTGAACCTGCGCCTGACGCAGCGCCCCGCCCGGCAAGATCACCCGGCGCCGGACAGAGCGCGGGCGTTACACTTAGTGGGTACACGAAGACCAGACACAGACACGAGGCCTGCCATGACCGCACCCGCAGAATACACCGAAGAGATCGTCGACCCCTCAGAAACGGTCGAGGCACCCCAGGCTGACGTCGCTGTCACCTCCGAAGAAGGCGGCGTGCTCATCCTCGGCGGCACCCCCATCGGCAACCTCGCTGACGCCTCCGATCGACTGCGCTCGGCTCTTGCCACCGCAGACCTCATCGCCGTTGAAGACACCCGCAAGCTACGAACCCTCGCCTCCGGGCTTGGCGTGCGCACTCGCGGTCGCGTCATCGTCAACCACGACCATAACGAAGAAGAACGTAGCGCAACCATCGTGCAGGCGGTGCAGGACGGCCAGCGCGTGCTCCTTCTCTCGGATGCAGGCATGCCCACCATCTCCGACCCCGGCTACGTTGCCGCCGCAGCCGTCGCGGAAGCCGACCTGCCCGTCACCGTGGTGCCCGGCCCCTCCGCTGCGTTGACCGCGCTCGCGCTCTCCGGCCTGCCCACCGGACGCTTCACCTTCGAAGGCTTCCTCGCCCGCAAGGGCTCCGAGCGCACCCGCCGTCTTGCATCGTTGGCGGGGGAGGAACGCACCATGATTTTCTACGAATCCCCGCACCGCACTGCCGCAACCCTGGCAGACTTCGTGCAGATCTTCGGCGCTGACCGCCGCGGAACGGTCAGCCGTGAGCTAACTAAGCTTCACGAAGAGGTTCGACGCGGTACCCTGGCTGAGCTTGCCGAATGGGCTGAGTCTGAACGCGTCCGAGGCGAAATCGTCATTATTGTTGAGGGCACACAAGCTCCCGAAACCCCCGAAGCGCGGGACGTCGTGCAGCTAGTCCTCGACCGTGTGGCTGGCGGCGAGCGCCTCAAGAGCGCCTGCGCCGCGGTCGCTGCCGAGACCGGCACCTCCAAGCGTGACCTGTACGAGGCAGCCCTGGCTGCCCGCTCCGAATAACCCAAAACACCCGCAGTTTTACCCCGCAGTTTTATCCCGAGGATTTATCAATGTGTCAGAGCCACCCCGGTCCTGAAATCACCCAGGAGTACCTGAACTCCCTCGCCGCCCTGGCGAACTACACCCTGCCCACCCCCGCGGCACTCCAGGCAACCGCCCTGCCTAACGGCTGGGAGCCGGTGCCCGGTGAAGTACCCGCACCCTATAAGGCGGAACTCTACACCGGCATCAGCGACGCCGAAGGCGGAGAGGGAACCCGCCGTCGCTCCACCACCGGCGAGAACGGTCGCAGCCGCAACCTGGTCTTCCCGCCCGCCCCCGAGCCGCTACCGTACCCGATTGTGGATAACCACACCCACATGGACCTGCTCGACGGCGAGGTAGAAATCAGTGCCCGCGATGCGCTCGATGCCGGTGAGAAGCTCGGCATCGGCGCCATCGTGCAGGTCGGATGCGATATCCCCTCCTCCCTCTACGCCGTGGCCGCCGCCCAGGCTGACGAGCGTGTGCTGGCCGCCGTCGCCATTCACCCGAACACCGCCCCCGAGCTGGCTGCAGCCGGACAGTTGGAGGCGGCGATCGCCACCCTCGACGAGCTTGCCACCGCCGACCGCGTGCGCGCCATCGGTGAGACCGGCCTGGACTACTTCCGCACCGGAGATGAGGGTAAGGAAGCACAGCACTACAGCTTCCGCGAGCACATCCGTCTGGCAAAGAAGCATAACCTGGCGCTGCAGATTCACGACCGTGACGCGCACGAGGACGTTGTGCGGATCCTGGATGAAGAGGGTGCGCCGGAACGTACCGTGTTCCACTGCTACTCGGGTGGGCCCGAGCTGGCCACAATCTGTAACGAGCGCGGCTGGTACATGAGCTTTTCGGGTACGGTTACCTTCAAGAACTCGAAGGGTATTCAGGAATCGCTGGCGATGGCTCGTCCCGAGTTGATTCTGGCTGAGACGGATGCGCCGTTCTTGACCCCGCATCCGTTCCGTGGTCGCCCGAATGCGTCTTATATGACAAATTACACAGTGCGTTTTATGGCGGCTCACCGCGGTGAGGAGCTGGAGGCGTTGTGCCGCCGCATTCGCGAAAATTCGGAGCGTGTGTACGGTCAGTGGTAGGCTGATTAGTCTGCTAGGTTATGAGGCGAGTGTATTTTTCAGTACGATGTTCTATGACAGTTGCAATTGTGCATTATCTTTTTATTAGCGAATGTGCATGTTTCTGTGATAGTTTCATATTATTCACTCTCATAATAAATATTCTCTTCCGGAAGTCGTAGATAGAGATACCCCAACCACCTGACGTTTGCACGACATGTGCCATGTCCGGGTTCCCCTCTAAGCACTATGTGCTCCCCATGCGACGTCATCATGAAATCGGAGAATTCTTTTGATGAGAATTACTAAATATGTTCTGGGCCTGGATGGTGCTAACCGTTTTGACTCGTTCTATTCTGTGGGCGCTCCCGCACAGGGGTTTGTCCGTTACTCCGCGGTGGACAACCGCGATAACCACGTCACCGATGAAGAGTTTGACGTAGAGTTTTTCCGTAGTCGTTGGCATTGTGACCCTAACCCCGCTGAGAAGGGGTGTATGCTCAGCCACGTGAAGATGTGGCGTGACTTCGTCGCTAGTGACGCTGATTGGGCGCTGATTGCTGAAGACGACATCCTTATTTCTCCTGACGCTGAGGCGGTGGTGAACGCAATTATCACGAAGTATCCGCAGGTACAACTGGTGAACCTTTGTGATTCTTTTGCGAATGACGCTGGCAAATTGAATCCGCACGTGGAGTATATTCGCTTGTCGTTGTTGTCTCCCTTCGTATACGGCAAGTACCGTATGGGTAAGCCGTACGGTAGCTGGCCTTTGGTTTGTACTGGCCTGTATCTGATTTCCCGATCGGGTGCTGAGCTGTTGCTCAAGCAATTCGAGAGTAAGGTTCCGGGTACTGTGGCTGATGACTATAAGCTGTACCAGCAGTGGGGCGTGGATGTGCGTTTTGTGCAGCCTGGTCTGTGCGGCTGGGAGGGTAGTAGCGTTATTCTGGAATCTGGTAAGCGTCATCTGGATAAGGTGAATAGTCTCCAACACGGTACTGGCCCTCTTGACCGTTTGCGTATTGCTTTGGCGCCCAAGAAGCGTATTACAAATGCTAAGAATGCTCTGGAAGCCACTTTTGATGAGGTGAAGCACCGCCTGGGTAAGGCGGAGTAAAGGGGAAATTCATGGCAAAAATTCTGAAATACGTTCTGGGACTGGACGGCGCTAACCGGTTTGATTCTTTCTTCTCGGTGGGGGCACCTGCTCAAGATTTCCAGCGTTATTCTGCGGTGGATAACCGTGATGATCACCTCACTGATGCACAATTCGATAGCAAGCTGTTCTTGACTCGTTACGGTAAAGAGCCGAGGCCTGCCGAAAAGGGTTGCGCTTTGAGCCACTACCACATGTGGAAGGACTTCCTCGCTTCAGATGCCGACTGGGCTTTGCTAGCAGAGGACGATGTCCTCATTTCCCCTGACCTGCAGCCTGTAGTGGAGAGGATTATCGAAAAGTATCCTCACGTGCAGATGGTTAATCTGGGCGATATCTACGCTTCTGAAGCTGGCAAGTTTAACCCGCAGGTTGATTATCCCCGTCTTTCGTTGCTTGCTCCTTTTGTGTACGGCAAGTACCGTATGGGTCGTACCTATGGTTCAAAGCCTCTGTACGGTGCTGCCTTGTATCTTCTTTCGCGCTCTGGAGCTGAACGACTCGTAGAATGTTATGGCGAGACGGTTCCCGGCGTTGTTGCTGATGATTATTCTCTCTACCGAGAATGGGGAGTAGACGTATATTTGGTGCAGCCCGGCCTGTGCGGTTGGGAAGGTACTAGCCTCATTCAAACTTCTGGCGTTCGTCACTTAGAAAGTCTCAAGAGCACGCAGTATGGTACCGGTTTTATCGACCGGTTGCGCATCGCCCTGGCGCCGAGGAAGCGTTTGCAGAATGCAAAGAATGTCCTGGAGGCAACTTTTGAGGATTTGAAGCGGCACCTGGGACGGTAACCCAGAGACGGAATGGGCTACTGCTATCACATAAAAATTGATATGTGGGGCTTCTGCCTGACTTTTACCCCCTCCCTATCGCACACACGATAGGGAGGGGGTACTCGTTTGTTAGGCACCAGTAGAGCTGCAACATATGGCGTCTTATTCTTGGAACATCTGAGATTGGTGCATGTTGTATTCAGCATTGGGCGCGGATGTGCGCTACGCGTAGCCCAATCTGCGCGGCTGGGAATAATCCCGCGCCTCATCACCGACCTCAAATATTCGCCATATTGAAACGCCGTCTAAGGTCTATAGACGAACAATATCGTTGATTTCCCGCGTGTCCTGCTGGCTCTGAAGGTACGTACGGCCATAGCTAAGACCGCTTGGTTGTCTACCGTTGAAGATGTGAAGCACCGCCTGGCACGGTAACCTGGAAGGTAGCACCCTCCACCTAACCGAAGGAATACTGTGAACAATCTGCCCCTGCTCGGACCGGCCGAGATTCGCGAGCTCGCTGAGAGCCTCGACATTCGACCCACGAAGACTCTTGGGCAGAACTTTGTGATTGACCCCAATACGATTCGTCGTATTGTCAATGCCGCGGAGATTTCATCTGAGGAGACGGTGCTGGAGGTCGGCCCGGGTCTGGGCTCGTTGACCCTCGGTATTCTGGACGCGGCGAAGGACATGGTCGCGGTGGAGATCGATCCGCCGCTGGCTCGGCAACTCCCGCACACCATTGAGAAGTTCCGTCCCGAGAAGGCGGGTGATATCGATGTGGTGCTGATGGATGCGCTGAAGGTGACCGAGCTTCCCCGCACCCCGGCCGCCCTGGTAGCGAACCTGCCCTACAACGTGGCGGTGCCGGTGCTCCTGCACCTGTTCGGGCAGTTCCCGAGCATCCGTCACGCGCTGGTGATGGTTCAGGACGAGGTTGCCGACCGTCTTTCGGCGACTCCGGGTTCGAAGATTTACGGTGTTCCCTCGGTCAAGGCCAATTGGTACGCCGAGGTGTACAAGGCGGGTGTTATCGGCAAGAATGTGTTCTGGCCGGCCCCGAAGATTAACTCCGGTTTGGTGGGCTTCCGCATGCGCGAGGAGCCTCTCTCAACCGTGGACCGTGACCTGGTGTTCACGATTATCGATGCGGCCTTCGCCCAGCGCCGTAAGACCCTGCGCGCTGCGTTGAGCTCCTGGGCGGGCTCGGGTGCGCGTGCGGAGCAGATTTTGGTGGCTGCCGGTATCGCCCCGACCGAGCGCGGTGAGAAGCTGGACATCCACGGCTTTATCCGTATCGCGGAGGCTTCGCTGACCGTCCCGGCTGAGCCTGCCGCAGAGTAGTTTCCTCCTGCACCGAATTTTTCATTGATGTTCTTAAGCGAGTTTCCGCGCGAAAGGTGTATGCGCTGATGAGTACCGCCTCCCAGACTGCTATTTCGGTTGATGCCCCCGGAAAGGTAAACCTGTACCTTGCTGTGGGGGACGTTCGCCCGGACGGCTACCATCCGCTGACCACGCTTTTTGCTGCGGTTTCTCTGACCGAGACCGTCACCGTCTCTGAAGGGCAGACTCAGGGCCTGAGCCTGAGCATGGATATTGTGCCCGGTTCCCTGGTGGATCAGCAGATGCAGGCTGGCCAGTTCGATCCCGCCGACGTGCCGATGGACGAGCGGAACCTCGTATACCGTGCCGCCGAGCTGATTCTTGCCGAACACGGTATTTCTGGGCACGGCGTTGAATCCACGCCGGCGCTGCACCTGCACATTGCGAAGGCTGTACCCGTGGCCGGTGGCATGGCGGGCGGTTCAGCGGACGCGGCTGCCGCCCTCATTGCTACGGACCGCTATCTGCACGCAACCGGCCGCACCGGTGCGCTCCTGACCCAGACGGATTATGAACGTCTTGCCGCGCAACTGGGCGCCGATATTCCCTTTAGCGTGCGTGCCGCGCTCGGGCAGGCCCTCGCACTGGGGCAGGGGACCGGTACCGAGCTGCAGAATATTGCGGCGCCTCGGGAACCTCTGCACCTGGTGATTGTTGCCGCGCAGTTTGGCCTCTCCACCCCCAGCGTATTCAAGCAGCTGGACGCGGGCCGTGCCGCCGGTGAGTATCCCGCCTCCGGCGAGCTGGTGGAACCCCTAGAGCTTCTGGAAGCCCTGAACTCTTATGACGGTTCGGAGGCGGCGCTCGCCTCCCTAGCGGCCCTGTTGCGTAACGACCTGCAGGCACCCGCACTCTCGTGCGCCCCGCAGCTGGCTGAAACCCTGGCCCTGCGCAATGACGGGGCAGTGCACGCATCTCTGGTGTCTGGCTCCGGTCCGACCGTGCTGCTACTGGCCTCTTCTCAAGCACGAGCAGAGGCTCTCGCTACCTCTCTCCGTGTTGAGGGCCACCACGCCGTAGCTGCCGAAGTTACTAGTGCGTAGCTCATATATCTGTCACACTAGATAACGATTTATCACTCACTGACTTCTATTATTCTCTGGCGGAAAGGGAGAATCTTATGAAGGTTAAAAATATTGTTATCGCCCAGGACCGTTTTAGCCTTCTTGGCGGTATTACGACCGTTAACAGGATCCTGGGCAGGGCCTTTAAAGAAGCCGGGTACAACGTTAGCTATCTGGCGCTCTACGACAATACGGGAGATAACCCTGACGCTGTGACCCCGGATTTTGTGATCCGCGCCGGTTCGCTTGTCTCGAAGACCACCCATAATAAGCTGGTGTACAACAACCCCGGACCGCTGGGTGCCGTGCTGGCGGCTAAGAAGGCATTTACCGTCCTGTGGGACCGCTATAACGCAGTGCGCACCCGCCGTTACCTGCAGTCGCTGGGCAAAGATACCGTTGTTCTGACCTCGATGACCGACATTGCTGAGTATCTGGTGGACTATGCGCGACAGGGGCGGAAGCAGGGGATCGGGTATCTCTACGAATTCCACAGCGCTTTCGACAGCTTTCACCGCACAACTCGTGAAAAGACCCTTAAGGATATTGGGCGCTACTACGACTCCTTCATCGCGCTTTCTGAAGGAGACGCGCGCCTCTTTGCTGAATGGCTGAACCGCCCGGTTGACGCTGTCTTTAACCCTAACGTTTATATCACCCCTGAGATTCAGCAGAAGATTATGGGCATAGCTCAGCAGAAGAAGCCAGTTATTCAGTATATTGGCCGCTATGGGGCTGAGAAGGGTCTCATGCGCATTCTGGAGAGCTTCATTGCGTGTGCGCCGGAGTTCCCTGAATGGACTTTGAAGCTCAACGGCAGCGGAAATGACGAGACTGAGCGTCAGATGCATGAACTTCTCGAGACCCTTGAACCTGCCCTCGCCGAGCGTATCGTGGTGGGTGGACCCCTGAGCTCCGAGCAGGTGCTTGAAGCCTATGCTGAAGCATCATTGACCATTTGTGCCTCTGATTTTGAGGGTGGCCCCATGTCTTTGCAAGAGGGCATGCGCGTTGGTACGCCTTTGGTTTCTTATCCCTCCAGCTATCTATTGTTGGACTATTTGCCTGAATTCGGCTATCTCGCTGAAGAACGTAGCGTTGAGGCGCTGACGAAGCAGCTACGCCTGGCTATAGGTGATGATGAATTGAGAGCTAAAAAATCTGCTTTGTGCGTTGAGAAGTCCTCTATTTTCTCTCCCGAATATATTGTTCAGTGTTGGGAGAAGGTTTTTGGCTCTATCCACCGTTAGCTGTAAGCACCGAGGAATGCTTATATAGAAGAATGCCGGTTCTAGATTTACTCTAGAACCGGCATTCTTCTATATCCTCTGCAGGCTAACCATTAGAGGTGCATCGAAAGATACGTTATTATCCCATGAGCTGACGTTCCGGGACCGCATGGAAACGGTATTGGAGCATCCCCTTGAGAGCGCCTATGTTTGCACCGGCTTCTCGTGCACCCACCAAACGAGTAGCAGGGAAGAGTAGCAGCGGTAGGGACTTCGCCAGAGCAATAACCGAGTACTTGATGCTCGGGCCGGTCATACCCCGGTCCTTGAAACGAGCCCAGAGGAGCATGCGGTAGTGCTGGTAGTTACGTTGCTGACGGAAAATCTGCTTTGGGGTGGAGCGAAGACGGTAGCGTACCAGCGAGGCGTAGGTCTTATAGAAGGGCACGCCGCTTAGGCTCACGCGCCAGGAGAAATCAGTCTCTTCGGACCCCGCGATGTAGCTACAATCCATGCCGCCGTTACGTATGTATACATCGCGCGGGACGGAGAAATTGCAACCGGTAATTGAGGGCAGGAAACCCGCGAAGGGAGGTACCTGGTCTTCGGTCTCCACGAGGGAGCTGTTCTCTAAGACCTTCTCGTCAGAATCGAGGGGCACGCCGTAGGCTTTGAGCACCTC
The DNA here is from genome assembly GCF_001812085.1 of Rothia sp. HMSC065C12. NCBI lineage: Bacteria > Bacillati > Actinomycetota > Actinomycetes > Micrococcales > Micrococcaceae > Rothia > Rothia sp. HMSC065C12. The sequence continues at coordinate 92,065 of NZ_KV807670.1, forward strand.
AGTGGGATTGGTATTGTGCAGGTTAGCTCCCGAAACGAGCGCGGGGCTGTGCCTGTCGTGTACCGCTAGGTGGCCTTCCAACCATCCGGTTTCCACGTAGTCGTCCGAGTCACAGTAGACAAGAATCTTGCCTCGGGCTTCCAACGCACCAACGTTACGGGCATTAGCGGGGCCCTTAATGTTGCTGGAATCTACCCAACGCAACGGGTAGGGGGCGTTGAACCTCTCTACCAGTGCGCGGGTATTATCAGTGCTACCGTTGTCGCTGACCAGCACCTCGAAAGAGCGGCTAGTTTGCTGTTCAGCCAGGGCTTGTAGCTGCTTTTCAATGAATGCGGCGCCGTTGTAGACAGGAATCACGACGGAGGCTTCGTACGCGTACTGTTCGCTCATGTTATTCACCGAGTTCCCTGACGCGGCGGGCGGGGACACCGGCGTACAGGCCATTCGGCTCGCAGTCGGAGACCACCACAGCACCTGCGGCAATCATGCATCCGGCGCCGATGGTGACGCCAGCAATGACGGACACATTCTGGCCGAGCCAGGAACCGTCACCAATCACGATGGGAGCCTCAACATTTTTTCCTGCACGCTGGCGTGAGGGGCCCATCTCGTGGCTTGCGGTGCATAGGGTGACGCGCGGGCCCAGGTAGACGCGGTCGCCTATCTGGACTGCGCAGTCGATAAAGATATCACGGTTGATCCAGCAACCGGAGCCAATCCGAGCCCCTGGAAGAATCTCGGCGGTGGGGCACACGTAGGTGCTATCACCAATGGAGACACCGGCGGCGCGGAGTTTTTCGATGCGTGCCGCGCGGCGCTTAGTCTTCTGCTTCAGAAAATGCTGATGCTTGAGCTGTTTGAGAGTGTTGAGCATGAATACCTTCATAAGGGTGGGCAGGGAAAAATGCTCCCTATAAGTATTAAAGGTTACTATCTAATGGTAGCGGGATATCGCCCCGACGAGGCGATATCCCGCAGAAGTAGATAAGAAACCCACTGTTATATATAGCACATAAAGTAGACGTTAGCCCAGTATCTCGGAGAGCTCGAGCCAGCGCATTTCTAGCTCGTCAATCTCATCCTGAAGTGCCTGCTGCTGCTCGCCGAGTGCCGCTAAACCGGCGTAGTCGGAGGCGTCGTGCGCGCTCATCTGCTCGGAGAGCTTCTCCTGTTCTGCAGCGAGCTTGGCGAGGCGGCGTTCAATCGCACCGGATTCCTTCTGCGCCGCACGCAGCTCGGCACCGGAGACCTTCGGGGTATCCGGCTCAGCAGAAGCCTGCGCCGAGGAGGCGGCACGCGCCTGCACGCTACCGGCGGCAGAACCGCCAGCACCAGCTGCTGAGAGCGCCAAATACTCGTCCACGCCGCCGGGCAAGTGACGGAACGAACCGTCAATCACGGCGTACTGCTGATCGGTGACACGCTCCATGAGGTAACGGTCGTGGCTGACCACCAGCAGGGTGCCCGGCCAGGTGTCCAGCAGGTCCTCCATCGCGGCGAGCATATCGGTGTCCAGGTCGTTGGACGGCTCGTCGAGAATCAGCACGTTCGGTTCATCCAGCAGAATCAGCATGAGCTGCAGGCGACGCTTCTGACCACCCGACAGGTCCTTGACCGGGGTAGACAGCTGCGCACTCGTAAAGCCCAGACGCTCCAGCATCTGCGAGGGGGATAGCTCCTTACCATCGGCAATGTAGCTGCGCTTCTTGCGGCCAATCACATCCGAGACACGGTCGTTAGCGACCTCGTTGAGCTCGTCGAGCTGCTGGGTGAGGGTTGCAATCTTCACCGTCTTACCGTGCTTGACGCGGCCTTCGGTCGGCTTCAAATCGCCGGTGACCAAGGAGAGCAGAGTCGATTTACCCGCACCGTTCACGCCCAGGATTCCGGTGCGCTCGCCGGGAGCAATACGCCAGGTGACCTTCTTCAGCACCGGGCGCTTGCCGCCGGGCATTGAGGGGTCGTCGTAGACGACGGAAACGTTTTCGAGGTCGACCACGTCCTTGCCGAGGCGGGAGACCGCCATCTTCTTCAGCTCCACGGTGTCACGCACCGGCGGAACGTCCGCAATGAGGGCGTTGGCGGCATCAATGCGGAACTTCGGCTTGGAGGTACGCGCGGGCGCACCGCGGCGCAGCCAAGCGAGCTCCTTGCGCATCAGGTTCTGACGCTTCGCCTCCGCTGCGGCTGCCTGACGGTCACGCTCCACACGCTGCAGGATGTACGCTGCGTAGCCGCCCTCGAAGGGCTCGACGATGCGGTCGTGCACTTCCCAGGTGTCGGTACAGATTTCGTCGAGGAACCAGCGGTCGTGGGTGACGACCATGAGTCCGCCAGCATTCTTGGACCAGCGGGACTTCAGGTGGTTAGCGAGCCAGGTGATGGCTTCAACGTCCAGGTGGTTGGTGGGCTCGTCGAGCATCAGCACGTCCCACTCCTGCGCGAGCAGGGAGGCGAGCGCTACGCGTCGACGCTGACCGCCAGAGAGCGAAGAGACGGGTGCATCCCAGGGCAGATCGGAAACCAGGCCCGAGATGACGTCGCGGATACGGGGTTGCGAGGCCCACTCGTACTCGGGGGTGTCGCCCACAATCGCGTAGCCAACCGTGTGGTCGTCGTCAAGAACATCGGACTGGTCAAGGTAGCCGATGCGGGTGCCGCCGCGCACGGTGACGCGGCCGGAGTCCGGTTCGAGCCGGCCAGCAAGGATCTTCATGAGGGTGGACTTGCCGTCGCCGTTGCGACCGACGATGCCGATGCGGTCGCCTTCGTTCAGACCGACCGTGATGCCCTCAAAGATGGTTCGGGTAGGGAATTCGAGGTGCAGCGATTCGCCGCCAAGTAGATGTGCCACGCCTTCTAGGGTACAGGGTGAGCCTTCAGTTCAAGTAGCGCTCCAAGCTTTGATGAGGGGGTACTTGGCGGTGCTGAGAAAAGCTGTGGGGATTGCGGGGTGCGCGGCTAAGTTGAGCACAGATATTTGATAAACTGAGGAAAGCATTTCCTGCATTGCGCTGTTCTGTGCCCAAAATGGCGGTCAATGACAATGGGGGCCCGTAGCTGGGAACTCATATGAATGTATGGATAATCCGCCATGGTGTAATGGCAGCACAGCGGCCTTTGGAGCCGTTTGTCTAGGTTCGAGTCCTAGTGGCGGAGCGTAAGCACTCAACGGCACCGTTGATAGAGAGTTGGCGGTCCGCGCTCACTCCTCACTCTTACAACCTCGTCTAAGGAGTCTTCCCAGTGAACACTGAACTGGCACCCTCTGCAGTGATCGTTCTCGCCGCAGGCGCTGGTACGCGCATGAAGTCCGCGACCCCCAAGGTCATGCACGGCATTGGTGGTCGTTCCATGGTTGAGCACGCTGTCGCTGCTGCACGCGACCTGAGCCCTGAGCGCCTCGCTGTTGTGGTACGTCACCAGCGCGATAAGGTTGCTGAGCATGTGCTTGCGTTTGACCCTGAGGTAACCATCGTTGATCAGGATGAGATTCCGGGTACCGGCCGCGCTGTTGAGGTCGGTCTGAACGCTCTGGATGCGCAGGCACCCGTCTCCGGCACCGTCCTGGTGACCTACGGCGATGTTCCTCTGCTGCGCCCCGAGACTCTGCGCGAACTGATTGCCTTCCACGAGGAAGACAAGAACTCCGTAACTGTCCTGACCACCCACATTGATGAGCCCGGCGCCTACGGTCGTATTGTCCGTAACCAGGCTGGCGAAGTGACCGCTATTGTTGAGGCGAAGGACGCTTCCCCCGAAGAGCTCGAAATTACCGAGATCAACTCCGGTATTTACGCTTTTGACGCCGCTGTTCTGCGTGAGGCACTGCTCGAGGTGACCACCAACAACGCACAGGGCGAGAAGTACATTACCGACGTTCTGTCCATTGCTCGTTCGAAGGGCCACCGCACCTCCGCTCTGGCTATTGAGGACCGCTGGGAGGTTGAAGGCGCTAACGACCGCGTGCAGCTGGCTCAGCTGGGCCGTATGCTCAACAACCGTATCCTTGAGGCACACATGCGCAACGGCGTGACCATCGTTGATCCGCAGAACACCTGGATTGACGTTACCGTCACCATTGAGAACGATGTGACCCTGCTGCCCGGCGTGCAACTGCATGGCTCCACCACCGTTGCTACCGGTGCCACCATTGGCCCGGACACCACCCTGACCGATATGACCGTTGAGGCTGACGCTACTGTCATCCGCGCTCACGGTTTCGGTGCTGTCATCGGCGAAGGTGCAACTGTTGGACCCTTCGCATACCTGCGCCCCGGTACCACCCTGGGCAAGGGCGCTAAGCTTGGCACTTTCTGCGAGGCTAAGAACTCGCAGATTGGTGATGGTGCCAAGGTCCCGCACCTGTCCTACGTTGGTGACGCCACCATCGGTGAAGGCGCAAACATTGGTGCAGGCTCTATTTTTGCGAACTATAACGGTCTGGTGAAGAACCGCTCCGTTATTGGAGCACATGCCCGCATGGGATCCGCGGGTATTTACGTCGCACCTGTTACCGTTGGTGACGGTGCCTACTCTGGCGCGGGCGCGCTCATCCGTAAGGATGTTCCTGCGGGCGCCCTCGCCTACTCTGAGACTTCCCAGCGCACCATCGAAGGCTGGGTCCTGAAGAACCGTGCTGGTACCGAACCCGCCGAAGCCGCCAAGGCTGCTGGCGCTCAGGAACCGGCAGAATCCTAATTCGAGGAAAGAACAACACCATGAGTAGCGAGATTACCAACCCCGGTGAGCGCAAGCTTGTAGTGGTCTCCGGTCGAGCACACCCCAAGCTTGCCGAGGAGATCGCACAGGCTCTTGACCACGACCTGCTGCCCACCTCCGCATACACCTTCGCCAATGGCGAGACCTACGTCCGTTTTGAGGAGTCGGTGCGCGGTGCGGACGCTTTCGTGATTCAGTCGCACCCGGCACCCATCAACGAATGGCTCATGGAGCAGCTCATTATGATTGATGCACTTAAGCGTGCATCTGCTCGCTCTATTACCGTGGTGTCTCCTTTCTACCCCTACGCTCGTCAGGACAAGAAGCACAAGGGCCGCGAGCCCATCTCGGCACGTCTGATTTCGGATCTGTACAAGACCGCTGGTGCTGACCGCCTGATGTGCGTGGATCTGCACACTTCGCAGATTCAGGGCTTCTTCGACGGCCCGCTGGATCACCTCTTCGCGATTCCGGTTCTGGCTAAGCACATCCGCGAGCGCGTGGAAGACTTGTCCAACGTGACCGTTGTGTCCCCGGATACCGGTCGTGTCCGCGTGGCTGAGCACTGGGCTGATCTGCTGGACGGCGCACCCCTGGCGTTCGTGCACAAGACCCGCGACATTAACGTCCCCAACCATGCTGTTTCTAAGACTGTTGTGGGTGACATCGAGGGTCGTACCTGTGTGCTGATTGACGACATGATTGACACCGGCGGCACCATTGCTGGCGCTGTGAAGGTCCTCATGGACAAGGGTGCAAAGGAAGTTATTATCGCAGCTACCCACCCGGTTCTGTCCGATCCGGCTGCTGAGCGTCTGTCTCAGTGCGGTGCTGTGGAGGTCATCGTGACTAACACCCTGCCCGTGCCGGAAGAGAAGCAGTTCGATAACCTGACTATTCTCTCCATTGCTCCGTTGATTGCTCGCGCTATCCGTGAGGTCTTCGACGAGGGCTCTGTGACCGAGATTTTTGAGCACTAAGCCTCTAAAGCCTAAAGAAAGTCCCCCGCTGACCGTTAGATCGGTGGGGGACTTTCTGTTGTATGAGGCTAAAGCTAATCCGGCAGGAGTAGATATCTGTTCCTGCCGGGTTAGTGCTGTATTTAGCGCCGTGTGCTTAGTGGTGTGCCTGTGCGAGCCAGGGCAGAATCACGCGCAGGGACTGTTCCACTTCGTCCACTGCGACCTTTGCTGCTGCGGGGCCACGACGGTAGGGGTCTTCCAACCTGTCGATATCGAGCGGGCGGGCACCGTAGGAGTAGAGGTAGGAAAGCGGCTCGGCGCGGCGCGCTTCCTCACGGATACGTGCAACCTGCTTGAGTAGCTTGATCTTGGAGTGATGCTGGGGCCACTCGCGCACGATCCAGTCGGCGTGTACCTTCTCAGCGACCAGGATGATGGTGGCGTTCTCAATAATTTGCTCGTTGAGCTGGCGAGATGCGAAGCCCTCCGGGTTGTAGCCTCGCTTGATGAGCTCGTTAGCTACGTGTTCGTAGACGCCGTGGCCGACGAGGGCGCCGGTGCCTGCGCTGGAGAAGATCCACTTGTCTTCCAGACCGTACTCGGCGGCAAGGTGCTTGGAGATGACCTCGCCGGATGCGCTGCGGGCAATATTGCCGGTGCAGACGAAGACAGCTTCGAAGGGGCCGTCACCGCTAGTGCTACCGGTACGGTTGAGGTTTTTGGGGGAGAGCTTGAACTGCGGGGTGCGTTCGCTGCGGGTGTTAGTAGCGGGGGAGGGCTGCGCGTTTCCTGCGCTCTGGCTGTTGGCTTCTTTCGGGTCGGCGAGCTCTTCGGCATCAACGGTGGGCGCGTTGTGGTGGCCCACGCGGATGATGCTGGGGCCGGTGGTCTTGCCGCCTACGTCGAGGATGTCGCCGGGGGTGGCCTCGATGTTGGTGTGGGTGAGGGGCTGTGCGGAGACGGTTGCAGTGCCGTCGGCACTGAGCTCTTCCTCGGGAGTGACTTCCTGGCTGGCTACCTCGGCGGGGGAACGGACTTCGTAGTCTTCGATGGCTTCGCGGAGCGAACCGTCGGGGGTGATGGTACGGCTGGCTACCCCGCGGCGGTTCTTGCCCGCCAGTTCGGGGTTGCTCTTAATGAGGGAACGGACTCCGTCGGCAATATTTGCGGAGGAAGAAGCAACGGTCGCCGGGTGCTCCTCAGCGGTTTCTGCCGAGTTGGTTTTGTCCTCGGAGGAGCCCCACGCGTACTTGTCCTTGAGGGACTTAATGTTGAAGATGCCCATCAAAAAGCCTTTTCTAATTGACGTACCCAACAGTGAACAGGGAAGCCGGAAGTGTCGGGTTGGTTGAATGAATAGTATCTATCATACCGAGTTACTTGCACCTTCAGCGGTTCCTTTTCCTGTGTGTGGCGAATACCCATAAATGTCTTATGTTTTAGCTATGAAGTAGAGGTTCTTCTTTCGACTAAAGATGACCAAAAGTACAAGCTTGATGCCGAAAATGTTTAGAGGGTGCGTGCTAAAATTGGCGTGAAATGCTGGTCTTCTTCTCACTCAGGAGCCAGCGAGTACACCCACCAACGAGGACCAATGAAGAGTATTTATACTAAGCTTCGCCTGCTTTTCCCGGGACGAAGCTTTACGCTGCTTGTCTTTAACCTGATCGGCCTGTTCCTCCTATCTTTGATGGAGATGGTTGGTGTTGCTGCAATTCTTCCTATTGTGAATATTGCGATGGGTGCGGAACTTACCGGTTACCTGGCTGTACTTTCCGATATCTTTGGCAACCCTCAGCGTTCTGATTTGGTGGTCTATCTGGGTATCGTTCTGGTGCTCGCCTTTGTTATTAAGGGTATTGCTGCACTCCTCTTTAAGCGCTGGAGCCTGAAATTTACGGGTTACCAGCAGTTGGCGACGTCGACGACAATCCTCAATCATTACATGAAGGATAGCTACTTTAACCACAGGAAGTCTCAGCCTGAAGAAACCGCATTCCTGATTAGCACCTACGTGGTGTTTGCATACCGCGGTTTTGTGGGATCGATTATTAACTTTGTGGGCGATTTCCTGTCTATCATGGTGTTGCTCATCATGATTCTTTGCGTCATGCCGGTTCCGGCGCTGATCGCTTTCGCATACTTCGGCATCACCATTGCTGTCATGCAGTTCTTCTTGCGCCGCGGTAACGCGAAGTATGGTGAGATAACGGCACGTGCGGGTCGAGACGCTTTGCGCTTCCTCTTGGATGACATCAGGGGCTTCCGCGAAATTCGTATTACGAATGCACACAAGGCTGCTATCGAGCAGTACCGCGGGCCCGCAGCACGAAGCGTTAAAAGCGACGTTAACCTCTCGTTCCTGAATGACTTCCCCAAGTACTCCCTTGAAGTTATTTTCATTGTGGGTATCGCAGGTCTGTTGGCTCTGGTGACCGCAACTCAGGGTGCTGATGGTCTTCCTTTCCTCATGCTTTTCGCAACCGCATGTATCCGCATCCTTCCGAATGCGACCCGTATGATTGCTTCCCTGGGTGGTATTCGCGCGAACGAGTTCGCTAGTGAAGAGGTTGCTAAGGTTATTCGCTCGATGAGCCCGGAAGAGCAGCGCTTGCAGATGGTTGAGTTCAAGGATGAAATTGATCCGGCAACCATCATTAACTCGGGTATTGAGCCCGTGGATGTTCAGATTGATAACCTGGTCTACCGTTACCCGGACGGTGATAAGGACGTTCTCAAGGACATTCAGCTGGATGTGCCGGCTGGTACCTCGGTTGCTTTCGTGGGTGGTTCCGGCTCGGGTAAGACTACTCTGGTTGACTTGATTCTTGGTCTGTTGACCCCGACGAACGGTACGATCTCTAGCCAGGGTAAGGACATCCATACTGACCTGCATTCCTGGTACCAGAAGATTGGTTATGTCCCTCAGGACCCCTACCTGGGTAACGGCACGCTGCGTGAGGCAGTTGCCTTCGGTATCCCCGCAAAGCACATTGATGATGACCGTGTGATCTACTGCCTCGAGCTGGCGGAGCTGATGCCCGTCGTCGAGACCCTGGAAGACGGCATCAACACCTCGATTGGTGAGAATGGTAACCGCCTTTCCGGTGGTCAGCGTCAGCGTGTGGGTATTGCGCGTGCGATGTACCGCAACCCGAGCCTGTTGGTTATGGATGAGGCAACCAGTGCACTGGACAATGAGACTGAGCACAAGATTACTCAGACCATTAACCGCATCTCCAAGGAGATAACCGTGATTATTGTTGCTCACCGTCTTTCCACGGTGCGTAACGTTGATCAGCTGGTGTACCTCTCCCAGGGACGCATCGCGAATAAGGGAACTTTCAAGGAAGTTCAGGCTGCAAACGAAGAATTTGCGAACCTCGTTCGCCTGGGCCAGCTGCCCGACTAATTGTAACTATGGGGGTGATCGTATAGAGATATAGATACGGTCGCCCCCATATTTAGCCTTCTATAGCTTGTGTTTTCAGGCACCTCACTCAAAAGGACATATTGTGACTCATACCCCCCGCGTATCTGCGGTTATTCCTTTCTACGGCGAGCCGGAGCCGGTTCTTGCCATTATTGACACTCTGCGTGCTCAGCAGGGTGTTGACCCCGCCGATATTGAAATCGTCGTCTCGGATGACGTTTCGCCCACCCCCTTCCCCGAGGTTGAGGGCGTGACCGTGGTTCGCCGCCCTGTTAACGGTGGTTTCGGTAAAGCTGTGAACTCCGGTGTTGCTGCCGCGACCGGTGAATGGGTTTTCATCCTCAACAGCGACCTGGAACTGGATAACACCTTCGTCTCGCGCATGCTCGCAGCCGTGGAACGCCACGGCGAGGTGCTGGCTAGCCCGCAGATTATTGGCCACGACGGCAAGCAGCAGTGGGTCGCACGCAAGTTCCCCACCGCAGCGCATATTGCGTGGGAATGGTTCACTCCGCTGGCTCGTTTCAAGCCGACTAACTGGTGGCACCGCGGCGTTGGCCACGACGTTGAGGCATGCACCGGCACCTCGGACGCGAAGGTCGACTGGGTTATGGGCGCATGCATGGTCGTTCCTCGTGCGACCTTCAACCGCATTGGTGGCATGGATGAGCGTTTCTACATGAACAGCGAAGAGGTGGATTTCCAGTACCGCCTCTCGAACGCTGGTGTGGATCGTTACCTGATTCCTTCGGTAACCGTCACCCACGAGGGAGGCGGGTCTTCACCCTCCGAGCGCCGTGTACAGTGGCTGACCACTGCTCGTTTCATTTATGCGGATAAGTGGGGCTGGGAGAAGAAGCTTGCTGTTGCTCTGCGTGCTACCAGCTACGCGAACTTCCTGGTGAACTCGGTGCGCGGCCTGCGCAATAAGGATGTGGACGCTCGTGGATTCCTCGCCACCGAGCTGGATCGTATCGCCAAGGCAGAGCGCCGCGAGAACTAGGCGCGAAACGTGCGGAATCTACAGCGGTAGTTCCGCAAGATTTCTAGCGCTCTTCATAAGAAGGCTCACATAGAACGTAGGAGGCGACACAGTGCACTCGAGTGTGTCGTCTCCTGCTTTCGTTGTAAAATTTCAATAGGTATGTTTTGCCTCTAAGTAGCAGGTGAAACTTTCCGTTCCTCTTCACTCCAACACATAGCACCGCACGGTTCTACCCTGCGGGTTCATATAGCAAACGCCGACAGGATTCAATCCTCATATGACTCAGCCCAAACTTCTACTGCTCTCACCCGCGTTCCACGGGTACTGGAAGGCAATTCAGGCATCCCTGGAAGTGCACGGATACGAAGTGCGCACCCACATTTACGATGCCCCGGGTACTCTGCCCGAGCGCATCCTCAACAAGCTTGCCCACGAACTGCCCGAGAAGTACCGCCCCGAAAGCTTCGCAGCGCAGGCAACCCGTAAGGCTATTGACGCTTTCAACGAATTCCGCCCCGATATTGTGCTGGTCATTAAGGGCGATATGCTCTCCCGCGAATGGTGGGACCTGCTGGAGACTTCCGGCGTTCGCTACGGCACCTGGCTCTACGACGAAATGCGCCGCATGAGCTACACCGAAGAGGACCTGCACCACCTGGGCGCGCTGGCAAGCTACAGCCCGCTGGATGCACAGCACCTGCGTGAGCAGGGCTTCGAGGTGCTCGACATGCCTAACGCCTACGACACCCACTGCCCGGTTGTCCCCATGCGCGAGGACTCCATCAACTTTGTCGGCGCTAAGTACCCCAACCGTGAGGAGACCCTGCAGGCGCTGGTCGCTGCCGGTCTGCCGGTGCGTGCCTACGGTCGTGCTTGGTCGCGTCACCCCTACGATATTCTGCGCACTAAGCAGTTCAAGGATTCCGGCGTGCCCGCAGGCCGCGATATTGACCGCTCTGAGGCGTATGGCATTATGGCGTCCTCCCCGGCAACGCTGAACATCCACAATAATCAGGATGGTTTCACCATGCGTACCTTTGAGGCTCCCGGTGTGGGCGCTCTGCAGGTGATTGACCGTGCTGATGTGGATCGCTACTACATCCCTGGCGAAGAGGTTCTGGTCTACGAGAGCATTGATGAGCTCATTGAGATCTGTACCCGTATTTTCCGTGAGCCGAAGTGGGCTCGTCAGATTCGTGAAGCCGGTCAGAAGCGTACTCTGGCTGAGCACACCTTCGATCAGCGTGTCAAGATTTTGGAGCAGCTATGGGCCTAACCTATCCCGTTGATATTGATGCATGGGCTGCCTGGCAGAAGCGTCAAAACACCCTGCGCTGGGCTAAGAGCGAGGCTCGCGCTCTTGTGGGACGTCTGCGCGCAGGCGCGGCTGAACAGGAAGGCCCCGTCGGCGGCGTGCTGTACACCCGCGGTGCCGTACCCCGCGTGCTCATCGTGCTCGATTCGTTCACGCCGACGAGCCGTAACTCCCTATTGGAGCCGCTCAAGTACCTCGAAAACGTGGGTGTGGCCCTGTGGGTCCCTGAGGACGCTTCGGAGTACCTCAACGGCCAGTACGCCACTGAACGTTACGACCGCGATGCCTGGAGCGAGCAGGAAGCGACAGGAGACCAGTTGCAGGAGCTCCTGCCCGGTGTGCGCGTAGTTCTCTCCCTGGGCCACTACCTGGCACGCGGTGCGGCAGCCTACGAGTTCTCTCGCGCGATTGGCGCTGAGTACTGGGTGGTTCAGCACGGCCTGCTGGTGCCTCAGGCGCCGCCGCTACCGGTCGGATGCACCCTGCTGGCTTTCAGCGAAGCTGACGCAGAATTTTGGGCATCGGGTCGCCGCGATGTCACCACTCACGCGGTGGGTTCGCAGCTGCTCTACCTCGCGGCGCAGAAGGCTGCCGGTGCTGAGGCACAGAAGCAGAACGACCTGGAACCGATCTTCCTGGGACAGATGCACGGTGCGGAACTGCCGCGCGCATCCTTCGCGTACGCTTCGCACTCCTTCTTGAAGAAGTTTGGTGGAACCTACCGCCCGCACCCGAGCGAGAAGGATAAGCTGTCGGTGCTGACCCACAAGCTGTGGGAGAAGGAAGGTATCCGCATTGACCGCTCCGGTACCCCGCTGAACGAGGTGCCGAACCCGGTGGTGTCCATCTTCTCTACCGGTGTTCTGGAGGCTGCAATCCGCGGTATCCCGGCGTGGGTTTACCACCCGGCACCGCCGGCATGGCTTGTGGAATTCTGGGACCGCTACGGCATGAACCAGTGGGGTCAGGAACCGACCCCGGCACCGGTTCAGCCGAAGAAGGAACCGGCACAGCGTATCGCTGAACTCATGATTGAAACTTTGGAGGCATAATGCGTATTCTCTGCGTCATCCCCGTGCGCGGTGGCTCAAAGGGCATTCCGCGTAAGAACCTGCGCCCCATCGCGGGTAAGCCGCTGGTCGCATGGACCATCGAGCAGGCACTGGCTGCTAAGGAAGAAGTAGCCGGCGAGCACGAGCTGCGTGTTGTCGTCTCCACCGACGATGCTGAGCTGGCTGATATCGCCCGCGAGTACGGTGCTGAGGTACCGTTCATTCGTCCGGCACACCTGGCTGAAGACACCACCGCAACCGAGCCGGTCATCGAGCACGCCATCGAGTTCTACACCGAAAACGGTTGGGAACCCGAGGCTGTCATGCTGCTGCAGGCAACCAGCCCGGTGCGTCTGCCTGGTACTCTGGCTCGTGCGGTCCGCCAGTTCGCGGAGAACGGCAAGGACTCCATGGTCGGCGTGATTCCGATTGGTCCGTTCATCTGGACCTGGCACGCTGACGGTGAGCCCACCGCGGCGTTCGAGATTATGGCTCGCCCGCGCCGCCAGGAGCTGACCAAGGAAACTTTCCGCTACCGCGAGAACGGTTCGATGTACATTACTAAGACCCACGTGTACATGGACCGCCACAACCGCCTGGCGGGCTACCCCGGCGGTACTATTGACTTGTTCATGCTGGACGAGGTCGAGGGCGTCGACATTGACGCACCGATTGACTTCTCCGTGGCAGAGCATCAGCTCACTCAGATCCTGGCCGAAGGCAAGTAGCCTTCACCAGCGGCAGTACCTCGTCTGCTGCTCCCGGCTTGACCGGCACTCAGGCATTCAACTAAACACTCAAACGAAAAGGTCAAAATCGTGATTATTGAACGCAATATTGCCCCCTACGTGGTCTTCGCTGAAGACCCGATTCTCAACGCCCTGCAGAAGATTTCTGCTAACGGCCAGCGCATCATCTTCCTGGTGAACGAGTCCGGTATTCTGCGCGGTTCGCTCTCTGACGGTGACTTCCGTCGTTGGCTGATTGCTAACCCGACCGCATCCCTGGAGACCAGCGCCCTGGACGCTGCAAACACCAACCCGCAGACCGCACCGGCTGATGCTGATCCCGAGACCCTGCGCGCATACTTCGCGAAGGGTATCAACCACGTGCCGCTGACCGACGAGCGCGGTCACCTCGTGGCACTGGCGATGGATGAGCAGGACGTCCTGCGTATTGGTAAGCACACCATCAGCGAGGATTCCCCCTCCTTCATCATTGCTGAGATTGGTAACAACCACCAGGGTAGCGTTGACTTCGCTAAGGAACTGGTGGACCTGGCTGTTGAGTCCGGCGCGGACGCTGTGAAGTTCCAGCTGCGTGACATGGACGCTCTGTACCGCCAGCGCGGCGCAGCAACCGCAGGTGAGGACCTGGGCGTTCAGTACACCCTGGACCTGCTGTCCCGCTTCTCCCTGACCGTTGACCAGATGTACGAGGTCTTCGACCACGTCAAGCAGCACGACATGGACATCATGTGCACCCCCTGGGATGCACCCTCCGTTCAGGCACTGGTTGACTACGGTATCCAGGGCATGAAGATTGCTTCTGCTGACCTGACCAACCACGAGCTACTGCGCGATGTGGCTTCCCGCGGCCTGCCCATGCTGGTTTCCACCGGTATGAGCCGTGAGGAAGAGATCCGCGAGTCCGTGGCTCTGCTGCGTAACGCTGGCGCATCCTACGCTCTGCTGCAGTGCCAGTCCGCGTACCCGGCACCCTTCAAGGACGTCAACCTGGCGTACATGGACCGCCTGGCTGAGATTGGTCAGTGCCTGGTCGGTTACTCCGGTCACGAGCGTGGCTACCACGTGCCGATTGCTGCTGTTGCTCGCGGCGCGAAGATCATCGAGAAGCACTTCACCACCGACAAGACCCTCGAGGGTAACGACCACACCGTCTCCCTGTTGCCTGAGGAATTCAAGGCAATGGTCCAGCAGATCCGTGAGGTTGAGGCGGCTATTGGTTCTGCTGCTCCTCGTGAGGTGTCCACCGGTGAGCTGATGAACCGCGTGAACCTGGCTAAGTCCCTGGTTGCTACCCGCCACATTGCTAAGGGCGAGGTCGTGACCGAGGCTGACGTTGCTGTGAAGTCCCCCGGCCGCGGTCTGCAGCCGAACTACCTGCCGCAGTTGCTGGGCCGCACCATGCAGCGCGACGTTGAAGAAGGCTCGTTCTTCTTCGAGGGCGACCTGAAGGACGACCTGGTGACCCGCCGCGACTTCAAGTTCGACCGTCCCTGGGGTCTGCCGGTTCGTTACCACGACTACAAGCCGCTGATTGAAGAGGCAAAGCCGGACTTCCTGGAGTTCCACTTCTCCTACAAGGACCTCGAGATTAACATCGACGACGTCTTTGACTCCAAGCTGGACATGGGCTTCACCACCCACCTGCCCGACCTGTTCGCAGGCGACTTCCTGGTGGACCTGGCATCCAAGGACCCCGAGGTGTGGGAGCGCTCCATCGCCGAGGTTCAGCGCACCATCGACATCACCCGTGACCTGACCCGCTACTTCACCGTAGACGAGGATCCGGTCATGGTCGTGACCATGGGTGGCTTCACCAAGGACAAGCACATCCCCGCATCCGCACGTGCTGAGAAGTACGAGCGTATCGGTGAGGCGCTGAAGCGTCTGGACGCATCCGGTGTCCGCCTTGCGGCTCAGACTCTGCCCCCGTACCCCTGGCTGATGGGTGGTCAGCAGTACCACAACCTGTTCCTGGATCCGAAGGACACCGCAGAGTTCTCGCGTGCGTTCGACACCGCGCTCTGCCTGGACATCTCCCACACCATGCTGGCATGTAACTTCCTGAACATTCCGCTGTCGGAGGCTGTTGAGCAGCTGGCACCGCTGTCCATCCACCTGCACCTGGTGGACGGCACCGGCGTTGACGGTGAGGGCGTTCAGGTCGGCGAAGGCGATGTCGACTGGGCATCCCTGGGCAAGCAGCTGCGTGAGCTGGCACCGAAGGCATCCTTCATTCCCGAGATCTGGCAGGGCCACATCAACAACGGTGAGGGCTTCTTCACTGCACTGGACCGCCTCGAGAAGTGGCTGTAGAAAGTAGACACTCACTTATGAATTCAAACGGAGTTCCCACGGCCCTGTGGGTCGTTCCGGTTCCCGAGTTTGGTGGAGTAGCTCGGCACGTTGTCGATATGGCACGTGCCGGGCTCCCCGGCTTTAACCTGGTGGTTCTCGCACCCGAGGGTAAGCTCACGAGCCGTCTTGAGGAACTGGGCGTCACCGTCATCAAGGCTGAGTTCGGCCCCGACTACGGTTTTAAGACTTCTTTTGCTTCTTTGCAGAAGGCTGTTGAGCAGCTCCGCCCGGACATCGTCCACAGCCACCTGGCATATGCGGACGTTGTCGCAACCGCTGTGGTGAATGCTCTGCGTATCCGTAGCGTTATCAAGCGCGGCACCTGCGTGCCGAAGCTCCTGACCACTGAGCACGGCATTGCCGGTAATGACTCGGTGTACCACGGTAGCTCCTGGCGTTCTAAGCTCATGGAGACCGTGCATCGTGTGCGCCTGTGGGGTACCGATCAGGCGATTGCTGTTTCTCGTTCTACCGCTGATCAGATGCGTGCCAAGTGGGGCGCTCGTGGCGTGGAGCTGGTGTACAACGGCGTGGATATCCCTGAGGTACACGCGGCTGTTGAGCAACAACGTGTTCCCGCAGAGGGAGGTCCGCGTATTCTCTCGCTGTCCCGTCTGTCCCCTGAGAAGGGCATTGACGTGCTGCTGGACGCTTTTGCGCAGCTTCGTGCTGATTACCCGCAGGCTCAT
Organism: Rothia sp. HMSC065C12; assembly: GCF_001812085.1. Lineage (NCBI taxonomy): Bacteria > Bacillati > Actinomycetota > Actinomycetes > Micrococcales > Micrococcaceae > Rothia > Rothia sp. HMSC065C12. Next base: position 108,330 of record NZ_KV807670.1, read on the forward strand.
CTTGAGATTGCGGGCTCTGGCGATTTGGCGTCCGAGTTGCAGGCTCAGGCTCAGCGTCTGAACCTGGGGGAATCGGTGACCTTCAGCGGCTTCGTTAACCCGATTGAGGCGATGGGCCGTAGCGACATGATTGTTCAACTGTCGGTGTGGGAGAACTGCTCCTACACTCTGCTGGATGCTAAGGCAGCCGGTCTGAAGACGGTCGCTACCGCTGTGGGCGGCAACCCGGAGATCCTGGGCGCCGACGAGCTGGTGGACCGCCAGAGCGCAACCCTGACTCAGGATGTTCTGCAGGCTATGCGCGCGCAGCTACTGAAGGGCGAGTCTGAGCCTTTCACCTGGATTTCGAATGAGCAGATGGCTGCTCAGACGGTTGATATTTACACTCGTGTACTTCGAGGAGGCCGATGATGAGCCAGACTTCGCAGGTTTACGCGCATCTGAACGAACCCACCGAGAAGCCAGAGGTTTCGCGTTTCTCTGAAACTGTGTCTCGCGGTAGTAATTACGTCCGCCATCAGACCAGCCAGATTCGTATGCCTGAGTTCATAATGGCATTCCTCTTGCTTTTTGGCGAGGCGGTACCGGGTGTTGGTTTGCCCTTTAACCAGGTAATCATTCTTTTGCTGGCGCTGTACGGTCTGACCCGTAAGCCAACTTTTGACGTGAGTCATTTTTCGGGTCTGCGCGCAATTATGTTTATTGCAATGGGTTACCTCGCAATTGTCTCGTTCTACGGTGTACATTCCGAGGACGCATCGGATTGGACGCGTCGTTTGCTTCGTCTTGTAGCGGCAACGGTATTGATTTGGACTATTGCCGCTGGGCGTCTGCATATCCGCTCGATTATTCTGGGCTACTCACTAGCGATTATGTTTAACGCAGTAGCTTATTTTGCTGGGTTTGCGCCGGTGACTGGTTATTACGGTTTTTTGACCGGTTGGTTGAATGACAAGAACTTCTCGGGTCTGGTGTACTGTCTGTTTGGTCTGTTGATTCTGAGCTTTGCCCGTAACAAAATTGAAGTTATCGGCACTATTGCTGTTTTCTCCGGGCTGCTATGGGCTACGGGTTCTCGTACCTCTATCGCGGCGTATGCAGCGGGTCTGATTTGGATCGTTGTTGCTCACCGTATGAAGACCTTTGGTCGTATTACGTTGGGTGTAGCGCTGTACTGGTTAATTGATATCTTGACTAGTGATTACGCGCAGTCCGGCGTCTTTGCGGACCGTACCGGTACGGATGCGCTTCGTTCACTGATTGACCAGGCATCTGAGATTAAGGTTCAGGCTTCTGGCTTCTTCGGCCAGGGCTTGGGTGAGGCATACGTATACCTGGCACATACCGGTTCGAAGACCTGGTTCCTCCATAACTCGTACTGGTCTGCTCTGATTGAGGGCGGCTGGCCATGGATGATTCTGGTTGTTACCATCACCCTGCTCTTTATCGTGAACGTGTTTAGCGGCAAAAAGACTCTGCCGCCGAAGTTCTATGTTGTGCAGGGCGCTGGCGTTGCCATCATGATTTGTGCATCCCGTCTGGGCGAGGTGTTCTACACCTGGCCGTGGGCTATTGCATGCGGTCTTGCTCTGCGCGTGTTGTTGCTTGAGCGTGAACAGCGTTTGGGTACCGGCCACGATGAGGCAAGTATCGAAGGCTTTGACGAGCGGATTGAGGTTCGTGATGCTGAAGAAGCCGATAACCACGTACTAGCTGCCCAGAACGCCCATAAGGCGTAGAGGATATTCACTTTGTATCCTCTGCCTCGACAGGTAGTTTCTCTATGTCTTGAGCATAGCGCGCAACGCTTATTGGAGCGCCTTGTTCTGACGTATCCGGGGAACCTAGACGGTTCTGTAGAAGAACAATATCCCCTTCCCCTTGTGAATTGCTCTAGGAGTAGAACAATGAAGAAAGAACTGTATATTGCTACCAATAACGGTGATATTGGTGGCGGCGAGGTCATGCTTCTGAACATTGCCCGCGCAGCCCGTAACCTTGGGTACAAGGTCACCATTGTGGGCCCCTCGGAACCGAAGCAACTCATGGAAGCTGCCGCGGATGAGGGTTTCCCTCGCATTATGTTGCCTGCTAAGAACCGCGCACAGTACATGCTTGCTCTGCGTGCATGGCATGCCCAGAACAAGGACGTACTGCTCTGGTGCAATGGTCTGGTTCCCGCAGTAGCAACGGGTGGCCGTAAGAACCGCATCGTACACCTGCATCAGTACGCTACTGGTATCAATGCCAAGCTGGTACCGTTCGCTCGTCGTAATGCATCGGTTACTTTGGTGCCTAGCCGTTACGTCGCACGTGCATGCCCTGGTAGCGAGGTTTTCGCTAACTGGGTCAACGGTGTCTCAACTGAGCTGGACCATCACGTTGGCGATCGTCGTCTGCGTGTTGGTTTCTTGGGTCGTCTGACTCCTGCTAAGGGTATTCCTACTTTGTGCGAGGCGTTGAGTATCCTCAACAAGGACGAGATTATCTACGACTTCATCATCGGTGGCGAGCCTGTATTCGCTTCTGAAGAGGGCCGTGCTGAGGTTGAGACTGCTCTGGCCCGTGTCGCACCGTTCAGCACTCGCTTGGGCTGGACCACTCCGGACCGCCTGTTCTCTAACATTGACATGCTGGTTGTCCCCTCGGCGGGTGCTGAAGAGTCTTTCGGCCTTGTGGTTGCTGAAGCGATGAGCGCACGCATTCCTGTCGTTATCAGCGACGCTGCACCCTTGATGGAGGTCGTGGGCGGCAACGGCTCCTACCCCTACATCGTCCCGGTGAACCAGCCGCAGGTACTTGCTCAGGCCATTGAGAAGCTGGGTCAGGAAATCCGTGAAGAGACTGAAGAGCTGGCAGAACGTACCTCCGAGCTGTTCTGGCGTTGGCAGGAGAATTACTCGCCTGAAGCAGGTAAGGTCCGTGTTGGTGAGATTCTGGAACGTTTTATCCGCTAAGGTGCTTCTAACCCTATAAATCATTCCCAACGGATATCCTCTCACTCAAACCCGAAGGAAAATTATGACGACTACCCACCGTTACAAGGCTGCGGTTATCATCCCCTCTCGCGGTGGTGCAGATATTCTGCACTACCCGCTGGATGCGCTTGCCGCCCAGACCGAGAAGGACTTCCAGGTTATCGTGGTCCTCGACGGCGATATTGACAACAGCGAAGCTGTACTTGACCGCTATATTGCGGAAGGCAAGCTGAACCTGACCAAGATCGTTTTCGAGGAGAACCGCGGTCGTGTGGCAGCGCTGAACGCTGGTCACCGTGCGGCTGATGCGGATATCCTCATCCGTTGCGATGACGATCTTGAGCCTGCTGCTGACTATGTCGAGGCGCAGATTCGCCTGCACCGTGATTATGACGGTGTGATTGGTACCTTGAAGAACGTGTACCCGGACACTCCCTATTCTCGTGTGTACGGTAACTTCCGCGATGCCCGATTCAAAGAGGGAGCCCTCAGCGTAGCTGAAGAAGGCCGTTGGCTGTACTGGAACGGCAACTCTTCTATCTCTGCGGAGTACTTTGACCGTACTGGCGGATACGACCCTGCGTACCGCCTCTACGGGTGGGAAGACGTAGACATGGGCAAAATGGTCCATGACGCTGGTGGCCGCATCATCATCTCTGATGAGGTTGAGGTCAAGCACTATGCTGAGGCTACCACCACTGCGGTGCGTGCCCTGCGTGCCCTGCACTCGGGTTCTGCTCGCACCATCTTCGTGCGTAAGCACGGCGATGCGGCGCACCCTGCCCCGAACCCGACCGGTCCCTGGGGTTTCTTGGTCAAGACCCTCGCTCGTTTCACCACCGAGAAGACCATCAAGGCTCTGGGGGATGCGAGCGATAAGATTCTGCTCAAACTGCCGGCTAAGGCGGCTGAGAAGCTTGTGGCTTTGCAGGTTGAGGCTGCATCTTACGCCGGTATTCACTATCCTGAGCGAGCTCAGAAAGTTTTCTAGGAGGAAAAGAAAATGTCACTCACTCAGCTCTTGACCTCCGCTCCGTTTACCGGGCCGAAGAACCCCGACGCGGTGCTCGCGGATATCCCGAAGAGCCTCAAGAAGCTTGGCCGCCTGGTGCGCCGTTACGTGCCGCTGGTTAAACCTGAGGCTACTGAAGAGATCGCAATTGCCCACGACTACCTGACTCAGCGCGGCGGCGCGGAGCGTGTTGTGCTGGCAATGCACCGTGCGTTCCCGGATGCACCGATTTACACGACTTTGTACGACCCGGAGGGCACCTTCCCCGAGTTCAAAGACGCGAAGATTATAACCAGCCCGCTGAACAAGATTGGTTATCTGCGCCGTAACCACCGCATGGCTTTGCCGATTCTGCCGTTTGCTTCTTCTTTCATGAAGGTGCCGGCTGAGCGCACTGTGGTATCAACGACCGGTTGGGCGCACGGCTTCAACTTCGCCGGCCGCAAGTTCATCTACTGCCATTCGCCGGCGCGTTGGCTGTACCTGAGCGATCAGTACCTGGGCGAGAAGAGTACCGGCCCCGTACCTCTGCTGTTGAAAACCCTGCGTCCTGCACTGATGTTGTGGGATCACTGGGCGGCTCACCGCTCGGCGGTGTATGTGGCGAACGCGAGCGTGATTAAGAAGCGCATCGAGAACGTGTACGGCAAGAAGGATGTTCCGATTTTCTTCCCGCCGCACTCGGTAGACACCACCGCACCGGTTGAGCCTATTCCGGGTCTGGAAGAGTTCACCGAATCGGACGATTATTTCCTGATTGTTTCTCGCCTGCTGCCCTACAAGAATGTTGATAAGGCTGTTGAAGCCTGCAATGAGTTGAGTAAGAAGTTGCTGGTGATTGGCCGCGGTCCGGAGAAGGAACGTCTGGAAGCGCTTGCGGGCCCGACTGTTCGTATTGCTTCGGGTGTTTCAGACGCGCAGCTTCGTTACGCGTACCGTCACTGCCTGGCACTGCTGGCTATCTCGTATGAGGACTTCGGTATTACTCCGCTGGAAGCGGGTGCTAGTGGTAAGGCCGTGATTGCCTACCGTGCGGGCGGCTTCCTGGATACCATTCAGGAAGGCAAGACCGGCATGTTCATCAACCAGCCGACCGTGGAGCAGCTGGTGGAAGCTCTTAAGGCTTTCAACCCGGACGACTGGGACGCGGACTATATCCGTGAGCACGTTGACGGTTTCTCGGAGGCTCGTTTTATCAGCCGCTTGAAGACCTACGTGCAGGCTTTGCCCGAAGACTAAAAGAGCTCGGCCCATAGAAGAAGGCGGGGCGGTAGAACTATATAAGTTCTACCGCCCCGCCTTCTTTATTCGTTCTGAGGGCCTTAGCGGGCTTCTAAGAGCCCCTTGGAGAGCAGTTCAGGAATAAAACCCTCAATCTGTGGTCCCATGGTCTCTATGGGCTGTTCATACATTTCGCAGAGCTCAGCGATAGCATCCTGCAGAGACATCGGGTCCTCAAAAATACTCCAAATAATGGAGGCAGAATCCTGAAGAACAGACAGCTCACCGTTGGCAAGATTCGCGAGATAAGTTGCCGTGGGGGAGTACTTAGCGAACTCTTCAGAATGAACGTACGCGATGTTCTCTGGGATGCCGTATACGGTCTGACGGGAATCTATCGGATTGCTCATTTTTTCACCTTGATTCCGAAACGCTCAAAGAACTTTGCACGTATCTCTGCCTTAGTGGGGGTGCGTCCCAGCTGCATCGCCAAATGGTCCTTATTCACAAAGAAAATATTTTTGAGGGTGCGTAGCTTATCGTGCAGGGTCGTTGCTGATTGCAGGCGTCCGATCCACTGAATATAGTGGGAGACGTCCTGCGAGACCGACAGCCACAGCAGGTAGTCGCGGTCGCCACGATACTGCTCCAAGCCGCCCATGGCCGCGCTATATGCGAGGGAGGAGTCAAGTTCTTCCGCGCGGGCTCGCAGACGCTCCCAATCACTGTAGGAGAGCAGAGAGACCAAGTAGTTAATATCAGCGCTGTAGCGTGACGCTGCGCGGGCACGGTGAAGTACCACGAGAAGACGCGCATCCAGATCGCTGGGTACAACGCAGGGACGGTGAGCGATCATACGGGTCTTACGCGCCGCCCAGATACGGTCAAACGCCTTCTCATAGTCGCCGTGGCGTCCTAGACCGGGGAAGAAACGATGAATATCAGTCAGACCCCACGAAGCGTGGTAGAGCGTCATTGCATGCTCGAAGACAGAGCCTGTTTCGAAGTGGGCTTGGATACGCCATCCATCTGCCAGAAGGATCTCTACAAAGCGGTCCACGTGAGAGGGACGGACGAGCAGGTCGGCATCGGAGCTGTACCTGCCCTTGCGGTAAATTTCCTGGGAGAAAGCGTAGCCTTTGACATGCAGAATATCGATGGAATGCATGTCGGCAATCCGCTGGAAGTAGGCGTGCGCAAGCCGAATCCGTGCCGCAAGAGGAGTGGTCTGCGGCTCCGGGGTATTGGGTGAGTGAGTGGTCACAATAGCCTTTCGGTGCACATGTATACCAGATAAGTATAAGGCGGGATGGGCAGAAAATACTGCCCATCCCGCCCTAAGTCGCTCCCTATGATTTAGGGCGCTAATTACGTTATTACTTCTTAGCCGAGGACTTCTTCGACGACTTTTTGTCGCCGTCCTTGCTGTAACCGTAGTAGGTGGAGTAACCGACGTACGAGCTTGCGTAACCGAAGCCGTAGTAGGAGTTACCCAGGCCCTTACGGGGTGCACGGTTCAGAACCATACCGAAGAGGTTAGCGTTGACCTTCTTCAGGGTGCTTGCAGCCTCAGTCATCTGCTCACGGTGGCTTCGACCGATAGAACCAACGAGGATTACGCCATCCACCGAGTGGGAGAGCAGCGAAGCATCGGTCACGGGCAGCAGCGGCGGAACGTCGACGACCACGATGAACTCTTCGGAGAGCTCGTTGATCAGCTGGCGCATCTTATCCGAGCCCAGAAGCTCGGAGGGGTTCGGGGGGATGCGGCCTGCGGGCAGGACGAAGAGGTTCGAATCGCCTAGCTGGTGTACAGCGTTAGCAATCTCAACCTGGCCAGCCAGAACCTGGGTCAGACCAACCTTAGCGTCGAGCTTCAGCTTCTTAGCCACGGTCGGGCGGCGGAGGTCGGCGTCAATGAGGATGACGGGCGAACCTGCGTCAGCCATTGCACGAGCCAGCGACAGCGACACGGTCGACTTACCTTCACCGGGCACCGCGGAGGTGACGATGAACGAACGAGGGGGAGTGTCAACGTTCACGAAGCGCAGGTTGGTACGCAGCTGACGGATGGACTCCTGAGCGATGTGGTCGTCGGTGTCACCGTTAACGATGTTCTCTTCGCTCAGGTCATCACTGACGGGTAGAACACCCAGGATGCTTGCGCCGGTTGCCTTGGTAGCGTCGTCACGGGTGCGGATGCGCTGATCCAGTGCGCGGCGCAGGAAGATAGCCAGGTACACCAGCGCCAGGCCAGCAGCGGCACCAACGAGTACATTCTGCTGGTAGTTCGGAGCCACCAGCGGCGGGTTCACGCTTGCGTTGTTCAGCGGAATCACACGGACGGTGTTGCTGGTGGTGGGGGATGCGCCAGTGTTTTCGCCGTTCACCAGTGCCTGAGCGTTACCGGGGTTCTGCTCAATTTCCTTAATGTAGTCGGCAGTAGCCTGCAGTGCACCGTTAGCGAGCAGCTGTGCGTTCTTCGGGGAAGAAGCCTGCGCGCTCACGGTAATCAGTGCAGCGTTGTCACCTGCGGTTGCGGTGAGGCTCGCACGAATCTGACCGGTGGTCAGGGAGAGCTCGGGGTTGTTCTGCTTAATCTTCTGTGCCACGGCCTCGGAGGAGACGATAGCTGCGTAGGAGCGAGCGCGTTCCTTAGCGGCGGAAGAACCCGAGAGGACATCCACAGTGCCGGACTCGCCCACGGTCACGTAGCCCGAGGACGATGCAGCGTAGACCTTCGGCTGGAGAGAGGCATAGCCGAAGCCCGCTGCGGCACCGACAACGATGCCAATGATCAGCAGCCAGAGGTTAGCCCTCGTGGTGCGGAAAAATTCCAAAATGGTCATGGTAGTGAGAATACTCCAGAAAGTTTGAGTTAGTGTACCTGCAAAGTGGAGTGTTGTTGCAGGCGGTGAAGGGATACGGAAATCCCCTGGTGTTTATTAGCGGAGCAATCCGAGCAGGTAGCTACCGTAACCGCTCTTGACGAGGGGGGTAGCAATGTCGCGCAACTGCTCATCGGAGAGCCAACCGTGGCGCCACGCAATTTCCTCCGGGCAACCAACCGACAGACCCTGACGGCTCTGGACAGTGCGGATGAAGTTAGTGGCATCAGCGAGTGAATCAAAGGTTCCGGTATCGAGCCACGCAGTGCCGCGAGGTAGAACCTCAACCTTCAGTTTACCCTGTTCCAGGTAGACGCGGTTAAGGTCAGTGATTTCCAACTCACCGCGCGGAGAAGGCTTAATCTGACGTGCATACTCTACAACCTTCGAGTCGTAGAAGTACAGACCTGGAATAGCGTAGTCGCTCTTGGGGTTCTCAGGCTTCTCTTCGATGGACAGTGCGTTGAAGTTCTCGTCGAATTCCACCACACCGTAAGCGCGAGGATCAGCAACCCGGTAAGCGAAGACGGTTGCGCCGTCCTTCTGCTCGTAGGTGGCAAGCTGAGTGCCCAGACCGGGGCCGTAGAAGATATTGTCACCGAGCACAAGTGCTACAGGGTCGTTACCAATAAAATCGGCACCCAGAATAAATGCCTGTGCAAGACCATCCGGGGAAGGTTGCACCTTGTATTCGAGATTAATACCGAAACGGGAACCGTCACCGAGCAGCCGCTGGAACTGCTCCTGATCGGCAGGAGTGGTAATAATCAAAATATCGCGGATACCCGCCAGCATGAGAGTGGACAGCGGGTAGTAAATCATCGGCTTGTCATAGACCGGAGTGAGCTGCTTGCTAATACCCTGAGTGATAGGGTGCAAACGGCTTCCGGTACCGCCGGCAAGAATAATTCCCTTCATAACTTCTTATTGTGTCATGTTTATCTCGTTGTTGAGGCATAAAAATCACTGTTTAGCCAGGTAAAATCTACCGTATGGCTCACATTCTTGTTACCGGCGGTGCCGGTTTTATTGGTTCGAACTTTGTTCACCACCTCATCGATAACACTGATCACACTATTACTGTGCTGGATAAGATGACCTATGCCGCAAATGCTGCGTCTTTGGAGGGTCTTCCCGAATCCCGCTTCAAGCTCGTCGTAGGCGACATCGCTGACCGCGAGCTGGCCGACGAACTGGTCGGCAAGGCAGACGCTGTTGTCCACTACGCTGCGGAATCGCACAACGACAACTCCCTGTCCAACCCCGAACCGTTCATCCACACTAACCTCATCGGTACTTTCAGTCTTCTGGAAGCAGTCCGTAAGCACGGCACTCGCTACCACCACATCTCCACCGACGAGGTCTTCGGCGACCTCGAGCTGGACGATCCGGCAAAGTTCACCGAAACCACCCCCTACAACCCCTCTTCCCCTTACTCCTCCACCAAGGCAGGCTCCGACCTGCTCGTGCGCGCATGGGTCCGCTCCTTCGGTATTGAAGCAACCATCTCTAACTGCTCCAACAACTACGGCCCCTACCAGCACATCGAGAAGTTCATTCCCCGCCAAATCACTAACATCCTCTCGGGTCTGACCCCGAAGCTGTACGGCGAGGGCCTGAACGTTCGTGACTGGATTCACGCATCCGACCACTCTTCTGCTGTGTTGCGCATCCTGGAGCAGGGCAAGATTGGTGAAACCTACCTCATCGGTGCAGACGGCGAAGAGAACAACATCACCGTTCTGCGCACCATCCTGCGTCTTATGGGCAAGGACGAGAACGACTTCGAGCACGTGGTTGACCGCCCCGGTCACGACCTGCGCTACGCAATCGACGGTAGCCGCCTGCGTGCAGAGCTCGGCTGGGAGCCGAAGTTCACCGACTTCGAATCCGGTCTTGCCGACACCATTAAGTGGTACACCGACAACCGCGGCTGGTGGGAGCCCCTGAAGGCTGAGGTTGAGGCAAAGTACGCAAAGGCTGGCCAGTAATGACCAAGGAATTGAAGGTTACTGAAACCGAGATTCCCGGCCTGCTCATCATTGACCTGCCGGTTCACGGCGATAACCGCGGCTGGTTCAAGGAAAATTGGCAGCGCGAGAAGATGGTCGCAGCCGGTCTGCCCGACTTCAACCCCGTGCAGAACAACATCTCGTTCAATGCTTCGGTAGGTACCACCCGCGGTATCCACGCCGAGCCGTGGGATAAGTACGTTTCTGTTGCGACCGGCCGTATCTTCGGTGCGTGGGTTGACCTGCGTGCTGGCGAGTCCTTCGGTAAGGTCGTCACTGTGGAGCTGGGCCCGGACACCGCAATCTTCGTGCCTCGCGGCGTGGGTAACTCCTTCCAGACCCTGGAAGAGAACACCGCCTACACCTACCTGGTGAACGACCACTGGTCGGCGGATGCAGTATCCGGCTACAGCTTCCTGAACCTTGCCGATGAGACCGTCGCAATCGACTGGCCTATCGACCTGGCGAAGGCAGAGCTCTCCGAGAAGGACCGTAACCACCCGCGTCTGAACGAGGTCAAGCCCCTGGAAGCCGACCCAATCCTGATTATTGGCGCTGGCGGTCAGCTCGGCACCGAGCTGGTTCGCCAGCTCACCGAGCAGAACGTACCCTTCCTGGCTGTGGATCGCGACCGCCTCGACCTGGGCAAGCCCGAGCAGTGGCGTGACGCATTCCGCTGGCGCTCCTTCCGCGCGGTCATTAACGCTGCAGCGTACACCGCAGTGGATCAGGCAGAAACCCCCGAGAGTCGCCGCGACGCCTGGGCAGCTAACGCTCTGGGCGTGAGCGCTCTTGCCTCCATCTGTGAAGAAGCTAACCTGCCGCTGGTTCACGTATCCACCGACTACGTCTTTGACGGTTCCTTGCCTCTGGGCGAGGAATACCCGGAGGATTACCCCCTGGCACCGCTGAGTGTCTACGGCGCATCCAAGGCTGCCGGTGAGGTTGCCGCCGCCGCATGGCGTAAGCACTACACCCTGCGCACCAGCTGGGTTGTTGGTGCCGGCAAGAACTTTGTGGGTACCATGGCATCCCTGGCTGAGCGCGGCATTGACCCGTCCGTGGTCGCCGACCAGTGGGGTCGCCCGACCTTCACCCAGGACCTGGCAGCAGCTGCCCTGCACCTGCTCTTCTCCGGCGCTGAATACGGCACCTACAACGTGTCGAACACCGGTGAGGTCATCAACTGGGCACAGTTCGCTCGTGCAGTGTACGAGGGCACCGGCCACGACCCGGCACGCGTCAGCGACACCACCACCGAGGAATACTTCGCCAACGCTGAGCTCTTCGCTCACCGTCCGACGAACTCGGCAATGGACCTGTCCAAGCTGATTGCTACGGGCTTCACCCCGCGCAATCACCGCGAGGCGCTCGCCGCCTACCTTGCAGAAATGGGTTCCTAATCCTCTAGGATTTGGTCCTATATCTGCTGATAACAGCATAAAAGGCGTGAAAAGCGCCATATCACAGGTTCCCGGCCCTTGAAGAAGAGCCGGGAACCTGTACAATATTGTCTTGGCCAAGGCGGTGGAATACACGAAACGTGTAGGTCCGTAACTGACGGTGGCTGGTTGGAAAGAGATTTCTGGCGCCAGTCCCTATTCCACTTGGCGCATCACTTCTAACCAAGAAAGGATGGACGACTCATGTCAGATACCATCAAAATTTCAGCTACCGTACGTAGCGACTTCGGCAAGGGCTACGCGCGCCGCATCCGCATGGCAGGCGACATCCCCGCCGTCATCTACGGCCACGGCGAAGAGCCCAAGCACGTAGTACTCCCCGGCCACGCAACCACCCTGGCTGCCCGCGTCCCCAACGCTATCCTCGACCTCGACATCGAAGGTGAATCACACCTCGCAATGATCAAGGACATCCAGCGTCACGCAATCCGCCCCGAACTGCAGCACATCGACCTGCTGACCGTTAAGCGCGGCGAGCGCGTTGAGATCGAGGTTCCTGTACACGTTGAAGGCGAGCCCGCTGTTGGCGCCGTTGCTAACCAGGAAGAAACCGTTCTTCTGGTTGAAGCTGACGCACTGAAGGCACCCGAAGCTTTGACCGTGAGCATCGAAGGCCGCGAAGCTGGCGCTCACGTTCTGGCATCAGATGTTGAACTGCCCTCAGGCGTAACCCTGGTTGCAGACGCTGAACTGCTGATCGTTAACGTTTCTGAGCCCGAGGAACTCGACGTTCCCGAGCCCGGTGAAGAAGGCGAAAACGCACCCGAGGGTGACATCGTTGAAGCTTCCGAGGAATCAGATTAGGCTGGCGAAGCTCACGACTCAGATAACTCAAAGCACTAAGACCGCGCCCTGCGCCTAGCGCAACAGTGATCTGTGGATGGCCCGCCGCTACCTCTCTTCTGAGGTGGTAGCGGGCCATACTCATAGAATGGTGTAGTCCATGAATTTTCTAAAAAACCTTTTACAGCGCCGTGGAAAGGGCGAAGATATGTCTGATGCGTGGCTCATTGTTGGTCTGGGGAACCCGGGCCCGGAGTACGAGAAAACCCGCCACAATATTGGTCAGATGGTTCTGGACGAGCTCGCCAAGGAAGTTGGCGGCAGCTTCAAGAAGCATTCCAAGGCCTCCGCGGTTGTGGTGGAGGGGCGCCTCGGCTTCGGCGGCCCCAAGGCCGTTCTCATGAAGTCCCTCGGCTACATGAACACCTCAGGCGGCCCGGTCAGCGCCATCGCCAAGTTCTACGGTATTGACCCCGACCACATCATCGTTGTGCACGATGAACTCGATATCCCCTTCGACACCATTAAACTCAAGATTGGTGGGGGAGAAGGCGGCCATAACGGTCTGCGCGATATCACCAAGGCACTGGGCACCAAAGACTACTACCGTGTGCGCACCGGCATCGGTCGACCTCCCGGACGCATGGACACCGCAGACTTCGTGCTCAAGCCCTTCAGCAGCACCGAAGCGAAGGACCTGCCCTTCCTCATCTCGAACGCTGCAGACGCAACCATGATGCTCGTGAAGGAAGGCCTGCTGGCAACCCAGCAGCGCTACCACGGCGCAGGCTCCTAAGCATAAGACCGCACTGGGCATGCGCTGAACTGGGCAATGCATGGTGTGGGTCGATGTGTGAACTAGGCTCTACCTAACTATGCAAGAGCCCGGTGAGGGAATAAGCTAGAAAAGAATGACGTTATACGCTCCACGACGGGAAAATACCCGACCCGTGGAGCGTATGAGCGAGAGAAGAAGGTACCCGTGGCTGAATACTCCACCCCCGCCAACACCCCGCTGAGCGACGACCTCGTACGCCAGCTTCGCCAGGATTTCCCGATCCTCAACACTGAGGTCAACGGGCACCCCTTGGTCTACCTGGATTCGGGGGCGACCAGTCAGAAACCGCTTCAGGTGCTCGACGCTGAACGTAACTTCTACCTGCACGCTAACTCTGCTGTACACCGTGGCGCACACACCCTCGCGGTTGAGGCAACCGACCTGTTCGAGGACGCGCGCATCACCGTTGCGAACTTCGTTGGCGCCACTGATGAAGAGCTCGTGTGGACCTCTAATGCAACCGAGGCGCTGAACCTGGTCGCCTACTCCATTGGCAACGCCTCTCAGGGTATCGGCGGTCCGGCTGCTGAGCGTTTCGCACTGGGCCCTGGCGACGAAATTGTCACCACCGAGATTGAGCACCACGCGAACCTCATTCCCTGGCAGATTCTTGCTCAGCGAACCGGCGCAACCCTGCGCCACATCCCCTCCACCGAGGACGGTCAGCTCGACTACGAGGCAGCCGAGGGCATCATCAACGAGAAGACCCGCATCGTGGCGTTCACCCACGTCTCGAACGTGACTGGCGCAATTACTGATGTGCCCCGCATGGTTGCTATGGCTCGTAAGCACGGCGCAATCGTTGTACTGGACGCCTGCCAGTCCGTGCCGCACATGCCCGTAGACTTCCACGCCCTGGACGTCGACTTTGCGGCGTTCTCCGGCCACAAGATGCTGGCACCCACCGGTATTGGCGCCCTCTACGGCCGCGCAGAGCTGCTGAACGCCCTGCCGCCCTTCCTGACCGGCGGCTCCATGATTACCCGTGTGGGTCTGCAGGACGCCGAGTACATGCCCGCCCCCATCAAGTTTGAGGCCGGCACCCAGCGTGTCTCGCAGGCGGTCGCTTTCGCTGCTGCTGTGTGCTACCTGCAGCACTTGGGCATGGAGAACGTTGAGGCGTGGGAACACGAACTGGGCGCTCGCCTCGTTGAGGGCGTTCAGAAGATTGAAGGCGTGCGACTGCTTGGCCCCACCGATCCCACCAAGCGTGCCGGCCTGGTCGCTCTCGCCATCGAGGGTGTACACCCGCACGATGTGGGTCAGCTACTCGACACTCAGGGCATCGCCGTGCGCGTGGGTCACCACTGCGCCCAGCCGCTACACCGCTGCGCCGGCGTGACTGCCTCGACCCGCGCCTCCACCTACATCTACAACACCACCGAAGATGTGGACGCTTTCCTGAAGGCACTCGCCGAGGTACGCCCCTACTTCGGCCTCTAAAACAGGCATGTTAGACGCTAACGCCCCGAATTTTCAGACATACCAACTGACGGAAGAAGAACACTGTGTCTCTTGAATCCCTGTACCAGGAAATTATTCTGGAGCATTCTAAGCAGCGTAGCGGCGAGCACCTCGTAGAGGTACCCGCCGGTCACGCAAGTGCCGATAACCACCAGTACAACCCCACCTGCGGTGACGAAATCAACCTGCGTGTGGTGCTCTCTGATGAACTGAAGGATGGCGAGAAGACCATCGAGTCGATCTCTTGGGAAGGCGACGGTTGCTCTATCTCCATGGCTGCCGCTTCTGTGCTCTCTGAAATGGCTCCTGGCATGACGACCTCCGAGCTTCAGCGCCACGTGGATGCGTTCCGCGAGATGCTGCGCTCGCGCGGCAAGGTGACCCTGGACGAAGAAGAGTACGGCGATATGGCTGCATTCTCCGGTGTTTCGAAGTTCATGGCGCGCGTGAAGTGCGCGATGCTCTCCTGGGTTGCCGTTGAGGAAGCCACTAAGGAAGCAACTGCGAAGAACTAAACCTTTGCTGAGAAGGTAGGCTGAACCGGTGGGGGAGTAGCTAGTATTTGAACGCCAATCGAAAATACCGAATGGCTACTGAACCTAAAATATTGCACAAGAACGTAAGCATATGCGGTCAAAGCGTGCAGAAAATACTGGCTAAAACTCTTCGCTAAAATCTAGCGGTTAATTGTTTATCTATATAAGCTTTCTTTGATTTCAAGCGACGTATAGAAAATATGAGGCGGATACTACACTGTGTCCGCCTCATTTTTATATCTTTCTCTTTTTCCTCCAAAAAGGTGACTGGTAAAATAAAAGGACGAAGGGCGCCCAACCAGCACCCTCGAGAAACTCTTTTCGGACCCGCACACTCTGAGATGACAGCGAGAAGAAATAGGGCAATAATAAGAAAATATTTTCTCAATATTGCACATTCTTCACTTATTCTTAGGCTCTCACCCCAGACCGCGGATATGTTTCTCACCCCTCTGGTACCTCAACCACACCGGAATACCCATCGCCGCTACCAACCACAAGGAAGCCCCATGATTATTGGCTACGCCGCAGGCGCCTACGACCTTTTCCACTACGGCCACCTCGAGATTCTCCGCAAGGCCAAGGAAAACTGCGACTACCTCATTGCAGGCGTCGTGCACGATGACGTTCTGGAAGTGACCAAGGGCCGCCGCCCCGTCATCCCCATCGAAGAGCGTGCCGCCATCGTCAGCCACATCGACTACGTGGACGAAGTGCACGTCGAAACCACCCCCGACAAGCTCGAAACCTGGAAGCAGAAGCCCTTCAATGTCTTCTTCAAAGGCGACGACTGGAAGGGCACTGACAAGGGTAACGCCCTGGAAGCACGCTTCGCAGAGGTTGGCGTGGAAGTACACTACTTCCCCTACACCGAGCACACCTCCAGCACCAAGCTGCGCAAGGTCGTTGACCTGCTCGAAGCAGAGCACGACCTGCGCGTAGAGATGCGCCGCTTCGCCGAACTGCTCGGTGAGCGCGAATACTCCGAGGCGATTGTCGCTTCCTAACGCTGTCGCCTCCTAATGCTCATACGTCCTTATCAGGGCTCTAGAGCTCGTAGAGACCCATAAAGAACAGAGGATCCCCGCCGTAATTACTTACGACGGGGATCCTCTGTATCTTGGCGTATCTAGCCGTATATCAGCTACACCTCAAAGGTGAGCGTCTAAATAGGCTTTAGCGCTGTGCCAGCCACTTCTCAGCGGAGGTGCCCAGAACCTTCAGCACGCGGCCAACCTGCGGCTCAGCAGCGGCTGCAATCTTCTTGCCCACCAGCGGGATGGAGCAGGAAACCTCGCCGTTGACGTCCAGACGGGTCTTGTCACCCTCGGGAATCAGGTGCTGGGTAGCCTGAGCGGACACGGGCACGCCGTTAACCTTCACCTCGGTAGAGACGGTGCGGGAGCCGTCAGCAGCCGGTGCACTTACGGTGTCCACCTGGGTCATAGCTACGCCGTTGCCGACGAACTTACGAGCGATGTCCGGCACGCGCTCAGCGGGCACGGTACGTTCGGTGGTTGCGGTGAACTCTGCGGAGGTGTCACCGGAAACGGAGAAGCTGCCGAATTCAACGCCAACCTCGGAGCAGACGAAGCGTGCGAAGTCCTCGCTGGAGAATGCCTCGATAACCTGCTCAACGTTTGCGTTGATAACGGTCGATTCCTGAACTGCCATAATTGTTCCTTTCGTAGTGCGCGAAAACCCCGCGCATTATCCCTTCTAAGGATACGGTGCGCGGGGTTTCGCAACCAATGTAAAGACGCGAATCCACCTGAGAATATGCCGTGAACAAGGGAAAACATCCACAGCCTCTCACAGGGTGGTTGGAGGATTCGCATGCCGGTCTAAAAATGAGGGAAACACCTTCGGGCGGCTCCCACATCGCATCACTAAGGATGCGGGATTTAGAAAGCTAAAGCTTTTTAGGCGCTGGGAGCCATCGCGTCGATGCGAGCCATCTCAGCCTTACCCGCACGGTGTGCGCGAGCAGCCTGCTTCAGGCGACCCCAGAAGGAATCCTTACGGTGGGTCTTGCCAGCAAGCAGATCCTGCAGTTCCTCGCTCAGCTGTGCGGCAGAAATCTCCGGGGTGGATACGTACGGCTCAGCGGTGCGGAACAGGGAGGGGTTCGTCAGAGCAAGATCCAGCTTAGCGAAAAGGTCTTCGCGGCTCTCAACAACAACAGCGTGGCCGCGCTTCTCCATCAGAGTGGTGAAGGGGACCTGGTGGTTGTCAACGACCTCGTCGAACTCTGCGCGGCGCGGAACAGCCAGGGGCAGAGCGCCGGTGCGACGTGCATCCTGGATGGAGCCGGGGCCGCCCTGAACCAGCACTACGCGCGCGGTTGCGTAGTAGTCCAGCAGTTCGGAGGCGGGAAGAAGCTTGAGGTTGTCTGCGTGCTTAATGGGCGCAGTGTGACCATGCTGCACGAGGCAGGTGACCTCGGGGTGAGCTTCAAGATAAGCCTCAACCCAACGCAGAAGACGATCAAAAGTGTGAACGTCGGTGCCGAGGGACACCACCAAATCGTAAGTCTTGGTAGGAATACGAACGGGCGCGACGGCAGGGGTAAATACGGGCAGGTCGAACTTGGAAGTATCAACGCTGACGTGGGGGAAGTTCTGAATAGACATCGCCTATTCCTCTCTATGTATTTATCGGTAGTAACCCCGTATACCTGACGCAAAAAATCCGGAGGGCATCATTGGTATACGCGGCGGCGTCGTGCCGGAGAAAATGGTGAGTAATCTCCGCATACGCTTCTCTGGCGAGTGGTTAGTTCGCTTGGATGGTGAGTCCACAGTGGAGCGCACGACTTATGCGTATCTGTATGTATTAATAAATACTATACCCTGAAAATAACGCCCTCAGCACACGCGAGGACGCTATTTTCAGGATAAATTCATCACTCTTAGAAAATGGGATGAATCACACGAGAATCAGGGAAATTCTTCTGCTGTTCCTCGCTCTGAACAATAATTCGATCAGCAAAGGTGTACAACATCTTGCCGGTCATCGTCGGCAGAGTCGGGCGGTCAAAACACTCAATATAAAGAGTCTTTACGCCAAAAAGTTTAGCTGCAACAAAGAAAGGAACAGCAACACCTGCACCCGCAGAAACAACCGCATCCGGACATTCCTTCGGGAAAATACGAAATGCCAAGAACAGATTACGAATAGCGTTCTTAATATTTCGGGTGGTCGGGTAATACGCCCAATAGGTCTTCTCATCAGCGAGAGAAGATTCAACATCGGGCTGCTTAAAGCTAACCCACACGCGGTCATAATCCTGCCACGCAGCAGAAGTAGCTGTCAGATGCTTCAAGTGTCCGCCACTGCTAGAAACCAGCAGAAGCTTCTTCTTCGGTGCCTGAGAGGAAGTTGACTCAGTCATAGTGTTCTCCTAAAGCCCCAATACAAGAGAAAAATAAGAAGAGAAGATAAGGGTGAGCTGACGGGCCCGGCGGAACCGGCATCAACAGACCTATCACAATAGATCCACCTCAGCAGGTACCACCGCACCCTAAGCTCAAGGACGAAGGACGAACCCGCACAGAGGCGAGGCATCCATCAACAGAACCCCGAGTACTCGCGGTCTGATTACTCGCGATCCAGGAACACAGCCAGAGCGTTCACGCCCTCAAGCTGATCCAGCTGAGCGAAAAGCTCACGAACCTGCAGCAGAGAAGTAGCCGCAGTCACCGGAACCAGAGCCACGCCGCCAGCCTGAACAAAACGCAGCTGGGTCGACAGGGGAGTAGCGGTGCTCAGGCTAATCACCAGAGGAGTCTCGCTCTTCTCAACCAGCGACTCGGGGGTGTGGCGGGTCAGAGCGTCACGAACCGAAGCGTAATCGGTGAAACGTGCGTACTCGGTAGGCAGAACACGCTGCAGCATCTGGTACAGGTGCTCAACACCGCGGTCAGTACCGGGCAGAATGACAACGCCGGAAGCACCAGCGCTCTTCACATCGCCGTCGGGAGCACCCATGGTGCGCAGCAGCATGAACGCGTCATTCGCCTCAGAGGTGGAACCCAGCTCGTGAACGGGGATGCCAGCATCTTCCAGACGATCAGCGTAACCAACGTGACGCATGGTACGGTCACGACCGTAAGCCAGTACGGCACCAATCAGCAGACCTGCAACAGCACCAACAATACCCATCTTCACCGGGCCAAGAGCCGAGGAAGAAGAAGGAACCTGAGCCTCGCTCATCACGCGGCCACCGGTAGTAGAAGTCAGCTGAATCTGAGCACGACGATCCTGCAACTGAGAGAGCAGAGCCGCACGGTTGTTATCACCCTCGAGGCCAGAAATCTGCTCATCAATCTGGTGCAGAGCGGAATCAACGCTGCTCTTCAGAGACTCGGAACGAACCTGCAGGTACGCGTTTGCCATAGCGTTAGCGTAACGTGCAGCCTCCGTGCCGTTGGGGCGGGTTACCTCAATATCCAGCACAGCAGTCTGGGAGGTGCCAGTCACCTTGACGGAGTTCATCAGGCGGCTGGTCAGCTGAGCCTCAGAAAGGGTATCGCCATTAGCAATCAGAGACTTCGCGGCGTTCTGCGCAACCTCACGAGAGGACGCAACGCGAGACTCGGTCGCAATATCTACCTTCGCGGAGTTAGCGCTACCGGTACCGGCGGGATCAACCACCAGCGGGTAAACAACCAGCGAAGCCTTAGAAGTGTACTTGCTATTGGTCATGTAGCCGTAGGCGGCACCCGCCGCAGCGAAGACCACGACTGACAGCAGAATCAGCAGACGGTGTCGGAAAATGCGACGTACCTGGCTGCCAAGGGTAACCGAGGAGGAATGAGAGGTGTTATCCATGAGGACATCCTTGAGGAAGAGAAACGGACACTAAATATCGGAGAAAAACGTAGAAGAAGCGGAAGGCTAAGACTTCGCTCGGCGGGCGGAAAGGAAACGCTCAATGCCGAGTGCCTTGCGGAAGCGGAACAGCACCGCACCGTACACCGGCACCAGCAGCACCACGTACACGATGACACCCAGCACGCTCTGACCCAAAACGGCCAAAGACGCTAGAGCACACGCCGTCGGAACAGCCGCGCCCAAGAAGAGCGAAGGAGCCATCTCACGGACCGAAGCGCGAATACCCACCAAACGGAATACCTGGTAGCTCGCCAGGAAGGTATCAATCAGCAGAGCCGATGCCCACGCCGTCACTGCACCGTACAGGCCCCAAACCGGAACCAGCGTGAAGTTCAAAGTCACAGCCACCACCAGCGAGGAGAGCTTGTTCAACAGCTGCCAGCGGCTCTTACCGCTCATCAGCAGAACAGACTGCACGCCACCGGCACTCATCGACAGCATCGCCGCCGGGCAAATCACCCAGAGGATACCGGCGCCAGCCTCAAAGCCCTTACCGAAGAAATGCAACAGCACGGGACCAAAGAACGCCAGGGAGAGGTAGAACGGCCACGACAGAGCAGTCAATACACGAGTGGTCGACAAGAAAATCTCTCGAGCACGGTCCAGCTGACGGGTCGCCAACGCCGCACTAATCGACGGGCCAGTCACCACACGACCGGTGTGTTCAATCATGGTGCCCACACGAACACAACGGTTCACAGCACCATAGATACCACCGGCAGCGGCACCCAAGAACGCCGTCACCACCAGCACGTCAATCCACTCCAGGATCGTCTCCACAACGGTAGCGACACCGCGTGCAGAGCTGAAACCCCAGAACGAACGGAACGTCTCAGTCGGAGAATCCTCAGAAGGAAGAACCTCCACATGCTCCTCGTTGGGGAACGCCCGCTCCAAAAGCCACAAAGCAACCACCGCAGTAATTGCCACCGGAACAGTCCATGCATACACCAGATCCATGAGCTGGCCCGAGAACAGAACCACCAAACCCACAGCCGCAAAACGCAGAGTAGGAAGCAGAACATTCTGCAAGACCGTAAAGGTCACCACTCGGTGCAGACCACGCAGCGCGCCGAAGAACACCGTCATCAGCGCCGCAACCAGAACGAAAGCCGAACTGACGCGCATAGCCGACTGATATTCAGGAGCCATCGGCACAACCTCGGTGTAGATGTACACACCCGCCACCAGAAGCACCGAAGTCATCAGCGCAGGAATCAGACCGTACCGAATCAGCTGCGGCAACACGCCGTAACGACCCAGCGCACGCTGAGCGCTCATCGTACGAACTAGACCCGTATCCGCGCCGAAGGTCACCAGCGAAATCGCAATCGCGAACAACGCCATCAGACGGAAAAACTCGCCCGAACCCTCAGCACCAATACCATTCGACACCACCATCGTGGTCACGAACGCGATACCGGCACCGTACATCACGCACAGAGAAGCGAGAGAACCGCTCTTCGCGAGGCTGGGCTGCTTACCCTTCGTAGGAGCCTTCTTCGCTGGAGCATCCTTCGCTGAGGCACTATCGGTCTGTGCCTTCGAATCGGCAGACTCAACAGTAGCTGATGCCGTCCTGCGAGAACCGGGCAGATGAGCGCCCACCACAGTGGCAGAGCTTGCCTCCGAAGAACCAGCAGTCGAAGTACCCGAAGAACTCGCTTCCAAAGAATCGGAGAGCGACTTCTCAGGAGCAAAGCCCTGAGCGGGAGGCACAATCGACAGCGCCGTGGTCGCAGGAAAACGACCGGAACGGATGTCATCCACCGTGGGAGCAAACTCATCAGCAGAAGACTCTGCCTGAGAATCAGACTGTTCCACTACCGGATCCACATACTCGCCGCTCTCACGCAGACGCGCACGACGGCTAGGATGACCACCCATCGAATACGCATCATCAAAAGACGAAACCGAAGCGGTATCTAAACCACGAGGGGACTGATCCTTCGTCATAGCCCCTCACCATCCCGAATGGAACGCATGCACGCCATCGAAGCGAGCATCAGAATCGTCAGCTGAGCAATATCGAAGCTGTAGAAAATAAAGACAACGCAGCACGCCATCGGCACACTATGCAACCAGTACCCGGAGGAGGTCTTCACTCGTGCGCCGCTTGCCACAGTGCACATCATGAAGAGTGCGAATAGTGCCAGACCTACGAAACCGAAGCAGAACATCAAAGTCCACAGGTAACCCTGGGTACCCATCGACACACCAATGCTCGGTTCCATGCGCGGAGTGCCATAACCGATAATCGGGGACTCCAAGGTCGCATTCCAGGTAGCACGGTAGAGCGCCGCACGACCGCCGGTCGAGTCAGAGTAATCCTGACGGCCCAGAATATTGTCCACAGTACCCGAAGCGAAAAGTGCCACGATGACAGCCGCAATCGCTGCAACACCCATGCCTACAGCACGCCAATTAGCTGCCAGGAACTGACGCAGCAAAACATATGCTGCGCTAATACCCAGACCAATAAACATGCCGCGGTTACTAGTCGCAATTGCCGGAACAGTAGAAAGAGCCATACCGATGAGCAACGCAACGCGCAGCCAGATGGAACGCAGACGCAACAGGCACGCCAGCATCACCGGGGTGAGCAGGGTGTACGCCAGACCCCAACTATTCGCGTAGGGGAACGGTGCGGAGGGGCGAATATACGCCTCAGGTGCACCCCACGGGCGCTGAACCTCCGCCAGAGGAGGAAGCATATAGTCACGCACCAGCGGGTTCTGCATGAAACCAGAAGGCATGATGAAGCTCATCGGGGTACGCAGACGGAACTCGGGGAAGAGAACGCCGCCATAACCCAGTACAATGAGGGTCACCCACAGAGTCGCCAGACCACCCAACAACCTGTTGAGGCTAATAGAGGAGCGCGCGTTGTAGTAGTACAGGGCGTAAATGCCGGCGCTGAGAATGTTCACAAAGCGCAGACCCCAACCAATCATGTCGGTGGAACGGGTCAGAGCAAGTGCCGCAACAACAACCCATACGCAGAATGCGCCCCACACCCACAGGGAACCGGGCACACGCACATTACCTCGAATGATGAGGTAAAAAAGCATGATCGCTGCCAGTACCAGCGGCGCAATCTGAAGCAGCCCCAGAGCCCACAGCGCCGGGAAGCCATACAGCAACGCCAGCAGAGGCCATGCGGGGAGCTTCTTCTGCGCTGTCGACATCGGACGGATGCGCGCGCGGGCACGCAGAATACCGCTGGGCGGCGTACTAGCCGACCCTGCGGAATCCTTCAGCGCAACAGGCGAAGCACCCGGATGAGAAAGAACGGAAGAGGAAACCATGTCTGTGCGATACCTGGTTAGAGACCTCGACCGGTCTTCTGGACGAGATCAAGAAGCGTAGCGGGCTTAATAATGCCGGTGGATACAACGTATGCTGCCCAAGCACGAAGCTGCTTGGGGTCACGGCGCAGAGCGGAGCGAGCGTACGCGCGCGCCTCCTTGTTGTTGCCCAAAGACGCCTGAGCGTACGCAATCTGACCGGCAATACGTGCC
The DNA here is from genome assembly GCF_001812085.1 of Rothia sp. HMSC065C12. Lineage (NCBI taxonomy): Bacteria > Bacillati > Actinomycetota > Actinomycetes > Micrococcales > Micrococcaceae > Rothia > Rothia sp. HMSC065C12. Next base: position 131,942 of record NZ_KV807670.1, read on the forward strand.
AGGCCCTTGGGGTCCTGCTCAAATTCGGGGAACTTACGCAGAATGTAGCTCAGACCGTCAACCATGGACTGCCACTTGCCAGAGAAGAAGGAAGGACGGTCCCAGAGCACCAGAATCAGCGGCTCGGGCACGCTCAGCACATCGCCGTGGCGGGTTGCGCGTAGCAGCAGGTCGTAGTCTTCACCGTAGGCGGCGGGCAACTCCTCATCGACCAGACCGATGCGGGCGGGCTGACCGTCAACGCCGAGCAGATCCTCGCGGGAGTACAGCATTGCGGAGGGGTGAATTTCGGTAATGCGCGAACGCAGGAAGTCAGCGAAGGTCGCGCGCTCGGGCGCCAGGCGCACGATGTCCTGACCGCCGGAACGCACGGTAATACCCGAAGAGATAGCGGCTGCTTCGGGGTTTTCGCGCCAGAGAGCAACCTGCTGGGTGAGCTTGGAAGGCATCCAGTAGTCGTCATCATCGCAGAAGCCAATCATCTCACCACTGGAGGCGATGATGCCGCTATTGCGGCCGCCAGCCAGACCGCCGGAACGGGTATTGGAGACAATCTTCAGGGCACGGTTTTCGCCGACCTCAATATCCTCGAGGCGGTCGGGCTCAACACGGTCAAAGACGACAACAACTTCAACGAAACCGCGGTAGCTCTGCTCAAGGATAGAGCGGACAGCCACGCGCAGCAGCTCGGGGCGCTTGCCGTTGGTCGCGATAACGGCGGAAACAGCAGGGTTGCGAGAGGTGAAGTGCATCATTGGGATTCTCCTTACTCAGCGGGGGTCGCGAGGCTAACGTACTTGCGACGCATGGACAGCAGGACGGTTGCGGCATTAGCCAGCAGAAGCAGCGCGTAGACGATGACGAATACGGGGCCGAAGCCAACAAAAATGTAAATCCAGCAGAGGGTGCCAGCGTCCATGTGCAGGTTGATGAAGGAGCGCAGGGGGCCACCGGTGGGCGGTGCTGCGGTCTTGCGGTTGTTGCGCAGCTGTTCAGCCAGAATCTGGCTCATGAAGTGACCGGCGGTCAGAGCGGTGAAAATCATGGGCATCGCAATGATCCAGCCGTTGAAAGCGCTAGAGCCGGTGAAGGAATAGTGTGCCGGGTACAGCAGGAAAGAGAGCAGAGTTGCCATGTGCACCGAGGGCACACGGATGGAATCGACCACATGGTCGAGCCACTCACCGGCGGGGGAGGACGCACCGGTCACGCGAGCAACCTGACCGTCAGCAGAGTCCAGGCCGTAACCGAGGGCGAAGAGTAGTGCAACGCAGATACCTACACCAACGCTGGGCGGGCACGTAATCAGAACGACGAGGCCTGCTGCGGAACATGCGGCGGAAATAGCGGTGACGCCGTTGGGGGTGATGCCCAGTGCGACAGCTGCCGCAGCGAAGTAGCGTGCTACTCGGCGGTTGACCCAGCGGGTGTAGGCGGGAACGCCAATGCCAGGCTTCTGCGCTGCTTCAAGAGAGCGCAGGGTGTGAGAAAACTTCGCAGAAAATCCCGATGCGGGCGCGGAGTTTGGGGTGTGAGGTGCCTCAGAGGTGGACATGCACATTCCTTTTAATCGGTGAGAGGAGTGAAGGAGAGTGAATTACTCCCTTTCGGGGCGGTTGCGAGAAAGTCCGGAAGTCCCGCACGCGAAAAAAGAGGTGGTTGGTCCCTTTTTCACATACACCACTATATAGATATTTTACAACGAGATAAAGTGCGACAGGGGGCGTGTGGTCAGGGTCAACAATTGTGTCGCAAAAAGCCGCTGACAATGCTCTATAGTGCAGATTGGCGGGTTTCTGCGAGCAGGGTAGGAGCCTAACAAACCGGGGGTATCGACGCCTTCATCCTGTGAATTATGGTTTTAGAATTCATATCTGAACATTGTGCTGAGATACACATAACAGAAACACAAATAACAGGAATAAATGATGCAAAAAACACAGAAAAACGGGTAGCACACGCAAATGGGGTTTGATTTCCTGAATCATTCAGAAAATCAAACCCCATTTAGCTGAGATTGTCTAGAAGGTATTAGTTCCTTCGAGCCTGCATCGGAACGCGGGTTCCGACTCCGTTATTGACGATGCGTCGCTCGCCCCGGTCGGCTGCCGCGTTGTTCGCGTTATCGACCATGGGCTGCTCAGCAACCGGCGCCTTAGCAGTTGCCTGCAGGTCGAAGCTTACATTCGGGCGAACGTTACGTCGACTAATGCCCGGGTGAACCTCAACTGCGATGAGGTTCTCGCCAACCTTCAGCTTGGACGCCGGAACGGTGAAGGTCACCGGAGTCTTCTGAGCCTTAGCGGTATCAATCGAGCTCGATGCAACCGCGCTATTCCACAGTTTGCCCCTGATGTTGAAGTTGGAACGGCCAACCTCTTCCCCGTTGACACCCACCGCAATAGCGTCATCCGCGTAGGTGGTCAGCACCAGGTCGCGGCTCGCCTGCTCACGAGTGAGCTGGATGGTGGTGTAGGCGTAGATATTTTGGCGGTTACGCACAAGCGGAACATGAACGGAGGTGTTGAGGTTACCGGTGCCGACACCAATCGGGGTCTTGCCGGTCTGCCATGCTTCCTGCGCGATATCTTCCAAGGTGAAGTGGAAGTTGTACTTCCAACCGTACTTACGGTTAGGAGCCTGACTGGAGACCATGTACTTCCACTCGGACGCGTAGGGCAGAACAATCTGGTCCTTAGCGGCCTCGTCCTTAGGATTCTCTTCCTTCGGGTCCTCGGGCTTGGGATCGGCAGGCTTCGGGTCCTCGGGCTTGGGCTCCTCAGTCTTCGGGTCCGGATCCTGGGCCTTCGGCGCCTCAGTAGTTGCTTCTGCACTCGGGGTAGCGCTTGCCGAAGCACTGGGGTCAGCAGTAGCGGTCGGATCAGCACTTGCCGTCGGATCAGCGGTAGGAGTCTCGGTCGCGGTCTCCGTGGGGGTAGGAGTCGGGCGAACCGGAGCTACCTGAACCGGAGTGGAGGCAGAGTAGTTATCCGAGCTGTCCGCAGCGCGTACAAAGTAACGTGCGTTATCGGTGTGGTCAATCTCGAACTTCGTACCCGAAGTACTAGCGATGACTCGGTCATCACGCAGAATCTGGTAGCGGACACTATCGGTATCCTGCACAGCGTCCCAGGTCAGAACGTCCTTATCGTCCTTCAGCTCTACCTTCAGGTTCTGCGGGGTAGCCGGAGGGGTCACATCGCGAGCCTCAAAGCGCGCAAAACCGACGGTATCCTGGGTGCCGTGAACACCTAGCGAACGGTGAATATCGCCGCCAACCCACAGAGTGCCCTTAGAATCAACGAAAGACTCCCAGATACCGAAGCCGTGGTCACCCTTAATAGCGGGGGAGAACTCCGGCAGCATCTTACCGCTGTCCTTATCGAACGCAGCAACCAGCTTGATCGAATGAATCACGCTTGAACCGCTCACCGGGAACGGCTTATTACGCGAATCCTGGTAGAGGAAGTCACCGCAGTGGCAGGCACCATAAATGGTGTTGCCGTTCAGATGCAAATCCTGGAAATCTCCACCATCACGGGTAATTGCAGTGTAGGTGGGGCTCAGGGATGCCTTGTCGTAACGAGAAATAAGGTGCTCAGTACCACCCACCCAGACGCCGGTACCGGCATCCTGAACGTCGAACTGGAAACCCCAAATCTTGGTTTCGCTACGCAGATCAGAGACATTAGCGCCGGTAGGAATCTCAGAGTGCTGGTACACCCACGGACTACCCTTCTGCATGTTCTGAGTAATATCAGCCACGCGGTAGGCAAGACCGCCGTTGAGCCAGGTGAAGTAACCGGCGACGTAAACGTGAGAGTTATCAGCGGAGGCGCTAATACCGTTGACAGTACCGTTGAACACCTGGCGCCAGTTACGGTCTATACTCACAATACCGGGCACGCCGTTAGAAGGTTCGCCCAACTTAAAACGGGCAATATTGCGTGAATACGCAGCACCCGCCTTTTCACTTTCATAAACGTGGGTAAAGGTGCCACCAATGTATACGTAGTCACCCTGACGATGGATGGTCTTCACCATCATGGGCTCGGTGAGAATACGATCTTCGACTCTAACCTGGGCCCATTCAGGGGCAATTTCACCGGTCGTGGCATCAACAACGACGAAGCTCTCATGCTTCTTACCGTTAACCAGGGTAAAGGCGCCACCAACCGCTAGACGGTTATTCGGCAGAGCCTCAACAGCCTTCACCTGACCATTAACAGTCAGCTTGAAGTCGCGGCGCAACTCGCCGGTTTCCGGGTCAAAAGCAGCAATATTAGATTGCGCAACATGCTCACCGGTAGAGGACTCAAGGTACTCGAAGTCGCCGCCAATAAACACGCTGGAGGTGCCGTTGCCGTGATTGACCTCGGTGATGGCCTCAACATAGGTGTTCATCTCGGTGGTTTTACGGGAGGCGGTCTTAGCACTGGTGCGCCAGCGCCAATCCGCCGAACGGCTACTGGGCAGGGCACGACGAGCGCTCGCCTGAGTACCGGAATCCGGGATAGCGCCCAGATGCAAATCGTTCTGGGTCAGCTTCGGGCGCAGGAACATCTGGGTGTAACCGAATGAGGTTTCACCCCTACCGTCCTTACCGTAAATGTAAGAGTTCTGAGCGTCGGTCATCGCCGGCTCAGAGCCATCCTGCCCAATGGGGGCGTTCGCACCGTAACGGAAACCCATACGGTAATCCTGCGAAGCCAACTCATCAAATATCAAAGCCTTGAAGCCGTTATTCTGGCCACGCAGAATGTGGTCTTCCCAGGTGTTGTTAGTCCAGTACTTGCGGCCCTCGTCGTTATAGGAAGAGAACTCCTCAGGGTTGGTGACGGTCGCATTCGACCAGACAGCGCTCGAACGCAGAGCCCAGGTCCATTCGGAGGTCTGGCGGCGATCCACCGTCGCCTCCTGCCACTTGGTGCCCGAAGTGTTCAGGGCGCGGCGGAAACGGTAACCATCGGGCAGCTGATCGGGACGAACACCATTAAGTAGCTGAGAAATAGTGGTACCCGAAAGCTGAATCGGGGTCTTCGCTGCGGGCAGGGAGCTCAGCGCCTTACCCTGCTCAAGCGTCAAACCGGACGATGCGGGTGCGGCATCGCTGTAGAGCTGAGACGTATCGCCCTGACCCTCGTAGTTTTCAGTCCAGCCGTCGCGACCCTCACCAATCTTGACCCAGCCGCCGCCATCAGTTTCCTGATCACAGTAGAACTGCGTCGGCTGGCTCATCGCGGGAGTGTACAGCCAGTATGCGCCGCTCTTTGCCTCGGGGTTAGCCTGCTTGGCTTCCCAACAGCTGGCGGCAGCACGCTCGGAGGTCGTGCCATTGTAGAAAGCAGAGTCCCTTTTTTCCGCAGTCTGTTCGACAGCGGTACTCGGCGTAATAGCGGGGATAGCTACGGGCAAAGCCAAAGCCGTAGCAATGCTCAAGCAAAGAGTTGAGCGGGTTATAGCAGAACGAGAAAAGCCTGAGCCCGTCATGCCAAAGTGGGCTTTCATAATATCTCCAAATGAATGCCAAGAAATGTTATCGAGTGCGCATCAACATTAATGCGCGATGGACGACAATGCGCGGTTTCCAGAGAATCATAGCTGGAAACCGGCATCTTTAATTAGACCCTAGCAATCAGGATTGTTCGGGAAGTCGTGGGTTGCGATCTTCCACTGACCATCGACCTGAACGAGGGTGTAGATATTGAGTGAACGCTTGGGAGAATTGTCATCCTTTACAGGCTGATTATTCTCGTCGTAGATCTTCACGGAGGAAGAATCCATGCATACTTCCAGCATGCGTGCGGGCTGGCCCTTGTACTGAGTTTCAGCCATACGGGGGTTACCCACTACAGTGGAAGAACCTTCATAGTGCCAGCCTGCCAGTGCGTATTCGGAAGCCTGCACAGCAAACTCAGCGGCAGCGGAGTCTACCGCTACGGCCTCGATGGAACGAATCGTCTCATCATCGAGAACAGCGCGGGCCTGCTCAACGTTCTGCTGCTCAGCCTCTTCGTCGCTACTCGGATCAGCGGTGCGTTCCGGGGAAGGCGCAGCAGAAGGAGCCGCCTTAATCTTGGTCAGAATGTTTTCGTAGGAATTGACCAGCTCGGTGGTTTTCTTAACTTCTTCAGTGTCCACGGGCACGGAAGAAGCCTTCTTCATTTCCTCCGAACCAGTGTAAATCTCTTCAAGCTTCTGGCCATCAGAAGAAGTAGCCTCAGCATCCGCCTTGGGGGATGCGTCGCCCGAAGCTTCAGAGGAGGCTTCAGCGGTGCCATGCTCGGAAACCTGGGGAGAGGTGCTCGAGGACTGAGCGGAAGAAGCGTGCCCAGAAGCGGAAACGCTGGCGGATGCAGAAGCCGAAGAAGAGCTGTCGGAGCTCGGGTTTTCAGTAGCGCAAGCGCTCAGAACCAGAGCAGATACTGCAAGGGTGCCCAAGGTGCCCAGAAGGCGGGACCGGGAGGGCTGCTTGAAGAATGCTGACATAGGAAGCCTCTTTAGTGGTTGGAGTGAGATTGACTATTTCCGGAAGATAATACCTTGCACGATGACAAAGCACCTAAAGGCTAACACGCAAAGCTGGGAGAATACTTGGACTCGCAAAAATAACGTTTTTATAAATGATGAGAATAGGCCCTAAATAATGCTCTATTTCGGGTCGAATAGAGGGTAAATATATATCTCTGAATGAAAAAACCTTCATGTAAATGAATGAAATAGATTCACAATGTGCAAAAAAGTCCCGGGCTGGTTATGGACCAGCCCGGGACAATAGGGCGAACATCACTAAAATTCTTTGTCACAAAAGCGCATATCGCCCTGATGAGGGGTTATGATGCCTGGACAGCCTCGGTACTTGCCGAATAGTTATCCGCAGTATCTACCGCGCGCACATAATAACGGGCGCCATCGCGGTGATCTACCGAATAGCTCGTACCCGTAACCGTCGCAATAGGACGATCATCGCGCAGAATCTGGTACTTCACATTACGTTCGGAAATACCCGACCAAGTCAGCTGATCCTTGGAGCCGTTCTTCGTCACCTTCAGATTGCTCGGAGTAGCCGGAGGCGCCACATCGCGAGGCGCATAACGAGCGAAGCCAATAGTCGGCTGCACACCATTAGCACCCAGCGACTTACGGATATCGCCACCAACCCACAGCGTGCCGGTCGAATCCACGAAGGACTCCCACACACCATAGCCGTAGGCGCCGTTCATAATCGGAGCCCACTCCGGTAGCACCTGGCCGGTATCCTTATCGAACGCTGCGACCAAACGAATCGTCTGGGCGTCCGTAGCGTTCACCCACTCCGAATCAACCTTGGTTGCACCCTGGTAGATGAAGTCACCGCAGTGGCACGCGCCGTAAATGGTATTGCCATTCAGGTGCAGATCCTGGAAATCGCCACCCTCGCGAGTAATCGCGCTGTAGGTGCGGCGCATGCTCGACTTTTCGTAACGGCTAATCATATGTTCGGTGCCACCCAGCCAGACGGAGGAACCAGCGTCCTGAACATCGAACTGGAAACCCCACATCTTACGCTCGTTCTTCAAATCCCAGGTCTGGGCACTAGAAGGAACGTACGAGGGCTCATGAGTCCAGTCGCCGCCGCTCTGGCGGGGATTGGTAATGTTGGCGATACGGAATGCCTCACCACCGTTAAGCTGCGTGAAGTAGCCGGCCACGTACACGTGGCTGTTACCCTCGGAAGCGCTCACACCGTTAACAGTGCCGTTAAAGACCGGACGCCAGTTCCAATCCACCTCACCATTGCTCAACTTAATGCGAGCCAGGTTCCTCGAGTACGCGTAGGTCGGGGAGGTCTGACCCTTCAAATGAGTGAATGAACCACCAATGTACAGGTAGCCGTCACGCACGTGCAGGGTCTTAATCTGAACCGGAACAGAAGCAATACGGCTGACCACACGGATATCCCAGTCCTTAGCCACCTGACCGGTCTTCGGATCCAGAAGCACGAAACCGTTATAGTACTCGCCGTTCACCTGGTCGAAAGAACCACCCACGGCAAGCAGGCCATTCGGTAGAGCCTCAACCGACTTCACCTGACCGTTAATCTTCGGGCGGAAAGACCGGCGTAGCTCGCCGGTACCTACCTCGTAACCCGCGAGGAAGGCCTGCTCGACCTTCTCGCCGCTTGCGGACTCAACGTACGCGAAATCGCCACCGGTAAAGACAGCGCCACCAACCTCGGTAATCGCCTCAACCTGGGTGTTCATTTCACCCTTCTTGCCGGTACCGGTGTCAGTACTCGTACGCCACTTCCACTTCTCAGAGTAGCTATTGGGCAGTGCACGGCGGCTACTTGCCGGAGCACCCTGCTGGCCGTAAGCGTGCAGACCCTTAGCCGCCAAATCGTTCTGAGTCACCTTCGGGCGCAAGAACATCTGAGTGAACACCAGGGGGGTGGTCGAATCATTTGCCGGGCGGTAGATATAGGAAGAAGTCCTATTCAACAGGTAATCCTGGAACCAACCCGTAATCTTAGCGCGCGAGCCATAGGTAAAGCCCAGCTTATAACCCTGCGAAGGCTTCTCCACGAAGTGCAGGGAACGGAAATCGTCCGAATAGTCGTAACGGAAGATATTGCCCGCCGTCTTCTCCTGACGGTAGTAGTTGTAACCACGGTACTGTCGCGGATGAGTAATCGAAATGTTCGACCAGTACATCGTTGAGCGAAGGGTCCAAGACCACTCGGTGCTCGCGGCACGCGTAGCCTTAAAATCCTGCCATGCGGTACCATTCACGTTCATGGCGCGATGGAAACGCACGCCGTCAGGCAAATCCTGCGGATGGGTGCCGTTCAGCAGCGCGTTCACCGTCTGGCCCGGCAACTGCACCGCATCAAAACCAGTGGGATTCTGGTGAAGCTGCTTAGCATCGCCACGACCGTTGTAGTTCTCGGTCCAGCTCTCACGACCGCGGCCAATCATGACCCAGCCGCCGCCGTCAGTTTCCTGATCACAATAGAACTGCTCAGGAGTGCTCATCTGCGGGGTGTACAGCCAGTACGCGCCGCTCTTACCCCGCGGATTATTCTGCTTAACTTCCCAACAGCTTGCTGCTGCGCGCTCACTCGACGAACCGTCATAGTAGCGAGCATCAGCAGCCTGAGCCCCCGAAGCAATCGGGCCCAAAGAAGCCGCAACCATCGCAAAAGAAGCAGCCGCAGCACCCAAAGCGCGGGAACCAGCACGAGAAGCTACTCGAGAGCCCTCAGAAGCGGACGAAGCAGCGCCCTGCGAACGCCCTCCACGCGCGAACGGAAGAAAATTCATTATGTCTCTCCTAGAGACCTCAACCGGTACACAACAGAAAAATGCAATTCACACAGCAACACCCACCCAACACAGGGCACAGCATAGTAACCATGCATCGGGGAGGGAAGAAGCGTTATGAACTGCACTAACAGAGAGTCTGCTGCCGGAATCAGTGAGTGTAGTTATCGGAAATTGAATGAATACGCCCCGCCCCTCACGCACGAAGCCAACAACGGCAACGCACCCGTAAGAAACAGAACGCTAAAAAATCTGTGAAGCTTCCCCTGTCGTACCAACAGTGAAAAAACACCACAGACCAAGATTCAGCCCATCATCGGAAGGATGGAAGCAACCCATCCGACGCAATGAATCCCAACCCATCATAGCCGCCGCAGAGGCGAAGCGATAGCAAACTGGGCAACTTGGGCTAAACCAAAACTATAGGGGGTATACACCCCGGGTGCGCCACCGCCTGATTCGAACCCCGCAAACCCAGCAGAGCCCAAATCAGGCGGCGGCTCAAAGAAACTAGATCAACAACCTGACCTAAGCCTGAGCAGCTCCTGTAGAAGCTGAGAAATTCTCAGATGCATCGATGGAACGCACGTAGTAGCGAGCGCCATCGGTGTGCTCAACTTCGTAGCTGGTACCCGAGACCGTAGCAATCACACGGTCATCACGTAGCACCTGGTAGCGAGTACCGCTCTCACGAACGCCAGACCAGGACAGCTTATCGGTCGAACCATCACGCTGAACCGACAGGTTCGACGGAGTCGAGGGGGCGGTCACATCGCGAGAAGCAAAGCGAGCGAAACCGACAGTGCGCTGCTCACCATTAGCACCCAGCGAACGGTTAATGTCGCCACCAACCCACAGATTGCCGCGAGAATCCACGAAGGACTCCCAGACACCGTAGCCGCTAGCGCCCTTCAGAACCGGGCTGAACTCACCGATAACCTCGCCGCTGTCCTTATCGAACGCTGCGACCAGGCGCATACGGTGAACTGCCTTCGACTCCTTCCAGTAGGTGTGGTAACCGGTAGAGCCCTCAAAGAGTACGTCACCGCAGTGGCATGCACCGTAAATGGTGTTACCGCTCAAGTGCAGATCCTGCCAGTCGCCACCGTACTTAGAAATCGACGAAGAAATACGGCCGTAACCATTCTTCGAGTAGTTCGCAATCAGGTGGTCAGCACCGCCAGTCCACACAGTCGAGCCGGCATCCTGAACATCGAACTGGAACGCGTACACAATACGGTCAGTAATGTTCAGCTTCAACGACGGCTCCCACTCCCACTTAATGTTCGAAGCGTTAGAACCATTCAAAGCAGCCAGACGGAACGCACGCTGGTTATTCAGCTCAGTGAAGTAACCCGCAGCGTGAACAGTGGAATTATCCGAGGCGGCAGTAATGCCGTTGACCGTACCGTTGAAGTTCGGGCGCCAGTTCCAATCCACCTCGCCGTTCGAAAGCTTAATACGAGCGGCACCACGCGAGTAAGCGTACGCCTTAGAAGTATTGCCCTTCACGTGGGTGAAGTTACCGCCAATATACAGGTAACCGTCCTGAACCAGCAGAGTCTTCACCTGTGCGGCATCGCCATTGCGACGCTGAATCTGAAGGTCCCAGGTGCGGTCAATCTGACCGGTGGTCGCGTCCAGAATGACGAAGTGGTTAACCTTCTCGCCATTCACCTCGGTAAATTCGCCGCCAACTGCCAGGCGGTTATTCGGCAGAGCCTCAAGAGCCTTAATCTGGCCGTTGAAAGTCGGGCGGAAGGAACGAACCAGCTCACCCGAATCCACGTTGTAACCAGCCAGGTACGACTGATCAACGCGCTCGCCGCCAGCCGACTCCACATACTTGAAGTCGCCACCGGTGAAGACGGTGTCGCCTACCTGAGTAATAGCCTGAACGTAAGTGTTCATCTCGTTCTTCTTGCCGGTGCCAGTCTGTTCACTGGTGCGCCAACGAACGGGCATCGTGTAGCTATTGGGCAGAGCACGACGGTTGCTGGCGGCAGAGCCAGAACCAATCTGCGAGAAGTTCAAGTCACGCTGAGTCAGCTTCGGGCGCAGGAACACCTGAGTGAAGGGGATAGAGTAACCGAAGGAACCGCGCTTGTGGTAAATATACGAATCAGAATTCTCATTACCGAAGTTCACCAGTGCACCGTACGCAAAACCAATCTGGTAGCCCTGGTTCGGGTTCGCGAAGAAACGAACAGAGCTGGTGGTAATGCCCGGAGCCATCTCCGAAGCGGAACCGCCCATATGAGCGGTGCGGTTAATGCCGGCGCCGGTGAACTTCACGGTGCCCCAACGCTGACCGTAGCTCATCGCCCAGGTCCACTGCTCAGTCTGAGGACGCTGAACATAAACGTTCTGCCACTGGGTTCCCCTCGCATTGTGAGCACGGCGCAGGCGCATGCCGTCGGGAAGGTCCTGAGGCTTAACGCCGTTCAGCAGCGCATCGACAGTGTTTGCGGGAAGCTGGACCGGAGTAAAAGCGGCAGGACCGGTGGGGTTCTGGTGCAGTTGATTCGGGTCGCCGGTGCCGTTGTAAGACTCGGTCCAACCCTCACGACCGCGACCAATCATGACCCAGCCGCCGCCATCAGTTTCCTGATCGCAGTAGAACTGCGCCGGGCCGCTCATCTGCGGGGTGTACAGCCAGTAAGTGCCAGAGGAGGCAGAAGGATTAACCTGCTTGACCTCGTAACAGGAAGCAGCTGCTTTATCGCTGCTGGAACCGTCATGGGTTCCGGTCGCAGCCGAGGCGGGAGTAGTAGGAGTAAGAGGTGCCGCAGTGAAAGCGGTACCAAAAGCGAGTGCGAAAGCGGCCCACTTTTTAGCAGACCATGAATGGACATGGCGCTTTTCAGCGGGTTTGTTCGTGTATGTGGTTGTCATATGCGTCTTTCTGATGCGACGTTCCGGAAGAAACATCGAAAGATACGGTGAATTTAGCGCACTAGAAAAACCGCAGTAAATACTGAAAACCTGAGGTTGGTTGGAAGAGGTAAACAGAATCCGGAAGGGGATATACTGTCTGGTTTTTCTGTAAGCGTTAATGATTAGGGTACAGGATGAAGCTGTGAAAATAATGGTGCACAAAGTGCAAAGATGCCCGTGAGTGTGTGATTTACGCCCCATGCGATGAACGTTGTGGCACAGGAACAGACACGGAAGAAAACCATACTCAAGTATCACCCACGAAAGCGACAATCGAGTGCAAAAAGGAATATATTCCATCGCAGAAGAACACCAGAGAAAAATGCCAGAAAAAGCAGACTAGCCCTACAATGGAAAAGCTGCATAAAACACACCCAAAACACATATAAAGCACCGTGAAATAAAGGCAAATTCACTCGGACACCCCCAACCGGCACCGCCCAATACCGACCATCCATAGCAGCCCTCCACCAGCTCAACCGCTGCAGGCGAAGACCCCAGATTCAGGAGAACCCGTGAGCACCACCCGAAAAGCTACCGCACAGCCCCTCGAGGCACCCCTGCACCCCCTCCTGAACACCCTCAACCAACTCAGCAGCTGGGCCGCAATCCGCACCGCCGCCTCCGCACAGCCCACCGAACGCAGCGCACGCACCCTCATCGGCGCCGTCGCCGGAACCCACGCCGCGCTCATTGCAGACATCTCCACTGCAGTACGTGATACCACCGCTGAAGCGCTCAGTCTCATCGTCGCCCCCACCGACCGTCAAGCAGAAGACCTCGCCGCAGCCCTGCGCTCCTACCTGCCCGCCGCAGACATTGCGCTCTTCCCCGCCTGGGAAACCCTGCCCCACGAACGCCTCTCACCGCGCTCCGATACTGTCGGCCGCCGCCTGCAGGTACTGCGCGCCATGACCGGGGACGCGGCTAAACGCCCCCAAGTCGTTATCGCACCCGTACGCGCCGTCATCCAGCCCATCGTCACCGGCATCGAAAAGCTCGAACCCGTGCACCTGGTCCGCGGCAAAGAATACCCCTTCAAAGATGTGGTGCGCGGCCTCAACGACGCCGCATACTCCCGCGTAGACCTGGTCGCCAAGCGCGGCGAATACGCCGTACGAGGCGGCATCATCGACGTCTTCCCGCCCACCGCAACTACCCCCGTACGTCTCGAATTCTTTGGTGACGAACTCGACGAAATGCGCCACTTCTCTGTCGCTGACCAGCGCACCCTCAGCGGGGGAGAGGAGCTCACCGAACTCACCCTGCTGCCCTGCCGCGAACTGCTCATTACCCCCGAGGTCATGAGCCGCGCCGCACGCCTGAAAGCCGACTACCCGGCAGCCGCAACCATGCTCGAAAAGATTGCCGGCGGAATCTACGTCGAAGGCATGGAATCACTCACCCCGCTACTCATCGAATCCATGAACACCCTCACCGAGCTACTGCCGGCTGGGTCCATGATTATCAACGTCGAACCCGAACGCGTGCGTGCCCGCGCCGAAGACCTCGTCGCCACCAACGAAGAATTCCTCGCCGCCGCCTGGGACACTGCCGCGGAAGCAGACGCCGTCTCGCCCATCGACCTGGGCCAGTTGCGTATGAGCGACAGCGGATTCCGCACCATCGACCAAACCACCACACAGGCACTCGAAGCCAAACTCAGCTGGTGGGAAATCACCGAACTCGTCACCGACGCAGACCTGCTCGAAGACGCCGTCGCAGGCGCACTCGAAAACCAGAGCATCGCTGACGCCATCGAAGATGGCATCGACACCTACACCGTCAACGCCACCCCCGCAACCGCATTCAACGGTTCCGTCGAACGCATGCTCAGCCAGGTCGGCGACCTCATCCAGCAACAGTGGACTGTCCTCGCCCTCACCAACGGCCGCGGCTCCACTGACCGCCTCATCGACCTCTTCCATTCCGGCGAAGGGACACCCGCCGTACCCGCAGCCCGCCGAACCAGCCTCGAAGCCGACCCCGCCGGGGACCTCGAACACGGCATCGTTGAGGTCTGCGAGGCACCTGCCTCCGCAGGCTTCCTCATCGAGGAGGCGAAGCTCGCTGTCTTCACCGAAGCCGAACTGCTCGGACGCCGCGGTACCTACGCACCCCGAGGCGCCGCAGGACAGAAATTCAAGACACGCCGCCGCCGCAATGCGGTTGACCCGCTCGCGCTGAACCCCGGCGACTACGTGGTGCACGAACGCCACGGCATCGGCAGGTTCGTCGAGATGACCTCCCGCCCGGTGGCGGGCGCCTCCCCGGTCAACGGCGTGCAGCCCATGAAGGAATACCTGGTCATCGAGTACGCCCCCGCCAAGCGCGGCGGCGCGCCCGACCGTCTCTTTGTGCCCTCGGATCAGCTGGACCTCATCTCCAATTACGTGGGTGGCGAGAATCCGAGTCTGTCCAAGATGGGCGGCAGCGACTGGGCGAAGACCAAGTCCCGCGCCCGTAAGGCAGTCAAGGAAATCGCCGCCGACCTGGTGAAACTCTACTCGGCACGCCAGGCCTCGCGCGGTCACGCCTTCGCCGCAGACACCCCCTGGCAGCGAGAGCTGGAGGAGTCCTTCCCCTACAACGAGACTCCCGACCAGCTCACCGCCATCCACGAGGTAAAGGAGGACATGGAGAAAGAAATCCCCATGGACCGCCTCATTTCCGGCGATGTGGGCTTCGGCAAAACCGAGGTCGCCGTACGTGCCGCATTCAAGGCGGTGCAGGACGGCAAACAGGTTGCCGTGCTCGTACCCACGACCCTGCTCGCGCAGCAGCACTACGAGACGTTCAGCGAGCGCTTCTCGGGATTCCCCGTGAAGATTCGTGTGCTATCCCGCTTCCAGAAGGCGAAGGAAACCCGCCAGATTACCGAAGAAATCGCATCCGGCGCGGTGGACGTGGTGATCGGTACCCACCGCATCCTCTCGGATAGCGTGGTATTCAAGGACCTGGGCCTGGTCATCATTGACGAGGAACAGCGCTTTGGCGTGGAGCACAAGGAAAAGCTCAAGCAGATGCGCACCAACGTGGACGTGCTCGCCATGAGTGCAACCCCGATTCCGCGCACCCTGGAAATGTCGCTAACCGGTATTCGCGAGACCTCCACCCTTGCCACCGCGCCGGAGGAACGCCACCCCGTGCTGACCTTCGTCGGTCCGCGAACCGACAGCCAGATTACTGCCGCAATCCGCCGCGAGCTCATGCGCGAAGGACAGGTGTTCTTCGTGCACAACCGCGTGGCTGACATCGACGATGTTGCCGCCGAAATCGGCAAGCTCGTGCCGGAGGCGCGCATCGCCACCGCCCACGGCCGCATGAGTGAATCGCGCCTGGAACAGATTATTGTGGACTTCTGGGAGCGCCGCTTTGACGTGCTGGTGTGCACCACCATCGTGGAGACCGGCCTGGATATTTCGAACGCGAACACCCTCATTGTCGACCACGCCCAGAACTACGGTCTGAGCCAGCTACACCAGCTGCGTGGCCGAGTGGGCCGTGGCCGCGAGCGCGCCTACGCCTACTTCCTGTACCCGGTGGATAAGACCCTCGGTGAGATTGCGCACGAGCGTCTGAAGGCTGTGGCGACCCATAATGAGCTGGGTGCTGGCCTGCAGCTTGCGATGAAGGACCTGGAGATTCGTGGTGCCGGTAACCTGCTCGGTGGCGAACAGTCCGGCCATATTGCCGGTGTCGGTTTTGACCTGTACCTGCGCCTGGTCGGCGAGGCGGTCGCAAACTACCGCGGCGAGAAGGAAGAGCGCGAGGTCGAGACGAAGATTGACCTGCCCGTCAACGCGCATATTCCGCACACCTACATTGATTCTGAGCGTCTGCGCCTGCAGGCGTACCGTCAGATTGCTGCCGCCGATACCGAAGAGAAGATTGCGGAGGCACGCGAGGAACTGGTCGACCGTTACGGCGAGCTGCCGGAGGCGGTAGAGAACCTGCTTGCCGTGGCGACGGTGCGTATGCACGCCCGTGCCGCCGGTATTCATGAGCTGGTGGTGTTGGGCCCGAAGGTTCGCGTGGTGACCGCTACGCCGCTGCCGGAGTCCCGCCAGATGCGTCTGAAGCGCGTGTACCCTGGCTCCACCCACGCCCAGCCGAAGGGTATGGACACCTGGCTGACGCTGGTTCCGCGCCCGAAGACCATGCCGGTGGGCGGTAAGGACCTGGTGGACGGAGCGATGCTGCAGTGGGCTGAGAAGTTCATTAACTCGATTTACTCGGAGAAGCCGCAGGCTCTCGAGGAGTAGAGACATACAGGGGTAGGCGCCGCCCAGTCATATCGGGCTGCCGAACCATGATGCCGAACCATGAAGATGCTCGCCGTGCAGATTGCCACAATATGGCACATCTGCACGGCGAGTGCGTTTGCCCCGTAGGGGCGGCATAGCTCACAATTAAGGCATGACTTCAACGGTGAACTACGCATCTCAGCGAATTGTAATTATTGGTGGTGGCCCCGGTGGCTACGAGGCAGCGATGGTGGCTGCCGCCTCCAACGCGGACGTGACTCTGATCGAACGCAACGCCATTGGTGGCTCCGCCGTTCTGACTGACGTTGTGCCCTCTAAAACCCTGATTGCTACGGCGGATATGATGACCCGCTTCTCCGAGGCGGGTAGCCTGGGCATCGAGAACACGAAGGGTAAGGCGCCGCAGCTTCGTGTTGATATGGACCGCGTGAACCGCCGAGTCCGCGACCTGGCCCAGCAGCAGTCCGCCGACATTAAGCGTGCCCTGGCTTCTGCTGGCGTGAAGATTATTCACGGTACCGGTAAACTCCTTGACCGCCACACTGTCCAGGTGACTGATGAGGCGGGTCTGGTCTACCCTCTGCACGCGGACTTTGTGCTGTTGTCGGTGGGTACGCATCCGCGTGAAATGGCGACCGGTATGCCCGATGGCGAGCGCATTCTGACCTGGACTCAGCTGTACAACCTCTCCGAGGTTCCCGAGGAGCTGATTGTGATTGGTTCGGGTGTGACCGGTGCGGAGTTCGCGTCGGCGTATAACGGTCTGGGTTCTAAGGTGACCCTGGTGTCTTCGCGTGACCGTGTGCTTCCGGGTGAGGACGAGGACGCAGCTCGCGTGTTGGAGGACGTCTTTGAGCGTCGCGGCGTGCGAGTGATGCCGCGTTCCCGTGCGGCTGCTGTTGAGCGTACTGAGGATGGCTCCGGCGTTATTGTGACTCTGTCGGATGGTCGTAAGGTTTCTGGCACTCACTGTCTGGTTGCTATTGGTTCGATTCCGAACACTGAAGATTTGGGCCTGGAAGACATCGGTGTTGAGCAGACCCCGAGCGGCCATATTAAGGTGGACGGTGTGTCCCGCACGAGCGTGAACAGCATTTACGCCGCCGGCGACTGCACGGGTGTGTACCCGCTGGCTTCCGTGGCTGCGATGCAGGGCCGTATCGCTATGGCCCATATCCTCGGTGATGCGGTGCGCCCGTTGCGTACCGATAAGGTTGCCGCGAACATCTTCACCTCCCCGGAGATTGCGACTGTAGGCGTGAGTGAGAAGGACCTTGCCGAAGGCGCCTACCGCGGTGACGCGGTGACCCTGCAGCTGGGCACGAACCCGCGCGCGAAGATGATGGCGATGCGCGACGGCTTCGTGAAGATTTTTGCTCGCCGACACTCCGGCACCGTCATTGGTGGCGTGGTGGTTGGTCAGCGTGCTTCCGAGCTGATTTACCCCATTGCCCTGGCGGTGGAGAAGAAGCTCGCGGTGGATGACCTGGCGGATACCTTCACGGTCTACCCCTCGCTCTCGGGCTCTATTGCTGAGGCTGCACGTAAGCTGCACACTCGCGGTCTGTAGGCATCAACCTGTTAGGTGCTGAGCTGGGCGTTCCCCGCCTGGTGCAGCATCCCGGAACAGTATAAAAGCGGTGGGGGTCGCCTCCTGAATTCCTTAGATTCAGGAGGCGACCCCCACCGCTTTGCTGTAGAGACGCCTTAGCCCCTGCGAAGTTTTACTTCGTGGTGCTGACGGCGTTCATATCCACGTCACGGGTTTCGTGAGTGAGCAGGATGAAGACAACACTCAGGATCGAGGCGAATGCCAGGTAGCCGCCCACTGCAGCCACACCGTAGGAAGTGTTCAGCCAAACAGCCACGAACGGGGTCAGTGCCGCACCGAGGATGGACGCCACGTTGTAGGCGATACCGCTGGCGGTGTAACGCACGTTAGTGGGGTACAGCTCCGGCAGGTATGCGGACATGGAACCGAAGGACAGACCCATCAGGCACATACCGATAAAGATGAAGAGGGTAACCACAGCGGCGTTTGCGTTCGCGCCGGTACCAACAACGGAGGGGGAGATGAACAGACCGAAGGACAGACCGAAGACAGCCATCGCGATGGTGGTCCACAGCTGCTGGGTGCGGCGGCCGTACTTGTCAGCCAGCCAACCCGAGATCGGAATGAAGATCGCGAAGCCAATAATGGAGATCAGCTGAATGATCAGGAACTCGCGGTAGGGGATCGCTAGGCCGCCCTTATCCGCCTTGCCGATACCGTAGGAGAGGACCCAAGCGGTCATCAGGTAGAACAGCACGTAGCATGCCACCATGATGAAGGTGCCCTGAATCATGGGCCACCAAGCGACCTTGAACGCCTCAACGAGCGGGGTCTTCACCTTCTCATTGTTAGCGGCAGCCTTGGCGAAGACGGGGGTCTCCTCCAGCTTGAAACGCACGTACAGACCAACGGCGACCATCACGATGGACAGCAGGAACGGAATACGCCAACCCCAAATGAGGAAGGGGTGCTCGAGGTTCTTCGCGTCGGTTGCGGAGTTGAAGGTAATCCAGCTGGTCAGCAACAGCATGAAGCCGTTCGCAAGCACGAAGCCGATGGGTGCACCCAGCTGAGGCCACATCGCGGCGCGGGCGCGCTTGCCATCCTCAGCGTATTCGCTCGCGAGCAGCGCCGCACCGGACCATTCGCCGCCCAGGCCCAAGCCCTGGCAGAAACGCATAATGGTCAGCATGGTCGGTGCCCACAGACCAATCTGGTGATAGGTGGGCAGCAGGCCGATGATGAAGGTTGCCAGACCCATGGTGAGCAGTGCACCGACGAGGGTAGCCTTACGACCGATCTTGTCGCCGAAGTGGCCGAAGATCACGGAACCGAGGGGGCGCGCGATGAATGCGACGCCGAAGGTAGCGAAGGAAGCCAGAAGCTCGGTGGTTGCGTCCTTCGAGGGGAAGAACAGTACGGGGAACACAGCCACTGCTGCCGTGGCGTAAATGTAGAAATCGTAGAACTCGATGGTGGTACCAACGAGCGAGGCGAGAATAACTCGACTGCGAGGAGTCGTATTCTTCACCGGTGCAGCAGACGCTTTCGTGTCGGATGCAGAAGCGCTCATGAGGAAAACTCCCGAGATGGTGAATTTGTGTGTACACATGGAGCCTGAGGTAGGTGTTCCGTTGTCGGTCAGCGCGGGAGGCGGGTGTGCCGTAGGCGCGTACTGGGTGCCGTGACCGCACCGGGTGGGGTGCGGCAGGCGTCGGATTCTGAAAGGCTCCTCTAAAGTGCAACATTATAACTCTGTTCAGAAAAACCCAAACAAATACAGCCACTATCTGGACGCGAACACAAGGGTTAGCGGCGTAAATCCCACCTAAACAGGCAAGAGCAGACATAGAAAATCCCCCGGAAAGATACGAGACATTACCTCATACCCTTCCGGGGGATTCGTATAGCCTATGGCGCTCGCGGTATCGAGACCGCAGTAGCGAGATAGAGCGTTACTTGATGGTCGCCAGCACCGCGCCGGAGGTGACGGTATCGCCCGGCTTAGCCGACAGACCCGAAACCTTACCCGCCTTGTGTGCGGTAATGGGCTGCTCCATCTTCATAGCCTCCAGCACCAGAATCAGGTCGCCCTCAGCGACGGTATCGCCGTCAGAAGCCGCTACCTTCACGATGGTGCCCTGCATGGGGCTGGTCAGCTCGTCGCCGCCACCCTTCGCCGCGCCGCGTGCCGAACGGGACTTGCGGGTCTTGACGGCGGGCTTAGCGGCAGGCTTCGCGCCACCGCTCAAATCGGGCAGGGACACCTCCAAACGCTTACCGTTGACCTCGACCACCACGGTGGTGCGCTCGTCCTCGTCAGAGTTCACGTTACCGGGTGCACCGGAGTACATGGGGATGGTGTTATTGAATTCGGTCTCAATCCAACGGGTGTGCACCTTGAACTCGCCGCCCTCAGCCGGCGCGAAGGCGGGATCATCCAGAACGACGCGGTGGAACGGAATGACGGTGGGCATACCCTCAATGGTCAGCTCAGCCAGGGCGCGGCGAGCACGCTGCAGAGCCTGCTCACGGTCCGCGCCGGTGACAATGAGCTTAGCCAGCATAGAGTCGAAGTTACCGCCGATAACGTCGCCAGCCACGAAGCCAGAATCCCAGCGAACACCGGGGCCGGTGGGCACGGTCATCTTCTCGATCGTACCGGGGGCGGGCATAAAGGAACGGCCCGCATCCTCACCGTTAATACGGAACTCGAAGGAGTGACCGCGCAGAACCGGGTCCTTCTCCTCAATCTTCTCGCCGCGGGCAATACGGAACTGCTCACGAACCAGATCCAGACCGGAAATCTCCTCGGAGACAGGGTGCTCCACCTGCAGACGGGTGTTCACCTCAAGGAAGGAGATGGTGCCGTCGGTGCCGACCAGGAACTCACAGGTGCCGGCACCCTGGTAGCCAGCCTCACGCAGAATCGCGCGGGACGCCTCATACAGGCGCTCGTTCTGCTCATCGCTCAGGTAGGGTGCGGGCGCCTCCTCAACGAGCTTCTGGTTACGACGCTGCAGGGAGCAGTCACGGGTGGAAACCACCACAACGTTGCCGTGTGCATCCGCCAGGCACTGGGTCTCAACGTGGCGGGGCGAATCCAGGAAACGCTCGATGAAGCACTCACCGCGACCGAACGCCGCGGTTGCCTCGCGCACGGCGGACTCGTACATCTCAACAATGCTCTCGCGGTCGCGCGCCACCTTAATGCCGCGGCCACCGCCACCAAATGCGGCCTTCACCGCAATGGGCAGACCGTGCTCATCAGCGAAAGCAATAACCTCATCGGCGGACTTGACCGGGTCCTTGGTGCCGGGCACCAGGGGAGCGCCCACCTTCTGTGCGATGTGGCGTGCCGCCACCTTATCGCCCAGCTGGGTAATGGACTCGGGGGAGGGGCCAATCCAGGTCAGGCCAGCGTCAATGCACTTCTGCGCGAACTGCGCGTTCTCAGACAGGAAACCGTAGCCGGGGTGCACGGCGTCAGCACCGGAGCGGATGGCAATCTCAATGAGCTTGTCCATCACCAGGTAGGACTGTGCCGCGGTGGCACCGCCGAGAGCGTAGGCTTCATCGGCGAGCTTTACGTGCTGGGCGTCGCGGTCGGGGTCAGCGTAGACGGCGACGGTCTGCAGGCCCTCATCGCGGGCTGCACGAATCACGCGGACAGCAATTTCGCCGCGGTTAGCGATTAGAATCTTGCTGACCGGGCCGGTGTGACGGCCGGGGACTGCAGTAAATTTCTTGGCGGCTTCTGCCTGGTGCTGAGTCACTTAAAGCTCTCCTTTAATCTCCTGCTCCAAGGATACATCGGCAGGATTGGCGAATATAACGCGCATCATACTGTTCTATCTTATCGATTGGTGTTCAATAATGTGTATTCCAGGGCGCGCTTTGAGACAGATTTATACGATTGCGCTGAATCTAATCTTCATCTTGGGGCGCCAGCCACAACTCGGTCACCGCTACTTCGCGGCGGCGCAGCATATCGCGTAGCGCGTGGATGGACAGGCCCACCACCGTGTGGAACTCACCCTCAATACCGCGAATAAACGCCGAACCGTAACCGTCCAGGGTGAAGGAACCGGCTACCCAGAGCGGCTCGCCGGTAGCAATGTACGCCTCGATTTCTTCGGGGCTGAGCTCATCAAAGTGGACGGTGGCGCTGCGCAGTTCAGAAACAGTGGGCAACTCAGAAGTTGCAGGCGGTTCAGTGCCCGGCTCAATACCGCGCAAATCCACTAGAGCGTGACCGGTGTGCAGCACGCCGTGGTTGCCGCTCATTGCGCTGATGCGCTCGCGTGCCGCCTCGGCAGTGTGCGGTTTACCGTAGGCAACGCCGTCAAACTCGAACACCGAATCGCAGCCCAGAACCAGCGCATCGCGCACACCCTCGGCGGCAAGTTCAGCGGCAACTGCCTGCGCCTTCAGCTGCGCCAGCAGGGAGGCGGTTTCAGCCGGGGTGAGTCCCGCACGTCCCTGCGCTCGCGCCTGTTCGTTGGCGGTAGCGAGTGCGGCGTCCTCATCTACGGAGGAGACGCGCACCGTGAACGCGATGCGGGAGTCTTCCAGGAGCTTGCGGCGTGCCGGGGATGCGGAGGCAAGAATCAAACGGATCGGTGTGGTACTCATAGGTTCTATTTTAGAGCCTTGCGGGTGAGCCTTACCCTCGAGTGCAGATTGAAGGGTGTCAAGAAGCTGGGGGAATGGGCGGAAAAGTAAGGGGGGGGGACGAAAAGAGCGTGTCCCATCCCCCTCAACCACGTAGGAGATGGAACACGCCGTTCAAAATCATAACTCTTCTCAATCGTTAAAGAAAAAAAGAATCAATAGTGACACTTTTATGACGTTTGACAAATGTATTTTGCCCATACTGAGGCATGGGTGGTGGAGAAGCGACACGGCGCTAAGCGGTACCGCCTAGCGCCGTGTGTGCGTGAGCCTTCGTCAGATTAGCGGTGTGCCGCGGCGGTGTTGTCTTCCACCTCGTGAAGTCGCTGCGCCTCGCCGGCGATGCGCTCATCGTAGAATTCCTGAGCCACGAAGCCGCCCTCCGAACGGGGAGCGTTGTAGAGCTCCTCATCCAAGATGCCCTCGCGGCGAGCCACAATCGCGGGAACCAGAGCCTGACCGGCAACGTTCAGAGCGGTACGACCCATGTCAACGATCGGGTCAATCGCCAGGAGCAGACCCACGCCGTCCAGCGGCAGACCCAGAGTGGAAAGGGTCAGGGTCAGCATCACGATAGCGCCGGTCGTACCGGCGGTCGCAGCCGAACCGAGCACGGACACCATCACAATGAGCAGGTACTGGGTGAAGTCCAGCTGAATACCGTAGAACTGAGCCACGAAGATCGCGGCAAGAGCCGGGTAAACTGAAGCGCAGCCGTCCATCTTGGTGGTCGCACCCAGCGGAACCGCGAAGGACGCGTAGGCGCGGGGCACACCCAGGTTGCGTTCGGCAACGGTCTGGGTCATCGGCATCGAACCCATCGAGGAGCGGGAAACGAAGCCCAGCTGGAGCGCCGGCCACACGCCCGAGAAGTACTGACGAACCGACAGGCCGTTCGCGCGAACAATAATCGGGTAGACCACGAGGAAGACCAACAGCAGGCCAATGTAGAGTGCGATAACGAACGCGACCAGCGAACCCATCGACGCCCAACCGTACGCGAACACAGCCTTAGCAATCAGACCCACGGTGCCCAGCGGTGCCAGGCGAATAATCCACCACAGAATCTTCTGAATAATCGCCAGGGCGCTCTTGACCACGTCAATGAACGGCTTGGCAGCCTCGCCAACCTTTAGCGCGGCAATGCCGACCGCACCGGAAATGACCAGGATCTGCAGTACGTTAAAGGATGCCGACGCGGTGATGCCGGAATCACCGGACTTAGCGCTGACGCCCAGACCCAGGAAGTTCACCGGGATCAGACCGGTCAGGAATGCGGTCCACGAACCGGTCGAGCCGGTGTACGCCTTGCCCTGCACCTGTGCGCCCACGCCCGGCTGAACGATCAGGCCCATCGCAATACCGATGAGCACCGCGAAGAACGCGGTAATCGCAAACCAGATGAGCGTGTTAACCGCCAGGCGTGCCGCGTTCGTCACCTGCGACAGGTTAGAGATGGAGGCGACCACGGCGGTGAAAATCAGCGGAACAACGGCCGCCTTCAGCAAGGTGACGTAGGAGGAGCCGATGGTATCTAAGGTCACCATGAGCCAGTTGGGGTTGCTCTTCGTGTCCCCACCCAGTGCGAGGGCGAGCGCGCCGAGAATGATACCCAGAATGAGGGAGGCAATGATTTGGTTGCCGAAAGAAGTAGCCCACTTGGGCAGACGTGAACGAGATGATGCATGCGGTGTAGACATGTGGCATACTCTAAAACTTTTACGCGCTCCGGCGCGAGTTTGTGTGAAGAAGTGTTTCAATCCTGTGCAGTGTGAGGGATGTGTGACGAACCGTGACCTTCCGGTGGCACCTTTCGGCTGTACATCCCGCAGTCTAACCAGCAACGCAGCCCAACCCAGCTGCCCAACCAACGCCGCCGCTGCTCCTAATAGGCGGTTAAATCGGCTGATAGTTAATTAGGAATTGCCGCAAAAGCAAACAGAAAGGAAACAACTGCGCAACATGCGGCGAAGCTTGCTGAGATTTTGCCGTCAGCTAATAATCCGAAAGCTAGAGCTTGATATGCTGGAACCACACCGATAGTCCGGCGAAAGTCGCCGGATGATGCTGTACCCACTCAGCTTCATGTACGCGTTGAGCGTTACGCCACGCACCACCTTTCAAGGAGAGATGCATGAGTTCTGCTCCCCAATACCCCGGCGGAACCACCACCCCTAACGGCCCGAAGAAGCCCCGCAATCGCATGGAAGCGGTTGCAGATTTCGCTACCCGCGCCGCACAGACCTCAGCCCAGCAGACCCTGAACCTGGGTGCGACCCGCCCCGGCATCGCCAAGATGATTGCCGTAGCGGGTGCTGGCGTGCTGCTGGTTGGCGGTGGCATCTTCGCCTACAACTCCATGCACCAGGAAGAGAACGCGTTCCTGTCGCAGGGCGAAGAGTACGCCCGCGTCTGCCAGGACGCGAAGACCGGCCTGCGCGTGGAAGATAGCGAATGTGAGAAGGCAGGCGTTCAGGAGCCGACCGACTCGTCCAGTAGCGATTCCTCGGGCTCCTCAAGCTCTTCTGGTTCTTCCGGTTCCTCCAGCTCCTCGGGCTCTTCAGGCACTTCTGGTTCGACCACCACCCACAATAATTCGAATGCGTTCCTCTGGTACTACCTGGGCCGCCAAAGTGCCGCTAATTCTTCCGGATCCCACTACATTCCTCCTGTAGGTTCCAAGCTTTCCGGAGGTAGCACCACCCGCCCCAGCAACGGCACCGTCTATAGTGGCGTGTCCTCCAAGGGCGGCGGCTTCGAGGACTCCTACCGCACCGCGAAGAAGTCCTCCACCGTTTCCTCCGGCAAAGTAACCAGCACCAATAACTCCGGTAAGACCTCCTCGGTGCGTAATAAGACCACCGGCTCGGTCTCCAGCGGTAAGCAGGGCACCAGCAATAGCGGTAGCACCGGCTCCTACAGCAAGTCGAATACCTCAAAGTCCTCCTCGAAGTCCGGTTCTTCGTCCAAGTCTGGCTCTTCCTCGAAGTCCGGCAGCAAGGGCGGTTTCGGTGGCGGCTCCAAGTCCGGTGGCGGCCGCTCCGGCGGCTAAGCCATCAGCCATGACACTGAATGCGGGCAGGGACTGAACGGTCCCGCCCGCATTTTCCTCACCAGAACAACCACACCCGCGGTGACGTAACAACACCGCTCACTATTTCCATTCACTACTTCGAAGGAGCCTAGCCCCTCATGCGCCGCGAAGAATTTCCCGTCGGCCGACCCGACTGGGAGAACGTCATCATTGAGGAAGGCCTCACCTACAGCGTGGACGGCCCCCACGACACCGACCACTACTGGAACGAATACGCCGCCTACATTTTCAGCCCGCAAGAAATGGACTCTGTGCGCGCCCAGGCGGAAGAAATGCACCGCATGTGCTTGGAAACCGTCGAGTACATCGCCTCCGGCGCGTTCGGCACCCTCGGTCTGCCTCAGGCGGCGTTCAACCTTGCCGTAGAATCCTGGAACCGCCGCGACGCCGACTTCTACGGACGCTTCGACTTTAGCTACTCCGGTGTGCCCGGCGACCCGATGAAGCTGCTCGAATACAACGCAGACACCCCCACCGGCATCGTGGAGGCGGCAGTCAGCCAGAAAACCTGGGCGAAAGACCAGCGCCTCGACACCCGCGGCTACGCCCACTGGGGTGAAATCGGTGAAGCATTCACCAACCGTTGGCGCCACATCTTCGCCCCCGAAATCACCGCGGGCGTGCAGCCCGTACTGCACCTGGCGCACGTGTCCCCCGAGATTGACGAGACCAACGAGGACTACAACAACCTCTGGCTCATCGCCTACTCGGCACAGCAGGCGGGCATCAAAACCCACATGATTCCCATCGACGAAGTCATCTTCAACGAAGACACCAAGAGCTGGGAAGACGCACAGGGACGGCGCATCACCAACCTCTTCAAGCTCTACCCCTGGGAAGACCTCGTCACCGACAGCGAAGCAGGCTACGACAAGCTCCTCTTCGCCTACCACGGCGCCATGGACCGCTGGATCGAGCCTGCGTGGAAGATGTTCCTCTCCAATAAGCTGCTGCTCGCCGCGCTCTGGGATAAGTACCCCGGCCACCCGAACCTCGTACCCACCTACGCGGGTCACCGCGGCGGTATGCGCAACTGGGTTCGCAAGCCCCTCTTCGGACGCGAAGGCGACGGCGTAGAAATCTACGCCCCCGACTACGACGTCTTCATCAAGCCCGAAGACGACGATTTCTTCGCTAACGCCCCCGAAAGCGAATTCATCTACCAGGAGTACATCCCGGCACCGCGCTATGAGGGCATTATTAACCCGGTCAGCCACCCCATCCTTGGCGTGTGGGTGGTCGACGGACGCACCGTAGGCGTGGGCATCCGTGAATCGAACGGCGCGCTCACCGACTACTGGTGCCGCTTCGCCCCGCACCTGGTGGACCTGAACGATTCCACCGGCATGGGATTCGGCACCACCGACCCCGGCGCCGCAAACTTCGGATAGCCCCGAGAGCTAAAACTCGACAACGAAGCCCCCGCCTCAGCCAAAGCTGAAGCGGGGGCTTCGTCAATAGAGATCCTGTTCAGAGGCTCCTATCCAGAGACTCCAGTTCAGAAGACTCTAGAAAACCACTCAACGAGGCGCGAGCAGACTAGAGGCTACTCGTCGTCCTCATCGTCGTCATCCTCAGTGTCCAGAGGGAGCATCATCTCATCGGTCAGGGCGCGGCGCAGAGTATCCAGACCCACCGAACCGAGCAGAAGCGCACGCGTGTGGAACGCGCGAATGTCATCGCCGCGGCGCACAGCCTGATCGCGCAGTTCCAGCCAGAGGCGCTCGCCAATCTTGTAGCTCGGCGCCTGACCCGGCCAACCCAGGTAACGCAGGAACTCGAAGCGCAGGTGGCCCTCGGACTCGTCCAGGTTCAGCTTCAAGAACTCATAACCCAGCTCAGAGGTCCAGATGGTGCCCGGCTCAACGCCCAGCTGCTCAGCCCACTCCGCGGGAATCGGCATCTCGCAGTGAACACCAATATCGAAGACCACGCGGGCGGCGCGCATACGCTGAGCATTCAGCATGCCCATGCGGTCACCCGGATCCTTCAGGTAGCCCAGTTCCTCCATGAGGCGCTCGGCGTACAGCGCCCAGCCCTCACCGTGACCGGAAACCCACAGCATGTTCGTGCGCCAGGAGTTCATGGTGCCCTTCAGGGCCGTAGCGATAGCAATCTGCAGGTGGTGGCCCGGAACGCCCTCGTGGTACACGGTGGAGGTCTCACGCCAGGTAGTGAACGTATCCTCACCCTCGGGAACCGACCACCACATGCGGCCAGGACGCGAGAAATCGGGGGAGGGACCGGTGTAGTAAATACCGCCCTCGTTCGTGGGCGCAATGCAGCACTCAATGCGGCGCATGGGGCCGCCAATTTCAAAGTGGCTACCCGCCAGGTTCTCCACCGCGGCGTCGGCGAGCTTCTGCATCCACGCCTTCAGCTCATCGGTGCCGTGCAGCTGACGTGCCGGATCTTCATCGAGCAGCTGCTTCGCACGCTCAATGCTTGCGCCCGGCTCAATCTCCTCGGCAACCTCACGCTGACGAGCGATAATGCTCTCCAGCTCCTTCACGCCCCAGGCGTAGGTTTCGTCCAGGTCAATGGTGGTACCCAGGAACGAACGGGAGTGCAGGCTGTACGCCTTACGACCCACAGCGTCGCGGGAGGGAGCGACCGGCTGCAGCTTCTCCACCAGGTAGCTGTTGAGGCGGCGGTAGCCTTCCTTTGCAGCCTCGGCACCTGCGGCAGCCTCCTCCTTCAGTGAGGGGACAGCCTCGGCGACCTCAGCGGCAAGCTCGTCAAAGAAACCACCGGGAGCGTAGTACGCGGCGGTCTGCTCAATGACAATATCCACCTGGCGGCGCGGGGCGACCTTGCCCTCTTCACGAGCCGCTTCAAGGGTCTGGATGTAGCCCTCCAGCGCCTCGGTCACGCGGTGCATACGACCGATGATGTGCTCCCAGTCCTGCTGGGTGTTGCGCTTCATCAGGTCGAAAACCGAGCGCACCTCCTGCGGGACGGAGGCAATATTATTCATCTGCCAGCCACCAAAGCCAGCCTTGTACTGCTTGCGGTACAGGCTCAGGCGCTCCTGCAGAGCATCCAGGGTGACCAGGTCAACGTCATCAATAGGCAGGACGTTATCGACCTTCTTCAAGGTCTTCTTCGCAAGGCGCGCAAAAGCCTTCTCGCCGGCGGGCGAGTAGTCGGGGTACAGGGTCTCTACGCCTTTGCGACCAAGCTCGGTTGCATGGACGGGGTTCAGGTCGAGGACCTTTTCAAAATATTCGTTAGCAATCTGATCGACGTCGGTCAGCGAGCGCTTCAATCGGTAGATGCTGGGAAGTTCCTGGTAAGTGCTCATGTTCATATCCTAACTCAGGGGTATGCCTTCAACCACGATTTTCGGTGATATGGGTCGCTTAAACCGGCAATATTACGGGCTGAGCGGTATCGAACGCGAGGAAAACAGCTCACCTGTGGACAACTCACTGGGGCGGATGCGCGAAAACGCCCCGGCTTTCCCCTTCCTGAACGTGCAGGAGAGGGAAGACCGGGGCGTGCCCAAGATGGGCTACAAGCTACTAGCGGGGTAGGCTAGCCGGCGAAGTATTCGCCGTTGAGTTCCAGCAGACCGTTCGCGCCCTCGACCACGCCGAGGCGGTGCGCAATGAGGCGGTCCTGCAGCTCATCGCCGGACACCAAATCCACCAGAATGTTCGGGTACTTGGTCGAGCAGCGGATGAACTCGTCGTACGCCTCATCGCTGAACGGTGCGTTCGTGATGAAGGTGCCGAGCTGACCGCCGCGGGCGTGAATCGCCAGGAAGAACGCGGTAATATCCTGCGGCTGAACGCTTGCGGACAGAACACCGCCAGCTACCGGGCGCAGAGTACGAACATAGAATGCTCGCTCTTTTTCGCCGGTAGCGGGGATTGCCACGCCGTCCACGCCCTGAGCTTCCAGAGCCTCTACCGTGTAGCCGCGCATCAGGAACAGATCGAAACCAATGCTACGGAAACGCTCCTCGGACACCTGAGCCAGTGCCGGAGCCAGCGCCTCGCGGCGGAAGATCTGACGGTAACGCTTCAGCGCCTCACGCACCTGAGCGGCAGCCACCTGCAGAGCGGCCGACGGCTCAGCAGTCGAAACAGCCGGAGCGGAAACAACCGGCTGGGCGGGGGCAGTAGCGATCGGTGCAGCAGCGACCGGTGCAACCGGAACCTCAACCGGCACCTGCGCGGAGGCCGCCACCGGCGAACCAGCCGGACGCGCCAGCAACGCCGGAGAAGCACCCGGCACCGGAGCCAACGGCTCACGCGAAGCACCCTCACGAGCCGCCAGGCGAGCCTGACGCTCCGCCGCACGCGCCTCCTTTGCTGCCTGAAGAGCCTCCTCACGAGCCTGCAGCTCAGCCGCAATATCCTGAGGCAGCTTGTGCTTGAGCGACTGCGGCGGCAGCGGCGCCATGCGGGCAGTCACAGCCTCCGGAGCACCCTCCGGGAAGCGCTTCAGCAGTTCCTTACCTGCCTCGCTCAGCTCATAACGCTCCGGGTTCTTACGGGAAGTACGACCGGTACCCTCACGCAGAGCGTTCAGGTAGCGCTCGCCCTTCAGCACGTGCATCGCCACCGAGTAGCGGTTGCGCAGACGCGGGGTCAGCTTGTAACGGTGCGGAGCGACCTCACCCTGCAGATAGGGGATGTCCAGGGCGAGCTTCAGCTCATCGTAAATGTCGTAGTAGGAGATGCGCGGGCTCTCCTCCACAAGCTTCAGAATCGGGTGAAGCAGCTGATGCGGGTACGGCAGAGCGTCCACAGCGGCAGGATCCAGCAGCGCCGAAGCCACCAGCTTCTGAATGCTCGGCTCAGCCATCTGCGCCAGGGCAGGCGCAAGCGCGGAACCCAACGAGTAGACGGTCTCACGCTCGGACAGGTAATGGTGGGCAATCAGCACATCGTAGATGTAATCCTGCGCGTCAATCTGCGCAAAATAGGGGTTTGAGGACGCCTGCTGAATGCGCTCGTCGCGGTCAAAGACCTGCTCCAGGCTCGGAAGGCTCAGCTCCACATCGGCGCCATGGTCGTTGAGAGTATTGAGCAGAAGAACACCCATGTGGGTCAGCAAAGCATCGGTTGCGGAAATATCCTCGGCGGTAATCGAGGTGCCCTCATCCTTCACCAACGTCAGCACGGAGCTCAGCTCGCTCGCCGGCACGCCGGTCTCCTCGTGGCGGGTCACCAGTTCCTTCGCCGAAGGCGACAGCGAGTACAGTGTCAGCGGAGAATCCGTGTGCTCGTGAATCGTCTTGGTGCGCAGGTAGCCCTCACGGGTCAGCAGGCTCAGCGCCTGAGCAATCACCGGCTCAACAATGCGCTGCTCCAGGTACGACAGGCCGTACCAGCCCTGCACAAAACCGCACTCGCGCAGCACCAGCTCACGAATCTTCACGGGAGCCGCCGCGGGATAGGCCGGG
This sequence comes from Rothia sp. HMSC065C12, assembly GCF_001812085.1. Lineage (NCBI taxonomy): Bacteria > Bacillati > Actinomycetota > Actinomycetes > Micrococcales > Micrococcaceae > Rothia > Rothia sp. HMSC065C12. The sequence continues at coordinate 163,185 of NZ_KV807670.1, forward strand.
GTAACACTCAGGACGATGGGCAGAAGCTCACGCACCGTAATATGCGAGAGCAGAACCGGGTAGAACTGCTTCAGGTAGTAGAGGTACACGCCGCTGAGGAGGGGCAGGACCGGCAGAAGAGCCTGCGCCTGCTGTTCCTTCGGGGTACCCAAAAGTTCACGGCCAGCCTCGCTGAGGGTGTAGTGCAGGTTGCCCGGATGCAGCTGGCTGAGGGACACCTCAAGATAGTCAGCGTTGACCAGCGCCGCAATCAGCTTATTGAGTGCCTCACGGAAGAGAACATTGTCACCGACCGCAATGAAACGCTGAGTCATGTTGAAACCCAGGTCCACACCTACGGGGGTGTACATATCGGGGAAGAAAACCTTCTCGCCACGGTCCTGAGCGCGCTCAAAATGGCGGAGCAGGGAGAAAGCCGCCGCAACGCTGAGAGCGCGTGCTTCCTCGGGTAGGGCCTCCCACGAAGTGTCCTGCTGCAGAGAGTGCAATTCGGAATGGTCGATATGGAGCATTGTTTTATTCACAAAAGCCACGCCGGGCTCCTTATCTGGTGTTATTTATCGTGCGGGCATTCTTCATAAAGTGCAGTCATTCGAGCGGGAAAATATTCACACAATACTGGGCGACACCATCTTTATTTTTGGGTCGACACTTTGGTAACCCACTTTGGTAACCCCTTGTGAAGAGAAGTACGTGAAGAGAAGTAGGAACGGTAGATTTCTCAGCACGTTCCGCTCACGTACCGTCTTCTATGACGAACACTTCAGAAAGAACGCTATAAATTATGGTGAAGTGCTGATACCGTCACGGGTATATACACTTCGTGAAATAATGCGAGTATATATAACGCATTACCCTCCCATTGTATCGGCTGGTTCAGGAAATAACCTAGTTTTCTAAAACCAACCGATATATGAAAAATATCCTCAAGGAAAAGTGAAAATACATTAAGTGAAATGACGTAGGAAATGCGCGAAGACCAGAGACATTCAGAGGAAAATACTTACCCCAAGCCCCCGGTTACTCCAATCCGCGAGCAAAATACTCCTCATCAATGCGATAACCGCACTCGCCCTCACCATCAAGCACACCCACACGATGGCGAATCATCAGCTCCACCAGCTGATGCTGATCAACCAGAGCAATATTGCGTGCCCCCGGCAAACCCTGCAAATACTCGGGCACCGGATGTGCAAAAGCACCGCAGGTCACCAAAACACCCTGCAAACCGCCGTGTAAAAGTACCGCACCGGCAAGCTTCTGAATCTCATTGGGGGTGACCTTCATGGTTCCGCAATAGTGCTTCACCTGAATATAGATCGGCGCGAAATCCAGGCCATCAGAATAGCGGGCAATAACGTCAACACCCTTATCGTCGGCACCGCCGGTTACCTCGGTATTAAAACCGAGAGCCGTAAAAATATCGGCAACAATCTGCTCAAAATATTCTGGCGTCACCGCGTGAATGTGCTGAATCAAATCCTGTGTAAAATGCTCCGCAAACTCGGCCTGAGCGTGAATCACCGGCGAATCGCTGGCACGCAAAATAATATCCAGCGGAGACTGACCGGCAGGCCAGGAATTCGCAGGCCCAGCGGAATTCAGGGCGGGTATAGGGCAGTCAGCATCGGTTGCATCATAAGCAGCGGGGTTCAACTGAGCATGATCAGCGCCTGAGAAAGGCGGCAGAGCGTTAAGGGCACCAGTGTCAGGAGCGCCAAAAATGAGGCGATGCTCCGCCTCCGCAGTCGCCAGGAGTGCATTCGCCTGCTTCTTGAGCTTCTTCACGCTCTTCGCCGTCAAACTCTGCGCACACAGCGCCTGCACCTGCTTCACCACACGCGGCGGTACCGAACCGTGCAGATGCGGGGTGCAGGTCAGCTCGGCACCCAGAGGAGTGAGCAGGTACTTCCTCTTCTCCCACGGGGTTATACGAGGCATCAGCTGGGCATAACGAAGTGCCACCAAGATTTTCAAGGTGGTGCGCACAGCCACCGCAAAATCGGTGGATTCAAGAGCCGGTAGGTTCTTCTTTGACCCCAACGCCTTAGTCTGCTGCCGCAACTGCTCACTAACATAGGCGGCGGTGCGAGGCACAGTCTTCGACAAGCGCCGTAGCGTCGGCAACAGAAGCGCGATATAGACATCCGGTGGGGGCCTATGGTTTTTATTCAGCATCTTTGCCATGGTCCCTGCCAATTTATTAACACTAATGTGATGGTATATACATCGTAGCATCAGTACGTATCATCATGACTTTATCGTTTCTAATATGACAAAACCGCAAGAATCAGCGCATTAGATGTTCAATAGCGCAATATCAATCTTGAATTTGAGGCAAAACAATATATTCCCGCCACACCAGCTGGCGTGACGGGAATATAAGAAGCAGAGTTATCAGCTCGCGTTACCTGGGGCGAGCGCGCCTCCACGAACCGGGACCGGGACGCAACGAAACACCCAGGCGCTGGCCGCGGTTCAGGATGCGCGAAGCAGCACCCACCAGCGAGTTCTGCTCCTTCTGCGCGGCATTCGCCTGCATCATCGCAACCACAGCGGTGAGGGCGGCAATCTCCTCCGGGGTGGGGGAGCCCTTAACCACCTTCAGCAGAGGCTCCTGCTCAGCGTCAGTATCTACCGATGACTGAGCGGAGTCCTTCGCGGCGCTGGATGCTGCGCTATCCGCGTGCGCAGAAGAACGTGCGGAGCTACGCTCAAGCTGCTCGGGGCTCTCAGCAGCCTCCGAACTATCCTTCTTTTTACCGAATGAGAAATAACTCAGCGGGTTGTAGCCTGCCAAAGGCACGCCTCCTTAGAAAACCTAAAATCCTGGGAATGCCCGCGCCACAAGCGGCGCGGGCACAGCGGAAGCCTACAGCGGGATGTTGCCGTGCTTCTTTGCCGGGGTTGCCGCACGCTTATCGTGCAGGGCACGCAGCGAAGAAATGATGCGCACGCGAGTCTCACTCGGGGCAATAACCTCGTCAATGTACCCCAGCTCAGCAGCCTGGTACGGGTTCAGCAGCTCTTCCTCATACTTGGCGATCAGCTCAGCGCGGCGAGCCTCAACATCGCCACCCTCAGCCGCCAGAGCAGCCAACTCACGACGGTACAGAATATTCACCGCACCCTGAGCACCCATCACACCAATCTGTGCGGTGGGCCATGCCAGGTTAATATCGGCGCCCAGCTTCTTCGAACCCATCACAATGTATGCACCGCCGTATGCCTTACGGGTAATGACGGTAACCAGCGGAACGGTCGCCTCCGCGTAAGCGTAGAGCAGCTTAGCGCCGCGGCGAATAATGCCGTTGAACTCCTGATCAGTGCCGGGCAGGAAGCCGGGAACATCCACAAAAGTCAGAATCGGAATGTTGAACGCATCGCAATGGCGCACGAAACGGGCAGCCTTCTCGGATGCAGAAATGTCCAGGCAGCCGGCGAACTGCATCGGCTGGTTCGCCACAATACCGACCGTGCGGCCCTCAACGCGGGCGTAACCAATCATCACGTTCGGGGCGTACAGCGCCTGCATCTCCAGGAAGTGGCCGTCATCCACCACGGATTCAATGACCGCGCGCATATCGTAGGGCTGGTTCGCCGAATCCGGAATCAGGGTGTCCAGATCCAGATCGTCAACGGTCACCACGGGCTCCTGGTCGTGCTCCAGGGGCAGGGGCTCGGCAAGGTTGTTCGACGGCAGGAACTCCAGAAGCTCACGCACAAAGTCAAACGCGTCTTCCTCGTCCTCAGCCAGGTAGGTGCTGGTACCGGTCACGGAGTTGTGCTGACGCGCACCACCGAGGGTCTCCATGTCCACATCCTCACCGGTCACGGTCTTAATGACGTCCGGGCCGGTAATGAACATGTGCGAAGTCTTATCCACCATGATGATGTAGTCAGTCAGAGCGGGGGAGTACGCGGCACCGCCAGCGCAGGGGCCCATAATGACAGAAATCTGCGGAACCACGCCGGACGCACGCACGTTCATGCGGAAAATGTCAGCAAACATCGCCAGGGAGGCCACGCCCTCCTGAATGCGGGCGCCACCACCATCGTTAATGCCGATGACCGGGCAACCGTTCTTCAGAGCGAACTTCTGCACCTTCACAATCTTCTCGCCGTTCACCTGCGAGAGGGAACCACCGTACACGGTGAAATCCTGAGAGTACACGGCAACCAGACGGCCATCCACGGTGCCGTAACCGGAGACCAAACCGTCACCCAGGGGCTTCTTCGTCTCCATGCCGAACGCGGTGGTGCGGTGGCGGGCGAGGGCATCAAACTCAACGAAAGAACCCTCGTCCAGAAGCATTTCGATGCGCTCGCGGGCGGTGTTCTTGCCGCGTGCGTGCTGCTTCTCGATAGCTGCCTCACCGCTGGGCGCGAAGCTGCGCTCTCGACGTGCATAAAAATCAGCGAGCTTACCGGCGGTGGTGCTCAAATCAAATTCCTGCTGGAGGTTCTCGGACATTATTCCTCGTTCCTGCTCCACCCGATTGTCGGGAGCCAGTGGTTGCGGTGATGGTTGTTCAGAAGGCCCCGAAGAGCGCTCTTGAACAATGTGCATATTCTTCAACTATAGTGCGAACTAGGGCACATGTGCCAGGTGAGAAGCCAGAATATCAACACTAGATACACTTTTATGCACTCAGTACCCAAGAAGGCGCATATAGTAAACGAAAAGTGCGAAAGAGTGGCTCAAAAGAGCACAGAAAACCCCCTCTCGCGCAGGCAATCTTTGCCGACGGAAAGGGGGTTTACGTTCAAGCTTTTCCAGCGTGAAGCGGCGCTCGACCTTAGATGGTGCCCAGAACCGGGTTCCATTCGGTCACGGTGTGAGACAGAACCGCGCCGCCAACGTTCATCGGGTCGTTAGCCACGATCTTTTCGGCGGCCTCAGCGGAATCAACCTTTGCAATCAGCAGAGCGCCAGCGGGGGTCTCGCCGTCCAGCAGAGGACCGGAAACGATCAGGTTGCCCGCCTCAATCTGCGAACCAAGGTACTCGCGGTGAGCCGGACGGTACTTCGCCTGCTCCTCGGGAGCTGCGTAAACGTAAGTAATTGCGTAATAAGCCATAGCGGTCTTCTTTCGAGCAGGGCGGAGGAACCTCCGCAGCCGGTCGGTGCTTGATGCACCCTCACTGTCTAATGTACCGTCTCGGGTACCGGGTGGGCATCACCGGCGGCAAGAAATTGATATGGTGAGAAATCAACGTGACTCGGCTGAAGCTCGTAGGTTTCGGTAACGGGTCGGCATGTTTTAGAGCAGTTTTCGGGCGGAGTAGAAAGGCGCAAGCTATGGAGAAGAATATACACACCCAGAGTGACCATTCGGTTTTGGATGCGCCGCGCATCCGCACCATCGCGCTGGATGCGGGCTACTCCAGCGTCAACCTCTACGATGAAGTCGACTCCACCACCACCCGCGCCCGCGAACTACTCATGGACGGCACCGACCCCGAACGCGAACAGCTCGGTGAACTCTCCGTCTACGCCAGCCTCTACCAAAGTGCCGGACGCGGCCGCCTCGCCCGCGCCTGGACTGCCCCTCCCGGGGCCTGCCTCGCCGCAAGCATTGTGGTGCGCCCGCACGCCTCTGCAGACCCGCTCGCCCGAGAGCTACCCGAAGACAGCTACCACTGGCTGACCCTCATCGCCGGGCTCAGCGTGGTCGATATTTGGCGCGGCTACGGCGTGGACGCAGCCCTCAAATGGCCCAACGACGTCATCGCACAGGGAGCCAAAGGCTGTGGAATCCTCGCCCAGCTCGTCCCTGAAAGCGGCTCCACCGAGGGGCAGCGCAGCATCATTGTGGGCATCGGTCAGAACACGAATATGTCCGCCGAACAGCTGCCCGTACCCACCGCCACCAGCCTGAGTCTATGCACAGGTGCCGCGGTTGACTCCTCCGAGGTCCTCACCCGACTGCTGAGCATCTTCGCTCGCCGCTACCGCGCCTTCGTGCGCGCCGGCGGCGACCCGGAACGCCCCGACCCGCTCAACCCGGAGAGCCTCAGCCTGCTTGACCAGGCGCGCGCTGCCACCGCAACCCTCGGAGCCAGCGTGCGCCTGAGCCTGCCCGACGAAAGCACCGTAGAAGGCGTTGCTGAAGACCTCGACGCGCAGGGGCGCATCCTTATTTGCCGCGAGGACGGAACCCTGGAGCCCTACGCGGTGGGCGATATTGAGCACCTTCGCCCCGCCAACGGTAGCTACGGAGATTTTCAGCAGGCACACTAGAAGCAGCCCCTAAAATTTCAGCCCGGCACGGCTACACTCAACGAACCCGCACCACCTCAACCGGCGCCTCTAGCCGGAATACAACAACCAGCACAGCTAAGGAACACCATGCGTTTGCGCGGAAAACTCAACCCCGGTGAGCATGTCATCATTGCGACCCGACAGCACTACGGTGCCCTGCTGCCCACGCTTGCCTACCTGCTGGTTGCAATCGCCGCGTCAACCTTCGCCTCCACGGCACGGTCCTCACCGATTCTGTGGACTCTCGGCACAATCTGTGCGGTAGGTACCCTGCTCGGTGCCGTGCGCACCGCCTGGCGTTGGGCAACCACCTACTACCTGCTGACCACCCACCGGCTCGTGGTGCGCCGCGGCATCATGACCCGCAGCGGAGATGAGTCGCTCTACCTGGACTCCATGGGGGAGCGCTGGGCAAAACAACCCGGTCCGGGAGCCTGGCTGGGGTACGGGTCGGTGTACGTGGTGTGCCGCGGGGTGCACCACCGCCTGACCTACGTGCCCGATCCCAAGCGCTTTGAAAAAGAAATTAAAGCCGCCCGACGCGACTACTACGCCCTGCGCGCTCGCTATATTTAGGGCTTCATCGCCTCTGTGACCGAGTTGGGAGGGAACCATCGGGGTGGCTCAGAGCCTAAACTCGCCGCTAAATCTGCCGAAAAAATGCGGACTAGAGTATTCTTAAATGTGAATTACTCCACTAAACTATCCTAGGGTGCGGGCGCTTTTGTGACCCAAACACCACAGCGGAGGGGTATATTAACAAGGCGCTACACGGTGAGCATCATCGCAGTGACGCAATGCGAAACCCGCAGAGCACAACGGTGTACCACGTAACCTAGCGCCACCACGGTATAAACCGGACAGTATTTTCCGGCAGGGATGAAAGGAGCGGCAGCGGCAATGAGCACGGCAGACCGCCATGAACCTGCGCACTCTCCGCAGGACACCGGCGCCACCATGGGCCCCGAAACCCAAATGCTCAACCTCAAAATCCTGCAGAATCTCGCGCAGAATAATATCTACCGCGACGAGGAATCCAAAGCAGGAATCCGAGCCCTCGAAAAGTCGCTCCTGGGACAGGGTCGCCGCTACACCCCCGTAGAAGCCGCAGAATGCGCCGGACTTCCCTTCGAAACCGCCCAGCGCATCTGGCACAACATGGGCTTCCCGACGATTCCCAACCACTCGCCCTACTTCACTGAAACAGACGTGCAGATGCTAGCCGACCTACAGAAGTTGGACGCAGAAGGCGACATCCGCATGGAATATGTGGCATCCCTCGTGCGCGCCGAAGGTCAACTGACCGACCGCACCGTCGCCTGGCAGATTGAGGCGCTCGTGCACAACATCATGGTCACCGAAAACCTCAGCGATAATGATGCCCGCCGCAAGCTTCTTAAAGACTTCCCACGCTACCTTGAGGTTCTCGAGCGTCTGGCGCTGTACGCATACCGCCGTCAGATGTACGCCGGAATCCTGCGCCTGGGATTGCGTGAGAACAATGTGACCACCTCCGGCCTTTCCCGCCTGCCCCTGGTGCGTGGCGTGGGATTCGTGGATCTGGTCTCCTACACATCCCTGGTGCGTAACCTGGATGCAGCGGCACTTTCTCAGCTCATCAACCACTTTGAGCAGAGCTGCCTGGACGTTATCGCACCCCTGGGTGGTCGCATTATTAAGACTCTCGGTGACGAAGTTTTCTTCCTCACCGAAACCCCGGACGCTATCGCAGAAATCAGCCTGCGTCTGTCCGAAAAAATCGGTGCCGACCCGCAGCTGCCGGACTCCCGCGTCGCCTTCATCTGGGGCGAGGTCCTGGCGAACCGCGGTGACGTGTACGGCTCCAGCGTGAACCTGGCTGCTCGCCTGGTTTCCCTGGCTGAACCGGGTACCGTGCTGACCGATAATGAGACAGCAAACACGCTCCGACAGGTGGGAAATCGCTATACTCTCACCTCTCAAGGAACGCGAAACGTTAGAAGCTTTGGTAACGTAGACCCCGTGGCGGTGACTCGTCGCGTGAACTACACAATGGAGATAGACCTCTCATGACTGAACTGAAACTACGTACCGGTGGTGCAACGCACCGCGGCGCACATCGAGAAAATAACGAAGATTCGATGGTCGTCGCAGGTTCCCTTTGCGTGGTCGCGGACGGCATGGGAGGCCACGAGGCGGGCGAGGTTGCTTCGCGCCTGTGCGTGCGTCAGCTCGCCTACTCGCCCTTCTTCACCATGCCCGGTGGCCGTAGCGAAGAGGAACAGCAGGCCTACGTTGAGCGCCTGGCCGCTATTGACGAGGAAGACCCCACCAAGCGCCGCCGCCGCGCGAACACCCTGCTTAACAACGAAATTGTGGGCACCCTCAACCGCCTGCACGACATCATTGGCGAAACTAACGAGGAGATTAAGCAGGCGCTTTCCCGCTCCGGCGGTACGACTGTGACGGGTGCATGGCTGACCCGCATTGGCGACCGTAACCTGTGGGTTATCTTCAACGTGGGTGACTCCCGCACCTACCGCCTGTTGCGTGAGGACGAGGGTATTCACCACTCCGCCATGGAGAAGCTGCCCGGTTCCGAGGGCTCCGCCTCGCTGGAGCAGGTCACTAGCGACCACTCCGAGGTGCAGTACCTGGTCGATGAAGGTCAGATTACCGCCCTGGAGGCGCTGACCCACCCGCGCCGCAACGTGATTACCCGTGCGCTGGGTACCGGTAACTACTGGGAGCCGGACTTCTGGGTTCTGCCCGCTCGTCCGGGTGACCGCCTGATGCTCTGCTCCGATGGCCTTTCCGGTGAGCTTTCGCACGAGTACATGGCGCGTGTGCTCACTTCGATTCGCCACCCGCAGGACGCCGCTGACGTGCTCCAGCACGAGGCGCTACGCTCCGGTGGCCGCGACAACATTACCGTGATTGTTGCTGACGCTGTCGAAGCCTAAACTTCATACCTGTTGATTCACCCCCATTTTCTATGGGTGCTCATGCGAGTGCTTGTAGAAGGCGGGGGTGAATTGCGTCCGCGTACAGAAACTAAGGAAGCGCAATCCGGGAAGTAGCTACGGTGTTCTTACGCCAGTGTTTGCGCTGGCGGGACCTGAGCAATATGACGAGCGATAGGGGAGAGGCGGAGCAAAAACGCTAGACTGGACGGGTGACTGAGAACAACACCACCCAGCAGACTGCCCCCGCCGAGAACACCGCAGAGATTACCGAGGCCCTGCGTGCTGAGTACGCGGAACTGACCGATAAGATTCGTGCCGCCCGCCGCGCCTACTACAACGAGGATGCGCCCTTCCTCTCTGACGCCGAGTACGATAAGCTCTACCGCCGCCTCGAAATCATTGAGGCGGAGCACCCGCTCATCATCGCCAACGACTCGCCCACCCAGGAAGTCGGCGGCGAAGCCATCGAAGCTTTCGCGCCCGTCACCCACCTGCAGCGCATGTACTCCCTCGAGGACGTCTTCTCCTTCGAAGAGCTGCGCGCCTGGCTGACCAAGACCGAAGAGAGCGCCCGGAACCTCACCGGTAGCGCACCGCAGTGGCTGACCGAGCTGAAGATCGACGGCCTGGCGGTGAACCTGCTCTACCGCAACGGCACCCTCGTACGCGCGGCAACTCGCGGCGACGGCACCACCGGCGAAGACGTCACCCACAACGTGCGCACCATTGCGAGCATTCCGCAGCAGCTGACCGGCGAGAACCACCCCGAAGAGATTGAAATCCGCGGCGAAGTGTTCATCTCCTCCGCTGATTTTGAGAAGCTCAACGAGTCCATGATCGCCGCCGGCAAGAACCCCTTCGCTAACCCGCGTAACGCGGCGGCAGGCTCGCTGCGCCAGAAGGATGCGGCGATTACCGCCTCGCGCCCGCTGAGCATGTACGTGCACGGCATCGGTTCGCGCACCGGCCTGGATATTGCCACCCAGTACGAGACCTACGATCTGCTCGCCTCCTGGGGTCTGCCCGTGAGCCCCTACAGCGAAATCGCCGCTAACACCGAGGCAGTGTTCGACTTCATCAACAAGTACGGCGAGCAGCGTCACTCCCTGGTGCACGAAATTGACGGCATCGTTATTAAGATCAACGACTTCGCAACCCAGGCTCAGCTGGGCTACACCTCCCGCGTGCCGCGCTGGGCGGTGGCGTACAAGTACCCGCCCGAAGAGGTGCACACCAAGTTGCTGGACATCCGCGTGGATGTGGGACGCACCGGCCGCGTGACCCCCTACGGCGTCATGGAGCCCGTGTTCGTCTCAGGCTCGACTGTCGAACGCGCCACCCTGCACAACCAGGATGTGGTCAAGGCTAAGGGTGTGCTCATCGGTGACACCGTGGTGCTGCGCAAGGCAGGCGACGTGATTCCCGAGATCGTCGCCCCCGTGGTTGCCCTCCGTGACGGCACCGAACGCGAGTTCGTCATGCCCAGTGAATGCCCCTCCTGCGGTTCGCCCCTTGCCCCCGGCAAGGAAGGCGACGTGGACCTGCGCTGCACGAACCCCCGTTCCTGCCCCGCGCAGCTGACCGAGCGCGTGTACTATGCGGCAAGCCGCGGCGCCTTCGACATTGAGGCGCTCGGCTTCGAAGCAGCAAAGGCACTCACCAGCCCCGCAACCCCGGATACTCCTCCGCTAACGACCGAGGCGCACCTGTTCAGCCTCAACATTGAGGACCTGCGCGAGGTCACCATCGAACGTGAGAAGAAGGTCAAGGGCGTGGGCACCGGAAAGATGGAGCGCGTGCCCTACTTCTACACCAAGCCGACCAAGGCACGCCCCGAGCCGAAGCCCACGAAGAATACGCTGAACCTCTTCGCCGAGCTGGAGAAGGCAAAGCAACAGCCGCTGTGGCGCGTGCTGGTTGCCCTCTCGATTCGCCACGTGGGCCCGACCGCTGCCCGCGCGCTCGCCGCGGAGTTCGGTTCGATGCAGGCGATCCGCGAGGCTGACCGTGAACGCCTTGCCGCTGTGGACGGTGTGGGCACCACGATTGCCGACTCGATTATTGAGTGGTTCGCTGAGGACTGGCACGCCGAGGTGGTGGACTCCTGGGCTGCCGCCGGTGTGCGCATGGAAGATACCCGTGACGAGTCCGTGGAACGCACCCTGGAAGGCTTGACCGTGGTCGTGACCGGCACGCTGAACGGTTACACCCGTGACGGTGCGAAGGAAGCCATTATTTCTCGCGGCGGTAAGGCATCCGGTTCGGTGTCTAAGAGGACCCACTTTGTGGTTGCGGGCGCGAACGCCGGCTCGAAGCTGGATAAGGCTCAGCAGCTGGGACTGAAGGTGCTGGATGAGGAGGGCTTCACCGCCCTGCTCGAGGGCGGCCTGGAGGCTGTTGAGGCTACCGCCGAGTAGACCCGGTAGCGGGGTCATCTGAATCTGACCCCTGCAATATATAGAGCATTCAGGCTCTGGAGTGCGTGCTCCAGAGCCTGAATGCCAATTTCTGGCATTTGTAATTACCACAGCTTTTAAGGCGGAAGCGCCTTAAAACACTCCCAAAGCGAAGAAATATTTAAAAAATATTTACACGCCGTTCAAAACCCTTAAAGGTGGTGCCCGTCAACCCCAAATCGGAAAACTCGGCGGGGGAGCGCATCCGGGTTAAATCCCTAGAAAACCCCGAAATTCAGGGGCGAAAACCCTAAGGCGCGCGGGGCTCAAGGTCTTAAATAATGTTTCCTGCACTTTTAACCTGGAAGAACCCTGGGAGAACCCGGGACGTTCGCTGTGAACTTGAAATCGGGTTGGAATCATAAAAAACCTCGGCTATCTTTGAGACCAGATGGATTCTCGCAAGAGAATCACCTGTGTGGTTTCAAGCTTGGAATGCTTGAAACGATGCCCGGTTCTACCGCACGTCCCCATCGAGGAAGTGCCACCCGGATTCCGCACATAAGTGCAGAATCGCTCACGGTGACATGAAATCGGTGGAGAGCCGCTCACATGGTAGAGCCAGAATATGAGTAACCTACTTCGTTATCAAAGGGTGAGCGGCGGCGCGCTAGAGTTCCGGGGACGGAACGAGCGGGGACGGCCCCAAGGAGCATTATGAAGAACACTTCCATTCGTCGTACCGCAGCAGCTCTCGCCATCGGTGGCGCTGTAGCAGCTACCATGTCGATGCCCGCTGCAAACGCAGTAGACGGTGCTACCTGGGACGCACTGGCACAGTGCGAGTCCGGTGGCAACTGGTCCATCAACACCGGTAACGGCTTCTACGGCGGTCTGCAGTTCACCCAGCAGTCCTGGAACGGCGTCGGCATGTCCGGCTCCCCCGCGACCGCTACCCGTGCACAGCAGATCGAGGCTGGCGAGCGTCTGCTCGCTATCCAGGGCTGGGGCGCATGGCCCGCATGCTCCGCTAAGCTTGGCCTCTACGGCAAGACCGGCGCAGCTCCCACCTACACCGAGCCCACCACCACCGTGGCTGCACAGTCGCAGACCCAGCAGACCTACACCGCTCCCGCGGCACAGGCTGCACCCGCAGCTCCTGCAGCTCAGGCTGCACCCGCAGCAGTTGAGGCACCCGCAGCAGCTCCCGCTGCACCCGCAGTTGAGGCTCCCGCAGCTCCCGCAGCAGCACCGGCAGCTGAGGCTCCCGTAGCAGCAGCTCCCGTTGCAGCTCCCAAGGCTGCAGCAGGCACCTACACCGTGGTTCCCGGTGACTCCCTCTCGCTGATCGCTGCAAAGCTCGGCGTTGCAGGCGGCTACCAGGCAATCGCAGCTGCGAACACCGACATCATCTACAACGTTGACCTGATCTTCCCCGGCCAGGTTCTGACCATCCCCGCCTAAGGATTAACCCCCAAGCGTAACGTGGACACGTTGTAGCCCAACGCCCCGCACCTCACACGAGGAGCGGGGCGTTGAGCATTTAACCCGAAAATAGGGGAGGAGAACACCGCCTGACCACGCAAACCAGCAGGTAAACCCTCCAACCCCCAATGAGACGGAAAACGCAACCTCCACTACACTAGAGAAGAGACAAGAAAACAAACTACGGGAGAACCATGTCTGCCATCACCTTTGAACAGGTAAAGCACCTGGCATCGCTGGCACTCATTGAGATGACCGATGAAGAACTCACCGCGATGGCGTCTGAGCTGGACGTCATCGTCGCATCCGTTGAGACCATGTCGCAGAAAGCAACTGCCGACATCCCCGCGACCAGCCACCCCATCCCCCTCGAGAACGTCTTCCGCGAAGACGTATCCGTCACCACCCTCACCCAGGAAGAGGCGCTCTCCGGCGCCCCCGACGCACAGGACGGCAAGTTCCGCGTGCCGGCAATCCTCGACGAAGACTAAGAGGAGAACAACCAAGTGAACGAACTGATCCAGCTCACCGCCGCAGAAGCAGCAGAAAAGCTCGCATCCGGCGAAATCACCTCCGTCGAGCTCACCCAGGCACACCTGGACCGCATCGCAGCCACCGACGGCGCACCCCTGAGCGACAACCGTGCAGACGGTAAGAGCGGCCTCAACGCCTTCCTGCACATCAACGCCGAAGAAGCACTCGCCACCGCAGCAGCAGTGGATGCAGACCGCGCAGCAGGCAAGGAACTGCCCCCGCTCGCAGGCGTACCCATCGCCGTCAAGGACCTCATCGTCACCAAGGGCCAGCCCACCACCGCAGCATCGCGCATGCTCGAAGGCTGGATGAGCCCCTACGACGGCACCGTCACCCGCAGGGTCCGCGAAGCACGCATGCCCATCCTCGGCAAGACCAACCTCGACGAATTCGCAATGGGCTCCTCCAACGAGCACTCCGCATTCGGCGTAGTACGCAACCCCTGGGCACTCGACCGCGCACCCGGCGGCTCCGGCGGCGGCTCCGCAGCAGCCGTCACCGCCTTCCAGGCACCCCTGGCGCTCGGCACCGACACTGGTGGCTCCATCCGCCAGCCCGCAGCACTGACCGGTAGCGTCGGCGTCAAGCCCACCTACGGCTCCGTCTCCCGTTACGGCGTCATCGCCATGGCATCCTCCCTCGACCAGGTAGGCCCCGTCGCCCGCACCGTGCTCGACACCGCCATGCTGCACGAGGCCATCGCAGGTCACGACCCGCTCGACTCCACCTCTCTGCCCGATACGCCCGGCAACTTCGCCGAAGAAGCCAAGGCAGGCGCAGAAGCAGCCCGCAAGGGTGACCTCTCCGGCCTGCGCGTCGGCGTCATCAAGGAGCTCGGCGGCGGCGACGGCGAAGGCTTCGAAGCAGGCGTGCTCGCGCGCTTCCGCGAATCCGTCGAAGAGCTACGTGCCGCAGGCGCAGAGGTCGTTGAGGTCTCCCTGCCCTCCGTCACCGAGGCCATCAGCGCCTACTACATGATCATGTCCTCCGAGGTGTCCTCCAACCTGGCACGCTACGACGGCGTGCGCTACGGCCTGCGCGTCGTGCCCGAGGACGGCCCCGTCACCATCGAGCGAGTCATGGCCGCCACCCGCGCCGCCGGCTTCGGCCACGAGGTGAAGCGCCGTATCATCCTCGGCACCTACGCACTGTCCGCAGGTAACTACGACGCCTACTACGGCGCCGCACTGCGCGTGCGCACCCTCATCCAGCGCGACTACGCAGCAGCATTCGAAAAGTGCGATGTGCTCATCTCCCCGACCGCGCCCTCCACCGCGTTCAAGCTCGGCGAGAAGACCGAAGGCGACCCCATGGCAATGTACCTGGGCGACGTCGCAACCGTACCCGTCAACCTGGCAGGCGTCCCGGCGCTCTCCCTGCCCGGCGGCCTCTCCGAAGAGAACAACCTGCCCGTCGGCATCCAGTTCACCGCACCCGCACGCGAAGACGCACGCCTCTACCGCGTCGGCGCAGCACTGGAAGAACTGCTCACCGCAAAATGGGGCGCACCGCTCTACAAGAGCCTGCCCGACACCGAAACTCTGATCCGCGACTTTGACTTTGGGGGAACCAAGTAATGAGTGAAGAAGTCCTCAGCTTCGAAGAAGCCATCGAAAAGTACGACCCGGTCCTCGGCTTCGAGGTGCACGTCGAACTGAACACCAAAACCAAGATGTTCGACTCTGCACCCAACGAGTTCGGCGACGAACCCAACACCAACGTCACCCCCGTATCGCTCGGCCTGCCCGGCGCGCTGCCCATGGTGAACAAGACCGCTGTTGAGTCCGCCATCAAGCTCGGCCTGGCACTGGGCTGCGAGATCGCAGACAAGTCCTACTTCGCCCGCAAGAACTACTTCTACCCGGACTCCCCGAAGAACTTCCAGACCTCCCAGGCTGGCGGCCCCATCGCGGAAAACGGCTCCCTGGACGTCGAGCTCGAAGACGGCACCATCTTCACCGTCGAAATTGAGCGCGCTCACATGGAAGAAGACGCAGGCAAGCTCACCCACGTCGGCGGCGCAGACGGCCGAATCCAGGGTGCAACCTCCTCCCTGGTCGACTACAACCGCGCAGGCGTGCCCCTGATTGAGATCGTCACCCGACCCATCGTCGGTGCCGGCGAGCGTGCACCCGAACTGGCACGCGCCTACGTTGCCGCAATCCGCGACATCGTCCGCTCCCTCGGTATCTCCGACGCCCGCATGGAACGCGGTAACGTCCGATGCGACGCCAACGTCTCCCTCATGCCCAAGGGCGCAGAGAAGTTCGGCACCCGCTCCGAAACCAAGAACGTGAACTCCCTCCGTTCCGTCGAGCGCGCCGTCCGCTACGAGATTCGCCGCCACGCAGCGATCCTCGAACGCGGCGAAAAGGTCACCCAGGAGACCCGCCACTGGCACGAAGACACCCGCGAAACCTCCTCGGGTCGCCCCAAGTCCGACGCTGACGACTACCGTTACTTCCCCGAACCGGACCTCGTACCGGTCGTCACCAACAGCGAATGGATTGAGCGTCTGCGCGCCGAACTGCCCGAACCCCCGGCAGAACGCCGCCGCCGCCTCAAGGGTGAGTGGGGCTACTCTGACGAAGAGTTCCGCGACGTAGTCAACGCTGGCGCACTCGACGTTATCGAAGAGACCGTCGCCGCAGGCGCAACCGCAGCAGCAGCCCGCAAGTGGTGGATGGGCGAAATCGCCCGCCGCGCAAAGCAGGCTGAAGTTGAGCTCACCGCCCTCGGCGTGGAGCCCGCAACCGTGGTTGCCCTCGAAGCGCTCATCTCCGAAGGCAAGATCAACGACAAGATCGCCCGCCAGGTGCTCGAGTTCGTCCTCGCCGGTGAAGGCACCCCCGCCGAAATCGTTGAGGCACGCGGCCTCGCCGTGGTCTCTGACGACGGCGCGCTCACCGCAGCCGTCCAGGAGGCACTGGCAGCAATGCCCGACGTTGCCGACAAGATTCGCGCCGGTAAGGTTCAGGCTGCTGGCGCTATCGTCGGTCAGGTCATGAAGGCTACTCGTGGCCAGGCTGACGCCGCTCGCGTGCGTGAGCTGATTCTGGCTGAGTGCGGCGTGGAAGGCTAAGCTTTTCCGCTGACCCGGTTCTAACGAAAGAGGTGCTGTCTCCCGAGGTGGGAGGCGGCGCCTCTTTCGTGCTTTACCCCATTCCAGGTTCTGCGCGGGATGCACGGTTCCGCTTAGATTCCGCACGGAAAGGCGGTTATCGTCCTCGTTCCTACAGGGAACCCGCCCTCGCTTCGCTTCGGGCACCCTGATGTCACTTTCGGACGATACCGCCTTTCCGCGCTGGGGTACTGTGCGGGTGCGGCCGCGTTTTCCGGATGCGCCCTCAGGGTGTCAGCCCGGACGCTCTCCGCAGCGGAGCGAGGAGGCGCGGAGCGTCCGGGTGACGGGTGCCCCTGCGTAGGCGCGGAGGAAATATGCGGCGCCCCGCCCCTGCTTAGTGAGGGGAGGAACGAGGACGAGCACCGTCCCTCCAGCAATACAATGTACTTAAACGAGAAATGCTCCTTCCATATCTTCAAGATATAGAAGGAGCATTCTCTATTGCTGGGTGTTACTCAGTAACGCCGAGGTTGCTCATCAGGAACGCGTAATCCCACGCGATCTCACGCCAACGCGTATACCGGCCGGAACCACCACCGTGACCGCCCGACATGTCAATCTTCAGCAGCGGCACCGGCGACGACGGGTCAATCTGCTCACGCAGCGCCGCAACCCACTTCGCAGGCTCCACGTAGAGCACACGGGTGTCGTGCAGGCTCGTCACCGCAGCAATCGCCGGGTAGCGGACCGGGCGAATGTTCTCGTACGGGGTGTACGACTTCATGTAGGCGTACACTTCCGGGTCCTCAATCGGGTTGCCCCACTCTTCCCACTCCATTGCCGACAGCGGCAGCTCCGGGTCGAGGATGGTGGTCAGCGCATCCACGAACGGTACGGCAGCCAGGCAGGCGGCGTACTTTTCGGGGGCGAGGTTCACGACGGCGCCCATGAGCAGGCCGCCGGCGCTACCGCCGTAGCAGCCGATACGCGCCTCATCAGCCCACGGCTTAGCCGCAATGTAGCTGGTGACGTCCACGAAGTCGGTGAAGGTATTCTTCTTCGCGAGCTTCTTGCCGTTCTGGTACCAGGAGCGGCCCATCTCGCCGCCGCCGCGAATATGTGCGATGACGTAGATGACGCCGCGGTCCAGGATCGACAGCATCGGGATGGAGAACATCGGGTCCATGGACGACTCGTACGAGCCGTAACCGTACTGGATGACCGGGTGTGGCTTGCTCATGTCCAGGTCGGCGCGGTGAATCACCGAGATTGGGATGAGCGTGCCGTCCTCCGCCGGTGCCCAGTCGCGGTAGGCGCGGTAGTCCTCGCGGTTGTAGCCGCCGAGTACCGGGGTTTCACGGCGCAGCAGCAGGGTCTGCGACATGGGGAAGTAGTCGTAGACGCGGCGCGGCGTCAGGTACGAGGTGTAGGCGATGCGCAGCACGGGGGAGTAGTTCTCCGCACGCAGCACGGAGGCGGTGTACAGTTCCTCGTCGAAGCCGGCAGGCTCCATGAAGGTCACGCCGGCGGGGCGGCGGCGGCGCCACTGGATGGGCAGCTGCTCACGCGGTGCGAGGAAGATGCGGGTGGTGGTGTCCGCGCGGGCGGTGACGACCAGGTGCGTTGCGGTGAAGGTGAAGCCCTCCAGGCGTACGTGTTCGCTGTGGCGGATGACGGGTACCCAACGCTGCGCGTACTCTTCGAGGCTTTCACCTTCGCGCGGCATGTCTGCGAGGACCAGCTCGGAGTTCAGCGCATTGTAGTCGTGCTGAATCAGCAGGTGCTGTTCGCCGGCAATGTTGAGCGGCTCGGCGTAGTATTCGATGCCCGCGCTCTTGGGGATGAGCAGGGTCGGCTCGCCCTTGGGTTCGCGGGTGGGGATGAGGCGCACCTCCGTGTACTCGGAGTTGGAGCTGGTAATGACCACGGAGGAACGGTCGGAGCTCATGGCGGCGCCGAGCCACATGGTGTTGTCCGGTTCCTCATAGATCAGGTGGTCTTCGGTGCCCTGTCCGACGTCGTGCACGTAGACACGCCAGGGGCGCCACGACTCGTCGGGGACGAGGTAGATGAGCTGTTCGGCGTGGTTGATGAAGAAGGAGCCCGCCGCAATGTTGGGGATGGTGTCTTCGAGGAAGGCGCCGGTTTCCATGTTGAGGAAGCGCTGCTCGTAGCGTTCGTCGCCCTTTTCGTCCACGGAGATGCTCAGCAGCTTGCCGTTACGTGCGGGCTGGAAGCTGCCGAGGGAGAAGAACTCCATGTCCTTGGCGTATTCGTTGCAGTCGAGGATGACGACTTCACCCTCGAGTACTTCGCCGGGGGTGACGGTCGGCGGGGTGTAGCGCACCACCTCGTCGCCTTCGTGCAGGGCGGGGTAGCGGTAGAAGACGGGGTACTGACCGCCGGGCACCATGCGGCTGTAGTACCACCAGTCACCGATACGGTTCGGGACGGTCAGATCTGACAGCAGGGTGCGGCCCTTGATTTCGTTGAAGATGGATTCGCGGAGGGGCTGCTGGTCTGCGGTGACAGCTTCGGTGTATTCGGCTTCTGCCTTGAGGTAGTTGAGGACCTCTTCGCTTTCCTTGTCGCGGAGCCATTCGTAGTGGTCGATGAAGACGTCGCCGTGGTGTTCGCGGCGGTGCTCGACCTTCTTCGGTACGGGCGGGGTGAGGTTCTGTTCAGCCATGCTGCCACCTCTTTCATGAGTTATGGGTTTGTGAATGGTGTGTGCCGTCTGCGCCCGCGTTCCTGTGCCGCCGGGTGGCGGTGAGAGTGCGCGGGGGACTGTGGGCACGCCTAGTTCTAGTGTATCGAAGAGTGAGGCAGGCTACTATATTGCGGCTTGTGCGGGGTCGCCCGGCTCAGCCTGTGGAAGCCCAGCTGAAGTCTCACCGAAGCCTCGCCGCAACGTGCGCGTTCAGTGGCTAGTTAGCGCGCCCCTTAATGGACATGAGGGTGCGGCGGCCCGCCTTATTCGCCTTCGTGAAGGCACGGTTACTTTGCCTGTACTCACGTTCTTGAGAGCGCAGGCGTAGACGCGCGGATTCGGCTATCATCCTGCGGTAGCGTTCGAAGCGCTCGGGGTCGAGAGCGCCGTCGGCGAGCGCCTGCTGTACCGCGCATCCGGGTTCGGAGCCGTGGGAGCAGTCGCTGTACCGGCAGGCGGAGGCGTAGCTGGAGACATCGTCAAAGGTCTCATCAATTGCGGAGCTATCGCTCGTGGCGGCGAGGGCTCGTACGCCCGGAGTGTCGATCAGCACCGTGCCAGATGATGATTTTGCGTTGGTCGAGTCTCCTTCGCTTGAGCTTTCCACACTGGGCAAAACAAGCATCTGGCGGCTGGTGGTGGTGTGGCGCCCCTTGCCGTCAGCATCTCGGACCGTGGAGGTGACCTGCACCTGATATTCTTGGCTATCCTCGCGGGGGTCAACTCCGGGGTTGAGCAGGGCGTTGACCAGGGTGGATTTTCCTGCGCCGCTACGGCCCAGGAACGCGGCGGTGCGTCCGGCGACAAGCTCCGCCACCGGGGCAGGGTCGTAGCCGTTGTCCGTGCAGACGGCGAGTACCGCATCCACACCACCTGCGAGGGAATCCCTGTAGTTGGTGAGCTGTTCGGCCGTTACCAGGTCACCCTTGGTGAGAATCAGCGCGACCTGCACCCCGGAAGCGTGCGCCAGGGCGGTGTAGCGTTCAATTCGCCCAATGGACGGTTCGGGGAAGCAGGGCTCAACGATGCAGAGCATATCCACGTTGGCGGCGACAGGCTGATCTGCGGATTCTCGGGTGGCGCTGGGTCGGGTGAGGTAGCTTCGCCGGGGCAGTATCGCGAGGGGTTTGTGCTCCGCGGGCTGGCTATCGCTACCGGTTCCAGGGATGGGCTGGGTGAGTACCCAGTCGCCGACGACGGGGTACTCTTCTTCGCCGTAGTCGTTCTCAACCGGACGCAGCGGAGCGGAAAGCTTAATGAGCTCACCCCGCTCGCAGGTCAGTAGCTCGCAGCGGGTGCGGTGCACGGCGCTGACACGGGCGAGGGTAAAGTTTTCGAGGGTACCGCCGAGGGTGAACGCGGCGCGGATTGCTGAACCCTGCCAGGAAGGGTCGAACCCTAGGGTCTCTAAGGTGTATGAAGCGGGAGCAATGGTCACAGGAATAGTCTTTCTTGGTTGCGGCGCCCGGATAGCGGGTGATTAAAAGGTTCGTTCTTTTTCAGGGTTCACCGTTTACAACAGCGATGCGCGGGCGCCGGCACGGATGCGGCGGGCGGCAAGCAAAGTCAGCCCCAACCCCACTACGGCGTAGAGTACTGCCAGGGCTGTGTCTGCCGCCAGGAGCGCGAAAAGCTCCGGCGCGGTGCCGTTCGCGATACCGCTAGAGGCATCTAAAACCTGCACCAGCCGGGACCCGGGAACCCAGGAACACACCCAGGCAAGCCACGTCGGGTAGGTACTCACCGGCACAATCACGCCCGCGCTGACCGGCAGAACAATAGATAGAACATTCGAGCCCGTGTACGGATCCGACAGGTACAGGCCCAAGCCGGCAGCAAAAATACCCAGGCAGACCCCGCCCAGAACCGCAACCGGCATCAGCGCAAGAGCGCCCAGCAGAAGCCCCGAACTCGCGCCGGTAGAGGGCGCCGTGAGGGACAACAACCACACGATACCCACATTGCTCAGACCCGTCACGGAAGCCAGCAACGCGGGTACCGCCGCCGCACCGAGCCAGTAGCCCGCATCCACCGGGCGAGCCGTACACACGTACTCGAAGACGCCAATCCACCGGTCTGTGGCAACGCGCGCGACAATACCGGCTGCCACGGAGCTGAGGGTGGCAATCAGAGCAGACGCGCAGCCGATGCGTACCGTATCGTTCGCGGCAAGATCAGCACCCAGAAGCACCGTGAAAAGCACGTTAAGACCGGGTACGAGAATCAGGGTCGTGACAGCCGTTCCGAGGGTTGCGAAGGTAATAGAAGATGACCAGCCAATAGAGGCGGTAGACAGTGCCCGACGCGCCACGCTAGGCAGAGCAGCAGAAGAGAGAACATGCACGCTACATCGCCCCCAGAGTGCCGCGACGGCGGGCGGAGGCAAGAGCCTTCCGAGCAAAGAGGAAAGCACACAACGCCCAGATGAAGCTCACGACCAGGGTCTGAATTACGGGCAAGAGTGCATCCGCCGGGGTAGTGATGGCGGTACGCCCAAGTAGCAGGTGCACCGGCGCCTGCAGGGGAATAAGCACACCCGCGGCATCCAGCCAGGCGGGCGCCTCAATGGTCGTGAAGAGAACCCCGGAAAGAATAAAAACCGGCACGAGCAATAGCTCCTCGTAGGCGATAGCGTTCGGCGTCGCCACGAAGAACACCGCAATCATGAACGTAACCGACAGGCACGCAAGCCACAGCAGGGGAATGCCCAGAACGTAGCGCGGCCAGAGTGCTGAAAAGTCCGTAACCTGCGGATTGAGCGTCACAAGAGCCCAAACCGCCCACGATAGGGGCAGGGCCGCCAGACCCACGATGGAGGCGCTCGAAACGATAGCCGCCAGCACCCGCACCGGAGAAATCGACCCCGAACACAGGTACACGAGGGTCCCGCGGAAGCGCTCAAAATTGATAATGCCCGCAGACACGATGCAGACCGACCACATGCCCACAATGCCCGCGCGGGTCCACGCCAGGGTCGGGTCAACGGAGTGACCCTCGGAGCTCTGCGCCGCCGCATGCACGGCGAGCGCCTGAAGGATGACCGACCCGAGCACCGTGCTGATAAGCAGCTGAATAAAGTACGGGACCGTCAGGAACTGGCGCAGGCTAAATCCCATGAGCCGCAGCTGGCGGGCGCACTCCTGCCACAGGTCGTACCGTCGACCCCGCCGCTGGAACTCTTCCGAACGTCGCGTCTTCACGTTCATCGCTTGAGCCCCTCCGCCATCGCCAGGTATGCCTCTTCCAGGGTTGCCGGGCGCGTGTACGGTTCGGTCCGTGCCCCAATGTTCGCGGCGGCGAGCCCCTCCGCCAGGATGCGGTGAGCTTCTCCCGCCTCGAACGTGGTGCGCTCGCCGTGCCAGTAGAGGGTGAGCTCCCAGCCGGAACCGCGCGGGGCGAAGAGCACCGTAGCCTTATCGCCGAGGAGCCCACGAAGCGTATCAAGGCCCTCGGTGGCGGTGGCCTCGACCTGTACCACGGTCGTGGCGGCAATGCCGGCGTGCGCGGCGATGTCTTCGAGGCTGCCGCTCACGGCGACGGAACCGGCGCCTAACACGGTGATGGTGTGCGCCAGGTCCTCGATTTCGCCGAGTAGGTGGCTCGTCAGCAGAACGGCGGCGCCGTCTTCCGCGAGGGAGCGGATGAGGGTTCGCACGGTTAGGGCGATATCGGGGTCGAGCCCGTTGGTCGGCTCATCCAGCAGGAGCAGGGCGGGGGAGCCGAGCAGGGCGCGGGCAATATGTAGGCGCTGCTTCATGCCGCGGGAAAACTCCTGGACAGGCCGCGTTGCCGCATCGGTGAGTTCCACACGGGCTAGGGCATGCTCCACCTCGTGTCGTCGGGTCCGCCCGGAAACCCCCGCAACATCGGCGAAGAACAGCAGATTGTCGCGGGCACTGGCGCGCGGGTAGAAGCCGTTCTCCCCGCCCAACGCGAGGCCCACGTGACGGCGCGCCCGCTGCGGGTGGGTGATGGCGTCAATACCGTTCACGGTGAGGCTACCGCCGGTGGGGGTGAGCAGGGTCGAGCACATCTGCACGGTAGTCGTTTTGCCCGCACCGTTGGGGCCGAGGAGGGCATGAATCTCACCGGAACTGACGCGAAGCGACACCCGGTCGACGGCGGTAAAAGCGTTTTCACCTTTGCCAAAGACGCGGCTGAGCTGCGCCGCATCAAGAACAAGAGACATGGTAGGTAACCTTCGGGTATGACCCTCTGGCCCCTATACCGGAGGGATGCTGAGCAGGATAAACGGCGTAGCGAGCCGTAGCGAGTTGTACCCTGCGTGAGTGTATGTGTCATTTCAGTGTACCGAAAAACCGTAGATAAAAGTGATGGGGGTTACTGTGTGGATGGTGGGTGTCCGCCTCCGCATCTCGATTGCCTCGTCCTCGGATTGCCCCGGCACCGTCGTTCGCGTTTTATGACAGACGTTAAAAAACGTCATCTTTGCAATGAAATGTCTTAAAGTACCGCGCACCCACAAAATCCTTGACCCCGCCCCGTGCCCTATGACACTCTAAATAACAGGTCAAGAGCGCCAGCGATAAGCCCCAGCTAGCTGGCCGGCAACCCTCCTCCGCGGTGGGGTGCCCTGGGTGAAGACCGGGCGGCACGCACAAGCGTGACGCAAGCGCGGGACCGATGTGACCGAAACCGGTACATCAATCGTGACAGGATTATTCGACGACGATTCCTGTACCGTCGGCATGCGGCCCCTTAAGAATCCCCAATAGGAGCCACGCATGAGCAACAACACTACCGTCCCGACTCCCGCCAACCCCGCCGGTTGGAAGTTCGAAACCCGCCAGATCCACGCAGGTCAGGCGCCGGATGCCGCAACGGGAGCTCGGGCACTACCTATCTACCAGACCACTTCCTTCGTCTTTGACAGCGCCGAGCAGGCAGCGAACCGTTTCGCCCTCGCCGAGCTGGGCCCCATTTACACTCGCCTCAACAACCCCACCCAGGAAGTCATCGAAAACCGTATCGCTTCCCTGGAAGGCGGCGTAGGCGCGCTGCTGCTGGCATCCGGTCAGGCAGCTATTACCTACGCAATCCTGAACATTGCCGGTGCAGGCGACCACGTTGTTGCTTCGCCCTCCGTGTACGGCGGCACCTACAACCTGCTCAAGTACACCCTCGCCGACCTGGGCATTGAAACCACCTTTGTTGAGGACCCGGACGACCTGGACGCATGGCGCGCCGCAGTCCGCCCCAACACCAAGCTCTTCTACGGCGAGTCCGTGCCCAACCCCCGCAACGACGTGCTCGACATTGAGCCCATCGCCAAGATCGCCCACGAAAACGGCGTGCCCCTGATCGTGGACAACACCGTGCCCACCCCCTACCTGCTGCGCCCCATTGAGCACGGCGCAGACGTGGTCGTCCACTCCGCCACCAAGTACCTGGGCGGCCACGGCACCTCCATCGGCGGCGTGATCGTTGACTCCGGTAACTTCGACTACGGTGCAGACCCCGAGAAGTTCCCCAAGTTCAACCAGCCCGCCCCCGGCTACCACGGCCTGGTCTACGCACGCGATTTGGGTAAGGACTCCGCATTCGGCGCGAACCTCTCCTATATCCTGAAGGCGCGCGTCTCCCTGCTGCGTGACACCGGCGCCGCCATCTCCCCGACCAACGCCTTCAACATCGGCATTGGTCTGGAGACCCTCTCCCTGCGCATCGAACGCCACATCGAGAACGCCACCAAGGTCGCCCGCTGGCTCGAAGCAAACCCGCAGGTCGAGAAGGTCATCTGGGCTGGCGTGGAATCCTCCCCCTGGTACGAGCGTGCACAGAAGTACCTGCCCAAGGGCCCCGGTGCGGTGCTCGGCTTCACCCTCAAGGACGCAACCCTGGAGCAGACCCGCGACTTCGTGGACGCCCTCAAGTTGCACTCCAACGTGGCGAACATCGGTGACGTGCGCTCGCTCGTGATTCACCCCGCCTCCACCACCCACTCCCAGCTTTCCGCTGAGGAACTGGAGAAGATTGGCGTGTACCCGAACTTCGTCCGCCTGGCAGTCGGTATCGAGAACATCGACGACATTCTCGCCGACCTGCAGCTGGGCTTCGACACCCTCTCCTAAACGGTGATGCAACCCGCAGGTGGACCGGCAAGCTACGGCTTTTCGGTCCACCTGCGGATTCCCCGTTACGGAGCATGTTGTAACTGTGCGGCGTTGCTGCCGCCCAATCTGTTGCTTCTTCTACCCACAGACGAGTACCCCGCTCACACCCGGCACCACCTCGCCGACCAACCCAGTGAAGGGAACCCCATGACCACCCAGAGCACTAGCCAGTCCGGCACTACCAGCCAGCCTGTCACCGCACCCATCCCCGTGGCGGGCACCCGCACCGAGCACCCCGAAGCGCAAGGCTATCTGCGTCAGCTGAACATCGGCGACCTGGAGCTCGAGTCCGGCGTGACCCTGCCGCAGGTGACCATCGGTTACGAAACCTGGGGTACCCTCAACGAGACCGGCGATAACGCCATCCTCATCCTGCACGCACTCACCGGTGACACGCATGTCTCCCGCGGCGTGCCCACCCCGGACATGCCCGCGCCCCTCATCCGCGCTATCGAATCCGACGGCTGGTGGGAGGGCATCGTGGGTCCCGGCGCGGTCATCGACACCAACCGATACTTCGTCGTTGCCCCCAATATTCTGGGCGGCTGCTACGGTTCGACCGGTCCGGCCAGCATCATTCCCGAAGGCTACCCGGGCGCCGGCGAGCACTGGGGATCCCGATTCCCGCTCGTCACCATCCGCGACTCGGTGCGTGCTGAGGCGCGTCTGGCGCGTGCACTGGGCGTGACGAGTTTCCGCTACGTGATTGGTGGTTCCCTCGGTGGCGCTCGCGCCCTCGAGTGGGCGGCAACCAACCCCGAGCTGGTGCGCGGATGCGCGGTCATCGCCTCCGGTCCTTCGGCTACGGCGGAGCAGATTTCCTGGGCCCACACTCAGAACATTGCGATTCGTTCGGATGCGAACTTTGCCGGTGGCGACTACTATGCCGGTCCTGCACCGACTGCCGGTCTGGCTCTGGCGCGCCGTATCGCGCACACCACCTACCGCAGCCCCGCAGAGCTGGAGCACCGCTTCGGCCGTGAGGAGAACCGCGGCGAAAACACTGTGGGCGGTTCGCTGGGTGAGCCGCGTGGCCGCTACGCCATTGAAAGCTACCTGGACCACCACGGCGCTAAGCTGGTTGAGCGTTTTGACGCGAACAGCTACCTGGCTGTGAATGAGGCGCTGATTTCGCACGATGTGGCTCGTGGCCGCGGCACTCTGGCACAGGCGCTGGCGCACACCGATTGCGAGTGGACGATTGCGGCGGTGAACACGGACCGTCTGTTCTTCCCGCACGAGTCGCACCGCCTGGCGGAGGCGCTTCCCACCCCGGTGCCCGTGGACATTATCGAGTCGAACCACGGCCATGACGGCTTCTTGATTGAGGCGAAGCAGGTGGAGAAGATTCTGGCGCGCGCCCTCGGCGTTGAAGATGAATCCGCCGCCCCGAGTGAGGCGCAGCGTGAACGTGAAGCTTTGGAATCGATGACTCGTCTGTACGGCGCTGTTAATCGCTAACTCGACCGGCGCCCGAAGGCGTTTCACGCATCCTGCTGAATGTTGTTTTATCCAAACAGTGGGTGTGGGATTGTGAGGGAATGACTGGGTATTCTCAACTGTCCTTCCGCCCACCGTGAATTAACCTTCACCCATAGGGTTATGTAATAAAATGTCGGGCGTTCGTATGATGCGAGTGTCCGGCATTTTTTCTATCTTTATGAAGAGTGTTATGCCAAGTCAGGGAATATTTTCCGGTTTTTCGGGTGTTTTGCGAAACCTCCGCGAGATATCGCGAAGTAACCTCCTGTTGCACCGGAAGGTAAAGGTTCTCGGTTTGCTTTAGACCAGCTCTAACCCCATAGCATTAACGCTGTGGTAAGTATTCAAGAGGTAGCGGAGCAGTTGGGGGTGAGCACCCACGCCCTGCGATATTACGAAAAAGAGGGGCTCATTGCGGTGCCCCGTGATGCTCACGGAACCCGTATTTTTGATGAGGAGTCTATCTCCGCAGCACGGTTTATTGCTACCTGCCGTCAGGCCGGCATGAGTCTTGCCGACATTCGCACGATTTTGAGCAATCCGGACGACCACGCCCTATCCATTGATGTGATGGAGCGTGCCCGTCAGAAGATTGAGGATGAGATTGTGGGGTTGCAGCAGAACCTTGAGCACCTGGATCGCCGTATTCAGGAGCACCGCCGTCACCTCGACAGCACCCGCTAGGTAACTAGTCTTCTGCAGACGCGTATAAACGCCCGGTATTCCCAACGTTGGGAATACCGGGCGTTTTTCTGTGCTCAGCTGGCATGCTCGGCTACTCACCCCTAGCTACTGGGTATTTTCAGCCCGTAGGTTTAACCCCAAGCCGCTTTTTCCGGGTCAATACCATGTGCACGAGCATTCTCGTAGATGACATCCCGCAACCACTCCGCGAGCCCGGTCGCAAGCTTCTCGTAGTGCGCCTTGAAACGGGCATCCTCAACGTAGCCGCGGGCTAGAATAGCGTGCTTAGCGGGGGTGACCTCGAAGAAGAACAGGGAGGCGCGGTGCCGCTCGGCGAGTGCGTTCGCCTCCTCACTGCCCGGCTTCACGCCGCGGTTGAATGCCTCGACGAGGGCCTGCTCTACCTCGTCAACCTGCTGTTTGCCGTTCTGCCAGTCGGCACGGTTCATCGTTGCAGTTCGGCGCTGGTATTCAGCCCAGTCGTCAGTTTTTCCGTAACGCTCCTGCGCTTCCTGCTGGTGGGCGAGACTGAACCCTTCACCCATAATCTCTGCTTTTTCGGCAGCGCTGAGCTGCTCATTTTTAGGTGCCATGGTGTCCTCCAAAAGGTGTTCGATGGTTTCAAGCATGCGCCCGTACGCGGCGATTTTGCGTTGAAGCATATCCCGCTGAGCGAGTAGATGCTCGGTGCTGTTCGCTTCGTCCTGCAGTATGTTGCGAATGGCGTCAAGGCTCATGCCGGTGGCGCGGTACCCCATGATGACGGTGATTCGTTCAAGATCTGCATCGGTGTAGTACCGGTACCCGTTGAACTCATCATGTGCCGGGTTGAGTAAGCCTCGGTGCTCCCAGTGGTGCAGCGTGCGGACTGTTAGCCCGTGTAGTGATGCCGCTTCTCCTACGGTGTATTCGTGTTGCCCGTCAGGTGGTGTTATGTTCGCGTCCATGGTTTCACTCTAAAACCTCACGTTAGGTGAGGGTCAAGCTAGCGGCGGAACCCGCGGTGCAGGTTTGTGGGGGAGTCCTCGCTAAGATGGGTGCATGAGCGAAAACAAATACGTCGTCGAATACACCCGCCCCGAGAACGAACGTGCAGGCACCCACCTGGTGCTCATGCTGCACGGCTACGGCTCCCAGGAGCACGATTTGCTGTCTCTGGCGGCGCACCTTCCGCAGGAGGGCTTCACCTACGCCTCCATGCGTGCACCGCAGCCGGTTGGCACCCAGTTCTCCGCGGACTCGACCGGCGCCTACATTGCCGCAGATGCTATCGGCTACCAGTGGTACCCGCTGAACCAGCAGCTCGAATCTGACCAGCGCGCCATTGAGCAGGCGAGCGACTACGTGCTGGAGTGGGTGCGCGCGAACCGCGAGCAGTATGCTTCGGTGACTCTGCTGGGCTTCTCGCAGGGTATGGGCATCGCAACTTCGATGGTGCGTCACGCCCCCGGCGAGTTCGCCGCCGTAGTGGGACTGTCCGGCTATGCGGTAGATTCTGATTCGCCGTACTTCAAGGACGAGGAGCTGAAGAAGACCGAACTGCCGGTGTTCTTCGGCCGCGACCAGGAAGACCCTGTCATCCCGCAGGAGATGGTGAACTACACCTACGACTGGATCCGCAAGTACACCGACGGCATTAAGGTGCTGTATGCCGGTGCGGGTCACGGCGTGAGCGCCATGGAGATTCGCCATGTGGGCGAGTTCCTGGAGGTGAAGGTGCAGGGTAAGGAACCGCGTATTCGTGCGCAGAAGGTTGCGGAGGCGACCAGCGCCGCCGAGGGCTCTGACTCCTAAATCGACTAAACGTAAAGCCCCCGGGTCTGACGACTCGGGGGCTTTACGTTGAGCTTTTGCTTCCGCACGGATTTGCTTCCGCGCGGAAAGCGGTATTCGTCCTCGTTCCTACAGAGGCTGGGTGGGTGGGACGCTATACCCTTCCTCCGCTCCTGCAGGGGCACCCGCCGCACCCGGACGCTCCGCTTCTCCTTGCTTCGCTGC
>NZ_KV807670.1:192981-229130 GCF_001812085.1 Rothia sp. HMSC065C12
CTGATGTCGCTTCCGGAGGGTATAGCTACCCCGGCTGTCCGAGGTATGCGACTTGGTGCGAGCGGAGGGGCGGTGTCGTCCGTAGTGACATCAGGGTGCCCGAAGCGAAGCGAGGGCGGGTTCCCTGTAGGAACGAGGAAGAGCACCGCCCCTCACAGATTCCGCCACCTCATCGTTCCTAGGTCCCAAACGTGTAATCAGACGGTGCTAGTCCTCGTGTGCAACCTTCACGGTCACGCCGTTGAACGTTACGGTATCGCCGGGGTGCAGCTGCTTGCCGCGTGCTTCCTCAATGTCGCCGTTGACCTTGACCAGGCCGTGCTGAATGACCTCGCGTGCCTGCGCGCCGTCCTCTACGAGGTTGGCGAGCTTGAGGAACTGGCCGAGGCGGATCATGTCGTCGCGAATAAAAATTTCTTCCATGCTTCCTAGTTTATCCCGCCGGGTGCATCCTGGTGTCCGGCAAAAATGGGGGAGTGGTGGGCCGGGTAGGCATACCCAGGGGTGGGGTGGTGATGGTACCCTAGTGTCTTGCATCAAAAAGTGTGCATATTGCGCCGATGAGCGCGAATACGGGCGCCCCGTTCTGGGTTGCGTCCCTTATGAACCCGAACTCACGCACGTCACAGCCGGTGGCGGGGCAGAAGGAGTAACTATGGCTGAAAAGTCCACCCTCGATAACGTTATTGCGCTCGCGAAGCGCCGCGGCTTTGTTTTCCAGGCCGGTGAAATTTACGGCGGTTCCCGCTCCGCATGGGACTACGGCCCCCTCGGTGCAGAGCTGAAGGAAAACATCCGTCAGCAGTGGTGGCAGCGTTTCGTCCGCTCTCGTGCGGACATGGTTGGCCTGGATTCCTCCGTTATTCTGCCTCGTGCGGTGTGGGAGGCTTCCGGTCACGTGGCGACCTTCACCGACCCGCTGGTTGAGTGCCTGTCGTGTCACAAGCGTCTGCGTCAGGATCACCTGCTGGAGAACTTTGAGGCGAAGAAGGGCCGCGCGGCTGAGGGCATGGAAGAGATTGCTTGCCCGAACTGTGGTACTCGCGGTGAGTGGACTGAGCCGCAGAACTTCTCCGGTCTGATGAAGACTTACCTGGGCCCGGTTGATAATGAGGAGGGTCTGCACTTCCTGCGCCCGGAGACCGCTCAGGGTATTTTCGTGAACTTCAACAATGTGGTCACTGCTTCTCGTAAGCGCCCGCCGTTCGGTATTGGCCAGATTGGTAAGTCGTTCCGTAACGAGATCACTCCCGGTAACTTTATTTTCCGTACTCGTGAGTTCGAGCAGATGGAAATTGAGTACTTTGTGCACCCGGATGACGCTGATAAGTACTTCAATGAGTGGGTTGAGGACTGCTGGAACTGGTTCGTTGACCTGGGTATTAACCCGGATAACATGCGCCGCTTCGACGTTCCTAAGGAGGAGCGTGCACACTACTCGGCTGGCACTATTGACGTTGAGTACCGCTTCGGCTTCCAGGGTTCCGAGTGGGGCGAGCTGATGGGCGTTGCGAACCGTACCGACTACGACCTGGGCGTGCACAACGAGCACTCCAACGCGAAGCTTGAGTACTTCGACCAGGCTACCGGCGAGCGTTACGTGCCGTACGTGATTGAGCCGTCCTTTGGTCTGACCCGCTCCATGATGGCGTTCCTTGTTGACGCATACGTTGAGGATGAGGCACCGAACACTAAGGGTGGCGTGGATAAGCGCGTCGTGCTGAAGCTTGATCCGCGCCTGGCACCGGTGAAGGCCGCTGTTCTGCCGCTGTCGAAGAAGGCTGAACTGTCTGAGCCGGCAACTAAGCTGGCGAATGAGCTGCGTGGCCTGTGGAACGTGGATTACGACGAGGCGGGCGCTATTGGTCGCCGTTACCGCCGCCAGGATGAGATCGGTACCCCGTTCTGCATCACCGTGGACTTTGACACTCTTGAGGATCAGGCTGTGACCATCCGCGAGCGTGACACCATGAACCAGGAGCGTGTGGCTCTGGATCAGGTGAAGTCTTACCTGGCTGCACGCCTGGCAGGCTAAAAATAATTTATAACATGGTCGGCGGGTAGCTTCTTAGAGCGAAAGAGGCTACCCGCCGTCGTGTATTTGGGCTACCCTGGTTAGACTGATTGGCACGATTGAAGCGAGCGAAGGAAAGGTGCACGGATATGGCTGAACGCCTCAGCGAAAAATTTGAGATTCGCCCCTGGCAGGAGGGTGATGACCTTGCCCTGCTTGAGATTTGGAACTCTGCCCGCAATGAGGTTGAGGAGCGCCAGCGTGGCCTTTTCGGCCCGGATACGGATGCGCCGTTCAGCCGTACTCTGGTGGTGACTATTTCTGGTGTGCCGGTGGCTGCGGGTACTGTGGTTGCTTCGCTGCTGCATCCGACGCGTCTATGGTCCTATGTGGAGGTCGCGGCTGACCACCGCCGTCAGGGTATTGGTACTGCCCTGCTGGATGCGTTGCGTGAGATTGCGGCGGCGCACGGCCAGACGACTGCTCTGCGCGTGAAGTTGGCGCCGTTTAGTGACGGTGAGGAGTTTGCGCAGGCGGCTGGTATGAAGCTGATTCAGCGTTCCCGTATGGTGCGTGTGGAGCCGGGTGCGATTCCTCCGGTGTCTTTGCGTGAGGACGCTGACGGTAACGAGACTCAGGCGATTGAGGATTTGGCGACCGGTTCGGTTGAGCTGACCGCCGCGCTGTGGGATTTCTACCGCCGCGCCCACGAGTGGGATGTTCCCGCCGAGGTGGGTTTGGGCACCGTGAACCGCTATTTCCTCTCGGATGAGGTGCGTGCCTTTGGTGCCGTGGTGCTTCGTGACCATATTCGTGAGGCTGCTGCTGAGGGTAAGAAGGGCCCGATTGTTGCGTTTGCGGTGAGCTACCACCCCTTCGAGACTGACCCGGAGGCGGCGCTGGTGGATGAGAAGACCGCCACGGAACTGCTGCTGGGCTACGACTTCGATAATGAGGGCGCTGTGGAGGCGATTATGCAGGTGCTGTCCCTGCTGAGCGCTAAGTACCCGGTGCTGGTTGAGGTTGACGACGCCATGGAGGCGCTGGTTCAGGTGACCGACGTGCTGCTGCGCGCCGGTACTGCCTCGGTGGAGGGCGACCCGACCTATATTTACGTGACCGAGTAGATTCTTTAGTAGGTTCGTAGGTTGCCAAGTAGATTCTCGGTATCGAGCCTGCTGGCTGACTCTTGCTGAAGGGGCGGGGAAGTGGAATGCTCCTCCGCCCCTCTCGCGTACCTGCGCCTCCCCACGGTTGCTGAGCTTGCACTGCGCTCCTGTACCCCCTCAGCTGAGTCCGGTTCTCGATTTGCCCCCGTATGCCACAATATAGGGGTGAATTCTGAAGCACCCCGTCTTACCCTTCCGCCCCTGAAACTGGGCAATCTGACCGTTGATACTCCCGTGGTTCTCGCCCCGATGGCTGGCGTGACCAATAAGGCTTTCCGCCGCCTCTGCAGTGAATATGGCGGCGGCCTGTACGTTACCGAAATGGTGACTGCGCGCGCCCTCGTGGAGCGTAAGCCCGAGTCCATGCGCATTATTGAGCATGACCCGGACGAGAAGATCCGCTCCATCCAGATTTACGGTGTGGACGCGGTCAACGTCGGTAAGGCTGTGCGCATGGTCGTTGAAGAGGACCGTGCCGACCACATTGACTTGAACTTTGGCTGCCCGGCTCCTAAGGTGACTCGCCGCGGTGGCGGTGCCGCCCTGCCCTGGAAGACTGACCTGTTCACTGCGATTGTGCAGACCGCGGTGAAGGAGGCATCCCGCAACGATATTCCGCTGACCATTAAGATGCGTAAGGGCATCGACGATGACCACATTACGTTCTTGGAATCTGCCAAGATTGCCCGTGATGCCGGTGTCGCGGCGATTGCTCTGCACGGTCGTACTGCAGCTCAGCATTATTCGGGTAAGGCGGACTGGGATTCGATTGCGCAGCTGCGTGAGCTGATTCCGGATGTGCCGATCCTGGGTAATGGCGATATTTTCTCCGCCGAGGATGCGGTGCGCATGGTCGAGCAGACCGGCGTGGACGGCGTGGTGATTGGTCGCGGTTGCCAGGGTCGCCCGTGGCTGTTTGGTGACCTGCAGAATGCGTTTGAGGGTTCGTCTGAGCGTATCCGCCCGACCCTGACTGAGGTGTCGGACATGATTTACCGCCACGCAGAACTGCTGGTGGAAACCTTCGGTGATGAGACCCGAGGCCTGCGCGAGATCCGCAAGCACGTGGCGTGGTACTTCAAGGGTTACCCGGTTGGCGGTGAGCTGCGAGCGAAGATGGCTCAGGTGCCCGACCTGGCGACGTTCCGTGAGCTGATTGCTCAGCTGGACCACTCGATTGGTTACCCGGGTGCCGCTGTGGAGGGTTCGCGCGGTCGCGCCGGCAGCCCCAAGCAGCCGCACCTGCCCGATGGCTGGCTGGATTCGCGCATCCTGGGGGATGCTGAGCGTCTGGGCCTGGCGGAGGCTGAGCTGGATATTTCCGGCGGCTAAACACCTGTGTGCCGCGGCGTGCTGTATGCGCGTCGCGGCGCATCCTTTTTACGAGCCTGTTTGTGCGTTATTTTCCGCGCCTATAACGCCTGCAGACGCTACCTGTTGACCCCCACCGTAGAATTGAGTTTATGGCTGGATTAATCCGCAAAGAAGACATTGACGAAGTCCGCGCCCGTACCGATATCCGCGAAATCATTGAAGGCTATGTGAGCCTCAAAAGCGCCGGTATAGGCACCTTCAAGGGGCTGTGCCCGTTCCACGACGAGCGCACGCCCTCCTTCAATGTGCGCCCGCAGGTCGGCTCGTACCACTGCTTCGGTTGCGGTGAATCCGGTGACGTGTACTCCTTCGTCATGGCGATGGAACACACCAGCTTCGTTGAGACGGTGGAGCGTCTAGCCGCCCGTATTGGTTACACTCTGCACTATGAGGGCGGTAAGCCCGGCGACCGCTACGAGGCGGGTATGCGCCGCCGCCTGCTCGACGCGCACAAGATTGCCGCCGAGTTCTTTGAACGTAACCTCTACAGCGCTGATGCTCAGGAGGCGCAGCGCTTCCTCGGCGCCCGCGGTTTCGATCCCGCCGCAACCCGCAAGTTCGGTGTCGGCTACGCCCCGCGCGGCTGGGACCACCTGCTCAAGCACCTTCGCTCCCAGGGTTTCACTGATGAGGAGCTGAAGGCGACCGGCATGTTCTCGGAGGGCAACCGCGGCCTGTACGACCGCTTCCGCGGCCGCATCATCTGGCCAATCCGCACCATCGCCGGTGAAACCATCGGTTTCGGTGCCCGCCGTCTCTTCGACGACGATCAGGGCCCCAAATACCTGAACACCCCCGAGACGCAGCTGTACAAGAAATCCCAGGTGCTTTACGGCATTGACCTGGCAAAACGCGATATGACCAAGACCAAGCAGGTCGTCATCGTGGAAGGCTACACGGACGTCATGGCGGCACACCTCGCCGGCATCACCACCGCCGTTGCCACCTGCGGCACCGCGTTCGGTCCCGGCCACATCAAGATGGTGCGCCGCATGATTACCGATGACGGTTCCGGCGGCGAAATCATCTTCACCTTCGACGGTGACGCCGCAGGCCAGAAAGCCGCCATGGCTGCATTCCAGGAGGACCAGCGCTTCGTCGCGCAGACCTTCGTGGCGGTTGCCGAGAACGGCATGGACCCCTGCGACCTGCGCCTGCACAAGGGTGACGCCGCCGTGCGCTCGCTGATTGCTTCGCGCCGCCCGCTGTTCGAGTTCGCGATTGATTCGACCCTCGCCAAGTACGATTTGGCGACCCTTGAGGGCCGTGTGCTGGCGATGCGCGCTATCGCCCCGATTATTGCCGGCATTAAGGACCGCGACCTGCGCCCCGCCTACATGCGTAAGGTATCCGGTCAGCTTGGTCTGGAGCTCGACGAGATTCAGCGTGCCGTGGCGTACGCGCAGAATCACCCGAAGCTTTCTCGCTCCCAGCAGGCGGAGGCTACCGCCGCCGCGCCGCGTTACGAGCGTCTGAACGAGGGGCCGCAGGGAGTGTCGGGCACGCCGGGCTATGCGGGCGCTCAGGGTTACGTGGGCGCGCCGGGTTACGCGGGTGCTCAGGGCGCAGTTCATGCTGACGCGCCCTACGACCCCGCCTACGACGCACCGCCACCAGAAGACCACGCCGCACCCAGTGCCTACGCCGGTCAGAACGCTGCCGCGCACCCGCCGAGCAGCATTCAGCCCGCCGCACCCCAGCCGGAGGTGACCGCCCCCGCCGTCGAGGAATTCCTCACCCCCGACCCGCGCGACCCGGTTGCCCGCCTCGAAAAGGCGGCGCTCGAGATTGCCCTGCAGCACCCCGAGCTCATCAGTGTGGAACAGTGGCGTAACCTCGCCACCGTGCAGTTCCGCTACCGCACCCACCGTGAGGTGGCCGCCGGCATTATTCACGCGGCAACCGTCATGGCGCCCACCCCCGGCATCGAATGGATTAACTGCGTGCGCTCCGGCGCTGTGGAGGGCGTACATCCCGCCATCGCGGAGCTCGCCGTCTCACCGCTACCGGTCAGTAGCGCCGAGCGTCTGCCCGGTTTCGTCACCGGTGCGCTCAATGCTCTGTTTGAGCAGCAGATTGCCCGCCAAAAATCTGACCTGATGATGCGCCTGGAACAGCTCAGCGCCAACCCCGACGACGAAGAATTCGAAGCGGTACAGCGTCAGCTCCTCGAATTGGAGATGCGCCGCCGACAGCTCGCCGCACAGCGCGGCTAGGTGCGGTTCCTTGTGAGAGCCCCGGCTGTCTGCTCAACGTTTTACGTTCCGCAGACAGCCGGGGGGGGGAGTAGCGCGGGTTAACCGGAGCCCAAGCTCCCAATCTAAAGAGTGATACACTTCACGCTATTTCGAGTTGCGGAGCCCAAACAGCCCCGGTATAGTTATTACTCGTTGCAAGGGAAACCAAACAACAAAAACAAAATAATCCCCCGTAGCTCAATTGGCAGAGCATTCGACTGTTAATCGAAGGGTTACTGGTTCGAGTCCAGTCGGGGGAGCAGATATAGCAAGAACCCCGGAACGAAGTTCCGGGGTTCTTGCTATATACGTTACTCTGGCTCGAACCAGTAACCACTCCACCCTTCGTGAGCGCTGGGGCGCTCCCTCCAGGCCCTCGGGCTTACGCCCTCGGCGGGGTTAACGGTTTTTACTTCCTCGCGCGCTCGGAAAATCTTCGCCTCGCTAGTTCGAGTCCAGTCGGAACGTTCTCTCCAAGTCATGAATCAGTAACCACTCCGCCATACGCAGGCGCTGGGGCGCTCCCTCCAGGTCCTCGGGCTTACGCCCTCGGCGGGGTTAACGGTTTTTACTTCCTCGCGCGCTCGGAAAATCTTCGCCTCGCTAGTTCGAGTCCAGTCGGAGCCTTCCCCTCCACCCTCGCAAACCAGTTTATGAAGCCCACCCCTCAAGAAAAGTTCACCCCGTCCACACGCGCCGCACCCGCCTCCCAGACACAGCGGGGGAGCGGCGCATCGGCATCCTCTTACGCCTACTCCAGAGCAAATCTACAGGCGCAACCAAACCCAGAAAGCTACGCCTGCAGCTCAATGCAGCCTCCAGAAAGTCGAAAATACCTGAAGAGATAGCGCAAACCCCCACCCAAACGGTCACGCGGAGGTATCATAAGGGGCTAAACTATAGGAGGTGGAGTGCGAAAAAGAAGCCTCCAAAAACACGTCACGGAGAGGTGGTCATGACCACTACTACTAATCCCAAGGCACCTAAGCGTTTCTTTGCTGGCATCAGCGGGATTAAGTCCGGCGTCGCGAACATCATCGACGCTGGCAAAACCTTCAAGACCCTCGGACCCAGCCAGGTCAAGGACGAAATCCAGATTGCAAAGCACGAGCTGAAGACCAAGGGCATCGCCGTTGGTAAGGGTGCGGCCTTCTTCGGCGTCGCAGCAGTCTTCGGTCTGTTCCTGATCATTGCGCTGGTCGCCGCAGCAATCCTCGGCCTCGGCACCGTCATGCCCTACTGGGCATCCGCGCTGGTCTTCGCCCTCGTCTTCCTCATCGTCCTGGCAATCTGCGCCCTGGTCGGTCTGAAGAAGGTCAAGGCACAGTTGCCGTTCAAGCCCGAATCCGCAATCTTCGGTCTGCTCTTCGACCTCGGCGTACTCAAGGAAGGTACCGCCATGTCCGCTGAGCGCCTGAAGAAGGAACAGGCAGAGCGTGCAGAGCAGAAGGCTAAGGAAGCTGAAGAAGCAGCAGAACGCGCACGTCAGGAAGCTGAAGAGCGCAAGGCACGCGGTGAGGAAGAGCCCAAGCCGCCGACCTTCGAAGAGCTCAAGCAGCGCACCGCAGAGCGTCGCCAGCACCTGGCAGCCCTGCGCGACGACCTGCAGTCCTACACTGGCGACGTTCAGTCCAACACCCAGCAGGCTCTGGATGCACTCAAGGCAGTGCCCTCCGAGGTTGCCGCAGGTGCAGCAGCTACCGGCCGCGGCCTGGCAGAGAACGTGCGCAAGCCCGAGGTTCTGCAGGCACGCTGGAAGTCCTTCGCAGCACTGGGCGCATCCATTGCAACCGTCCTGCACTTCCTGAACCGCCTGGTACGCCGCTAAACCCGGTACACCATAAACCCAGTCGCCGCTAAAGCCGGCGCATAGGTTTAACGCCAAGCGTCCAAACGCCCCGATACTTGTATCGGGGCGTTTGTGCGTCTACAGGCAGGTTGCTGGCTTCTGTTTCAACGGGAGGTTTAGAGGTAACTCCCAGCCAAAGCCGCCCGCCATAAGTCGGAGAAGGACGCAGCTCACAGGTAGAATAGACAAGTGCTGTACGTACTGGACCCACCCGGTGCACGCGGCAGACAGAGGTAGAAGCGGCGCACCGTCGCACCCGAAACCCCAAAGTCACCGACACACTACACCCCGATGAGGAGCCCCGTCATGGAACAGGCAAAGACGATTCTGATTGGCGCAGAAACCTACCCGCCGGACATCAACGGTGCAGCACAATTCGGTCACCGCCTCGCCACCTCCATGCTCAAGCGAGGTCACTCCGTGCACGTGGTCGCCGCCAGCCCCATCCCCGGCCCCAGCTACCGCACCGAAGTAGAGAGTGGCATCGTGGAGCACCGCCTGCGCTCGCACCTGCCTCCGACCCACGAGACGAACCGCATCTGCGTGCCCTGGGAGATCTGGTCCGAGGTTGGTGCAATCCTTGACGAGGTCCGCCCGGACGTGGTGCACGTGCAGTGCCACTACATTATTGGCCGAGCCCTGATTTTCCAGGCGAAGCGCCGCGGTATCCGCGTTATCGCAACCAACCACTTCATGCCGGCAAACCTTGATCCGTTCCTGCCCTTCCCCGATCCCGTGAAGCGTGTGATTGAGAAGGTCACCTGGAAGGACATGCGTTTCTGCTTCTCCAAGACTGCGGTCGTTACCACCCCCACCCAGATCGGTGCGGATGCGATGCGCGACCTGGGTCATTTTGACCGCCCCGTCATGCCGGTTTCTAACGGTATTGAAATCAGCGACTACGAGCTGCCTGAGGGAGCAGACGCCGGCAAGGTTCCCGGTGAGCTGCGTATTGCCTTCGTGGGTCGCCTTGCCGAAGAGAAGAACGTGGACGTGCTCATCGAGGCGCTCTCCCTGCTGCCCGATACCCTCGAGCACGTGGTGCTGGATATCGCCGGTGGCGGTGAGCTGCGTGAAGCACTCGAACAGAAGGCACACGATTGCGGTGTGTCCGACCGCGTGATTTTCCGTGGCTTCGTTCCGGATGAGCATCTGCCCGAGGTATACCAGATGGCTGACGTGTTCTGCCAGCCCGGTACAGCCGAGCTGCAGTCCCTGGTCTCTCTGGAGGCGATGAGCGCCTCCACCCCCGTGGTGCTCGCGAACGCGCTGGCTCTGCCGCACCTGGTGGAGGATGGCGTGAACGGCTACCTCTTCGAACCCAATAATGCTCAGGATTTGGCGAAGAAGCTGGAGGCGGTGCTCTCCCTGCCCGCCGCTGAGCGTGAGCAGATGGGCCGCGAGTCCCGCCGTATTGTGGGCTTCCACAGTGCTGAGAACACCTGGCGCACCTTCGAGGAGCTGTACGTGAGCGACGCTCCGTACCAGCGTTACCTGGATTCGCGCCGCTAAGCTTCTCTAGATTCTGAGCGGTGAGTAGAAGTAGAGCGTTTTTCGTTCTCAGCCGCCGTTCAGGTACTCTAGAGGATGGTGCTGGCGCCCATTGCGCGCCGTCACTGCACCGGATGGGGAGTTAGCTCAGCCGGTTAGAGCAGGGGACTCATAATCCCTTGGTCGCGGGTTCGAGCCCCGCACTCCCTACGGCCCCGCCCGCCGACTTCACCCACTTGTCGGCGGGCGGGGCTTTTTCGCGCCCTCTTTTTCGTGCTCTTTTGTCATGCTCTCGGAGGCGCGTATTTTCGTTCATGGAATGTATCAACGGTGATGAAAATGAGTAAATGACGAACGAAGACGCACCATAGCGTTCAATACGGTAGGGTTGAAGAGTCTTGTCACGAAAGACAGTGTGATGCCGCCGGTAGATGCCGATTCAGCCGGTAGGTGTTGCATCCACACACCATACGAGAGGATCTCAATGTCGGAGAACACTCCCAACAACCCGTCGCAGGGTGCAGCCGGCGGCTACGGCTACGACGCCGGCGCACACCCCGCGCAGGATGCTTCGCTTCCGGGTCAGGCTGCTCAGCCGGGTAATGCAGCTCAGGTTGCTCAGCCGAGCCAGCCTGTGCAGTCGAGCCAGCAGGGTAATGTTGCTCAGTCTGCCGCACCGGTAGTACCGCAACAGCCCGTTCAGCCTCAGCAGGCGCCTCAGCCCGCTCAGGTAAACGCTAATGCACAGCCGAATACTGAGGCAGCCTCCGCGCAGCCTGGTCAGCCTGCCGCCGCACCCCAGCCGGGTGCCGCTCAGCCCGGTGTTGCGCCTCAGCCTGGGGCCGCGCAGCCCGGTCAGCCCGGCCAGGCAACCTATGCGCCGAGCGCACCGCATCCGGCGGTGAAGGCACTGGGTGCTACCTGGAACGCGTTCCTGGACGTTTTCTCCAGCAACCCGGCAACCGCGCACGCCCGCATCTCTTCCGCAGGTGCGTGGGGTTGGATTGTTCCCACGACTCTGCAGGCGCTGGTGGGTGCGTTCTTCTTCAGCCAGCTGGTAATCCTG
The DNA here is from genome assembly GCF_001812085.1 of Rothia sp. HMSC065C12. NCBI lineage: Bacteria > Bacillati > Actinomycetota > Actinomycetes > Micrococcales > Micrococcaceae > Rothia > Rothia sp. HMSC065C12. The sequence continues at coordinate 204,182 of NZ_KV807670.1, forward strand.
GCAGCCACTGTCGCGATGTCCATGATGGGCTATATGTACGGTCGAGGCGGTGCCTACGGTGGCGCCTACGCCTCGCAGGCCGTGCCGACCGGACGCATGATTCTGGCGTACGTGCTAATGGCTCTTGCAATCTTTGGTGTGCAGGTTCTGCGCGGTGTGCAGCTGCAGCTGACCGCGCGTATCGGCAAGGCTCCGGCGTCTTTCACCGCGAGTATGCACGCGGTGTCGGTGTCTTCTTTGGCGCTGATTCCTTCGTTCCTGGTGCTGAACCTGCTCGTGTTCTTCATGACCCTCAGCCGTAGCGGTGACGGTGCGTCCTTCCTGACCATGCTCATGGTTCTGGTGCTTGCTTTCGCCGTGTTCTCGGGGGAGGCTCTGACCTACCTTGGTCTGAATCGTCTGGGTCGCTTCGCGAAGTCCCCGATTATCATGCATGCGGCGCTGAGCACCGCGTGGGTTCTGGCATCCATGATTGTTTACTACGTGGCTATTCGCCTGATGGGAGCCTAGTATGCACGCGATGACTCACGCCCCGAGCGCGCCGACTCGTCAGCGCTGGATGTTCCTGGCGGTTCTGTTGACCATTGCCGCCCTGGTTCTGAGCGCCTGCAGCGCAAAGATTGAGACTCAGCTGGGCCTTGAGAGCGCTGAGAAGGGTACCCGCACCATTCTGGTTTCCTTCAACATGAAGGATAACCAGGACAAGGTTAAGGGTGGAACCCAGGCGCTGGATGCGTCCGTACGTAAGCACCTGCCCGAGGGCCTGGAATACGAAGGTATTCAGTCTGAGGGTGACAAGGCTCGTGCGACTTTCAAGGTATCCTTCTCCTCCGTGGACGAGTACCACTCCAAGGTGACCTCTCTGCTGAAGGCTTCGGGCTCCGACATCAAGCCGCAGATTAGCATCGTCAACTCTGACCAGGGTCTGGTGCAGGGTATTCAGGTGAAGGAAAACTTCAGCTCGGGCGATCTGCTGGGCTGGCTTCCTGAAGCTCTGGTAGTGGACGGTGTTGTGTCTGCTTCCAATAAGAACAGCGTTCTCAGCAGCAGCGATGAAACCACTGTGAAGTTTGGCGAGAAGGAAGTGAAGAACTCCGGTGGTTCTAAGATTTCCGCAAAGGATGTTCAGGACCGCGGTTTCCGTAACGTCATTCTTGACGTAAAGGAGAAGGACGGCGGTTACTCCGTGATGGTTTCCTTCGTCGCGAAGGAAATCATGAACACCGAGACCGCTTCTGCGGTCGACGCCTACCTGAACCAGGTCAAGCCTGAGGGCTCCGAGCTGAAGAAGGGCCTGGAGTCCTCGCAGGCGAAGGCATACGCTCCTTCCGCATCGACCGCCAGTGCGAAGGAAGAAGTGGGTCGTACCCTGACCTTTAGCGCTTCTTCGATTGAGGACCTGGGCAGTGGTCTCAAGAAGCTGTTTGGCGCAAGCAGCACCGATTTCTCCGCCAGCCGTGAGGTAGTGGCGAAGGATAATAACTTCACCGTTCAGAAGAAGATTTCGGGTCTGCTGGACTGCTCCCTGCTGTGCTCCCCGAACGGTGATGGCCTGACCCTGACCATCGTGGACAGCAACGATAAGTCCTACATTGTGGACCCTGAGGGGCGCGCTAGCTCCTCCCGTTCTGGTGGTAGCAGTACTCTCATTGCGGTTGACCGTGTTTCTTCACGTCAGATTGAGATGAAGAGCATGAAGGTGGCTACCTCCCTGGGCCTGGACGGTTCCATGGAAGCACGTTTCCTCTACGCATTCCCGACCGCAGATGTTGCGGGTGCTGAGCAGAAGCTCAAGGACGTTTTCGCAGGCGGCGGCAATGACGAGACCGAGGTCCGCCAGGATGGTGACGCCACCATCGTGAGCGTAAAGGTTCGCGGTAAGGACCAGAACGAGTTCAACCAGCGCCTGAACGAATACCTGCCCGATTCGAAGGTGACCGTTACCCGCCCCGGTGGCTACCACCCCTTCGGCTCCGACTACATTGTGACCCCTGAGATTAAGCTCTCTTCGAAGCTGGGTAGCTACTACTCGGCTCCCTTCGAGTTCACCTTCAAGGCGCCGACCTTCTCCTCGCTGGAGCAGCAGAAGGTAGATGCCGCGAACAGCATCGCGAAGAGCTCTCAGCACGTGCAGCTGACCGTGAATGGTGGCGAGCTGAGCGTCAAGACTGACCACGGCGTCAGCACCACCTCCGGTCTGACTGTTCCGGTGTCCGGTCTGAGTATGACTGACGTAATCGTGGATGCGGTTATTGTGGGTCTGCTACTGCTCATCCTGGTTCTGCTCTTCCTGTTCCGCAAGAAAATCGCGGCGGCTCGCGCAAAGGGTCGTGAGCGTCGTGCCGCTTCAGTTGCGGCACTGGGCGCGGCGGCGGGTGTTGCGACCGGTTACGGCGCAACCCAGGCTGACGCACAGAACGGCTACCAGGCACAGGGCGGCTACGCTACTCAGAATGGCTATGCCGCTCAGCCCGGTTACCAGGCACAGGGGGGCTACCCGGCGCAGAACACCGCCTACGCTACGGGGGATGATTCGCCGACTCAGGTGTTCACCCCGCAGCACGGCGTGAACTACGGCGAGAACGAGCCGACCAAGGCAATGCCCGCGTATATCCCTCCGACTGAGCAGCCGGTTCAGCCCACTCAGCCGGTTCAGCCCGGTCAGACTGCTCAGCAGCCTGTACAGCCGAACCAGTTCGGTGCTGATGACGGTGACGTCCTCCAGTAAGTAGCTATCTCTAGCACCTACGCTAGTGGGCACAACTTAGGCTGGCTCCTGTGGCCCGTTGCCTCCTTCCCCGGAGGTGACGGGCCACAGCTGTATCTGGTTCGGCTCATGCTCGGCGCAAGTACCCGTGCCTAATATCCAGTACCCGCGCCTAATATCCGCCCGGTACGGGAAGCAAAATGCTCGGCTCCTTCGACCCCAGCAGGCTCATGGGGTTGACGTACTCGGCGGTCTTGCCGCTGCCGTCCCCGCGGGCGCCTCCCTGTCGTACGCCCCAGTACAGGCAGGGGATGGAGCATCGCAGGTAGGGGCGCTCGCTGTTGCCGTTCGCCGTTCCTGCGACGGTGCCGATGACATCACCGGTTGCAACGGTGGTGCCGACCGGTAGTGCTTCGTCCATGGGTTCGAAGGTGCTGCGCCGCCCATCCGGATGCGCAATGACCAACACTTTGCGGTTGACGACCGTGCCGCTGAACACCACTTTTCCCGGTGCCGGTGCGTAGACGCGCCGGTTGTTCTCGGGTACGGCAAGGTCTACGCCGCGGTGCCCTGCGCTCCAGCGTTGGGCGGGATTCTCAAAGGGGCGGATCACCCGCGGCCTGGATTCGGCGGTGGGGGAGCGGTAGCGTAGTCGGTTTGCGGTGAGCTCAACGGTGTGGGGAAGGTGCGCGCTGCTGGGAGCTTGCGCACTTGAGGCGGCACCTTCAGTAAAACCTGCCCCGCCTGTAAAACTGAGCCAACCCGAATAACCCTGACTGCCCGAATAGCGTTGCCCACCCGTATAGACCTGCCCGCCCGCGCTCACAAGTGCACCCAGCAGGCAGCACGCCGTCAGCATCGCGCGCCGTAGCGTTGTCGCTAATGTCATCATGTTCTGCTTCATCTTCTGAGCACATCACGAATTGCCCCGCCCCGCGGCACCTCACGAAAAATTGTGGATAACCCCGCTGTTTTCGCCTTAAAATCCTTTATCCACAGTGCCCCTGCACACACCCGCCGCGCCTGTGCAGGTTTTAACCCTAATCCGGCGGATTAATCGCGGAATATACGGTACAATGTCGTATTGCAGTGTGCCTGCGCGGGTATTCTCCCTCTGTGAGGGGGCCGCACAGCATCACTGACGACGCGCGGCGTGAGCGGCATCCTCAAACGGGGAGCCGATAAGGGACCTTCGGTCCACCCACACGGGGTGGTTAGGGCCTGAGCTGAACGGGTAACCGTGAACGCTAACCGCCGCCAGGAAAAACTGATAACTACTATGCGCGCGTTGGGCTAGCCCGAATGGGAGGTCTGCGCGGCACCCAAAAGGAGACGACATGCCCGTCGTAACTATGCGTGAAATGCTGGACTCCGGCGTTCACTTCGGTCACCAGACCCGCCGTTGGAACCCCAAGATGAAGCGTTTCATCCTGACCGAGCGCAACGGCATCTACATCATCGACCTGCAGCAGTCCCTCGCCTTCATCGACAAGGCATACGAGGCTGTTAAGTCGACCGTCGCACACGGTGGCAACATCCTGTTCGTGGGTACCAAGAAGCAGGCTCAGGAAGTTATCGCTGAGCAGGCAACCCGCGTGAACATGCCCTACGTGAACCACCGCTGGCTCGGTGGTATGCTGACCAACTTCAGCACCATCTCCAAGAGCATCGAGCGCATGAAGGAACTCGAGCAGATTGACTTCGACGATGTAGCAGGTTCTCGCTACACCAAGAAGGAACTGCTCCTCATGCGTCGCGAGTTCGAGAAGCTCGAGAAGACCCTCGGCGGTATCCGCAACCTGTCCAAGGTTCCCTCCCTCCTGTGGGTTGTTGACACCAAGAAGGAGCACCTGGCAGTTAACGAGGCTCAGAAGCTGGGCATCCCCGTTGTTGCTATCCTCGACACCAACTGCGACCCCGACGAGGTTGCTTTCCCGATCCCCGGTAACGACGACGCTATCCGCTCCGTCAACCTGCTCACCCGCGTGATTGCTGACGCAGTGGCAGCCGGCCTGATCGAGCGCAACGCTAAGAAGAACGGCAAGGCTGAAGCAGCTGAGGAGCCCATGGCAGCTTGGGAGCGCGAGCTCCTGGAGCAGCACGAGGCTGCACAGGCTGAAGAGGCTGCTAAGTAAGCTTTCTTAGCCCACTAAGCTTTATGCTTTGTGGCCCCCGCCCGTGGGGACCACGTTCGGACGGCGCCCGCCCTGACCTGGGCGCGGCGCCGTCCGCCATTTGTACCACCGGGATGTCATCCCGATTTATTACAGCAACACAAGGAGTTCACAATGGCGAACTACACCGCAGCAGACATCAAGGCACTGCGCGAGAAGACCGGCGCAGGTATGCTCGACGTCAAGAAGGCTCTGGACGAGGCTAACGGCGACCAGCAGAAGGCTGCTGAGATCATCCGCGTTAAGGGTCTGAAGGGCATCACCAAGCGCGAGGGTCGCGCAACCGCTGAGGGCCTGGTAGCTGCACGCGTTGAGAACGGCGTTGGCTACATGATCGAGGTCAACTCTGAGACCGACTTCGTGGCAAAGTCCGACCCCTTCATCGCTTTCGGCCAGAACGTGCTCGAGGCTGCTATTGCTGCTAACGCTTCCACCCTGGAAGAGCTGCAGGCTGCATCCTACGAGGGCAAGACCGTTGAGGAGCTGACCACCGACGCTGGTGCACTGCTCGGCGAGAAGATCGTTGTCCGCCGCGTTGCACGCGTTGAGGGCGAGAACGTTGCAGTTTACCTGCACAAGACCTCCAAGGACCTGCCGGCACAGGTTGGCGTTCTGCTGGCTGTCTCCGGTGAGAACACCGACGAGATCGCACACGACGTTGCAGTTCACATTGCTGCAATGAGCCCCAAGTACCTGGATTCCGAGTCCATCCCCGCAGACCAGATCGAGACCGAGAAGCGCGTTGCTCGCGAGACCGCAATCGCTGAGGGCAAGCCCGAGAAGATTCTGGACAAGATCGTTGAGGGTCGCCTGAAGGGCTTCTTCAAGGAGAACACCCTGCTGGATCAGGACTTCGCAAAGGACTCCAAGAAGTCTGTCGCACAGGTTCTGTCCGAGGCTGGCGCAACCGCTACCGCATTCGCACGTTTCCGCGTGGGCGCATAAGGACTCGCTGCAGTTCTGCCCTTCCGTATTGCGGGTTCCCGGTAAGGGAAATCGTATGAGGTTGGGATTATAGCCTGAAGCCGGGTAGTCACCACTGGTGGCTACCCGGCTTTGCTGTATCCTTGATAAGGACTAGGCGGCAGGAGTCCGCCCCGATCACCTATAACAACCCCTAGGTAAGCCACTGGAGGAACCATGACTGAAGCGAATCCCCGCCCGATGCACCGTGACGAGACCGGCCGCCGCCGCGTTTTGCTCAAGCTTTCCGGTGAGGTTTTTGGTGGCGGTGAAGTTGGTATTTCGACCGAGGTCGTGCGCAGCATCGCTAAGCAGATCGCCGCAACCGTTGGCGAAGTTGAGACCTCCATTGTGATTGGTGGCGGTAACTTCTTCCGCGGCGCTGAACTCTCTCAGGCGGGTATGGACCGCTCCCGTGCAGACTACATGGGTATGCTCGGCACCGTGATGAACTCCCTGGCTCTGCAGGACTTCCTGGAGCAGGAGGGTATTGACACCCGCGTTCAGTCGGCTATCACCATGCCGCAGGTTGCTGAGACTTACATTCCTCGCCGCGCAATCCGCCACATGCAGAAGGACCGCGTCGTGATTTTCGGTGCTGGTGCGGGTCTGCCTTACTTCTCCACCGACACTGTGGCTGCGCAGCGTGCCCTGGAAATCCACGCGGACGAGGTGCTGGTCGCTAAGAACGGCGTGGATGGCATCTACACTGCTGACCCGAACAAGGACCCCAACGCTGAGCGCCTGTACAACCTCACCTACGATGAGGCTATGCAGCGTAACATCCGCGTGCTGGATCAGACCGCGTTCTCCCTGTGCCGCGACAACAACGTGACCATGCGCGTGTTCGGCATGCAGGGCGAGGGCAACGTGACCCGCGCAATTCTGGGCGAGAAGATGGGTACCCTCGTTACTCGCTAACACCTAAATTTTTAGGTTGGGGCATGCCTGATGCCCCCTCTGATTGTGACCGTGCTCGATAGCGCGGACTTATTCTGGACGGTACCGCGCGGGTGAGCGCTAAAACTCGCTTATGCCCGCCGGTACCGTCTAGACTTATATCAAATACGACGTTCTGCCTCTTTCCCGCCGACTTTGTGTTATTCCTAAGGTTTTTGCCTCGGATGCGCCGTGGAGCCGGTAGGGAATCATGAGGGCTGAGCGAACGCCCACCGACAATTCTGGCACCCCAGAATTCCGACAAAGGAGATCCTTTCGTGATCGAAGAAATCCTTGCCGAAGCCGGCGAGAAGATGGAAAAGACCATCGAAGCAACCAAGACTGAGTTCGCTAAGGTCCGTACCGGTCGTGTGAACCCCGCAATCTTCAGCGGCCTGACCGCAGAGTACTACGGTGCACCGACCCCGCTGCAGCAGCTGGTGTCCTTCAACGTTGAGGACGCACGTACCGTCAAGATTGTTCCCTTCGACGTGACCGCACTGGCAGCTATCGAGAAGGCTCTGCGCGACTCCGACCTGGGTGTTAACCCCAGCAACGACGGTGCAGCTATCCGCGTGGTCATGCCCGAAATGACCGCTGAGCGCCGTAAGGAATACACCAAGCTCGTCAACCACAAGGCTGAAGAGTCCCGTGTCTCCATCCGTAACGTCCGCCGCCACGCTAAGACCGCTATCGACAAGCTCGTCAAGGACAGCGAAATCGGTGAAGACGAAGGCGCACGCGCTGAGAAGGAACTGGACGCACTGACCAAGAAGCACATCGACCAGGTCGACGCACTGTACAAGCACAAGGAAGCTGAACTGCTCGAGGTCTAAACCCCAAATGAGTGCACGCAAAGAAGCGAAAGAAGAGAGAGGCGCACAGCCGGCTCCACAGCAGAGCCCGCAGACGGCGGTAACCCCCGTGAAGTCGCGTAGCGCCAAAGCAGGCCGTAACCTGCCCGCCGCCATTGGCGTGGGTGTTGGTTTCGGCGTGCTGTTGGTGCTCGGTCTGATCTACCAGCCGATTTTTGTGGCGATTGCAGCTGCTGCGGCTGGCCTGGGCGCCTGGGAGATTGGGCACGTGCTCAACACCCGCCGCGGCTACGGCATCCCGGAGTATCTGCTCGGTGGCCTGTCCGGCGCGATTGTGGCGGTGTCTTACCTGTTCGGTTTTACCGGTCTGGGCATCGCCCTGGCGGTGAGCCTGCTGGTGCTGCTGCTCTCTTCTGCTCTCGTGCGTGCTGACCGTCAGGTCTCACTGGGTAAGTCTTTGAGCGGTAGCGCCCTCGCCCTGCTGTGGGTGCCGCTGATGCTGGGCATCGCCATGGTCTACTTCCAGACCGACCACGGCGAGCGCGGCGTCCTCATGATTCTGCTGATGGCTATCTGCAATGACACGTTCGGCTTTATTGCCGGCGTGAATTGGGGTAAGCACCCGATGGCGCCGAAGATCTCCCCGAAGAAGAGCTGGGAGGGCCTGGCTGGCTCCTTCGTCGGCTCGGCGGTGGTTGGTGCTATCGCCCTGGCGGTCATGGGTTCGCCCTGGTATTGGGCTATTCCGCTGGCTGCGGTCATGGTGGTCGCTTCGACTGCCGGCGACTTGGTGGAGTCCGTGTTCAAGCGCCGTATGGGTGTGAAGGACATGTCGAATATTCTGCCCGGTCACGGCGGCATGATGGATCGCCTGGACTCGATTCTTTTCGCTGCGGCGGCTGGTTGCCTGATTTTCCGGTTTATTATGCCGCTCTAAAGCTTCAAGCTTTATTGCTCGGAGGCGGGGCGTTTCTTCCCACAGGTGGGGGAGGGGCGTCCCGCCTTTGCTGTATCCGGCTTTGCTGTACCCGCTGAATAGGGGCGCAGAAGTCAGGAAAGCAAGGGACTATATCTAAGACACCGCCCGCCAACCTTGCGTCAGGTAGCCTGCGCATTGGTATTCTTAAAGTTCAATCGTCGAGAGGAGCCCACCTTGGCAAGCACCACCCGCGGAGGCGGATTTGCCCGTGCAGCAGAAACCGAACCCGGCTACAAGCGTAGTGAAGTAGACCGCCTGTTCACCCGCCTCGCCGAGGACTACGAGAAGCTCAGCGGAGCCTCCGAACTGCCCGAAGACCTCTACACCTCCCGACGAATCCGCCAGGTCGTCTTCCGTGAAGAACCCGGCGGCTACCAGCTGGACGTGGTCGACCGCGCCCTCGAAAAGATTGAGGAACGCTTCGCCAAGCTCGAACGCAGCCGCTACATTGAGGCGTACGGCCTGGACAACTGGGAACGCTCCCTCGTCGAAACCGGCGAGCTGCTCGCCGGCCGCCTGGAACGCCCCGCCGGTGAGCGTTTCCGCCGCCCCAGCAAGCGCCGCCACATGGGCTACTTCGTCGGCGACGTGGACGCCATCTGCGACCGCGTGTACGCCCAGCTCAACAGCGAGGAGCCGCTGGACCCCTCCGTGGTGCGCCACGCAAAGTTCCGTCCCGCCTCGGGCACCGTCAGCTACGAGGAATCCCAGGTGGACGCTTTCCTGGACCGCTGCATTGAGCTGCTGCAGGATCTGCTCTAAAACGTGAAGTGTTGAATCCCCCGCCCCGTATGACAGGGTGGGGGATTCTTCTGCGCTGGGGTCTTCTAAGCTGGGGCTCATCTATGCTGGGGTTCATCTATTCTGGGGTTCGTCTACGCTGGGCCTTCTAACATGAGAGGCGGCGCCAGTACCCGAACGCACCCGCGAGCTCATGAGACACTAGAACCATGAAGTTTGGATCCTCAGCACGCGTCGGCGGCAGCCGCGACCGACTCACCGACGCCCTCACAGAACTCACCCGCGCACCGCAGCGCGTCACCCTCCTCGGCTCAACCGGCTCCATCGGCACCCAAGCCCTGGAAGTCATCGACCACCTCGCCGCGCTCAAAGGCACCAGCGCCTCCGCCGCCGACGCACCGCTGAAGGTCGTCGCCCTCTCCGCAGGCTCCCGATCCCTCGAACTGCTCGCACGCCAGGCAGTGCACGTGCGTGCCGAACTGGTCGCCACCAGCGGCACCGCCGACGACGCACAGCGCCTCCGCGAACTCATCGAAGCGGCAGCCTCCGAAGCCGGCGCCACCGGCTACACCCCGCAAATCGCCCACGGCGCCGAAGCATCCGTACAGGCCGCAGCACACCCGGCAGACACCGTCCTGAACGGCATCACCGGCTCCATCGGCCTGGAACCGACCCTCACCGCCCTCAACAGCGGCTACCGCGTGGCACTGGCCAACAAGGAATCCCTCATCGCAGGCGGCCCGCTCGTACGCGCCGCCGTCGACGCATCCCCCCTGAACACCCCCATGGTGCCTGTCGACTCCGAACACTCCGCCCTCGCGCAGGCGCTCGCCTCCGGAACCGATGCAGAAATCGACCGACTCATCCTCACCGCATCGGGCGGCCCGTTCCGCGGCTACAAGCGTGAACAGCTGCACGACGTGACCCCCGCGCAGGCACTCGCACACCCCACCTGGGACATGGGCCTGGTCGTCACCACCAACTCGGCAACCATGGTCAACAAGGCACTCGAAGTGCTTGAGGCGCACCACCTGTTCGGCGTGGACCTGGACCGTATTGACGTGGCGGTTCACCCGCAGTCCGTCGTGCACTCCATGGTGCAGTTCGTGGACGGCTCCACTATCGCGCAGGCGTCGCCGCCGAGTATGGTTCTGCCCATCGCGCTGGGTCTGACCTGGCCGCACCGCATCCCCGGCGCCGTGCCCGCCTGCGACTGGTCGAAGGCGGCATCCTGGACTTTCGAGCCGCTGGACGAGGAAGCATTCCCCGCCGTGCGCATGATTAAGGACGCCGGTAAGATCGGCGGCACCCACCCGGCAGTGTTCAACGCCGCCAATGAGGAAGCCGTCGCTGCATTCCATGCGGGCGCGATTCGCTTTACCGACATTGTCGATTCGGTCGCACGCGTGCTGGAGGAGCACACCGGCAGCGCTGAGGCTGTCTCTGACGCTGATTTGACTCTGGAGGCTGTACTGAACGCGGAGCGTTGGGCTCGCGTTCGCGCGAATGAGCTGCTGGGTATGCCCGGACGCTAAATCGCTTCTGCGGTGCGGTGTTCGTCCTCGTTCCTACAGGGGCACCCGCCCTCGCTTCGCTTCGGGCACCCTGATGTCACTTTCGGACGACACCGCCCCTCCACACGCACGCTAGGCTACCGGAGGTGGCGCGCCGTGTTTTCCGGATGCGCCCTCAGGGTGTCAGCCCGGACGCTCTCCGCAGCGAAGCAAGGAGAAAGCGGAGCGTCCGGGTGACGGGTGCCCCTGCTAGGCGCGGAGGAAACATGCGGCGTGCCTCCCCAAACGCTATGGTGCAGAATGAGGACGAACACCGTCCCCCCCAACCGTATCCCGAAAGAAAAACACGCGGCGTGCCATCCCCACCAGAGAGGCGAGGATAAACACCGTTCCCCCTTGCCTCCCCCCCCGGCGCATAGTAGGCTAGTGTTCAAATCATCTTCTCTCAAGGGCAAACAACGAAGAGCCCCTGAACGAGCGGACAAAGATGCAGCTATATTTCACGAGGAAGTGCCCCTATGCGTCGACAGAACACCCTACGAACCCTCGCCGGGGCTATACTCCCGCTAACCCTGGTGCTTAGCTCCTGCGCATCCGGGCAGCCCAGTGCCGACTCCTCGGCTTCCGCTAACGCTGAGAAGGCGTATAGCGCCTCCAAGAACCCCGATAGTCAAGCTATCGAAAAAGTAGAGAACCTCGCCTCACTTTCTGACAACGTTGCCCGTGCCTACCAGCGTTCCCTGAGCCAGTGCATGGCTGAACGAGGATTCCCGAACTACAAGGTTCCTGCCGGAAAAACTGAAATCTCGCTGCTTCTGCAGGCTGATATTGAACCTCTCACCGTTGCGGACGCCCGCGCTCGCGGATACGAAGAGCGCTACTCTTTGGCTACTACAGCACTGGAAGAGCAGAGCCGTACTATGAGCGACGCTGAAATGCAGGCTCTTTACGGCACCGAAGGAAAGGGCGGTTGCCAACAAGAAGCCACCCGCGCAGTCTTCGGTTCAGAAGAATCCCGCGCGACCATAAAAAAGGTCTACGTCACTGCGGTTCACTACCTCAACAACGACGCAATCTTCAAAGACCTTGGGCCCGCCACCGAGAAATGGGCACAGTGTATGAAGGAACGCTTCGGGGGAGACTACACCACGCCGGTTATGGCTCGCGAACAGTACCGCCAGAACAACCAAGACACCCACGAACTGGCAATCAACGATGCGACCTGCCGTGAAGCAACCGGGCTGGATGCCGAACAGCGAAAGATTGCTATCGCTTACCTGAGTTCCTTCCTCGAAAAGGAGCAGGGCCTCATCGAGCAGGTGACCACGATCAAGAAAACCGCTGAAGAAAACGCCCGAAAGATTCTGAGCTAATCCTCCGGACTAATCAGACCGGGCTATCTAGACCGGACTAACCAGGAACAGGCGTACAGAGTAGCCATGGAGGCTGCACCTCGTCACAGCGTATTGTGCCCGGCACGTATCCCCGTGCCGGGCACAAACTAACCCCACACGGCACCGCCGCTTAAGCCCAAACGGCACAGACAATAGCGTTCCCGTACGCGCACCCAAAGAAGGGACCCCATGAGCGCCACCCCCAACCGTCAGAAGAAAACCCTCTGGCTCTACGGCATTATCGCCCTGCTTCTCATCATCACCGTGGGTACGCTCATCAGCGCCCAAAACATCAAAACCACCGCCCAGAAAGACGCAGAAGCGGCACCCCCGGACCCCTCCACCATCACCGCCACGGTCACCCGCGAAAAACTACGCACCACCGTGCCCCTGACCTGCACCGCGAACTACGCCACCTCAACCCCGCTACGCTACAGCGGCGAAGGACAGTACACCGCAATCACCATCAAACACGGTGACACCGTCGGCAACGGAACCCTCATCGCAGAAGTCAACGGTGAACCTCTCATCACCCTCACCGGCGGCTTCGCGCTCTACCGCGATCTCAAACTCGATGATAGCGGCCCCGACGCCGCACTCCTCAACGAGGCACTGACCGCCATGGGACGTCAGGGCCCGCAGCCCGCGCGCATTACCGAAGACACCTACGAGGCTCTCAACAACCTCCTCGACAGCCTCGGCTACGCGCACGTCAAGACTGACCAGCCCATTCCCGCCCGCTACTTCCTCATCATCAACCGTGCCGGAGTCGTCACCGGCAACCCCCGCGCAACCGGCGCTATCGCGGACGGTCCCGTAGCCACCATCGCAGAAGGTAACAAGACTCTCAGCTGCACCGGAACCACCGGCAGGCTCACCCCCGAAGCTCGTAGCGGTCAGAAGGTAACCGTGCCCTCCCTCGGCGATACTGAGTACGTCGCAACCCTCGGCTACAAGAACACTTCTGAAGCTGCTGGCGCCGCAGGCAACAGCCAGGCCGGTCGCCAGGCTAATGGTGCAGAAGGCGCAGCTGGCTCCAACCTCAACGGCGCAGCCGGTGCGGCAGGAAGCACCGAAGGGGAACGCATCCTCACCCTCGACGTAGGGGATAAGGCGGACAGCCTCCGAGGCGCCGTCAACGCGGAACTCACCCTCGAAGAAACCCCCGAAGCGCACCTGGTCGTGCCCTCATCGGCGCTCTACACCCGTGACGGACAGACCCGAGTCATCGTGCTCGGCCCCGAAAGCTCCAACGGATCGAAGGCCCGCGAAGAACGCGAGGTAACCGTTACCGTCATCAGCAACGCCAACGGCAAGAACGCCATCACCGGTGACCTGCACGAAGGCGACAGCGTCAAAATCATGCGCGAGAAAAAGTAGGGAGTAGCCATGACTGACTCCCGCGCCGCTCACGCGCACCCACCAGCCTATAGCGTCGATATTCAGGGAGTGTCCCAGCACTTTATGCAGGGGGACACTCGAATTGACGTGCTCAAAAATATTGACCTGAAAGTCCGCTACGGAGAAGTCGTCGCAATCCTGGGACCGTCCGGCAGCGGCAAATCAACCCTGCTGAACATCCTCGGTCTGCTCAGCACGCCCGCCTCCGGCAGCTACCTGCTGGACGGTACAGACACCGCAACCTTCAACGCGGCACAGCGAGCTGAAGCGCGCCTGGACAGCATCGGTTTCGTCTTCCAGGCGTTCCACCTCATCGAGCATAAGAACGTGTACCGCAACGTTGAGCTACCGCTCATCTACCGTGGCGTGCCCAAAGCGGAACGAGCACAACGGGTTGAAGACACTCTCGCCCTGCTGGGGCTGAGCCACCGGACGGATGCACCCATCACCACTCTCTCAGGCGGTGAAAAGCAGCGTGTGGCTATTGCTCGTGCGCTCATTGGGGAACCGGCGTTGCTGCTCTGTGATGAACCGACCGGCTCGCTGGATGAAGAGCTCACCCGTGAAGTCATTGACCTGCTCCGCGAATGTACGGGTGACCAGCAAAGCACGATTGTGATTACTCACGACCCGCTAGTGGCGGAGCACTGCGACCGGGTGCTACGTATGCACGAGGGGCAGCTCATCGAGCAGGATGCACAGCGGCAGGAAGAAACGACCGCCCGCGCGTCTCTGAACCTGCCTAGCTTTGCTGAGGAACAAGTTTCTAAGCCGCAGGGCAGTGGTCGTGCACCCTGGGCGCTCGCCTCCCTCAAAGAAGCCTGGGACGCTACCGTGCACCGGGTGAGGCGCAATATCTTCACCATGCTTGGTGTGGTTCTGGGTATCGCTTCGCTCGTGCTGACTGTTGGTCTGACCGCCACCATTTCTGGGCAGCTGGCTGACAGCTTCGACATTTTTAGGGCTAAGCACCTGACGATAAGCTCGACCCGAACCGAATCCATGAGCCGGGCTGAACTATTGAGCCTGGCGGCAAGTGAGAACTACCGGCGTGTTAGCCAGCTGAACGGAGTGACCGGTACCGCGCTGGTGGATCAGCTGTATGAATCCGCAGATATTCAGCGCGGCCCAGACAACTTCGGTGAGCGCGGCGCGAACGTGGCGGCTGCTGTCCTTGCGGCAACCCCCAGCATCTTTAGCGTGCAGGGTCATGAACTGGTGTGGGGTCGCACCTTCGACGAGGGGCATGTGGAGCGGAACGATAAGGTCGTGGTGCTCAGCGAAAGCGTGATGCGCCAGCTCGGGCTACCCTATAGCCCCGGAGTTACGGTCTATATTCATGATGAGCCGTACACCGTCATCGGTGTGGTGCGGGAGAATCCCTCGCTGACTCTGTCGTACGGTTCGGTCTACCTGCCTCTGGGTGCGAAGCCTGGTGCCGATGTTGAAGAAGCGCAGCCCGCTGCCGGTGGCGGTGCCGTTGCGGCGCAGACCGGTAAGCGTTCCACTCAGATTGTGGTGAGTACTGTTGCCGGTGCCGCAAACCAGATTGCGGAGGAAGCACCGTACGCGCTCTCGCCGGAACGTCCCGCCCTGTATAGCGTGAGTGTTCCGCCCGAGCCGAAAACTCTTCGTGAGGCTGTCGACCAGCAGCAACGCACCATGCTTATAGCCATGAGCGTTATTACCCTCGTGATTGGTGCGATGGGCATTATGAATACGTTCCTGGTTGCGGTGATGGAGCGTCGCCGTGAGGTTGGTTTGCGTCTGGCTATTGGTATGCGCCCTTCGGGTATTCTGCTGCAGTTCTCGGCGGAGGCGCTGCTGACCGGCATCCTGGGCGCTGTGGCTGGTATTGTGCTGGCGGTTAACGGCATCTCGATTGTGTCTTTGATGAACCGTTGGACGCCGATTATTAGTGCCGACACTATCCTGCTGGGCCTGGGCGCTGGTGCGCTGGTTGGTGTGTTGGCTGGTCTGTACCCGGCGGCGAAGGCTTCGCGTATTGATCCGGCACAGACCCTGGCGGCCGGCTAGTCTCGTTGAGTAGGGGCGGAGGGGCGGTGTCGTCCGTAGTGACATCAGGGTGCCCGAAGCGAAGCGAGGGTGGGTGCCCCTGTAGGAACGAGGACGAATACCGCCCCTCCTCAACGCGTCCCAAACAAGCCCAAAAGAAAGCGGGGGAGGGCGCCTTCACAGGCTAAGCGAGTATCCTAGAAGCTTCGTATCCCCGAACCGAAACGAGAAAAAGCGTGGAAATCCTGCTGTACGCTGTGGGCATTATCCTCATGGCAATCGCTATTGCCGTCTCGATTGCCCTGCACGAGGTGGGGCATCTGGTGCCCGCGAAGCTGTTCAATGTGCGCGTCCCGCAGTACATGATTGGCTTCGGTAAGACCGTGTTCTCTTTCCGCCGCGGCGAGACTGAGTACGGTTTCAAGGCGATCCCGTTGGGCGGTTACATTTCGATGATTGGCATGTACCCGCCGAGCCCTGCGGAGGTGAAGGAGCACCATGAGGAGGGCCATTCGGGCAGTACCAGCCCGTTTGCGTCCTTGGCTGAGGAGGCGCGTGCGGCGGATGCTGAGCGCATGAAGCCCGGTGATGAGGACCGCCTGTTCTATAAGTTGCCGGTGCTCAAGCGCATGGTGATTATGCTGGGTGGCCCGACCATGAACCTGCTGATTGGTGTGGTGTGTACTGCTGTGCTGATTTGTGGTTTTGGTACGGCGCAGGTGACGAATAAGGTGTCGGCGGTGTCTGAGTGCGTGCCGAGCGTGAATGTTACTCATGATTCGATTAGCTATGGCGAGTGTACGGATAAGTCCACCCCGTCGCCGGCGAAGGCTGCTGGTGTGCAGGTGGGTGACCGTGTGGTTGCTGTGAATGGTGCGTCGACGGGTTCGTGGGAGGCTGTGTCTTCGGCGATTCGTGCGGCGGGTTCTCATCCGAGCACTTTGACGGTGGAGCGTAATGGTCAGCGTCTGGATTTGTCGGTGACTCCGGTTGAGATGATCCGCCCGGTTTCTGATGGTAAGGGCCAGTATGCGCGTGCTGCGGATGGTTCGATTGCGACGACTCGCGGCGGTTTTGTGGGTGTTTCGCCGTCGAGTGAGTTGGTGCCTGGTTCTATTACTGAGGTGCCTGCGATGGTGGGCGATACGCTCTCTCGTGTGGGTTCGTCGATGTTGTCGTTGCCGCAGCGTGTGTGGGAGTTGACGGTGACTTTGGTGACTGGTGGTGAGCGTAGTGTTGAGTCGCCGGTGTCTGTGGTTGGTGTGAGTCGTATTGCCGGTGAGGTGACGGCTACTGACCGTATTGATGTGAAGGCGAAGGCTGCGATGTTGGTCTCGCTGGTGGCGAATATGAATTTGATGCTTTTTGCGTTTAATCTGATTCCGCTTCTGCCTTTGGATGGTGGCCACGTGTTGGGTGCGCTCTGGGAGGGTGTGCGTCGTTTCTTTGCACGTTTGACTGGGCGTAAGGATCCGGGTCCGTTTGATCCGGTGAAGTTGTTGCCGTTGACGTATGTGGTGGCGGGCGCGTTCATTGTGATGTCTGTCATTCTGATTGTGGCGGATATTGTTAAGCCCATCACCCTGTTTTAGTGTGTTGTCACACGCGGTAAGGGTACCCGTATTAGTGCTTTCTTTCGCGTCAGTGGCACAATAAAAAGTTGAACGAAGGATGCGTCGTACGTCCTTCATAACCCATGTATGGAGGAAAACCTTGTCGGTCAGCCTTGGTATGCCGAAGCCCGCTCCCGCGGTTCTGTCCCCGCGTCGTAAGACTCGCCAGTTTAAGGTGGGTTCTGTCGGTGTTGGTTCTGAATCTCCGATTTCGGTGCAGTCGATGACGACCACTAAGACCCACGACATTGGTGCGACTCTGCAGCAGATTGCTGAGTTGACCGCTGCCGGTTGCGATATTGTGCGTGTGGCGTGCCCGACTGATAAGGATGCGGAGGCTCTGCCCATTATTGCGAAGCAGTCCCGTATTCCGGTGATTGCTGATATTCACTTCCAGCCGAAGTACGTGTATGCGGCTATTCAGGCTGGTTGCGGTGCTGTGCGTGTGAACCCGGGTAATATCCGTAAGTTCGATGACCAGGTGAAGGAAATCGCTCAGATGGCTTCGGACCACGGCGTTTCTCTGCGTATTGGTGTGAATGCTGGTTCGCTGGATAAGCGTCTGTTGGAGAAGTACGGTAAGGCTACTCCGGAGGCTCTGGTTGAGTCTGCTGTGTGGGAGGCGTCGCTCTTTGAGGAGCACGGTTTCCGTGATTTCAAGATTTCTGTGAAGCACAATGACCCTGTGGTAATGGTGGAGGCGTACCGTCAGCTTGCTGAGCGTGGTGACTGGCCCCTGCACCTGGGTGTTACTGAGGCTGGTCCGGCGTTCCAGGGCACTATTAAGAGCTCGGTGGCGTTTGGTACTCTGCTGTCTCAGGGTATTGGCGATACTATTCGCGTGTCGCTGTCTGCTCCTCCGGTTGAGGAGGTGAAGGTGGGCACCAAGATCCTGGAGTCGCTGAACCTTCGCCCCCGCAAGCTGGATATCGTTTCGTGCCCGTCGTGTGGTCGTGCGCAGGTGAACGTGTGGGAGCTTGCTGAGAACGTGACTAAGGGCCTGGAGCACATGAAGGTTCCGCTGCGTGTTGCCGTGATGGGTTGCGTGGTGAACGGTCCGGGTGAGGCTCGTGAGGCTGACCTGGGTGTGGCGTCCGGTAACGGTAAGGGCCAGATTTTCGTGAAGGGTGAGGTCATTAAGACCGTGCCTGAGGATCAGATTGTTGAGACTCTGATTGAAGAGGCGACCCGTATTGCTGCTGAGATGGAGGCTTCGGGCGAGTACGTTCCCGAGGGTTCCCCGGCTGTTTCGGTGAGCTAGTTAGCTTTTGTGCGCGGAGGCGCCCTGGTGAGGGCGCCTCCGCGCTTTTCCGGTGATGTCCGGTTATGTCTGGTTATGGTGGTGGCAGGCTTGGTGCTTGCCGCTGCCGGTTGTGGCCGCAGGATCCGGTTGCTTTTTCGGGGGTGCGTGTCCCCGTGTTTTCACTTATTTTTTTGTCGCTCATTCTCTATCACTCAACAGGTCATGTTCACTCTTTTTTCTCGCCGCCGTAAGGCTAATCGTGCCCGGCGTGCTGCTGCTTCGTCTGCTGCTGTTTCGTCGATGGGCTCTTCCCCTATGCCTGATTGCGTGAAGGAACACGTTTTTGCTCTGGATGCTCGGTGGTGCGATGAGCTGGAGGAGGTCCTGTTCAGTGACCCGGTCCCGAATCTGTACTCCATTGAGCATTATTTGGCGTGCCCTCTTCCGGTGAGGTCCCCGCGTATTCCGCTGCACTACTATCAGGGTTTTGTGGGTTGTGAGCGGGATGGGCAGCTGTGCTGTGTGCTTTTGTTGGGTTCGAATGTGGTGCCGGTGCGGCTGTGCGGTGCTGCGGTCGAACATGATGTTGCCGAACGTGTAGAAACCTCTGATGCCACCACCCTGGATGCTACGGCGCTCGCGCATCGTGACGCGCTGGCTCAGCTGCTACTGCAGGTGGGTTCTCGCCTGGATTCCATGTTCGGTGAGAGCACCTTCGTGATGCCCCTGTGGACGCGCATGCAGGAGCTGTGCGAGCAGACTCGCGGTGGTAAGAGCCCGCTGTTGCAGATGCTGCAGCCGAGCCTGGGTGACGGTTGCGATCACCGTGCGCGGGTTCTGTCGGAGCGTCCCAATCAGCCGCTGCTGTATCTGCCGCCGGAGAAGGACCTCGCCCGCTTCTACGCCGTGGAGCTTCCTGAGCTGCCGGCGCACCTGCCCGCGCCTCTCAAACCCGTGCCCATCAAACCCGAGCCCCTCAAGCCGGGGCAGAGCCCCGCCGGCGCTTCTCAACTCAGCGGTGAGCCTGCCGGGTATGCGCGCCTTGCCACCTCCGCGGACCTGGGGGAGCTTCTGCCCGCCGCGGCCGCCATGTTCACCGAGGAGGTCGGCTTCGACCCGGTTGCCCGCTACGGTGACGGCTATGCGGCGCGCCTGCGCACGCTCATTGCCGGTCAGCGTAGCGCCATTGTCACCGACGTGAACGGGCGGGTTATCTTCAAGGCGGATGCGGGCATCGTGAACCTGGACGCCGCGCAGGTGCAGGGCGTGTGGCTACATCCGGACTACCGCGGCTGCGGTCTGGCTAAGCCGTTCTTTGCCTCCGCCGCGCAGGTTCTGCAGCGCCGCTACCCGCATTTGAGCCTGTACGTGAACGACTACAACGCCCATGCTCTTGCCATGTACCGGGGGACCGGTTGGGAGCAGATTGGGCAGTTCTCGACCATCATTTTTGAGCGCTAAACACGCCGAACCTTAAAACGCTATAAAATTAAAGACGGCTGTGCCTTTTTCACGGCTCACCCGGTGAGCCTCGGGCACCCTACCTAAACCTATCGACCTTTCAAGGAGAATCGTGGTACTTCGCCTTTCCAACCTCTTCGTGCGCACTCTGCGCGAGGACCCCGTAGACGCTGAGGTCGCCAGCCACAAGCTGCTGGTCCGCGCCGGTTACATCCGCCGCGCAGCCCCCGGCGTGTACACCTGGCTGCCCCTGGGCCTGAAGGTACTGCGCAAGGTCGAGAACATCATCCGCGAAGAGATGGACGCCATTGGTGCGCAGGAAGTTCACTTCCCCGCACTGCTGCCCCGCGAGCCCTACGAAGCAACCAACCGCTGGGACGAGTACGGCGATAACCTCTTCCGCCTCAAGGACCGCAAGGGTGCAGACATGCTGCTGGCCCCCACCCACGAGGAAATGTTCACCCTGCTGGTGAAGGACCTGTACTCCTCCTACAAGGACCTTCCGGTTTACCTGTACCAGATTCAGACCAAGTACCGCGATGAGGCGCGCCCCCGCGCGGGCCTGCTGCGCGGCCGCGAGTTCGTTATGAAGGACTCCTACTCCTTCAACATTGACGATGAGGGCCTGAACGAGGCGTACATGGCTCACCGTGCCGCCTACCAGCGCATCTTCGAGCGCCTGGGCCTGGAGATTGTCATTGTGACCGCACAGTCCGGCGCGATGGGTGGCTCCCGCAGTGAAGAGTTCCTGCACCCGACCCCCATCGGTGAGGACACCTTCGTGCGTTCCGCGGGCGGCTACGCGGCAAACGTTGAGGCCGTCACCACCGTGGTTCCCGAGGAAATCGAAATCACCGAGGACACCCCGGCGGCAATCGTCGTGGACACCCCCGACTCTGCCACCATTGAGACCCTGGTGGAGCGCATGAACGAACTGCACTCCGAGGTGACCGGCGGCACCCTGGAAGCTTCGCAGACCCTCAAGTGCTTCCTGGGCACCGTCATCACCCCCTCCGGTGAGCGTAAGGTCTTCGCCGTGGGCGTTCCCGGTGACCGTGCCGTGGACCTGGGCCGCGTTGAGGTCAACATCGGCGCCCTTCTGGGCATCGGCGGCGAGGTTGAGGTTGAGGCAGCCAGCGAAGAGGACCTGAAGGCATACCCGCAGCTGGTCAAGGGCTACATTGGCCCCGGCCTGAGCCTGGACGCGCCCCTGTTCGGTGCGCACACCGAGGACGAGGATGCGGTAGCTTCCGCAACCGGCATTCCCTTCTTCGTCGACCCCCGCGTGGTGCGCGGTACCCGCTGGGTGACCGGCGCAAACGAAGAGGGCAAGCACGTGGCGAACCTGGTCTTCGGCCGCGACTTCACCGCCGACGGCGTCATTGAGGCGTGCGAGGTACGCGAAGGCGACCCGGCACCGGACGGCTCCGGCGAACTGGTGGCAGCCCGCGGCATCGAGATGGGCCACATCTTCGCCCTGGGCCGCAAGTACGCTGAGGCACTGGGCCTGAAGGTCCTGGACCAGAACGGCAAGCTGCAGACCGTGACCATGGGCTCCTACGGCGTGGGCGTGACCCGCGCACTGGCTGCTATCGCCGAGGGCAACCACGACGAGAAGGGCCTGATCTGGCCGCGTAACCTGGCACCGGCAGACGTGCACATTGTCATCACCGGCAAGGACGCAGCATCCCACGAGTACGCTGAAGAGCTCAGCGCATCCCTGGAATCCGCCGGCCTGCAGGTCATGCTGGATGACCGCCCGAAGACCAGCCCCGGCGTGAAATTCGGCGACGCCGAGCTGCTGGGTGTGCCCACCATCCTGGTGATTGGTCGCGGCTTCAAGGACGGCGTGCTGGAACTGAAGGACCGCCGCAGCGGTGAGGCTCGCGAGGTGTCCGTCGAGAATGCGGTGGCTGAGGTCATCGCTGAGGTGCGCGGCGCCTAAGGCACGCCACTAGCCCGCAAAAACGTAAAACCATCGCCACCTGCCCCGCCTCCCAAGAGGTGGGGCAGAGCAAGCGGCGGAAGAATGAAAGAAGAGAACTATGGCATACAAGCCGAAGCGTTCTGGCTCTAAGAAGAGCGCCCCGAATGCGCGCGCTCGCCGTGCCGCATCCCGCGTGGCCAATGGTGTGAACACTCCCCGCACTCGCGTTGAGAGTGAGCCCGTGGTGGAGGCACCGGTGCGCGTGGGTACCCGCGCGATCCGTGAGGAAGAAGTTGCCGAGGCGATTGCCCCGGTTATCTCCGAATTCTCGCTGGTGCTGGAGGGCCTGAAGATTTCGGGCCCGGCGGCGAACCGCACCGTGAAGATTACGGTGGACTACACCGCTGAGCGTACCGATTCGCTGTCGCTGGATTCCCTCGCGGAGATTTCCGGTGCGATTTCGAGCGCCCTGGATCGTGCGGATGAAAACGACGAGTTCTTCCCCTACGAGCTGGAGGTGTCCTCGCCCGGCGCTACCCGCGCCCTGACCGAGCGCCGCCACTGGGAGCGTGCCCGCACCCGCCTGATTGCGGTCACCGCACCCGACGGCACCGAGTACCTGGCGCGTCTGCACGAGGTGCAGGATGAGGGGCCGGTGCTGGCTCGTAAGAAGAACACGAAGAAGGGCCAGAAGGAGTCCTACCACGAGCCGTCTTTGCTTCCGTGGGAAAATATTGCTTCTGCTCACGTCGAGATTGACTTCAATTCGCCTGCTGAGCCGGTAGAATAGAGTTATTAAAGCTTCAGGCACGGGGTGCTCCGTGCCAGGTATATACCGTTCGGGAGCCGGGGCGCACTAAGCGTCCCGGCGCCGTGCTAACTGGGAAAGGCTGAAAAGCGTGGAGGATATTAAAACTATTGACCTGGGCGCACTGCGCGCATTGGCGAAGCAGCGCTCTCTCGTCATGGAGGAGCTCTTCACCCTGGTTGAGAACGCCCTGCTGCTCGCATACATGAAGCAGCCCGGCGCTATTAAGGGCTCTCGTGCCGTCATCGACCGCACCACCGGCGAGTTCGTCATTCTGGCTCCTGAGCTTGATGAGGACAACCAGAAGATTGACGAGTTCGACGATACCCCGAACAACTTTGGCCGTATCGCTGCCGCAACCGTCCGTCAGGTTCTGTCGCAGCGTCTGCGTGACGCTGAGGACGCATCCGTTCTGGGTGAGTTCAAGGACCGTGAGGGCACCCTGGTGTCCGGCGTGATTCAGCAGGGCAACAACCCGCGTATGGTTCAGGTTGACCTGGGCACCGTTGAGGCTGTTCTGCCCAGCAACGAGCAGGTTCCGGGCGAGAAGTACCTGCACGGTACCCGCCTGCGCGCCTACCTGGTTGAGGCTCGCCGCGGCCCGAAGGGCCCCTCGATTGTGGTTTCTCGTTCGCACCCGAACCTGGTTCTGCGCCTGTTCGAGCACGAGGTTCCCGAAATTTCTGAGGGCTTGGTTTCCATTAACTCCATCGCACGTGAAGCTGGCCACCGCTCCAAGATTGCTGTGTCCGCGAAGAACCCGACCATTAACGCTAAGGGTGCGTGCATCGGCGATATGGGTGCCCGCGTGCGTGCGGTTGCTGCCGAGCTGAACGACGAGAAGATTGACATTGTCGACTACTCGACCGATCCGGCAACCTTCATCGCTGCGGCGCTGTCCCCGGCGAAGGTCACCGAGGTCATTATCGCGAACCCGCGTGAGTACTCCGCTCGTGCCGTGGTTCCGGACGATCAGCTGTCCCTGGCTATCGGCCGTGAGGGTCAGAATGCGCGCCTGGCAGCGAAGCTGACCGGCTGGCGTATCGATATTCTCTCCGAGTCCAAGTACGCTCAGGTTCGTGCCGAGGAAGAGGTTGCAGCTCGCGTGGCTCGTAGCCTGGCTGAAGAAGCTGCAGTTGAAGAGGCAGCAGAAGAGTCCGCACAGAACGCTGAATAAGCATTAGCCCCGGTGAGGGGCGTATCCCGCGGCATATCCGTTTGATGCAGGCGCAAGATATCGGGCAGGTACGTGCCCGGTGTTCTTGCGCCTGCGTCACAGTTTTGCCCATGATTCTTAAAAACGGGATACACTATTAAGATGTGCCGGTGTGTAACCGGGCGCTTTAACGCGCCCTCGCACACACCGGATAGAGCATCACGAATGTACTGCGAACGCGGTTCTGCACACACGCTAGAGAGGGGAGAGGACCATGAGCAATCACGACCTCACCGCAACCTCCGAAGCGTTTGAAGGACCGGTCCGCACCTGCATCGGATGCCGTGCCCGCGATGAACAGCGCAACCTGCTGCGCATCGCCCGCACACCCGTCACGTCTGCTACCGAGCAGGCGGAAACCCCGCCCTATCAGCCCGATACGGCGGGAACTATGCCCGGACGAGGCGCTTGGATCCATCCGAGCGAAAAGTGCGTAGCCGCTCTGCAGAAAAAGAACGGTCTGGCGCGCGCCTTCAAAAAAGCGGTCCCTGCAGCCCAGCTGCAGGCGTGCTGCGAGCAGATTCGAGCCGTGATTGCGGACTCGACCCCCTCGTAGACGCTTTTCGGGTATATGCCCTCTGTAAGTCAACGAGTTTGACGACTTCTTATCTGAAAGCGAGTCAGAAAACTGATGGATATCTAATGAGTGCCGCGAAATGAGTACCCTTTCGTGCTCACCCACCGGCAATTTCACGAATTGGCGCGCCTTCGGGCGTGCACCCCGTAAACATTAGTGTCCGCACCATTCCCGGTGCGGACCGGGAATGGAGAAAATTTGGCTCAGCCTCGAGTACACGAGTTTGCTAAAGAAGTAGGCGTACCTTCCAAGGAAGTTATCGCCAAGCTCAAGGATATGGGCGAGTTCGTTAAGAGCTCCTCTTCCACCCTGAACCCCATGGTTCTGAAGAAGCTGCGCGCGGAATTCCCCGCCGCAGCCGCTAAGCCTGCCGCAAAGGCAGGTCCCGCAGAGTCGGCCGCTAAGCCGGCTCCCAAGCCCGCAGCGGCTAAGCCTGCCGCTAAGCCGGCACCCAAGCCCGC
>NZ_KV807670.1:229230-229481 GCF_001812085.1 Rothia sp. HMSC065C12
CCTGCCGCTAAGCCGGCACCCAAGCCCGCAGCTGAGAGCGCAGCTCCCAAGCCTGCAGCAGCTAAGCCCGCCGCAAAGCCGGCAGCAGCACCCAAGCCCGGTGGCCCCCGCCCGGGTAACAACCCCTTCGCATCCCAGCAGGGCATGAAGCGTGGCGGCGGCGACTCCCAGCGTTCCGGCGGTCCCCGTCCGGCACGTAACGGTCGTCCCGGTGGCAACGGTGGCGCACGCCCCGGCGGTAACGGCGGTCC
>NZ_KV807670.1:229581-295597 GCF_001812085.1 Rothia sp. HMSC065C12
AACGGCGGTCCCCGCCCCGCAGGTGGCGCACGTCCCGGTGCACCCCGTCCGGCTGGTGGCGGCGGCGCACGCCCGAACCCCTCGATGATGCCCAAGGTTTCCAACGTTGGTGGCGGCGCGTCCGGTTCCAACAACGGTGGCGGTAACGGCGGCGGCGCACGTCGCGGCGGCGGTTCCGGCGGCTTCAACCGCGGTCCGGGTCGTCCCGGCCCCGGCGGTCGCGGTAATGCACAGGGTGCGTTCGGTCGCGGCGGCTCCAAGCGTAAGGGCCGCAAGTCCAAGGCAGCTCGCCGCCATGAGCAGGAGCAGCTGAACGCACCGGCACCCGGTGGCGTGGTTGTTCCTCGCGGCGACGGCTCGACCGAGATTCGTCTGCGCCGTGGCGCGTCCATCATGGACTTCGCTGAGAAGATTGGCGCAAACCCGGCATCGCTGATTACGGTTCTCTTCCACCTGGGTGAGATGGCTACCCAGACTCAGTCCCTGGACGAGGAGACCTTCGAGCTGCTGGGTGCCGAACTGGGCTACGTCATCAAGATCGTTTCCCCGGAGGATGAGGAGCGCGAGCTGCTCGAGTCCTTCGACATCAACCTCGAAGCCGAAGCAGAAGCTGAGGGCGAGGATGTCCTGGAGGTTCGTCCCCCGGTTGTTACCGTCATGGGTCACGTTGACCACGGTAAGACCCGCCTGCTGGACGCTATCCGTAACACCAACGTCATTGAGGGTGAGGCCGGCGGCATTACCCAGCACATTGGTGCATACCAGGTCCACACCACCGTTGAGGGTGAAGACCGCGCGATTACCTTCATCGATACCCCCGGTCACGAGGCGTTCACCGCTATGCGTGCCCGTGGTGCGAAGGTCACCGACGTGGCAATCCTCGTGGTCGCAGCTGATGACGGCGTTATGCCCCAGACCGTTGAGGCACTGAACCACGCACAGGCAGCTAACGTGCCGATCGTGGTTGCTGTGAACAAGATCGATAAGGAAGGCGCGTCCCCGGACAAGATCCGCGGCCAGCTCACCGAGTACGGTCTGATCCCCGAAGAGTACGGTGGCGACACCATGTTCGTGGACGTCTCCGCTCGCAACGGCACCAACATCGACGAGCTGCTTGAGGCTGTCACCCTGACCGCTGACGTGCTCGAACTGACCGCTAACCCGAACAAGGAAGCACGCGGCGTTGCTATTGAAGCAAACCTGGACAAGGGCCGCGGTGCGGTTTCCACCGTCCTGGTTCAGTCCGGTACCCTGCACGTCGGTGACGCTATCGTTGCCGGTGTTGCTCACGGTCGCGTTCGTGCAATGTTCGATGAGAACGGTCAGGCTGTGAAGGAAGCTGGCCCGTCCCGCCCCGTTCAGGTGCTGGGTCTGTCCACCGTTCCTCGTGCAGGCGACACCTTCCTCTCCACCGAGGAAGAGCGCACTGCTCGTCAGATTGCTGAGAAGCGTGAGGCTGCTGATCGTAACGCTCAGCTGGCTAAGCGTCGTAAGCGCGTGACCCTCGAGTCCTTCGACGCCGCTGTGGCTGAGGGCAAGATGGACACCCTGAACCTGATCATTAAGGGTGACGTCTCCGGTGCTGTCGAAGCGCTGGAAGAGTCCCTGATGAAGATCGACGCCGGTGGCGACGAGGTTCAGCTGCGCGTCATCCACCGCGGTGTGGGTGCTATTACCCAGAACGACGTGAACCTGGCTACCGTGGACAACGCGGTCATCATCGGCTTCAACGTCCGCCCGGCAGAGCGCGTTGCAGAACTTGCCGACCGCGAAGGCGTCGAGATGAAGTTCTACTCGGTCATCTACCGTGCGATTGAGGAAATTGAGCAGGCCGTCAAGGGTATGCTCAAGCCCGAGTACGAGGAAGTGGAGCTCGGCTCCGCAGAGATCCGCGAGGTCTTCCGCTCCTCCAAGTGGGGCAACATCGCAGGTTCGATCGTCAAGAACGGCATCATCAAGCGCAACGCCAAGGCACGCCTGGTGCGCGACGGTTCCGTGGTGGCAGACAACCTCACCATCGAGTCGCTGCGCCGTTTCAAGGACGACGCTACCGAGGTTCGCGAAGGTTTCGAGTGTGGTATTGGCCTCGGCTCCTTCAACGACATCAAGGAAGGCGACATTATCGAGACTTGGGAGATGCGCGAAAAGCCGCGTGTCTAAGACTCACACGCTGATGCGCCCGTCACCCGCTAGTGTTCCCGCACCCGTAGGCTTCTAAAACTGGAGCCTGCGGGGCGGACGCTGGCGGGGCGGGCGCTTCCGCATTACCTGGAACGCCTCCGTAACACCCCGAGTGTTCGCGGAAGGCGCCACGATATTTCAAGGAGAAACACATGGCTGATGCAGCCCGCGCGGCACGACTTGCCGACCGCATCAAGGTAATTGTGGCGAAGGCGCTGGAGCGTCGTGTTAAGGATCCCCGCCTCGGTTTTGTGACCATTACCGATGCCCGCGTGACCAACGACCTGCAGCACGCAACCCTGTACTACACCGTGTTCGGCTCCGAAGAGGACGCCGCAAACACTAAGAAGGCGCTGGAATCCGCTAAGGGCATTCTGCGCGCCGAGGTGGGTAAGAACATCACTGCCCGCCTGACCCCCACCCTGACTTTCGTCGCTGACGAGGTTCCCGAGAACGCCTTCCACATTGAGGCGCTTCTGCGTGAGACTCGCGAGCGCGACGCCGCCCTGGCTGCTGCAGCTGAGGGTGCCGAGTACGCTGGTGAGGCTGACCCCTACAAGAAGGACGAGCCTGCCGAGGGTGAGGACGCCTAAGTGGCGAAGAAGCAACCTCAGGGCCCGTCCGGCCTGATGGTCATTGATAAGCCCGCCGGGATGAGTAGCCACGACGCAGTCTCTCAGATGCGTCGTATTGCTGGCACCCGGCGGGTTGGTCACGCCGGTACGCTGGATCCCGCCGCGACCGGCGTGCTGATTTTGGGCATCAATAAGGCGACGAAGCTGCTGACCTACCTGGTCGGTCAGGATAAAACCTATGACGCGACGATTCGCCTGGGCATTGAGACGCTGACGGAGGACGCCGAGGGTGAGCACACTGCCGCGCATCCGGATGCCGTTGAGGCGCTGACCGGTTTGGACGCTGAGCAGATGCGTGCGCGCATCCTGGAGGCTGTGGCGCAGCTCAGCGGCGATATTCTGCAGGTTCCTTCTGCGGTGTCCGCTATTAAGATTAACGGTGTTCGTTCGTATGCCCGTGTGCGTAGCGGTGAGCAGGTTGAGTTGGCGGCGCGTCCGGTGACGATTAGCGAGTTCACGGTGCATTCCATCAACCCTGGTTTTGCCGAGTACGTGATTGAGGACCCCGAGAACGAGGGCGAACACGCGGCAACCTCGGTTCCCGTGATTGACTGCAAGGTGACGGTTTCGTGCTCTTCGGGCACCTATATTCGTGCCTTGACGCGTGATCTGGGCAAAATTCTGGGCACCGGTGGCCACCTGACGGCTCTTCGCCGTACCCGTGTGGGTGCGGTGGTGCTTGAGGATGCCGCCGATCTGGCGCAGTTGAAGCAGCGCCGTGAAGAGTCCGAGGCACCGCTGGAAGATTTGCCGCTGCTTCCCCTGGAGGAGGCGGCACGCCGCATCTTTGGTGCGCGTGAGCTCTCTGCCGCGGAGGCGAGCGATATTTCTTACGGTCGCCGTATTAGCCCCAGCGGTGACGGTTCTGTGGTGAAGCGTTCCGTGCACGCGAGCGCGGATGAGTCCGGCGCGGTGCAGCATGCCAGCGTTGAGGGTATTGTGGCGGGCTTCGCCCCGGACGGTACCCTGGTTGCCCTCCTGGAGAATAAAAAGCAGCGCGGGAAGGTGCAGGCCGCCCCGGTGCTGGTTTTTGAGGCGAATCGTTCCTTCAACTAGGCGTTGAGGGCTTATGATGGGCGAAGAGGGTTCGGCATTTGCGCCTGCCCACACCTGATTCCTTCAAGCCTGATTCCTCAAGCCTGATTGATCCAGTGCCTATTGAATATGCGCCCTACCGAATGTGCGCCCCCTATTCATTCAACACGCTAACGTAAACAACCCCTGAACACACATGACTACTCGTGCGGGTGCCGCCCGGCCCTGCTGAAGGAGAGAAGATGAGCGAGAACCAGAGCTCTGCTAAGAAGGCGAGTGAGCCTCGTACCGCGCCGGTACCCCGCGTGGAGTCTGCACAAGCCGAAGCTACCGTAACCGGGGCTGCTGCGACCGGAGCTGCTACTCAGGGCGGTGCCGCGAAGGTTGCCGGTGCTAAGGGCGCTGAGCCCATTTCTGCGGCGAAGGCACCCGAGGGTGTTCGCGTAGCAGCACCGGCGTCCGGCGATAAGGCGTCGCAGAAGGCCGATAAGAAGGCTGAGAAGAAGGCAACCCGCGAGGCGTTTGCCCGCCCCAAGAGCCTTGAGGAGGCGGCTAAGCCTCAGAACCGTGCGGCGTTCCGCGCGGCGGTGGCGCTGTACGGTCTGTTCATGATTGCGTACGGTGTGTGGCAGGTTCTGGGCGGTATCCGCGTCATCCCGGATGCGCCTCAGGATTTCGCAAACCCCTCGGTGCAGTCGAACTACGTGTTCTTCGCGGCAGCCTATGTGGGTGTGGGCCTGTCCTTCGTGTTCATTGCCCTGAAGTTCAAGTGGGTGAACATGCTCGTGTTCTCCTGCCTGGTGGTTTTCCTGGGCGGCGTGGGTCGTATCCTGTCGTGGGCGTTCTTCGGCACCCCACACTGGTCGCTAATCGTGCTGATGGTGACTGAGCTTGTGATTCCTCCGTGCCTGCTGGTGTGGTACGGCTGGATTAACAAGTCCAATAAGATTCGCGAGGAGATGCTGAAGGCTTCTCGTAACCAGGCTCGTAAGTAGTCGTAACGCCCGGGAAGGTTCCTGCCGCACGGTGGGGTGCCTGCCCGGGCTTTCTTATGGGCGGGTGCTGCGCATGGATTTTCCAGGTGCGGAGGCTGCACAGTTGCGTGTCAGATACCCCGCCGCATCCGCAAAGGTAGGGGAGAAGGCACCGCCTGCGAGGGGTGCCGTTCCATTCCCTGTTGATTCCCGTTTTGAATTCTGCATCCTGCCGCCTGTGGTCTAGGATGGTTAGGTACATTTATCTTTTTCAGGAGAGCCCGTGACCCTCTACACCGCTTTGAGCGAGGTCCCCGCCGGCTACGGCCCCTCGGTCGTGACCATCGGCAATTTTGACGGCGTGCACCGTGGACATGCCCGCGTGATTTCGCGCGTGGTCTCCCTTGCTGAAGAGCACGGTTTGAGCTCTATCGCGGTCTCTTTTGACCCGCACCCGATGCAGGTGCACCGTCCCGAGGCGGCCCACCACGACATTATGGGTCAGGGTTCGCGACGCTACTTCATGTGCCTGCTGGGTCTGAACGACTACCTGCTGCTGAACTACAACCTGGAGTTCGCTGCACAGACCCCCGAGGAGTTCGTGAAGTCCACCTTCGTGGATGCGCTGAACGCGCGTTTCGTGGTCATCGGTGACGACGTGCGCTTTGGTAAGAACAACTCCGGCGACCTGAACACCATGCGTGAGCTGGGGGAGAAGTACGGCTTTGAGGTGGTTGTCGTTGAGGATCTGATGGTGGATGAGAACACCCGCTGCTCCTCGACCCGCATCCGCCAGCTACTGCTAGAGGGCGATATGCCCGCCGCAACCGAGCTGCTGGGCCGCCACCACATGATGGCTGGTGAGGTCGTGCACGGTCTGGCGCGCGGCCGCGAATTGGGCTTCCCAACCGCGAACCTTGAGCTTGAGGCGCGCGGCCTGATTCCCGCAGACGGTGTGTACGCCGGCTGGCTCGTGGACGAATCCGGTAACCGTCACCCCTCCGCTATTTCAGTGGGTACGAACCCGACCTTTGACGGTATTGAGCACCGCCAGGTTGAGGCGCACGTGATTGACCGCCCGGAAGAGCGCGTGGAGGATTTCAACCTGTACGGTCAGCGTGTGCTGATTGAGTTCGTGAAGCGTCTGCGCCCCATGGTGGCGTACACCGGTGTTGAGGCGCTGATTGAGCAGATTAACGATGACGTGGTGCAGACCCGAGAGGTGCTGGCTGAGGACGCGAAGAACTACTGCCCGCCGGAGTGCCCGGTGCAGGCGGAAGTGAAGCATCCCCACTTCTAAGAGCGACATCCTGCGCTCATAGCTTTTGCCTTTAACGGCTTTGAAGCCCCGGCGGCAAGATTTTCGGATCTGCCGCCGGGGCTTTTGCGTGCCCGACCGGATGAGCAAAAGCGGGCACCTTCTTCGCACCTGGCCGCCAGCGCCTCCGAAGAAACAACCCGCGCCGCACGCCTTGATGTCCTGCGCCTTCCGTGAGGCACCCCTGTTTTAGTCGTCCCCGTTTTAAGAGAAGATAGAGTCATGGAAAAAATGAACGTCGAATCCTTCAACCTCGACCACCGCGCCGTAGCAGCACCCTACGTGCGTATCGCAGACCGCAAGGTCCTGCCCGGTGGCGACACCCTCATCAAGTACGATATCCGCTTCACCCAGCCGAACACCGCGCACCTGGAAATGCCGACCGTGCACTCCATCGAGCACCTGAGCGCCGAGCACATGCGCAACCACACCGACCGTCTGATTGACTTCTCCCCGATGGGTTGCCAGACCGGTTTCTATGCGCTGACCCTGGGCCTGGAGCCCGAGGAGTTCTTCCCCATCCTGGAAGCAACCCTCAACGATATCCTCAACGCAACCGAGGTTCCGGCAGCGAACGAGGTGCAGTGCGGTTGGGGCGCCAACCACACCCTCGAAGGTGCGCAGGCTGCGGCTCGCGAGTTCCTCGCGGCACGCGATGAGTGGGCGCAGGTGATGGCATAATGAGCGCACAGATTCCTGACGCTTTCGCATCCGCCTTCAACCCGGTGGACTTTGACCCGAATGCTTTCGACCCGGCTGAGGCATTCAACAGCATGTTTGAGCTGATGGACGGCATGTCTAACGCCATCATCATTCAGGTGGCTATGGACGAGGAGCTCGCACCCTTCCTGAAGGTGACCGAGGAGCTGCAGCCCTCCTTCACCGAGGGCGCCGCGCAGTTCCACCCGCGCTACCTGCAGGTGGGCGAGGACCAGGTTCCGCTGCTGCTGGTTCGCTCCAAGATTGGTCTGGTGAACGCGGCGAGCGCCGTCACCGAGGCGATTAGCTACTCCTCGAACTGCCTGGGCGTCATTAGCGCAGGTACCGCCGGCGGTTTGGCTCGTGGCATTAACGTGGGCGACGTGCTGATTGGCGAGAACTACACCTACACTGACGCCGACGCGACCGCGTTTGGTTACTCGCGCGGTCAGGTTCCGGGCATGCCCGAAAGCTACGACGGTCAGGCGGATGAGTGGCAGGACGCTCTGGAGCATGCGCTCGCCGCGCTGGAGCCGGTGCGTGAGCAGGCTGAGAGCCCGTGGGAGGTGCGCCGCGGCCAGATGCTGGCGGGTAACTCCTTCGTAACCGCCCACAACGTAAAGGACACCCGCGAGGCGTTCGAGGGCGCCATCAGCACCGACATGGAGACCACCGCTATTGCGCAGGTCTGCCACAACTACGAGATTCCGTTTATCGGAGTGCGTTGCGTGTCTGATTTGTGCGGCCCGGAGGCTGACCAGGACTTCCACCTCTCCGTGGACGTGGTGGCTCCTCGTTCGGCTCGTTACGCGCTGCAGCTGGCTGCAGAGCTGTGGACCGAAGCGCAGCTGGAGGCGCTGGAGCTGGCTCTCTAAAGCTCTAGAGCATGCGGCACGGAGTGAGCTCGCATGCGGCAAGTGCCGGGGCGTGAACCTGACGGGTTTGCGTCCCGGTCTTTTTATGCCGGTCTTTTTGCACTGGTTTTGTACCCCAGTCTTTTAGCGATCAGGCACTTTGATGTACCCGGTCCGTAAGAAATGCAGAAATATTAACCGTGGTGAATATACATTCTGTGTGTCGTGGAGTACTATGAATGTGGAAACTGTCCGATCTCACAGAGGAGTACGTCGTGAAGTTCTGCCCGACTCTCGCCTCCGTCACCGGTCTGCTCGGTGGCTACAAGGTTGCATCTAGCACCGGCATCCGCCCGCTCGGTGGCGCTGTCCTGGCACTGTGCGGTGCCGTGGCTTACAAGAATTGGAAGCGTAAGGCTGGCGCAGGCCGTGCCACCTTCCTCACCGCTGTCTACCTCGGCGCTTTTGGCGCCGCTCATCCGCTCGCCAAGAAGCTTGGCGCGTGGCCTGCAGTCTACACCGTGACTGCTGCAACCGCTCTGTGCTCTATCGTCATTGGACGTAAGCGACAGAAGTAGTCTTTGACGAAAAGACGGCGGAAAGGCAACGTTGCCTTCCCGCCGTCTTTTGTATTCCCACCCACCGTACCGGTTGGGTGGGGATGCGACGGGGCGACGCGCGAAGGCAACATCTTCCGCGTAACGCCCCATCACTCGATGGGGAGTGCATCAACCGGTACCGCTCTCAGCCACCTGCTACGCTGCGGCACCTCCCGATAAGTTTCCCCGCCACCGGCGGGTACACCCCACGAGGTAAAGGACAAGAAGAAGATGAATACCACTCCGGACTCATCCCCGGTACAGCAGGGAGCAGTAGCTTCCGAGAGCCCGCAGCTAGCGCGTGGACTCTCCCTGCGTCACATCATGTTCATCGCCCTCGGCTCCGCCATCGGCACCGGCCTGTTCTACGGCTCGGCATCCGCCATTCAGCTGGCCGGCCCCTCCGTGTTGCTTGCCTACGTTATTGGCGGCGCGGCAGTGTTCATGGTGATGCGCGCAATGGGCGAACTCGCCCTGGCGCACCCGGTCTCCGGAGCGTTCTCTGAATACGCCACCCGCTACCTCGGACGCTGGGCTGGTTTTGTGACCGGCTGGACCTACGCCCTGGAGATGGCGCTGGTCGCCATTGCGGACGTCACCGCCTTTGCCGTGTACATGAAGTTCTGGTTCCCGAACAGCCCCTCCTGGATTTGGATTGTCTCGGTCCTGCTGATTCTGCTCGCTATTAACCTGGCGAAGGTCAATGCGTTTGGTGAGACCGAATTCTGGTTCACGCTCGTGAAGGTCAGCGCCATTATCGCCATGATTGTTGGCGGTATCGCCCTGCTCTTCGTGGGTGTGCAGGCACACGACTCCGTGGCGCCCTCCGTCACGAACCTCTGGGCTCTTGAGGGTGGCTTCTTCGCGAACGGTTTTACCGGCTTCCTCGCCTGCTTTACCGTGGTGATGTTTGCGTTCGGCGGTATTGAGAACATCGGTATTGCCGCCGGTGAGGCGAAGGACCCGCGCACCTCGATTCCCAAGGCGATTCGCACGGTGCCGTTCCGCATCCTCATCTTCTACATTCTGACCCTGTCGGTCATCATGTCCCTGTACCCCTGGTACTCGGTGACCAAGGCGAACTCGCCGTTCGTGCAGATCTTTGAAGGTCTGGGCATTCCGGCTGCTGCTTCAATTCTGAACGTGGTCATCATTACCGCCGCCATCTCTGCGCTGAACGCGGACGTGTACGGTGCCGGCCGCATGATGTACGGCCTGGCGAAGCAGAACCTGGCGCCGGCTTCCTTTGCGAAGGTTACCAAGAACGGTGCGCCCTGGATGACCACCCTCATCATGGTGCTGGTCATGGCGGTCGGCGTGATCGTGAACGTGCTCTTCGAGAACGCGTTCGAGGTGGTCGCCTCCCTGGCAACCTTCGCGACCGTATTCGTGTGGGTCATGATTCTGCTGGCGCACATCGCGTTCAAGCGCAGTGGCGCCGATACCGAAGCGCAGCCGGTGCGCCAGCCCCTGTGGCTGAGCTACCTGGCGTTGGCGTTCATGATCTTTATCGTGGTGCTCTTTGGCTGCTTCGCCGACACCCAGCTGGCGCTGGTGATGGGCGCAATCTGGTGCCTGTTCCTGCTGGGCTACTACCGCCTCGTGGTGGTGCGCGCTCGCGCTGAAGTAGCAGAAGCATAGGGAGCAGAAGCACAGACACCGAATAAACGTAGAGCCCGGTGCGAGGACTCGGCGTGAGAACCCTGCGTGAGAACCCGGCTGTGAAGCCCGGAGACCGGTAGTGTGATGAGCTACCTGTCGCCGGGCTTCTGCTCACCCTTCCACGAAAGCGCCCCGGTAGCGTAGAATGGGAAGAACGCGTCTGCAGTCCGCAGTAGACGACGTGTATTACAGGGCGTAAGCCCATCACCCGGCGGCAACCGTCCGTACGGGACGTATGCGGTACTAACTCTAGGAGTTAAAAGTGGCACTGGATCCCGCTGTCAAGCAGGCAATCATCAAGGAATACGCAACCCACGAGGGCGACACCGGTTCGCCCGAGGTTCAGATTGCAGTTCTGTCTCGTCGTATCGCCGACCTGACCGAGCACCTGAAGTTCCACAAGCACGATCACCACTCCCGTCGTGGCCTGATGATCCTCGTTGGTCGTCGCCGCAACATGCTCGGCTACCTGAAGAGCGTCGACATCGAGCGTTACCGTTCGCTGATCGAGCGCCTGGGTCTGCGCCGATAAAACAGGAGCGTCTTGACGCTTTTGTGGTGATTAATCGCCTTTAGGCGGTGTGTGCGGACGTGCTGTCAGCACTACCAACCCTCCATCTCGGAGGCGGGTAGCGCCAGCGCGTCCGTACTGCCGCGTTGAGGGGCGCATCTTCTATCCGTAGATTCCAACGCTAGATTCACAGCGAGAAATCGGTAGAAGACACCGCCCCACCTGAAAGAAAGAACAGAAGGCCGTACCGGCACACACGCCGCGGTCCTCGGTAGCGAATTACGGAACAACACCACCCCCACAACCGCGCCGACACACGTCGAGCACACGAAAAGGCGGGGGAGAGGTGCCGTGGTTTCCTATCGAAGGCCGACTCGTGCGCCGTACGGCCTGCCAAGAAGAAAGAAGGAACCGTGGAAGGTCCCGAAATCAAGTTTGCTGAAGTCGAAATCGACAACGGCATTCACGGTAAGCGCCACGTGCGCTTTGAAACCGGCCGCCTCGCAAAGCAGGCTGCTGGCTCCGTCCTCGTCACCATCGATGACGAGACCACCCTGCTCTCCGCAACCGCAATCGGCAAGTCTCCCCGTGAGGGCTTCGACTTCTTCCCGCTGACCGTGGACGTGGAAGAGCGCATGTACGCAGGCGGCAAGATTCCCGCATCGTACTTCCGCCGCGAAGGCCGCCCCAGCACCGAGGCAATCCTGGCTGCACGCCTGATTGACCGCCCGCTGCGCCCCGCCTTCACCAAGGGCATCCGCAACGAGGTTCAGGTCGTTGTGACCGTCCTGACCTACGAGCCGGACGAAATCTACAACACCTTCGCAATCAACGCTGCATCCGCATCGACCTCCCTGTCCGGTGCGCCGTTCAACGGCCCCATCGGTGGCGTGCGCATGGCACTGATCGACGGCCAGTGGGTCTGCTTCCCCAAGTACTCCCAGCTGGAAAACGCTGTGTTCGACATGGCTGTAGCAGGTCGTATCGTCACCAAGGCTGACGGTACCGAAGACGTCGCCATCATGATGGTTGAGGCAGAAGCAACCGACAACTCCTGGAAGCTCATCAAGGAAGACGGCCAGACTGCCCCCACCGAAGAGATCGTCGCGGAGGGCCTGGAAGCAGCTAAGCCCTTCATCGCGGCACTGTGCAAGGCGCAGGCTGACCTGGTGGCTCGCGCAGGCAAGCCCGCCCTGGAACTGCCCTTCTTCGGCGGCCACGGCGAAGACGTCGACGCAGCAGTTGAAGCATTCGCAGCAGACCGCCTGGCAGAGGTCTACTCCATCGCTGGCAAGCAGGAACGCGAAGCAGCAGCAGCCGAGCTGCAGGAAGAGCTCATGGAAGCTCTCACCGGCGAAGGTAAGGAATTCGAAGAGCGCTCCAACGAGGTCTCCGTAGCATTCGCCGCCCTGACCAAGCACGTGGTTCGCCAGCGCATCCTCACCGAGCAGGTTCGTATCGACGGCCGCGGCCTGACCGACATCCGCCAGCTCACCGCTGAGGTTGAAATCCTGCCCCGCGTTCACGGTTCCGCTCTCTTCGAGCGCGGTGAAACCCAGATCATGGGTATCACCACCCTGAACATGCTCAAGATGGAGCAGCAGCTGGACTCCCTGCACCCGGTCAAGTCCAAGCGCTACATCCACCACTACAACTTCCCGCCGTACTCCACCGGTGAGACCGGCCGCGTGGGTTCGCCCAAGCGCCGCGAAATCGGCCACGGTGCACTCGCAGAGCGCGCAATCACCCCGGTGCTGCCCTCCCGCGAAGAGTTCCCCTACGCAATCCGTCAGGTCTCTGAGGCTCTAGGCTCCAACGGCTCGACCTCCATGGGTTCGGTCTGCGCATCGACCCTGTCCCTGCTGAACGCCGGTGTGCCGCTGCGCGCACCCGTTGCAGGTATCGCAATGGGCCTGGTCTCTGACGAGGTTGACGGCGAGACCCGCTACGCAGCCCTGACTGACATCCTCGGCGCGGAAGACGCGCTGGGCGATATGGACTTCAAGGTTGCAGGTACCTCCGAGTTCGTGACCGCTATCCAGCTGGACACCAAGCTCGACGGTATCCCCGCATCCGTGCTCGCTGGCGCACTGACCCAGGCACGTGAGGCTCGCCTGCACATCCTCGAGGTGCTCGTCAGCGCGATTGACGCACCGGATGAGATGAGCGAGTTCGCACCGCGCATTATTTCCGTGAAGATCCCGGTTGCCAAGATCGGTGAGGTCATCGGCCCCAAGGGTAAGATGATCAACCAGATCCAGGAAGACACCGGCGCAGACATCTCCATTGAGGACGACGGCACCGTGTACATCGGCGCAGCTGACGGCCCCTCCGCCGAGGCTGCCCGTGCGGCAGTGAACGCTATCGCTAACCCGCAGGTTCCCGAGGTGGGCGAACGCTACCTGGGTACCGTGGTGAAGGTGACCGACTTCGGTGCGTTCATCTCGCTGACCCCCGGTAAGGACGGCCTGCTGCACATCTCCGAGATGCGTAAGCTCAACGGCGGCAAGCGCGTGGTTGACGCCGAGGACGTTGTCTCCGTGGGCCAGAAGGTCCAGGTGGAGATCACCAAGATTGATGACCGCGGCAAGCTCTCGCTGGCACCGGTCGTTGAGGGTGGCGACGACGAGTAGTCGTAACCCCCGCTAAGTGATGAGGGGCGTTCGGCGCACCCGGTGCGGTTCACTCCCCGCCGGGTGTGCCGGGCGCCCCTTCGCTGTGCTTGCCCTGCATCTTTTGATGCTCACCCGCCCCACCAACTGTGGGACTGCCTACAGGTAGTGGGGCGGGAATGCTTACCTTCAGACGTACCTGTTGAAAGGTTCTTCTCTCTATGTCTATTTCCCTGCCCGTCGAGCTTGAGGCCATCGCCGAAGAGCTCAACTACGAGCACGGCCGCCTCATCTACGAGGGTGTAGGCGGTAACGAGGTGCGCCGCTCCATCCTGCCTGGTGGCGTACGCGTGATTACCGAAAAAATGCCCGGTACCCGCGGCGTGTCTATCGGTTTCTGGGTGGGTGTGGGCTCGCGTGACGAGGCCCCCGGCATGCTCGGCTCCACCCACTTCCTGGAGCACCTGCTGTTCAAGGGCACCGGCACCCGCACCGCCCTGGACATCGCATCCTCCTTCGACGCGGTAGGCGGCGAATCCAACGCCCTGACCGCTAAGGAGCACACCTGCTACTACGCGCGCGTGCTCGACGATGACGCACCCATGGCGGTGGACGTCATCACCGACATGGTCACCAACGCCCTGCTGGACCCGGCTCACCTGGAACAGGAACGCGGCGTGATCCTCGAAGAGATCGCCATGGACCAGGACGACCCGACCGACGTTGCTTTCGAGAACTTCGTGGAGCAGCTCATGGGTGAGAACCCGCTGGGCCGCCCCATCGGCGGTACCCCGCAGGAGATTACCGAGGTGCCGCGTGACGCCGTGTGGGAGCACTACAAGCGCTACTACACCCCGGACCGCCTGGTCATTTCTGCCGCAGGTTCGCTGGAGCACAGCACCATGGTCCGCCTCGTGCTGGAGGCGCTGACCCGCTACGGCTGGAACCTGCAGGAGGGCGTGGCCCCGGCACCGCGTCGCGTACGCACCGACAGCGGCATTGCTCCGCTGAGTGAGCTGCGTGAGGTGGAGAAGGGCTTCGAACAGACCAACATTGTGATGGGCTGCCCGAGCATTATCGCCGGTGACGACCGCCGCTACGCAATGAGCGTGCTGACCAGCGCATTCGGTGCGGGCATGTCCTCGCGCCTGTTCCAGGAGATTCGTGAGAAGCGCGGCCTGGCCTACAGCACGTTCGCGTTCTCCGGTGCGTACTCGGATGCCGGCTACTTCGGCATGTACGCGGGCTGCCTGCCCGCTAAGACCGAGCAAGTGCGCGAGGTCATGGGCTACGAGTTCGATAAGCTCGCCACCGCCGGTATTACCGAGGAGGAGCTGACGAAGGTCCGCGGACAGCTGGCTGGGTCCACCGTGCTCGGTAGCGAGGATTCGGGCTCGCGCATGTCCCGCCTGGGTCGCGCCGAGCTGGACTCTGGACTGTTCACGAGCACCGATGAGCTGTTGGAGAAGATCCGCGCGGTCTCCCTGGAGGAGGTTCGCGACTTGGCGGCGTACCTGGGGCAGCAGCAGATGATCACCACCATCGTGCGCTAACCCCTGAACATCCCTAACGCACAACGCTGATAAGGCATAAAAACGCCCGTTCCCACACCCCACCAAATCGGGGGAGGGAACGGGCATTTTGTATGTATCGGCACCTATCGAAGAGATGCCTCCAAGTCAAAGAGATGCCTCCAAGAAGTGCTTCCGGGGGCTCTGCCGCCCATACTCTTGACGCTCAGCATGAGCGGCAGCACCCGAAAAGCTACCTTTGAGAGCTACTGCTGAGAGCTACTACTTCTGTGCCTTGGCAATAGCTTCCATCAGCACCTGGGCGTAGAGTTCCTGACCGGCAGCCTCCGGGTGAACGCCGTCAGAGGCCAGCAGACCGCTCTGAGTTTGCAGAGCCTGGCGGATCGCAGAGTTCCAATCCGCAATAATCACGCGATCAGAATGCTGAGCCGCAAACTCACGAATCTTACCGTTCGAGTAGTCAATCCAAGTCAGGTTGCGCGGGCCGTAACCGGTGACCAGCACCAGCTTAGAATCGGCAGGCATAGCCGCCAGAACCTCGTCGAGCTGACCGTCCAGAATGGTCGAGTTAGCGGTCACCGATAGCACGAAGGTCTTACGAATCTGACCGTTGGCACCCATGGATTTAATAATCGGCAGGGCCTTAGCGATGGTGCGTGCTTCCTGCGCGTCAATAGTTGCTTCGGGCATCTTGTCGTACAGCTCGGGGGATACCGCCACCACAATGGAGTCACCCACAATGGTCACCTGCGAAGAGTCAACCGAACCGGTTGCAGCCTTCGATGCCGAGGGGCTTGCCGAAGCCTTCGCGTCCTTACCCGCAGCGCTCGGGCTTGCCGATGCGCTCGCAGCCTGCGCCTCCTGACGAGCCTTCAGGCGTTCAGCGGCGGCACGCTTGCCGTCCTCAACGGACTGCTGGGCGGTAGTCATCGCCGGAGCGGTGTGCACCGCCAGGCCGGTCGAAGCAGCAGCCACAACAACGGCAAGAGCCACCGAAACCGGCAGGAGCCTAGTGCGTGAAGACTGGAAAGCCGCCACCACACGGTTAGCGCTACCGCGGAAACCGTAGCGGCGAATCGGGGTCTCAACCCAGCGGTACGACATCTCCGCAATCGCGAAGGTCGCCACCAAAACGCCCACATTTACCAGCGGGGAGCGGTCCGCACCCATCAGGTAGTGCATGACCACGGCGAGCGGCCAGTGCCACAGGTACAGGCCATAGGAACGTTCGCCCACCCAGCGCAGGGGCGCGAAGTTCAGCAGGCGGCGCAGCATCTCGGAGGCACCAGCGAGCATGTCGGGCAGCATACCCTGAATCACGCCCAGCGCCAGCAGGGAGGCGCCGAACAGACCCCAGGGAATCGCGCCGGGTGCCGACTCGGGAACCAGAATTGCGTAGGGAATCAGCGCGAACAGGGACAGCCAGCTAATCATGACGCGGGCGAACGCGACCAGGCCGAAGGGCTGAGCCACGCGGTACAGCACGGACTGCTGCAGCGGCGGGTACAGCGACCAGGGGCGCGCAAACGCCAGCAGGGCGCCGAGCAGCAGGCCGTACAGGTGAGTATCGGTGCCGTAGTAGACGCGGCTAATGGGTGCGCCGGACATCAGAAGAGCGGTAGCAACGCTCAGTGACGCAATAATGCCCAGCACCATAACCACGCTGAAGCGACGCCACGAACGGCGCAACAGCACGCCGGCGCCAACAATGAGCAGCGGCCACACCACGTAGAACTGTTCTTCCACTGCCAGGGACCAGAAGTTTGTGAAGAGCTCCGGGGAGGTCTGCGCGAAGTAGTCATTACCGGCAAAAATGGAAATCCAGTTGGACGAGAAGGTCGCCGCACCGGCGAGCTGTCGGCCGAGGTTCACCTGAATATCGCCGCCAATGAGCAGGCTGACCGGTCCCATGACCAGAATCAGCAGGGTAATGGCGGGAAGTAGTCGGCGGGCACGGCGAATCCAGAAGTTGCCCAGGGCAATTTTGCCGGTGAGAGCACCTTCACGCAGAAGCAGGGAGGTAATCAGGAAACCGGAGATGACGAAGAAAATATCCACGCCGATCATGCCGCCGGGTAGTACGGTGGGCCAGAAATGGTACACCATCACGAGGAGCACAGCGATTGCTCGCAGACCGTCCAGACCCGGCAGAATATAACGCCGGTTAGCCTCATCTGGACGCACGGAGGAGGTAAAGAGGGACTTCATACTGTCAAAGCACTCCGTAGGATGGAAATTATAGAAATACTTCCTAATTATATGGTTGCTAACTTTAGATAACGTATTAAACGGCTTGTATGACGGTTAGATTACTTCGCTTTTCATGCCGCTGAGGTTCCGCAGGGCATCTCACCCAGCGTGTGCGATGGCGTGTACCGCGTTCACACGGGGATAATAGAGGCTGTACGTCACAGCGTCTGCCCCATCGTCGGGGTGCTCATAAGTTACGGAGGAGAGAAGATGGCCCGCGAGGGTAACGAAAAAATCTGGAAGGTAGCGGTACTCGGTGCCGCAGGCCGCATGGGCTCTGAGGCGGTGCGCGCCGTCAACACCTCCGCAGACATGGACCTGGTGGCGGCGCTGGGCCGCGGCGACGACCTGCAGGAGCTGGTCGATGCCGGCGCAGAGATTGTTATTGACCTGACCGTTCCCGAATCCAGCGAGGCGAATGTGCGTTTCGCGGTGGAGCACGGTATGCACGCGGTGGTTGGTACGACCGGTTGGACCCCCGAGCGTCTGAACTCCCTGCGCGAACTGCTGGCTGAGCACCCCGAGGTGGGTGTGCTCATCGCCCCGAACTTTGCGATTGGTTCGATTCTCGCCACCGAGTTCGCGGCGAAGGCGGCACGCTACTTCGAGTCTGTAGAGATTATCGAGATTCACCACCCAAATAAGGTGGACGCCCCCTCCGGTACCGCTGTGCACACCGCCCGTAAGGTGGCTGCCGCCCGCGCGGAGGCTGGCGTGGGTGCAAGCCCGGACGCCACCACCTCCGACCCTTTGGGTTCGCGCGGCGCCGTAATCGACGATATTCACGTACATGCGGTGCGTCTGCGCGGCATGGTGGCGCATCAGGAGATTCTGCTGGGCGATCCCGGTCAGCAGCTCGTGATTCGTCACGATTCCTTTGACCGTGCCTCCTTCATGCCCGGCGTACTGTTGGGTGTGCGTGAGGTGGCGGCGCATCCGGGTTTGAGCGTGGGCTTGGACGCCTACATGGATTTGTCCTAGGAGAGAGTATTGTCTGAACAGACTTCACCCGACGCCTCGCCGGTACCTTCCGAGGCTCGTAGCCCCTGGTGGACTTCGTTGCGTCTGTGGACTGTCTGCGCCTGCGTGCTGATGGTGCTGACCGTGCTGATTCTGCCGCTGCCTTTGGCGGCGCGTGCCTCTATTTTGGGTGTGCTGATTTTTAGCGCTGTCTTCGTGACGGTGGATGCAGGCGGCTGGGGTAAGACTTTCGCG
Source organism: Rothia sp. HMSC065C12 (assembly GCF_001812085.1). Taxonomy (NCBI): domain Bacteria; kingdom Bacillati; phylum Actinomycetota; class Actinomycetes; order Micrococcales; family Micrococcaceae; genus Rothia; species Rothia sp. HMSC065C12. Next base: position 247,659 of record NZ_KV807670.1, read on the forward strand.
GCGCTGACCTGCGCACTGTTGGCACTGTACCTGGTGCATATTGCGCAGCAGGGTTTTGTGATGCTCACCTCCGGTTCGGCAGCTGGCATGGTGCTCGGCGCGGGTATGATTCTGCTGCCGATTCTGGGTGCGTGGGCGCTGGTGCGTGAGGTGCTTTTCGGTGCTCGTATTCAGCGTATGGCTCAGGAGCTGGCTGCGTCAGGCGAACTGGCGGAGGATACTCTACCTCGCACCCCGGCGGGTCGTGTGGACCGTGAGGCCGCGGCGGTGGAGTTTGAGAGCTTCGCGGCGGCGGTTGAGCAGGACCCCGAGAACTGGAAGGCGTGGTTCAACCTGGCGTGCATGTACGATGCCGGTGGTGAACGCAAGCGTGCCCGTGCAGCGATGCGTAACGCGTGGTCGTTGCGTTCGGGTGGCCAGGCGAAGGGTATGCGTTAGGCTCTGACCCTGCGATTCCTAGTCAATGTCACATTTATTTTCGGTATGAGACTGATAACGCCGAGGCTATGTGCCCGGTTTCATAGGCTCTCGTGGAAGTACCGCGGGTTTGAAAGAGTCCGAATAGTAGAAAATGTATGAAAACTTATGCGTTCTAACGGAAAAATCTGCATTTCGGGCGTACTCTAGACATATGTCTGAGAACCTTTCGAACCCCGGTACTTTTGTTGAGCCTGTCTTCGGTCGCCTCCTGACCGCAATGGTGACCCCCTTCGCGAAGGACGGCTCCGTTGATGAAAAGCAGGTCGCAGACCTGGCGAACTACCTTGTGGAGAACGGCCACGACGGCCTGGTGGTCTGCGGTACCACCGGTGAGTACTCCACCATGACCGATGACGAGAACGAGCGCGTTTTCCAGATTGTGAAGGATACCGTTGGCTCTCGCGCGAAGATTATTGCCGGTGTTGGTTCGAACGACACCGCGCATACTATTGAGCTGGCGCACCGTGCCGAAAAGGTTGGCGTGGACGGCCTGCTGGTCGTGACTCCCTACTACAACAAGCCGACTCAGCCGGGTGTCTACGCCCATTTTGCGACCGTTGCGCAGGCAACTGAGACCCCCGTCATGCTTTACGATATTCCGGGTCGTGCGGGCATCCCCATCGCACCCGAAACCTACCGTCGCCTTGCAGAAATTGATAGTATTGTAGCGGTGAAAGACGCCAAGGCAGACTTCGGTGCCGCAACCGAGGTCATGGCAACCACCGACCTGCACTACTACAGCGGCGACGACGGACTGACCCTTCCCTGGATGGCAATGGGTGCCGTCGGCCTCGTTTCGGTGACCGCACACGTGGCACCCGCACTCTTCCGTGCCCTGATTGATGCTGTCGTTGCACAGGACCTGGTGGAGGCTCAGCGTCTTCACCTGGAACTGACTCCGATTGTCCGAGCAACCATGGGCCGTGCCCCCGGTTGCGTTGCTGCCAAGGAAATTCTCTCCTGGCAGGGTGTGCTGGATGAGCCCGTCGTTCGCTTGCCGCACGTACTCTCCGAACCGGAGGTTGCCCAGGCTATGCGAGTTGACCTGCTCTCCTCGAGCATCGCTCACACCCTGAAGAATGCCTAAACTTTAACGCAGAACCTGCACAACTTATCGTGCAGAGCGCGTATATATAGAGGACTTCGGCTACCGTTACACCCCGCTTTTGGGGCGCATGATGTAGCCAACGGATGCGGACTCCACACCTAACACTAGGTGAGGGGTCCGCTCTGGCGTATTGCCGCGGTTTACCGTCGATGATTCGGCCACCCACTCAGACAGGGGCCCAGCTTAGGTAGAAGCACCCGCGCACTACGCCCCCCGAATACTTTTGAATACTTTCGGTGATTTGGACGCACCGGCAGCACCCCACCTCCTCGGCATGTGAGAGCCGAACCGGCGGGAGCGCTTGCGGTACGAAGCGTCGCCTACGAATCACAGACATCACAAGAAAACATAGAAGAAAGAGGAGACACACGATGAGCGTCTTTGAAGCGAATCTTCCCCTCCCTCCCCGCCTGAAGAAGGACACCCTGCGCGTGGTGCCCCTGGGCGGCCTGGGCGAAGTCGGTCGTAACATGACCGTGTACGAAATCAACGGCAAGCTGCTGATTGTTGACTGCGGCGTGCTCTTCCCCGAAGAGTCCCAGCCCGGCGTGGACCTGATCCTGCCCGACTTCAGCTACATTGTCGACCGTCTGGACGACGTGGTTGCCATGGTGCTGACCCACGGCCACGAGGACCACATCGGCGCGGTTCCCTACCTGCTGCGCCGCCGCCCCGATATCCCCCTGGTCGGTTCCGAACTGACCCTTGCACTGGTTGAGGCGAAGCTCGCCGAGCACCGCATCAAGCCCTACACCCTCGCGGTGAAGGAGCACCAGGTGGAGCGTTTCGGTCCGTTCGAGTGTGAGTTCGTTGCTGTGAACCACTCGATTCCGGATGCGCTGGCTGTCTACATCCGCACCAAGGCAGGCAAGGTTCTGCACACCGGTGACTTCAAGATGGACCAGCTGCCGCTGGATGGCCGCATCACCGACCTGCGCCACTTCGCTCACCTGGGCGAGGAGGGCGTGGACCTGTTCCTGCCGGACTCCACCAACGCTGAGGTTCCCGGCTTCACCCCGACCGAGAAGCACATCGGTCCGGTGCTGTCGAACGTTTTCCGTGACGCAAGCGGCCGCATCATTGTGGCGTCCTTCTCCTCGCACGTTCACCGCGTGCAGCAGGTACTGGACGCAGCCGCTGAGCGTGGCCGCAAGGTCGTGCTCGTGGGCCGTTCCATGGTGCGTAACATGACCATCGCTGAGAAGCTGGGCTACCTGAAGGTCCCCGCCAACGTGCTGGTGGACCTGAAGAAGGTTGACGACTACCGCCCCGACCAGATCGTGATGATGTGCACCGGTTCGCAGGGCGAGCCGATGGCGGCACTGTCGCGCATGGCGAACGGTGACCACAAGATTCAGATTGAGCCCGGCGACACCGTGGTGCTCGCCTCCTCGCTGATTCCCGGTAACGAGACCAGCGTCTTCCGCATCATTAACGCCCTCATGAAGCTGGGGGCTAACGTGGTGCACAAGGGCAATGCGAAGGTTCACGTTTCCGGTCACGCTGCCGCGGGTGAGCTGCTGTACTGCTACAACATTCTCAAGCCGAAGAACGTTATGCCGGTTCACGGCGAGGTTCGCCACCTGATTGCTAGCGGTGACCTGGCGATGGAGACCGGCGTTCCGAAGAAGAACGTGCTGCTCTGCGAGTCCGGCACCGTCGTGGATCTGCGCGATGGCGTGGCGTCCGTGGTGGGCGAGGTTCCCTGCGAGTACCTGTACGTTGACGGCCGCTCCGTCGGTGAGGTCACCGAGAGCGATCTGAAGGACCGCCGTATCCTGGGTGAAGAGGGCTTCGTGTCCATCGTGACCGTCATTGACCGCGCAACCAAGCGCGTGGTGACCGGCCCGGATATTCACGCTCGCGGTATCGCGGAGGACGACGCGGTATTTGACGAGATTGTTCCGAAGATTACCGCCGCCCTGGAGGATGCTCTGCACCGCGCACCCGAGAAGGTGCACACCGTGCAGCAGCTGCAGCAGATTGTGCGCCGCACCATCGGTGCCTGGATTTCTCGCCGTCTGCGCCGCAAGCCCATGATTGTTCCCGTGGTTGTTGAGAACTCCTCAAAGGCCGCGAAGAACTAATACTCTGCGCGAGGCTAGTCGCCTGTCATAGCGAAAAGGCGGGGTCGATCCGTTGTGTCGGCCCCGCCTGCTGTGTATCTGCCGAACGTCTGCGCGAAAGCTGCGCGAAAGCTACGCGAAAGCGAACGCGGTAGGGGAGAAGCGCCTCATCAGCGCCCTATCAGTGCCCTCATAGACACAGGGCGGGGCGCACTTTTTAGCTCACTGATAACGAAAGAATCGGTACATTAACGGGAAGGTTGATACCCTAAAAGGTATGGCTCCACGGACCACGAAGGGTTGTAACACGACCTCTACTAAAGCAAACACTAAGAAGACCACCCGCAAGCGCACCACCTCCCGAGGCGGTGCCCAGCGCGGTGCCAACGCGGCGAACCCTGTAGCGGGCGCTATCTCCTCCGTCTGGCTGAGCATCGCTCACGCTATCGGTGGGCTCTTCCGCTCCATTGGCGCGGTGCGCACCGACCTTGCACCCGAAGACCGTCGTGACGGTGGCGCACTCACCATCCTGCTGTTCGGCCTGATTAGCGCCGGGGTGGAGTGGTACAACTGGCGTGCCCACACCTCCCTTGGTTTGTTGCGTGCGCCCCTGGACGCCTGGCACACGATGCTGGGCGGTATTTTCGGTCAGGGCGCCCTGCTGATTCCGGTGCTCTGCTTCATCATGGCGTGGTGCGTTTTCCGTGGACCCGACCTGATTAAACGTAATAACCGCGTGGCGTTGGGCTCCTTCATCATCCTGGTGGCGACCTCCCTGTTCTTTGCTCGCCATGTGGGTCACCCGACCTTCGCGGATGGTTTTGACGCCGTCTGGGCTGGTGGTGGTGTGGCTGGCGTGCTGCTGGGCACCCCCATTGTGCGTGTGAGCGGCGGTATTGCGTTCGTTGAGATTCTGATCCACCTGCTTCTGGGTATTGCCGGTCTGATGGTTCTGACGAACACTCCGATTCGTCAGGTGGTGCCGCGTACTTTGCACCTGGTTGGTTTGGCTCTGGGGGAGAAGCCGAACGGCACGACTCGAACCTCCGCGAAGGATAGCCCTTCGGATGCGACTCAGACCGTGGACCTGAACGCTGAGGAGCACGACCGCAGCTACCTGTACGGTGACGATGAGAAGCCGGCGCGCTCGGCTCAGAAGTCTGGTGGCCTGTTCGCTCGTCTGCGCGGCTGGTTGGGCATTGCTCCCGCTGCGTCGACCGATTCTTCCCTGGACGAGTATGCCGGTGATGAAGCATTCGTGAGTGCCGTGGTGGATGAGACTCACCCGGAGACCACGCAGATGCCGGTACAGCCGGAGGACCCTGCACAGGATTCTGCGCAGGGATCCGCTCAGCAGACGCGCCCGGCGGCTAAGCCGAACCGTCTGTCCCGTCTGCCCGGTCGCCTCAACCAGGCGCCGGCCGCGCAGGGTGCGTCCGCCCAGGGCACTTATGCGCAGAACGGTGCGTATTCGAGCAGCCCTGACCTCTTCGACGTTGAGGCGTCGGATGCGCCCGCTGCCCGCCTGGATCAGGTGCAGCGTGCCGCCGTGGCGAACGGCCGCGTGAACCGTATTCCTGGCGAGGAGCCTCTCTTTGATGTTGAGGCATATGACGGCTTCGGCGCTTCTGAGGAAGCTGCACCGCAGACGAAGCCTCACCAAGTGGTGAACCCTGCGCAGTCTGCCGCTCCGGCTTCCGCATCCCAGGCTCCTGCCGCACCCGCGGCTCAGCCTCCGATTCCGACCCGCATGCACTCGCCGGGTGCTCACCCGAAGAACGCGGCTCCCGCGGCTTCGCGAGCGCCCGAGGCTGGCGCATCCCGCCCGCTGCAGAACAATACTCAGGTGGCGACCACCGAGCGGGCGCGCGGCGAGCAGGTTGTGCAGTCCTCCCGCGGCGCGTACGTGCTGCCTTCTGAGGAGATGCTGGTTTCTGGCCCGCCCGCTAAGGAATCCTCCGAAGTCAACGAGCACGTGGTTGAAGCTTTGACGAACGTGCTGGAGCAGTTCAAGGTGGATGCGCAGGTCACCGGCTTCTCGCGCGGCCCGACCGTGACCCGCTACGAGATTGAGCTGGGTCCCGCCACGAAGGTGGAGCGCGTGACCGCGCTGAGCAAGAACATTGCGTACGCTGTGGCGAGCCCGGATGTTCGTATTCTGTCCCCGATTCCGGGTAAGTCCGCAATCGGTATTGAGATTCCGAATACGGACCGCGAGACCGTGGCCCTGGGCGACGTGTTGCGTTCCCCGCAGGCTCACGCGAACCAGCACCCGATGGTCATGGGTGTGGGTAAGGACGTTGAGGGCGGCTTCGTGCTGGCGAACCTCGCGAAGATGCCGCATATGCTGGTCGCCGGTGCGACCGGTGCCGGTAAGTCCTCGTTCGTGAACTCGATGATTACCTCGATTCTGATGCGTGCAACCCCGGACCAAGTGCGCCTGGTGATGGTTGACCCGAAGCGTGTGGAGCTGACTGCCTATGAGGGTATTCCGCACCTGATTACGCCCATCATTACGAACCCGAAGAAGGCTGCTGAGGCTCTTCAGTGGGTGGTTCGTGAGATGGATGCCCGCTACGACGACCTCGCCCACTACGGCTACAAGCACGTGGACGACTTCAACAAGGCGGTGCGTGAGGGTAAAGTTCAGCCCGATCCCGGTAGCAAGCGCACGGTGCACGAGTACCCGTACCTGCTGGTGATTGTTGACGAGCTCGCCGACCTGATGATGGTCGCCCCGCGTGACGTGGAAGAGGCGATTGTTCGTATTACGCAGCTGGCGCGTGCGGCGGGTATTCACCTGGTGCTGGCGACCCAGCGTCCGTCGGTGGATGTGGTGACCGGTCTGATTAAGGCGAACGTTCCGTCTCGTATGGCGTTTGCGACCTCCTCGGTCACTGACTCTCGCGTGGTGCTGGATCAGCCCGGCGCGGAGAAGCTGATCGGTCAGGGTGATGCGCTCTTCCTGCCGATGGGTGCTTCGAAGCCGATGCGTGTTCAGGGTGCGTGGGTGTCTGAGTCTGAGATTCACGCCGTGGTTGAGCACGTGAAGAAGCAGGCGCCGACCATCTACCGTGAGGACGTGATGGTCTCTGCCGCGAAGAAACAGATTGATGAGGAAATCGGCGATGACCTCGACGATCTGCTGCAGGCGGCGGAGATTGTGATTACGACCCAGTTCGGTTCGACCTCGATGCTGCAGCGTAAGCTACGCATGGGCTTCGCGAAGGCTGGCCGCATCATGGACCTGCTGGAGTCGCAGGGCGTGGTGGGCCCCTCGGAGGGCTCGAAGGCACGTGAGGTGCTCATCCGCCCGGATGACTTGCAGGCGACCCTGGCGCGTATTCGCGGTGAGGAGCCTCCGGCTGCTGACCCTTACGCGAATGCCGTGGACCCGGGCGAGCCGGTCACCGACTATTTCGATGAGCCCGATGATGAGGGCTCGGAGGACGCCTGGCAGCTGACCGGCCGCTAGCCCCTCAGCGCCCTATCCATTCGGCTGAGTCCACTCAGCTGAGTGAGCGTGCGACATGCACCCCGTATCATCCCTGTGATGTCTGCTACGGCACACGTATAATGGACGGTACGGGGTGTTTGCGTATCCCCGATACGTTTAGGTGTCGGTGCGTACGCAGTCTCTCACCGTCGAAAGCCATCTACCCGTAAGGAGCCGTTATGAGTGAAGCTCGCAATTCCGCACCCGCCGGTGCGGTCAGCACAGCGAAGCCTTCGAACTGGAATGTGCCGAATGTGTTGACGGTTCTGCGTATTATTGCGGTTCCTTTCTTCATTGTTGCCCTGGTTGCGGGCGGTACTTTTGGTGCCGCTGATCCGACGCACCGCTGGCTGGCGTGGATTATTTTTATTCTTGCTATGCTCACGGACTGGGCGGATGGCTACCTGGCGCGCTCGCGTAACCTGATTACGAGCTTCGGTAAGATTGCTGACCCGATTGCCGATAAGTTCCTCACTGGCGCGGCGTTCATTGTGCTGTCGGCGCTGGGCGAGCTGTGGTGGTGGGTCACGATTGTGATTCTGCTGCGCGAGTGGGGCATTACGATCATGCGTCTGTTCGTCATTAAGTACGGTGTGATGGCCGCTAGTAAGGGCGGCAAGATTAAGACCGTTCTGCAGACGGTGGCGCTGGTGCTGATGCTTCTGCCGCTGGGCCAGCTGGGTCTTGGCTGGCTGATTCCTGGTTGGGTTCTGATGGGCGCGGTCACCGCGATTACCGTGTGGACCGGCCTGGTGTATGTGCGTGATGCGTATATTTTGCGTCGTAACTGGTTGCAGGCTCAGGCCTCCCAGGGCGGCGGTCATTAGAGGCGAGGGGAGTGGCGTGTGCTGCTCCCCTTCGCTGTACCTGCGGTGCGTTGTGTGCCGCGTGAGGTTTTGAGCGGCGGTTCGCCGCTGAAAGGAGAGAATAATGGTTCCCCTCGTACTTGAAGATGCTCTGTCCCTTGAGCTTTCCTCCGCTGAGGTTTTCTCCGGTACCCCGGAGGCGGCGGCGCTGTTGCTACGTGATGCGGTGCAGTTGCGCGCCGCCCAGGAGGGCCCGGTGCTGGTGGCTACAGCTGAGTCGCTGACCGGCGGGGATGTGGGCGGCGCGATTTGTACGGTGCCGGGCGCATCCGCGTATTACCGCGGCGGCGTGATTTCCTATGCCTACGAGGTGAAGGCTCAGGTGCTGGGCGTGGACGCTCAGCTGCTGGCGCGTGAGGGTGCGGTGCATCCTGCGGTGGCGGTGCAGATGGCGGTCGGTGCGGCGCGTGTGTGCGGTGCCGATTATGCGGTGTCTACCACGGGTGTTGCCGGTCCTGATCCTGCGGATGGCCAGCCGGTGGGTACGGTCTATATCGGCGTGTGTTCCCCTGGCGGTTCTGAGGTGTTTGAGCGCCACTATTCGGGAGATCGGGCGCAGATTCGTGCGGCGGCGAGCGCGGATGCGATTGCTTTGCTGGCGCGTGCGGTGCGCGGCGGCGCCGGTGGGGTTCTGAAGGACGAGCTGGCGTAGCGTGCTAGGGCTGGGCTGGGCTGGGCTGTGCGGTGCCTGGAACGGCTGTGTCGTCGTCGGTGCGGCGCCTACCTAAAAAAATTTACGGTTCAAATATATTCACAGGGTTCTTTCAGCTCCGCAGGAATAAAGGCATAGGTTCGCCTGTTTGAATAGATACAAGCCATAAGAAGAGGACGAAAATGGCGGGGCCCCTAGCTCACGCTCCAAAAATCAGTTAGGCTTAACTCTGTACAGTCCCGCAGGTCGGGAATACCTACTCAGGAAAGTGATATAGAAGCTCATGGCTAAGCAGCGCGTATCGATTAATGGCATTACTAAGTGGAAGGAAATCGAGGAGACCCCCCGACAGGTCGCCCCGGTCGTTGAGGAAGCTAAGGTTGTTCCCCTGCGACAGGCAATCGGTGAGGTTCTTCGCGATGTTCGCCAGCGTCAGGGCCGCACCCTGCGCGAGGTTTCCCAGCGTGCCCGTGTTTCCCTCGGTTACCTGAGCGAAGTTGAGCGCGGTCAGAAGGAAGCATCCTCCGAACTGCTGGCGTGGATTTGCCAGGCTCTGGACATTCCGATGTCCCAGATGCTGCGTGAGGTCGCCGACCGTATGGCGGTTCTCGAGGGCGTTCAGATTCCGGATACTGTTCCGGCTGAAATGTCTGAGCAGTACAAGAGCGATTACTACATTCTCTCGAAGTAACGAGAAGCGGCACATGCCGCGCTAAACGTGAAGCGATGCCGTGCATCCCCGTAAGGTGGGTGTGCGGCATCGCTTATTCTCGGGTTTATTCTGGGGGGGGGTACTCTCGGGCGAGATGTGGGCGATGTGACGAATTATGAAGCGAACTAGCGGTGAAGCGTAAGGAGTGCTTGTGAAGCTGAGCGAATTTTGGGCGTGCATGGAGTATGAGTTCGGTGCCGGGTATGCTCCGGTGCTGGCGCGTGATTTGGTGCTGGGCTCGTTGGGTCATGTGACCGCTGCGGAGGCGCTGGACCAGGGCGTTAACCCGAAGGATGTGTGGCTTGCGATCTGTGAGGAGCAGGAGATTCCGCAGGAGCGCCGCCTGGGACCCGATAAGGAGCCGTTGCGCTAGTCGGTAAGTCTGGCGCTTTCTCGCGTAGGGGCGGGGCCTGCCGTTTGTTCGAGTGCTAGCGCCTGCGCGGGAGGTATTTTCGAATAATTAGCCGATAATCCGGGGTTTTTCGAAAATATATGCCGAAACCCTATCCGATTTATTCGAAACAGGGTCGTAATTTTGTTCGACTCGTGCTAGACTTTTCCACATCAGGAATTTTTCGGAAAATCTTCAAAGTTTTCCACAGATTTTAAAAAATGGCCTTATCCTGTCAGGCTGTGACCCTAGAGTAGTCTCAGAAGGAACCGGTAGGCCAAAACCTTCAAGGTCTCGATCACGAGTCCCACCGATTCCGAAGAAACATTACTCCCGTCAACCACTGACAACACAAAGAACGAGGTACTACCGTGGCTAAGAACACCAAGTCTCAGAGCGTAGCTCGCGTTCCCGAAGAGGGTCGCGCCAAGGCACTTGAAGCCGTGATGGCACAGATCGACAAGAACTACGGCAAGGGTGCAGTCATGCGCCTGGGCGATAAGGAAATCACCAAGACCGAGGTTATCTCCACCGGCGCTATCGCTCTGGATGCCGCTCTGGGTATTGGCGGTCTGCCCCGCGGCCGCGTCATCGAGATTTACGGCCCCGAGTCCTCCGGTAAGACCACCGTTGCACTGCACGCTGTAGCGAACGTCCAGAAGGCAGGCGGCGTGGCAGCGTTTATCGACGCCGAGCACGCACTGGACCCGATCTACGCGGCTAAGCTGGGCGTGGACATCGACCAGCTGCTGGTCTCTCAGCCCGACACCGGTGAGCAGGCGCTGGAAATCATGGACATGCTGGTTGGTTCCGGCGCCGTTGATATCGTGGTCGTCGACTCCGTTGCCGCACTGGTACCCCGCGCCGAAATTGAAGGCGACATGGGTGACTCCCACGTGGGTCTGCAGGCTCGCCTCATGAGCCAGGCTCTGCGTAAGATTACCGGCCGCCTCTCCGCAACCGGCACCACCGCAATCTTCATCAACCAGCTGCGTGAGAAGATTGGTGTCTTCTTCGGCTCTCCCGAAACCACCACCGGTGGTAAGGCGCTGAAGTTCTACGCTTCGGTTCGTATCGACATCCGCCGCATTGAGACCCTCAAGGACGGCGCTAACCCGATCGGTAACCGCACCCGCGCCAAGATCGTGAAGAACAAGATGGCTCCGCCCTTCAAGCAGGCTGAGTTCGACATCCTCTACGGTGAGGGCATCTCCGTTGAGGGCGGCATCCTGGACCTGGCGGTGGAGAACGACATCGTCAAGAAGTCCGGCGCATGGTTCACCTACGACGGTGAGCAGCTGGGCCAGGGCCGCGAGAACGTTCGTAAGCTGCTCAAGGACAACCCCGAGCTCACCGAAGAACTGCAGTACAAGGTTCTGGTGAAGCTGGGCATCATTGAGGAAGAAGCTGACGAGCAGGCAGCTGCTGAGTCCGAGGGTAACGACCCGCTGGACGAGCTGGCTGAGGAGTTCTAAACCGGCTCGCGTAGCTTCTTGCTAACGCCACGACTGATTGCCGTGTGCTGTGCATTCCGCACGGTGCACGGCAATCTGTCGTTAACGGAAGAAACACGTTAACGGGTGCGCATTAAGGGGAGTATCAGGGGGCGCCGGGACAACGCCTCGTTACAATGGGGGAGCGCTGTATAGCCGGGCGCACGGGTCATCAAGCGAGCGCCAACACAGGGGAGAGGAGGAACTGAACATGACGGAGCAGTGCATGATGGAACAGCGCATGACGGAACAGAACGGTCATGAAGAGCGTGAGCAAAACAGCGCGCGTGACGGCGACGCCGGTTTTGCGGCGCTGGAGGCGACCGAACCGCACTTCGGTTCCTCAGCGCTTGGTAACTTTGTTTCCTTTGAGCCTGTTGCCCCGCCGGTTGAGGTAGACGGCTTCGAGGCCCTCAATTTTGAGGCACCCGCGCCCCTGGCTGAGCCCACCCTCAGCTGGGAGGTGCCTGCCGCTGTTGCACCTCCTTCTGTTGAAGAGCCCCCGTATGAGGATGAGCCCCCATACCCTGATGAACCCCCATACCCTGATGAGCCTCCCTATGAGGGCGAACCTCCCTACGAGGATGAACCTCCGTATCTGGCAGAGCCTTTGTACCCTGAAACAGAGTACGCAGGGGAATATTATGCAGGGGAATATTGGGTACCCTCGGACGAAGCGGCACCCGCAGAAGCGATAGCGGAGCAGCGTGGGGGCCAAGAAACCGCACCCCAGAAACCCAAGCCGAAAGCGCGGCAGGCTGAAAAGCTCGCACATAAGAAGAAGCCAGCGCCTAAGAAGAAGTCAGCGGCCACAGAAAACGCACCCAAAAAGTGGGTGCGGAACAGGGCCGCGGATTCGGTATCCGCTGAGGAGTTCCCGGACTGGCACCCCGCCGCGCACGGCTTTGTTGAAGAAAGCATCGCCCGCGATAACGGCGGCGACTACGCCGGGGAGTTCCGCGTACCCGAGCTGCCCCTGCAGGCTGTGCCCGCCAACTTTGAAGATGGCAGTTCTGAGGAAGGCGGCGAATCGCCGCGCCGCAGCCTGCTCGTTGACCCGAACCTGCCCGCCGTCTCCATTGACGAAGCGCCCATTCGTGCCTTCACCCCCGGCGGTGCCGAGCCGCGCCCTATGGCGGCTGGCCGTATGAGTCGAGCGGGTGCCGCCTCCATCGGATCGGGGCTCACTGCCGAAGAGAAGGAAGAGATCGAGAGGCAAGCCGCTCAGCGGGCTAAGCAGAAGAAACGCAAGTCTTCGCGTGCCTCCAAGAACACCGACTACAAGCGTGGGTTCCGCCGCATGAGTGCGGCGCAGCAAGAGAAAATGCGGAGCCGTTCGCCCTACGCGCCCGCCTTCGGGGCTCGAAGTGACGACGAGGAAACCCGCAAGAGTCCTGCGGGCCGCGGCTCGGGGAGCAACCTATTTAGGGAGGGAAGTAGCTTGAACGAAGAACTCACCCCCGCCGAAGAAGCACTCATTCGCGGTATTGCCGAGGAGGAGGCGCAGGGCGACGGTACCGGAAAGCGCCGTGCCGCTTCGGCTGGATCCCCAAAGGGCGGTTCTCCGACACGCGGTTTTCAGAAGGGAAGCGCTTCCTCACAGGCGGAAGGCGCTGTGACCTCCTGGAAGCAGAAGGTACGTGCCGCCCGAGCCGCGGAAGAAACAGACCCCTACACGCGCGCTAAAACCATCGTGTACAACCAGCTGGCGTACTCGGCAAAAACCCGAGGTCAGCTGCGTAAGAAGCTCCAGGCAGAAGGATTCGACGCGGAGCTCATTGAGCCGCTGCTCGATAAGTTCGAGGCTGCAAAACTCATTGACGATGCCGAATACGCCCAAAGCTTTGTGGCGCAGAAGAGCCGCACCAAGAAGCTCTCCCGCGCCGCGCTACGCCGTGAGCTCGCTGAACGCGGGGTGCGTGGTGAAGAGGCGGAGAGCGCGCTGGCTCAGCGCACCGACGAGCAGGAACGTGAGGACGCCGCCGAGCTGGTGCGTAAGAAGCTGCGCCCCGGCATGGATTTGAGTGACCGCGCTGAAAAGGATAGGGTGACCCGCCGACTGCTGGGGATGCTGGCTCGCCGCGGGTACTCCTCCTCGGTGTCGATGTCGGTGATTCGTGAAGAACTTGCCGCCTACGGTGCGGAGGACGAGCTCTGGTAGAGGGTGAATAAAGACGGTCCGCACGCACGGATAGACCCATGCTGGGGTGACCGTAAAAATAGGCACAATAAAGGGTGAGCCCGCTACAGACATACTCTGTGGCGGGCTCACCCTTATGTTTTTGATCTTTATAAAAAGCCTTGTCGGAGGCTATATCCGCTGTTTACTCTGCTGCTTATTCAGCGGCTCCCAGACGGTTCGCGAACTCGGCGAGGGTTGCATCCTGAGAACCGGCAATCTCAAGCAGCAGGCGCATCAGTTGCGCACCTTCACGGCGAATACGAGGCAACAGATCGGAACGCGCCGAAGAAGAGTACAGCTCCAGCAGGGCACACACGGTTACCGCCGTGCACACCGCCAAATCCTCCGCCAGGTGCTCATCCAGCGGGGCGTCCTCAAAGAGGGCAGAGTACAGCGCAGGCAGCGCCTTCTTGCGCTCCACCCGGTAGCGCGGGTACTCCGGCGAGGAGGGGAAGCCCAGCATCGCCTCAACGAAGGGGAAGCCGCGGTGGTGCAGGCAGGTACCCTCCGCATCGACCATGCGCACCTGCGCGCCGTCCGCCGAACCGATCAGCACGTTCTGTGGCGAAAAATCACCCGAAGAGAGCATATATACCCTGCCGCGGTTGAGCTTGAACTGCTCAGGTACCGGCGGGCGCTTGGTAAAGAAAGGCTGCAGAACGCGGCGGAAACGGAAAGATAGCTCCTCAACGGCGGCGGGAAGAACGGGCGCGTCCTCATGCGCGGCAGAGCTGGAAGCCGGGCTGTCAGCATCGTGCTCGGGGGTGCGCGCCTCGTCAGCCACACCGTACAGCTTCTTCAAACCGCGCTCGGCCAAACCCGGCGAGGCAATAGCGCCCGGGAACTGTGCCTTGCGGTCGGCACGCGCCAGGTTCAGGCGGTAATCCTCCACCGCCTCACCCATAATGCCGCTGGCGGCAAGGGAACGGTACGCCTCAATGTAGTAGTTCAGCGCGTCCAGCGCCTGCTGTTCGGTGCCCTCCAGTAGGGCGTGGGCGACCGAATACTGCTCGCCCTCAACGGTTCCGGCGCTCACATCTTCCAGCGCCAGCACGCGCAGCTCAGCGTCCGCGCCATAGAGCTGCGGGAACAGACCCGGAACCTGCCGGTTCAGCGCCTCCAAACCGTAGCGCTCACGCAGGTACCCGAAACCGCCGGCGTTCACCGTCGAATCCTTACGGCGGTAACGCTTCACAATAATCGAGGTCGGCAAAGACTGTGTAGACTCGAAAGACTGCGCAGACTCGGCGGCAGGCTCATACGCTACACGCACCACAACGGAACGCATGCCGGTGCCCAGAATCTGCACACGCTCCACCGCGCGGCCAGCCACCTGCTCCAAAGAATACGCCCAGCTGAGCAGCTGCATCAGGGTCTGACGCATCGAGGCAGAATCAGCGCTCGCCTGAGGCGGCACGGGGGAGTAGGCGGCAATCGCCTCCTCAATGAGGGTGTTCAGAAGCTCCCCGTCAGGGGTGGGGGCGGAAGAATCGTTCGGTGACAGAGCCGGAAAGTTGCTACTAAGGGAAACCTGCATAGAGCCATTATCCCCCATCGGATACCCTATAGGGCATGACTTCGACCCTCAGCGATTCCGCCCAGACCCCCGAAACCAGCCCCCGCACCTACGAAGTGCGCACTTTCGGCTGCCAGATGAACGTGCACGACTCCGAACGAATGTCCGGCCTGCTGGAGGCTAACGGCTACGTTCGCGCTGAGGAAGGCACCCAGCCCGACCTGGTGGTTTTCAACACCTGCGCGGTCCGCGAAAACGCTTCCAACCGCCTGTACGGCAACCTCGGTCAGCTGGCGCCGGTCAAGCGCGCCCACAAGGGCATGCAGATCGCTGTGGGCGGCTGCCTGGCGCAGAAGGACCAGGACGCCATCATTGAGAAGGCGCCCTGGGTGGACGTCGTGTTCGGCACCCACAACATTGGTGCCCTCCCCACCCTGCTGGAGCGTGCCCGCCACAACCACGAGGCGCAGGCAGAACTGCTTGAATCCCTCGAAGTTTTCCCCTCCACCCTGCCCACTAAGCGCGACCACGTGTACTCCGGCTGGGTGTCCATCTCGGTTGGCTGTAACAACACCTGCACCTTCTGCATCGTGCCGTCTCTGCGCGGTAAGGAGAAGGACCGCCGCCCCGGCGACATTCTCGCTGAGGTTCAGGCGCTGGTCGATGATGGCGCTATTGAGGTGACCCTGCTCGGCCAGAACGTGAACTCCTACGGTGTGGAGTTCGGCGACCGCCAGGCGTTCTCCAAGCTGCTGCGTGCCTGCGGTGAGATTGAGGGCCTGGAGCGTGTACGCTTCACCTCCCCGCACCCGGCAATGTTCACCGACGACGTGATTGACGCGATGGCGGAGACCCCGAACGTCATGCCCGTGCTGCACATGCCGCTGCAGTCCGGCTCCGACAAGGTGCTCAAGGACATGCGCCGCTCCTACCGTTCCAAAAAGTTCCTGAACATTCTGGACAAGGTGCGCGAGCGCATCCCGAACGCCGTGATTACCACCGATATCATTGTGGGCTTCCCCGGCGAGACTGAAGAGGACTTCCAGGACACCCTGAAGGTTGTGGAGCAGGCTCGTTTCTCCTCCGCGTTCACCTTCCAGTACTCGATTCGCCCCGGCACCCCGGCGGCGACCATGGAGAACCAGATCCCGAAGGAGGTCGTGCAGGAACGCTACGAGCGTCTGATTGCCCTGCAGGACCGCATCGCCGGTGAAGAGAACCGCAAGCAGCTCGGTAAGACCGTTGAGCTGATGGTCGTTGCGGAGGCAGGTCGTAAGGCTGACCAGACTCACCGCCTCTCCGGTCGTGGCCCGGACCAGCGCCTCGTGCACTTCTCTGTGCCCGAGGGTTGCGAGACTCCCCGCCCCGGCGACATGGTCACCGTGCCGATTACCGAGGCTGGTTCCTTCCACCTGATTTCTGACCCGACCGCCGAGCAGTATCAGCTGCGCCGCACCCGTGCCGGTGACGCGTGGGACCGCTCCCAGGCTGACTCTTGCGGTACCGGCACCACCCAGGTGCCCGGTGCGCCGGTGGGTCTGGGCATGCCGACCATCGGTCTGCGCCCCTAAAACCTATATCGAATCATGCGCCCTGTTCTTCGGGCTCTTGCCGCCACCGCAAGTGGGGGTGGGGGAACCGGTAGAATGGGGCGCATGACTATCTCCGAAACTCTGCCCGTTATCGCTATTGTGGGCCCGACCGGCACCGGTAAGAGCGCGCTCGCCATTGAGCTGGCTCTGCGTCTGAACGGTGAGTGCATTAACGCTGATTCTATGCAGTTCTACCGGGGCATGGATATCGGCACCGCAAAAATCACGGCGGAGGAGATGCGCGGTGTTCCGCACCACCTGCTGGACATCATGGACGTGCGGGACGAGGCCTCCGTAGCGGAGTTTCAGGAGCGCAGCCGCGAGCTGATCGAGCGGATTCGCGCCCGCGGCCGCTACCCGATTCTGGTGGGTGGTTCCGGTCTGTATGTGCGTGCCGCCCTGGATAAGTTGGAGTTTCCCGGCACGGATGCGCGGGTGCGTGAGCGCCTGGAGGAGCAAGCGCGTACCGAGGGTATTGGTGTTCTGCACGCCCGCTTGGCGGAGGTCGACCCGGAGTCGGCGGCGCGCGTGAAGGATGAGCGCCGCATTATTCGAGCCCTGGAGGTGTTCGAGGTGACGGGCCGCCCGTTCTCGGCGTTCATGCCGGTGCGCGAGTACGTGACGGAGAGTATTCAGATTGGTCTGGATATGGATCGTGCCCTGCTGCACGAGCGTCTGCACCGCCGTGTGGAGCTGATGCACGAGCAGGGTCTGCTCGATGAGATTCGTACCCTGAACGAGCAGGGACTGCAGGAGGGTAAGACTGCCTCCCGCGCGATTGGTTACGCGCAGTTCGCTCGCGCCCTTGAGGATGCAGACTACAGCGTGGAGCAGGCGATTGAGGATACGACCATTGCGACCCGCCAGTTTGCGCGCCGCCAGCTGACCTGGTTCCGTGCGGACCCGCGCGTGCAGTGGCTAGATGCGCTCTCACCCACCCTTGCAGATGAGGCGTTGGCTACAATTTTGCAAAAATAAGCAAATGGACGTACTAAAGCTGGGAAATTGAGGTTACTCTAGGGACATATTGAACTCAACTATAGAGGAAATATGTCACTCACATCACATACGAAAAATTCTGCCACTCTGTCCGCGGCAGAATCCACTCGGCGTTCCCTCTACGATGCCATTCTGGGCGGAACGAATTCACTGAACTTTCTTCGCCTCTCATTGGCCTCGTTAGTTATCGTGGCCCATGCTGCCCCTCTTGTCGGTTTTAACGCTGGAATTCTCGGAATTCCTGTTCCCGAACATATCGGCACTTTGGGTGAATGGGCTGTGAACATGTTCTTTTGTATCTCAGGATTCCTGATTGCTCATAGCGCGCAACGGGGTACTATCTCCGGCTATGTTAAGCGTCGTGCCCTAAGAATTTTCCCCGGCTACTGGGTATCTATCCTGTTTGTTGTCTTCCTGTGTGCACCGATTGCTGTAGCCACCGGACACACGGCAGAGCCCTATTCACTGAAGGGCGCAGGCGGATACATAGCGCGCAATTTTGACCTTTTCAATCTGCAATACCCCCTTTTTGGCGGTCCCATTGGCATCCCTTTCACCCACGCATGGAATGGGTCAGCCTGGACCCTGGGTTTTGAATTCCTCGCCTACCTAGCACTTATCCCGATTTTCTACATTGGGTTTATTCGTAAGAACGCAAAATGGTTGGTTCCTGTCATCTATGCTGGGCTATTTTTCGGGCACCAGATTTTTGAACTGATGGGGCGTGAACCTAATCGTTTTGTAGAGCATATTCTTCGCCTGCATCCTTACTTTTTCGCAGGTGTCATTCTCTACATGTGGGGTAAGCGTATTCGCTATAACGCTACTGTGGCTATTGCGGTCACGATTCTAGGATTTGCTCTGCAATGGTTTGCACCTGGTATTGCCCAGTACATGCACCTGCCCGTGGCTTACGGAATCCTGGCTCTCAGCGCTGCGATTAAGACCGACCTGTGCCGACATAACGATATTTCTTACGGCGTGTACATCTATGCATTCCCGGTGCAGATTCTGTTGACAATTTTCGGTAGTGCATCGCTGGGCTGGGTTCTGAACGCCATCATCACTTTTGCTATCACCGTTGGTCTGGCGTGGCTGTCTTGGCTGTATGTTGAGAAACCTGCGTTGGCTTTGAAGGATCGCAAGCTTCTGCGCATTCGTCGCGATCGTCCCACAGACACCGTAGCGGCATCTTCATAAACCGGTAAAGTATCCCGCCTATTTCTGCGGCTTTCGGTAATCTTGACGAACTCATCAAGTGAACCGGGAGCCGCAGAAGTATTTCCGAGGAAGAATGCCTGGTTCACCATCTGGCGCGGTAAAATCATAAACGGACAGGTCACCAACCTTAAGGACAGCATATGAGCGAGAACCCTTCCACCTGGGGCGAGCTGGCAGGCCTGACCCTCACCAAGGGTCACGGCACCGGTAACGACTTCATCTTTCTGACGGACGAGAACGCAGAAATTGCTCTCACCCCCGAGCTGGTAGCCCGCGCCTGCGACCGACACTTCGGCATTGGTGCGGACGGCTTCATTCGTGCTGCCCGCAGCACCGCCTCCCGCGCGGGCCAGAAGCTGCTCGAGGAGCACCCGGACGCTGTCTGGTTTATGGACTACCGCAACGGTGACGGCTCTATCGCTGAAATGTGCGGCAACGGTGTGCGCGCGTTCGTGGAGTACCTGCGCACTGAGGGCCTGATTGAGCTTGAGGTGGGCGAGACCGTCAAGATCGGTACCCGTGCCGGCGTGAAGACTGTGGCGCGCACCGAAGAGGGTTACGCGATTGATATGGGTCCGTGGAGCTTCATTCACGGTGAGGCTGCCCGCGAGGGTGGCGAGGACTGCCTGGTGTCTGCTCGCGGTCTGAAGACTCCGCGTGCTGGCCTGTCCATTTCGATGGGTAACCCGCACACCGTGGTGATGCTCGGCTCCGACGGTAAGCTGGACGGCCTGGACCTGCACAGCCTGCCTCAGGTGAACCCCGCCCCGGTCAACGGCACGAACGTTGAGTTTGTGGTGCCGGTCGACCTGGACGTTGAGAGCGGCGCGCATGTGGGCGCTATCCGTATGCGTGTGCACGAACGCGGCGTGGGCGAGACTCTGTCGTGCGGTACCGGCGCGTGTGCGGCGGCTGCGGCGACCCGTTTCTGGGGCGGCGAGGAAGCACCGGATGAGTGGCTGGTGCATGTGCCCGGCGGTACCCTCGCGGTGACTTTCGTGCTGGGTCCGGACGACCTGGAGCATGTTGTTCTGGCTGGTCCGGCGCAGATGGTTTCGACCGTCGTGCTGCGATAGTCTGCTGCGGTAGCGAGCAGTCCTAGACCAGAGATTTTATAGACAAAAGCGGCGGGTGTTTTCTGACAACACATTCAGAAAACACCCGCCGCTTTTATGTTTTAAGCAGTTAGCGCTAGAGGTTTTAGTCCTCGTAGCGGTGCACCTGCAGAATACGGAAACCCTTCGAGGTCGCATAGCGCGACACTTCAAATTCGCCGGGGTGCAGCTCCTCAAGCTGCGCGTCCATCCACTTCTGCAAAGAATCGGAGCCCAGGTTCTTCTGAACCACCAAGTAGGCGTTACCACCGGGCGCCAGGCGAGGCAGCCAGGTCAGCAGGATCTCGTGCAGAACCTCCTTGCCCACGCGAATCGGCGGGTTCGACCAGATGGTGTCAAAACGCAGTTCGGGGTCAACCGATTCGGGGGTTCCCACGGTGACGTTGGACAGGCCGAGAGCGGCGGCGTTGCGTTCGGTCAGGCTAATGGAGCGGGAGTTCACATCCACCGCGTGCACCTGCGCCTGCGGGGCGAGCATCGCCAAAGTCAGGGTGATGGGTCCCCACCCACAGCCGATGTCGAGCATGCGTTCGCCCTGCGGGTCGGGTGCTTCCTGCAGCAAAATAGCGGTGCCCTTATCAATGCCGGAGGGGCTGAAAATGCCGTTAGCTGTGGTGACGGTGACCTTGCGGCCGGCAAGCTCCACCTGCACGGGGCGGGGCTTGAACTCGGTCTCGGGGGTTTCAGAGAAATAATGCTGCTCGCTCATGCTATCCAGTGTACCGGTAGGGCAAGAACCCGCCGCACACGGGCAGAGAATGCACGGGGCAGGTCAGCAGCTTGCACGCCCTGAGCGCACAGGCGACCGAACCCCCTACCCGATGCGGGCAACGGCGGTAGAATTAGAGTCGTATGAATTCTAAGAACACCCCCGTATCTGATACCGAAAAGCTGCCCAGCGATGAGCAGCTACGCCGCACCGTAGACCGCGTTCTGGGCCGCTCCCAGGCGGCCGCCTCTGTCACGACGTATGACGCCGCCGGTACCGCGCATCACAGCGATAATTCTTCCAGCACCCACGGCAACAATAGCCGCCGTGTGCTGGATACTCGTGCGCGCGAAATTTCTGACGTTCAGCGCGAGCACTCCGAATATGACGGTGACCAGGAAGATCTCGCTGAGCGCCGCGCACTGCGCCGTATCGCGAACCTCTCCACCGAACTTGAAGACGTCACCGAGGTCGAGTACCGCCAGCTGCGCCTGGAGCGCGTGGTGCTGGCTGGCCTGTGGACTGAAGGCACCGTAGAGGACGCAGAGAACTCCCTGCGTGAGCTCGCGGCACTGGCTGAAACCGCAGGTTCCGAGGTTCTGGACGGCCTGGTTCAGCGCCGCCTCAAGCCGGACCCCGGCACCTTCCTCGGCTCCGGTAAGGCGCTGGAACTCAAGGACATTGTCGAGGCGACCGGCGCCGACACCGTCATTGTCGACTCCGAACTGGCTCCCTCGCAGCGTCGTGCCCTCGAAGATATCGTGAAGGTCAAGGTCATTGACCGCACCGCCCTGATTCTCGACATTTTCGCTCAGCACGCTAAGTCCCGCGAGGGTAAGGCGCAGGTTGAGCTGGCTCAGCTGGAGTACATGCTGCCGCGTCTGCGTGGTTGGGGTGCCTCCCTGTCCCGTCAGGCGGGTGGCCGCGCCGCAGCCGGTGAGGGTATCGGTTCGCGTGGTCCCGGTGAAACCAAGATTGAGATGGACCGCCGCCGCCTGCGCGCTCGCATGGCGAAGCTTAAGCGTGAGATTGCTGCGATGGCGCCGGCGCGTGAGACGAAGCGTCTGAACCGTCGCCGTAACCGCGTGCCTTCGGTGGCTATCGCCGGGTACACGAACGCGGGTAAGTCCTCCCTGCTGAACCGCCTGACCGACGCCGGCGTGCTCGTGGAGAACGCGCTGTTTGCGACCCTGGACCCGACCGTCCGTAAGGCTCAGACTCCGGACGGTATCGGCTACACCCTCTCTGACACGGTGGGTTTCGTGCGTTCGCTGCCGACCCAGCTGGTGGAGGCGTTCCGCTCCACCCTGGAAGAGGTCGCTGACGCTGACGTTATCCTGCACGTGGTGGATGCTTCGCACCCGGACCCGGAGGGGCAGATTCGTGCTGTCCGCGAGGTCATCGCGGAGGTCGACGCCCGCCATATCCCCGAGATCATTGTGCTGAATAAGGCGGATGCCGCCGACCCGTTCGTGCTGGAGCGTATGCGCCAGCGCGAGCCGGAGCACGTGATTGTTTCGGCGCGTACCGGTGAGGGTATTGAGGAGCTGAAGCAGAAGATTGCGGACACCATTCCGCGCCCCTCCATTGAGGTGAAGCTGCTGATTCCGTACTCGCACGGTGAGATTATTTCGCGCCTGCACGAGTGGGACGCCGAAATTAAGAGCACCGATTTCGTATCGGACGGCACCTTCGTGGTGGCGCTGGTTCGTGAGGATGTCGCCTCCGAACTGTCCGAGTATGTGCTGGAGGGCGACCTGCTGGAGGTTCTGGAAGAGGAACTTGCGGAGGCACACGCCCTGGCTGAAGCGACCGCATCTGTTTCCGAGCAGCCCTCTACCTCTGAGGCTCTCTAAGGGCGGATGAGCGTGACCGAGAGCATCAACGCGCCTAAAAACGCCCCGGGAACTGCACCCGAACCGGCAACCGACGGCACCCGATTTACCGGGCAGGAGCTTGAGACCCTGCCCGGTGCGAAGGACGCCCTGACCCTGCTGGATGAGGCGGTTGCCGCCACTGGCGGTCAGAATCGTGCCGGTCAGCGCACCATGGCGGCGCATGTGGCGCAGGCTCTTGAACTGCAGCGTCACCTGCTGGTCCAGGCGGGTACCGGTACCGGTAAGTCCCTGGGCTACCTGGTTCCTGCCCTGGCGCGGGTGGGGGAGTCGGACCAGCCGATTGTGGTTGCGACGGCGACCCTTGCCCTGCAGGCGCAGATCGTGAACCGCGATATTCCGCGTCTTCTACAAGCGCTGGAGCCGCGCCCTGAATCGCAGGCGCAGGTGGCTCTGCTCAAGGGCCGCAATAACTACCTCTGCCTGCACAAGCTGGAGGGCGGCTACCCGGAAGACGAGCCGGATGCTCTCTTTGACATGCCTTCTTCGACCTCCCGCGTGGGTGAGGAAGTGGTGCGCCTGCGCGAGTGGGCCGACCGCACGGAGACCGGCGACCGTGACGAGCTGAAGCCCGGCGTCTCTGACCGCGCATGGGCTCAGGTATCGGTGAGCGCCGCCGAGTGTCTGGGCCGCCGCTGCCCGCTGGTGGAAGAGTGCTTTAGCGAGATGGCGCGTAGCCGTGCCGCTGAAGCTGATATCGTCATCACGAACCACGCCCTGCTGGCGATTAACGCTTTCGAGGGCATGAAGGTTCTGCCCGAACATGAGACGGTCATTATTGATGAGGCTCATGAGCTGGTGGACCGCGTGACCGGTGCCGTGTCTGGTTCTTTGACGGTTGCGATGGTTCGCCGTGCGGCGCGTAGCGTAAAGAAGCATTCGAAGGCTGATTCCGGCGCACTGGAAATGGCTGCCGGCACCTTGGAGACCGCGTTCGAGGGTCTTGCCGAAGGCCTGCTGAAGGGCCTGGACGGTCGCCTTTTGACTGCTATTTCTGCGGTCAATGATGCCGCCCGCACCGCCCTGTCCGATACCAAACCGGACGGTCAGGACGTTGACGCCGGCCTGCAGATGGCGCGCTCGCGTGTCTCTGAGGTACACGATATGAGTAGCCGCATCCTGGAGGCTTCGGGCGAGCAGGACGTGCTGTGGATTTCTCGTCAGGGTGGTTGGGAGAACGGCCGCTATGTGGCTGCTTCCGATACCGACCCGGCGACCCTGAACATCGCCCCCTTGAGCGTCGGTTTGCAGCTACGTGACGGTCTGTTCGCTGACCGCACCGTGATTCTGACGAGTGCGACCCTGACAGTGGGTGACTCTTTTGACGTTGCCGCCGGTGCCCTGGGACTGCAGGGTGAGGGCGCGCCGCGCTGGACGAGCATCGACGTAGGTTCGCCTTTCGACTACCGCAAGCAGGGCATCATGTACGTCGCCGGGGATTTGAAACCTCCGGGATTCGGTGTGCATGAAGGTCAGCTGGAGCGTCTGCGTGAGCTGTGCGAGGCGTCGGAAGGCGGTGCCCTGGGCCTGTTCTCCTCGAAGCGTGCCGCCGAGCGTGCCGCCGAATACATGCGTGAGCACAGCGACCTGAACATTCTTCTGCAGGGCGAGTCTTCGCTCAAGGCTCTGGTGGAAGAGTTCAGCGAGGACGTCGATTCGTGCCTGTTCGGCACGATGAGCCTGTGGCAGGGCGTGGACGTTCCCGGTGACTCTTGCCGCCTGGTGGTGATGGACCGCATCCCGTTCCCCCGCCCGGATGACCCGATTGCGCAGGCTCGTACGGAGGCAGTGAACCGTCACCGCGGTAACGGCTTTATGGCGGTTTCTGCTCACCACGCGGCGATTCGTATGGCGCAGGGCGCCGGTCGCCTAATCCGTTCGGTGTCTGACCGCGGCGTGGTGGCTGTGCTGGATTCTCGTGTAGCAACCAAGCGTTACGGCGGTTTCTTGATGAAGGCTATGCCGCCGATGTGGTCGACCCAGAATAAGGCAGCCGTAATTGGCGCGCTGGCTCGTCTTTCGGCGAGTATTGAGCGTTAGCTCGGGTGGATTCCATTCCTGGCTGCACCGCACCTTCCGCTTTGGAAATATAGAAATCACCCTGGTGACACGTGAACATTCACGTGTCACCGGGGTGATTTTTATATAGAGCTAAAAGCCTAGCGGTTATGTCTCTAGAGACTGCATCTTTTAGAGACTACGCAGCACGGAGACGACCTTACCCATGACGGTTGCGCGGTCGCCCATAATCGGCTCGTAGTTGGAGTTGCGCGGCATGAGCCAGGTGTGGCCGTCGACCTGACGGAACACCTTCACGGTTGCTTCATCGTCGAGCAGAGCAGCAACGATATCGCCGTTGTCCGCGGTGTGCTGCTCGCGGACAACCACCCAGTCGCCGTCGCAGATTGCGGCGTCAATCATGGAATCGCCCTTGACCTTGAGCATGAACAGCTTGCCGTTACCGACCAACTGGCGGGGCAGGGCGAGCACATCCTCCACGGACTGCTCGGCAGTGATGGGACCGCCCGCTGCAATTCGTCCAACCAGGGGAACGGGTACGAGGTCCTCATCGCCAACTTCGAAGTTCGGCAGCTCGGGCAGGGACGAGGAGGAGCTACCGTGGATGCCGACGCCGTTCTCATCCAGCACCTCAATGGCGCGGGGGAGCTTGGGATCGCGGCGAATATAGCCCATAGTCTCGAGGCGACCAAGCTGGTGAGTGACCGAGGATAGGGACGCAAGACCCACCATGTCACCAATCTGGCGCATGGACGGCGGGTAACCCTTTTGTTCAATCTCGGTGCGGATCGCGTCAAGAATCTTCTGCTGGCGCGCGGTCAGCGCCGGACGGGGTGCTGTTGCCATTTCTTTTCCTTCGGTCTGTACTCCGACCTTGTATCCCGGTCGGGGCACGGATGGGTGCTTCACACGTTTTCTGATGGTGTCCTAAAAATTTTTTGGTTCTGCCGAAATGGGTCTTATCTCGTCAGGGGGTGGAGGAATTCTATCCGTGCCGAAGCGATACCGAAGCGATACACAGGCAACGAGTATGCGCCTCCGCCCTATAAAACTCAGCCAGCAGCACCTGCATTCGATACAGAACCAAGCTGTAACGGGTACAGAAACCTGCTGTGAGTAGGACTCATCAGGAGCGTGTGGAACGTCTCTTGACACCAGTGTAGAACACTGCACCGAAAAACTCAAACAAATATTCTAGATTTTTTCTTCGAAACTCGAAGAAATTTTTAGCACATCTCTGCTAGACTTTAGAACAAGAGTTCGTATATACTCTTGAATCTCTCCTGAAATTCGGGATTTGCGGGCGAATGTTCGAAAAATATTCGAAGATTCGACCCGGAGTCTTCCGGGAGACGAGAGCGAATGAGTGTTCGAATGTATTCGAATCCTCTGCCTCTCTCTTCGCATGATCTACCTCGGATGCTCTAGGAAGCATCTGGCGAAGAGAGAGCGCGGGGGATGGGGGGCTCAAAACTGGGGTACCCAAATCAACCCGGTGCATCCGAATGCTCTGACCTAACTACTAGGGACTAGCTACCCAATAGTTATCGCCTAACAATCACCACTCCATAGTTATCACTCAACTAGGACCTCCGAGCGGGTATCGCTCGGCATTGCTAGACCCGCGGGGCAACCCCGGGCGAGCTGAGAGAAAGGAACCACAATGACTACTGCAGCACCTATTGCTTCTCACGGCACTTCTGCACACCTTCCGGCAGGTTTGGTGGTACTTCACCCCGCCCGCACAGCGTCCGCCAGCACCGTGTCCGCCAGCACCGTGCAGGGGCGTTCTCGTGTGCCTGCGTCTTCGCAGTCTGTTCGCTCTTCTCGTGCGGCTCATGCACCCCGTCCCGCGCAGGAGGCTCAGCCCGCTCACGCTCCCGCCGTTTCTACCCCTGTTGTTTCTACTCAGGCATCTTCTGCGGCTCAGGCGCCTAGTGCGAAGAGTGTTCTTCTGGCTAAGGGCGGCGAGCTTCTGCGCTCGGTTCCCGGTTCTATTCGTCGTCTTGGCACTGTGCGCGGTTTTCTGAAGGGCCTGCCTCTGCTGACCTTGGCGGCACTGATTGTGCTCGGCGCTATTAGCTTCTTTGGCCCGGCGGCTTCTGCCTCCGTGGAGAACGCTTCGGTGACTCGAACCGTCATTGTGGTCAAGCACGGCGAGACCCTGTGGGATATTGCTCAGGCGGTGAATCCGCAAGGTGACACCCGTGATACTGTGGTTCGTATTATGGAGTTGAACTCGTTGACCAGCACCTCTGTTGATGCCGGTCAGCGTCTGGAAATCCCTCAGACTCAGCGCTAAGTACGGACCCGTGTGTGGTTGGCTTCTGCATGAGGTTGATGTCTTGACTCCGAATCCTTCATCTCTCAAGCTAGAGCGCTTGAGCCGAATTCTTGAGCCTATGAAATAGGAGCGCACCGATGCCTGTTCCCGTTGAACCCACACTCACCGAAATTGAATCTGCACAGGAAACTGAATCTGTACAGAATGCTCAGACTGCTCGTCCTGTGGTTGCTGTTTTGGGGGAACCCGGAACTCGTGGCGCCTTGGTGAAGCTTCTTCAGGATGCGGGGGCGGACGTGATCGTAACCGCTGTGCCCGATCAGCTGCGTGAGGCTGACGGCATGGTGGTTACCGGCGGTGCGAGCTCTCTTGAGGCGTACGAAGACCTGAAAGCTAAGGACGCTGAGCGTGTGATTGGCCGCCGCGTTGCCGGTGGTCGTCCGGTGCTGGTTGCCGGTGCGGCACTGAGCTGCCTCTTTGACTCTATTATGGTGGAGCATCCGCAGATGGGGCAGGTTCAGGTGCAGGGCATGGGGGAGTGGCCCGGCGAGGGCGTGGAGCTTTCTACCCGCGAGGTAACTCCCGGTGTTGCTACTTTGCGCCCGTCCGCCGATAGTACGCTGCTCAAGGATCTTGAGGGCGAGGCTCACTTCAAATCTGAGCACGGCGTTTTTGAGTGGGCTTTTGATCAGAGCATTGAATATATTGCCCCTCCGGCGGTGACTTGGACTGTCACCGAGCCCGCCTATATCGCGGCGGTTGAGAACGGTCCGCTGACGGCGGTGCAGTTCTGCCCGGTGGGCTCTGGCGAGCTGGGGGCGGAGTTTATGCGCCGCTGGGTTGCGTCCCTGGCGGTGACCGGTCGCCTGTCTTCTGAGTCTCTGTCTTCTGGAGACTCCGCTACTGCTGCGGGAGGTAACTAATGTCTGCACCCGTTCTTGAACTTCTGCCCGCTGTTGATATTTCTGAAGGCTACGCGGTGCGCCCGGTGGGTGGCACCCTGTCCGGTGGTGAGCAGCGCCTCGACCCTGTTGAGTCGGCTCTGACCTGGGTGAAGTCTGGTGCCCGCTGGATTCACCTGGTTGACCTTGATTTGGCATTTGGTCGCGGCACGAATACTGAGGTTCTGGCTGAGGTGGTTGCCGCCGTCCGTGCAGAGAATGCCCGCGGCTCCGCTCCGGTTCGTATTCAGGTCAGCGGCGGTGTGCGCAATGCTGAGAGTCTGGAGCGTGCCCTGAGTCTGAATCCGGACCGCGTGAACGTGACCAGTGCGGCGCTGACGGATTCTTCCTGGCTTGAAGGCACTCTGGCTCGTTACGCCGATTCTGATCTTCTGGCTCTTGGTCTCGATGCCCGCTATAACCCTGAGCGGGGCTGGGTGACGGTGGCTCGCGGTACCGACTGGTCGGGCCCTGATCTGGCGGAGGCGCTGGCGTGGCTGGAGGGCGCGGGCGTGCGCCGCTATATCGTCACGGATGTGAGCAAGGACGGTTCTCTGGCGGGTCCCGGTGCGGAGCTGCTGGATGAGGTGCTGGCGCAGACTGCCTGCCGGGTGGTGGCGTCCGGTGGTGTGGCGTCGCTGGCTGATCTTGAGAAGCTGCGTTCCATGGTGCCTCATGGTTTGGAGGGTGTGGTGCTTGGCAAGGCGCTGTATGTGGGTAACTTTAGTTTTGAGCAGGCTCTTGAGGCTGCTGGCTTCCGCTAAAGCTACCGTTCCCGCTAACCCGAACGGACTTTATATATGACGAAGCCCCGTCTTCCTCAGCGTGAGGGAGACGGGGCTTCGTGATGACATAAACCAGGGGCGGTTTAGTGGACCAGCTGGTTTAGCGTGCGTCCTGGTTTAGTACACGTGCTGGTTTAGTAGACCGGGCCGGTGAGCTTTTCGCCGGGGCCCTTGCCGGGCTCGTCCGGGAAGGGGGATGCTTCACGGAATGCGAGCTGCAGGGTGCGCAGGCCGTCGCGTAGGGGCGCTGCGTGCTGGGAGCCGATTTCGGGTGCTGCGGCGGTGACGAGGCCTGCCAGTGCGGTGATAAGCTTGCGTGCTTCGTCGAGGTCCTTGAGGTCGTCGGCGTTTTCGTCTGCTGCTAGGCCGCACTTGACGGCTGCAGCGCTCATCATGTGGATGGCTGCGGAGCTGATGATTTCGATGGCGGGTACGTCTGCGATGTCGCGCAGCTGTTCGTTGACGGCTTCGACCTGCTCTTCGGTGAGTTCGGTGTGGCCGTGTACGGGGGTTTCTTCTTCCGCGGTGAAGCGGAAGTTCGTGTTTTCAGTGCTCATAGTCTTAGAATCTCATATTTCGTTTGTTTCGGTAAATGCGTCCTTAAGAGTGGGCACTTCTAGGGACTTTCTGGAGGAGTCCCCGCAATTTTTATGGTGTTTTGCGTCTATTTCCTTGCGTCTGTCGGGGATTCTGCGGTATGGTTGTAGGCAGTTTGCAAGTGGAGCATGCCTCCCACCCGGTTGACCGCCGCAGGCGTTTGTTTGCGAGTTTTGAGGTGAACGGGTTCGTCCGCCGCTTTCGGCGTACGCTGGTTTGTGCCTCCGCTTGTGTAACTGCGGGGGCTTTTTTAGTGCCCGCAACGGATAGTATTCACGGGGAAACCCACAGAGCACAGGAGCTAGTCATTAGCGAACCACGCATTAACGATCGTATCCGCGTTCCCGAGGTCCGTCTTGTCGGTCCCGGTGGCGAGCAGGTAGGCGTTGTCCCTCTGAAGGACGCTCTGCGTCTGGCTGAGGACGCCGAACTCGACCTGGTCGAGGTTGCCCCGAACGCGAAGCCGCCCGTGTGCAAGCTCATGGATTACGGTAAGTACAAGTACGAAGCCGCAATCAAGGCTCGTGAATCCCGCAAGAAGCAGGCTAATGCCGTTCTGAAGGAGATCCGTTTCCGCCTGAAGATTGATACCCACGACTACGAAACCAAGGTTGGACACGCTCGTCGTTTCCTTTCCGGTGGTGACAAGGTCAAGGCAATGATTCAGTTCCGTGGTCGTGAGCAGCAGCGCCCCGAGATGGGTGTGCGTCTGCTGGAGCGTCTGGCGGCTGAGCTGGCTGAGGTGAGCACCGTTGAGTCTCGCCCCCGTCAGGATGGCCGCAACATGGTGATGGTTCTGGCTCCGCTTCGCGGTAAGGCAGAGGCTCGCCGTGAGCAGGGCGCCGGCGGTCGCAAGGGTCGCGAGCGTATTGACACGACCAAGGCGAAGCCCGTAACTAATTCTTTGGCAGACGCTATGCCTGCCGAGTTGAAGGCACAGGCTTCCGCCGAGTAGGGAACCGGGTCGTCACTTTAGGATGGGCACGCGCCTCCACCGTTGGGTGGGTGTTGCGGGTTCACCCGGTGCCGGTTCCGAGGCACCTCGTTGGGGGTGCCTCACCTTTGGTCCTTGGGGCTGATGCGTGTATCGCTCAACCCCACTAAGCTACCCCGCCGTTGTGGCGGGGGATGAATGTAAGGAGAACGGCAGCTATGCCGAAGCAGAAGACCCACTCTGGTGCTAAGAAGCGCTTCAAGCTCACCGGTAGCGGCAAGGTTAAGCGCCAGCAGGCGAACCGTCGCCACTACCTGGAGCACAAGTCCTCTCGTCTGACCCGTCGTCTGGCTTCTGACCAGATCGTTACCGGCGGCCAGGCAAAGGTTGTCAAGAAGATGCTGGGTAAGTAAGCAACGCTTACTCTCTGCACCTGGCGCACCGATAGTGGTGCGCACTGATTAAAGACTCGCTCCTGTTCAGCGTGATATGTGAGCTGTTCAGGACATAAGACGAAGGAGACACACGTGGCACGTGTGAAGCGCGCGGTTAACGCGCACAAGAAGCGCCGTACTATTCTCGATCGTGCATCCGGCTACCGCGGTCAGCGTTCTCGCCTGTACCGTAAGGCTAAGGAGCAGGTCACTCACTCGCTGGTTTACAGCTACGACCACCGTCGTAAGAAGAAGGGTGACTTCCGTCGCCTGTGGATTCAGCGTATCAACGCTGCTTCCCGCGCACAGGGCCTGACCTACAACCGCTTCATCCAGGGCCTGAAGGCTGCTGGTGTTGAGGTTGACCGCCGTATGCTGGCTGAGCTGGCTGTTAACGAGCCCGCTGCCTTCAACGCACTGGTTGAGATTGCTAAGAACAACCTGCCCGAGGACACCTCGGCTCCCAAGGCTTAATTAGCCTAGGTTGTGTTCTTACCTCGAAAATCTAGGTTCGGGGTAGGATGCTTAAGCGTCGTGAGCGGCCGTCTGCACTTTGAGTGTGGGCGGCCGCTTTCTGCGTATCTGGGGTTGTGCTTGTGGCTGTTCCGTGTTTTTGGGTGTGCCTTTGCCTGTACCCTTTAAGAGTGAACTTTTTTGAACGTATTAGTACCCCCGTTGTGATGTCCAATCCGCAGGCAGATCGTGTCCGCGATATTGCGAAGCTGCGTACCCGCGCTGCCCGCACGAAGAAGGGCCAGTTCCTGGTGGAAGGCCCGCAGGCTGTGCGTGAGGCGTTGAAGGCGCATCTGAAGAAGCCGATTCTGGATGCTGTCTACGTTACGGAGGCGGCTTTTGACCGTCATGAGGATATTGCTGAGCTGCTGGAGCAGGTGTATGGCACTCCCACCCCGGAGGAGGGCCGCCGCGTCTTTATGCGTGTGGTGACCGATGAAGTGCTGGAGGCGATGGCTGATTCGGTGAGCCCGCAGGGTATTATTGCGGTTTCCTTTATGGTGGATGCGTCGTTCTCGCTGCTGTGGGGTGAGGGCGCGTTGAACCCGAAGCTGATTGCTGTGCTGTCTCGTGTGCAGGATCCGGGTAATGCGGGCACTATTCTTCGTGTGGCTGATGCAGCCGGTGCTGACTTGGTGATTACGACTAAGGGCTCGGTGGATTTGTATAACCCGAAGACGGTGCGTTCTACTGCGGGTTCGCTGTTCCATGTGCCGATTATTCAGGGCGTGCAGCTGGAGGATTTCGCGGAGGATGTGAAGTCTCAGGGTACTGCTGTGCTGGCTGCTGACGGCTATGGTGCGGTGAATCTGCAGGAGCTGAGCGAGTACACTGCGGCTCGTCGTGCCGGTGTGGAGGCGAGTGCTCCTTCCGGTGTGAAGGGTAATTTTGATCTTTCTAAGCCGACGATGTGGCTTTTCGGGAATGAGGCGCAGGGCTTGAACGCTGAAGAGAAGGCTGCCGCTACGATGCGCGTGGCTGTTCCTGTCTATGGTTCGGCTGAGTCTTTGAATGTGGGTACGGCTGCTGCTGTGTGCCTGTATGCTTCGGCGATGGCTCAGCGCGGCGTGTCCCGCTAGTTTTTCTAGGTTGGGCGGTTCACGGCTGTTGTGCAGCGGCGGGCCGCCTTCGCCTCATGGTTTTAGAGTTTTAGTTTAGGGCTGAGAAAGGGAAATTATGTCTGCTCCTTCTGGTCATTCGGGTTCGGGCGCGATTATTGCCGCGCTGGGTGCGAACCTGGGTATTGCGGTGCTGAAGTTTTTGGCTTTTGCGCTGACTCGTTCTTCGTCGATGTTGGCGGAGGCTATTCACTCGGTGGCTGACTCGGGTAATCAGCTTTTGCTTCTTCTGGGCGGTCGCGCTTCGCAGAAGCAGGCTGATGAGGAGCACCCGTTTGGTTATGGCCGTAACCGCTATATTTACGCGTTTATTGTTTCGATTATTATCTTTGCCCTGGGTGGCTTGTTCGCTCTGTATGAGGGTTATGAGAAGCTGCATGACCCGCACGGTATTACTGAGTGGCAGTGGGTTCCGGTGGCTGTTCTGGTGGGTTCGATTCTGCTGGAGGGTAATTCGTTCCGCGTGGCGGTGAAGGAGTCGCGTGATCTGAAGGGCAAGCAGAGCTGGATGCGTTTCTTGCGTACTTCGAAGAACCCGGAGCTTCCGGTGCTTCTGCTGGAGGATGCGGGTGCGTTGCTGGGTCTGATTTTCGCGCTTTTTGGCGTGGGTCTGACTCTGTTGACCGGTAATGGTCTGTGGGATGCGTTCGGCACTCTGGCTATTGGTGTGCTGCTGGTCTTTATCGCTGTGTTCCTTGCGGTGGAGATGAAGTCCCTAATTTTGGGTGAGGCTGCTTCGCCGGAGGATTTGGCGAAGATTCGTGCGGCGATTGAGGACGGCGATAGCGAGCGCATTATCCACATTAAGACTGTGCACCTGGGTCCTGAGGAGATTCTGGTGGCGGCAAAGATTCGTATTCATGATGCTGATACTGGTCGTGCGGTAGCTGATGAGATTGACGCGGCTGAGGTGCGTATTCGCGAGGCTGTTCCTGCGGCGCGCATCATTTATCTGGAACCGGATATTTTCCGGGCCTAGCTCTAGGAGATTTTTGTTATGACCGTTGAGATGATCGTTTATCGTTTGCTAAAGATTTTCGTTGGCCTGATCATTCTTTTGGTGTACCTGCGTCTGACTCACCGTTCTCAGGCGGGGCACCAGACCCCGATTGACACCATTGGTAATTTTGTCATCGGTGGTGTGTTCGGTGGCGTGTTGTACAGCGAGCAGATTAGCCTGTTCTACTTTGTCATCTACATGGTGTTTACGCTGTGCATGATTCAGCTGCTGAACGTGGCGACCACGAAGATTCGTTTTCTGCATATGGCGGTGCGTGAGCAGCGCGTGCCGGTCATTACGGATGGTGATATCGATATTAAGAGCTTCCAGCAGGCAGATGTGGTTCTTGATCCGATGCGCCTGATTGCTGACCTTCGTGCGCAGGGTATTTACGACCTGGAAGACATTGAGTTCGCTCAGATTGAACCGAACGGTGCGCTGAGCGTGATCCGTAAGGGTGACGGTGTGCCGAACTTTGCTCTGATTGTGAAGGGTAGCTTGGTCACTCGCGATATCGCGGATGCGCACAAGACCGAGGATTGGGTGTACCTACAGTTGCGTGCCGCTGAGGTCGAGCTTGAGGATGTCTTCCTCATGGAGTTCAAGAACGGTAACCGCCTTCTGATTCTGCTGAATGACGGCACTAATATTCGCCGTGAGGTGGCAGAAGCCTCGAATATGAATGATGAGGAAGAAGAGTGGCAGGAAGGCGTGGAGGAAGCTCCTGAGCCTGAGGATACTGAGGATGCAGAGAAGGAAGTAGCGGAGCACGCTGCTGAAGATGCGCATCCGATGAAGGATTCTAAAGCGTAGAAGAAGGTAGAGAAAGATGAGTGAAGTGTCGCCCTCGTTTGAGGTTCAGGTGGTTGGCGCCGCCGTGGTCGATTCTTTGGTGGCTCCGACCCGTATGCTGGTGGCTCAGCGTTCTGAGCCGCAGACTGTTGCCGGTATGTGGGAGTTCCCGGGCGGTAAGGTCGAGCCGGGGGAGAGCTTCGAGCAGGCGCTGGTGCGTGAGCTGAAAGAGGAGCTGGGGGTGCAGGCGCGTTTGGGTGCTGAGGTGCCCGGCGCGTACCCGCAGGGTTGGCGTCTGAGCGAGCGTCTGGCGATGCGCGTGTTCTTCGCGGAGATTCTTTCGGGTACTCCGGATACTTTGGAAGATCATAGTGCTCTGCGGTGGATGCCGTTGCCGAAGTCTAAGGATGACACGCAGGCGCACGATGACCTGCTGGGTTTGCCGTGGATTCCGGCGGATTTGCCGATTGTGGAAGCGCTCCTGCAGCAGCTGCAGGACACTGGCACTGGTGAGGCGTAATCCTGGTGCTGTGGCGCTAAGACTCTGCGTTAGTTCTCAGCGTTAGTTCGTTGCGAGGCTAATTCGCCGTTGTGTGACACGTTCGCGGCGGTAACAGGATAAATTTTCTCTATCTTTTGTGACACTGTTTGAAGGCGGGATTCCCTGTGGGGAGTCCCGCCTTTATTCATATTTTGAGGGTGATTTATGCGCCAGGTGATTCTGACTTGTGTATTTGTTGGGGAGGGGATTTTGTCATATATGGGTTCGACACGGATACATACTTTGGAAACCAATCGGTAGGCGGGTAGTATTGAGGGAGAAATCACATACGTATTGGGAGACAATGATGACTGCTCAACCCCCGTTTGATCCGGGTGCCTACCGCTCCGACGCGGTTCCCTCGGACACTCAAGCTATTTATATTCAGGAAGGCGGCGCTGAGCCGCGCGGAATTCTGTTCCACTCGCCGACCAAGCACCCGAAGATTCTGCGTCTGCAGGAGATTATGATTGTCTCCGCGCTGCTCTGCTTGATCCACGGTGTTATTTCCTCGTTCGCACCGGATAACCTGTCCCCGCTGAAGGGTCTGCCGGAGTTCGGCGTTGCAGGCGGTATCGGCCTGCTGGTTGTTTCTGCGGTTGTGTACATTTGGGTGTACTTCACAATTCAGAAGGGCAAGCGTCTGGGCCTGACTGTTGGTCTGATTTTTGCGATTCTGGGTGCGTTCGTGGCGATTCTGTCTCTGATTGGTAATGTCATTGACGCTCAGCGCTACGGCTTCGTGCCCCTGTACGCGGCATGGTTCATTGCGAACGTGCTGTGGATTCGTGCTTCTTTTGACCCGGCTGTGAAGCAGGCTCTGAAGTAGAAGTACCCTCTTCAACCCTGTTGTTGAAAAGATATACTCTAGAACGCCCGGATGGACTATCCGGGCGTTCTGCTGTTTGCGCTTCCTTCTCTGGTCTAAAATGGATAGGATATGCGCCCGTCGCCTTACCCCTGTTCCGCACCCTGTGTGGGTAGCCGGGGGAGAGCAGACGGTGCTACCTAAGGTGTATAACGAGCCAGCCGGCATAGTGCCGGTGGTATGCAGAGAAGAGTGACAATGACCGATTCCGTGCAGGAACACGAGGGTCTTAACGGCCCGGCTCAGGTTCTCGCCCGCATTGCGCAGGTTCTGGAGGAGAACCCCGAGAACGGTTTGGACGCTATCCGTGAGGCTTTTGAGGCTGAGCGTGAGCGCGCCCGCCAGGAGATTCGCGAGAAGGCTAAGGACTTTGACAGCCTCAAGGAGGTGCGCCTGAGCTTCTTCGGTGAGAAGGGCATCATGAGCATCGCTAACCGCCAGATGCGTGATCTTCAGAACCAGCACAAGGGCCCGGTGGGTAAGCTGATGGGTCAGGCTCGTGCGGCGCTGACTGAGGCTATTGAGGCTCGTACCGCTGAGCTGGAGGCTGAGCGTGAGGCTCGCATCCTGGCTGAGGAAGCTGTGGACGTTTCTGCTGCTTCGCCTCGCCGTTCCCTGGGCGGCCGCCACCCGATTGCTCTGATGCAGGAGCGCCTGACTGATATTTTCGTCGGTATGGGTTGGGAAGTTGCTGACGGCCCGGAGCTGGAGTCTGAGTGGTACAACTTTGACGCTCTAAACATTAAGCCGGATCACCCGGCACGCGAAATGCAGGACACTTTCTACGTTGAGCCGAAGAACGCTCACCTGCTGCTGCGCACTCACACGTCGCCGGTGCAGATGCGCTCGCTGCTTTCGCGTGATTTGCCGCTGTACATTGTGTGCCCGGGTCAGGTGTACCGCACCGATGAGCTGGACGCGACCCACACCCCGGTCTTCCACCAGATTGAGGGCCTTGCCGTGGATAAGGGCCTGACCATGGCTGACCTGAAGGGCACCCTGGAGTACATGGCACGCGCCATGTTCGGTGAGGACGCTAAGATTCGCCTGCGCCCGAACTTCTTCCCGTTCACTGAGCCTTCCGCTGAGCTGGATTTGTGGCACCCGAACGCTAAGGGCGGCCCGCAGTGGATTGAGTGGGGCGGCTGCGGCATGGTGAACCCGAATGTTCTGCGTGCTGCGGGTATTGATCCTGAGGAGTACTCGGGCTTCGCTTTCGGTATGGGTATTGAACGTACCCTCATGTTCCGTAACAACGTCGCTGACATGCATGACATGGTTGAAGGCGACATCCGTTTCTCTGAGCAGTTCGGGATGGAGATCTAAATTATGCGTGTACCCCTGTCATGGCTGCGCGAGTTCGTGCCTGTAGCCGAGGATGCTTCGGCTGAAGATTTGATGGCAACCCTGGTGAAGGTTGGCCTGGAAGAAGAAGACGTTCACCGCCCCTCTGATGAGCTGTCCGGCCCGATTGTGGTTGGCCAGGTGCTCTCTATGGAGCCGGAGACCCACTCGAACGGCAAGACCGTGAACTGGTGCCAGGTGCGTGTGGTTCCGGAGGGCCAGGAGCAGACTCTGACCGGTAAGGGCATTGAGCCTTCCGGCGTTCAGGGCATTATTTGTGGTGCCCACAACTTCAAACCCGGCGACAAGGTTGTTGTGACCCTGCCCGGTGCTGTTCTGCCCGGCGGTTTCGAGATTACCGCTCGTAAGACTTACGGTCACAAGTCGGCTGGCATGATTGCCTCGACTCGTGAGCTGGGTATTGGCGATGATCACGGCGGCATCCTGGTGCTTTCGACCCTGGGCCTGGACCCGGAGCTTGGCACCGACGCGATGGAGCTGCTGGGCCTGTACGATCAGGCTGCTGAGGTGAACGTGACCCCGGACCGCGGTTACGCGTTCTCTCTGCGCGGTATTGCTCGCGAGTGGTGCCACGCTACCGGTTCTTCCTTTGAGGATTTTGTGCTGGCGTACGGCGAGCGCGCCCCGGAGGCGAACGAGTCCGGTCACCCGGTTTCTCTGCGTGATGAGGCCCCGATTCACGGTAACCCCGCATGCACTCGTTTCGTGATGCGTGAGGTGTCGGGCGTGAAGGCGGACGCGCCGGTTCCGACCTGGATGTCTTCGCGTCTGCGTCTGGCGGGTGTGCGCTCGCTGTCGCTGCCGGTGGATATTTCGAACTACGTGATGCTGGAGACCGGTCAGCCGCTGCACTTCTACGATGCTGACAAGGTTCAGGGTGAGATTGTGGTGCGTCGCGCCGCTGCTGGCGAGAAGCTGGTGACCCTGGACGGTGTTGAGCGTACTCTGCACCCCGAGGATATTGTTATTGCTGATGATTCCGGCGTGATTGGTCTTGCCGGTGTGATGGGTGGCGCCTCGACTGAGGTGACCGATTCGACCACCCGCATTCTGGTGGAGTCTGCTCGTTTTGATGAGGTGTCGGTGGCTCGTACTGCTCGCCGTCACAAGCTGATTTCTGAGTCTTCGAAGCGTTTTGAGCGTGGCGTGGATCCGCAGATTCAGGCTGCTGCCGCTCAGCGTGCGGTTGAGCTGCTGGTTGAGCTGGCTGGCGCTCAGGTTGAGCCGGGCGTGACCGACGTGTCCCTGGGCTACGAGCCGGTCGTGATTGACCTGCCCGCTGATTACACTGCTGGTCGTATTGGCGTGGATTACTCGCCGGAGCAGATTGAGTCTTGCCTGCGTGAGATTGGCTGCTCGGTGGAGCGTACCGAGTCTGGTTACGCGGTGACTGTCCCGTCGTGGCGTACTGACCTGCGTGCGAAGGAGGACCTGACTGAGGAAATCGCACGTATTGACGGTTACGAGAACATCCCCTCGACTCTGCCGGTGGCTCCTGCGGGTCGCGGTTACACTCCGGAGCAGGCGGGTAAGCGTCGTGCGCTGAACGCGCTGGCTGCTTCCGGTCTGACTGAGGTGTTTGCGTACCCCTTCGTGTCGGCTGATGCGAATAACCTGTGGTCGGCTCCGTGGGCGAGCACCCCCGAGAACCCGGTGACTGAGGTTCCTTCGATTCGCCTGGAGAACCCGATTTCTTCGGCTGAGGGCTGGATGCGCCGCTCGCTGCTGCCGGGTCTGGTTGAGGTTCTGAAGCGTAACCTGTCTCGTGGTTTCAAGAACTTGGCTATTTTTGAGTCGGGTCATGTGTTCATTCCGGGTGAGCAGCTGGGCTCCGAGTCTATTCCGCCGCTGGGAGCTCGCCCCTCGGATGAGGTTCTGGCTGATCTGAATGCCGGTATTCCGCAGCAGCCCACTTTCATTGCTGGTCTGTTTGTAGGTACTGAGCACGAGGCGATGCCGGGTGCTACTCCGCGCGCTTACGATTGGCGTGACGCTCTGGACGCTGTGCGTCTGGTTGCTGATGCTGTTTCGGCTGAGATTCAGGTGCGTAACGGTGTGCATACAGCGTTCCACCCGGGCCGTGTGGCTGAGGTTCTGAACGCTGCCGGTGAGCGTGTTGGTTTTGCTGGTGAGCTGCACCCGAAGCTTCTGCAGGAGCTGAACCTACCTGAGCGTACCTGCGCGTTTGAGTTGGATTTCTCGGCGCTGTTTGCTGGTCGTGTTGAGGCGCATCAGGCTACTCCGGTGCTGACTTTCCCGGCTGCTACCCAGGATGTGGCGCTTCTGGTGGACCGCGATCTGCCTGCTTCTGAGGTGGAGCGTGTTCTGCGTGAGGGCGCTGGCGAGCTGCTGGAGGACATCCGCGTCTTTGATGATTACCGCGGTGTCGGTATTGATGAGTCGAAGAAGTCTTTGGCGTTTGCTCTGCGTTTCCGCGCGCCGGATCGTACGCTGACTGCTGATGAGGCATCGGCTGCTCGTGAGGCTGCTGTGGCTGCGACTGTTGAGCAGCTGGGTGCGGAACCGCGTGTCTAACCGGGTCTAACCCTAAGGCGTAATGCCTAGTGCTGACGGGGTGGGAGTTGTTGGCTCCCACCCCGTAGCTTTTGGCGTTGCGTGGTGGGTTTACCTGTTGGGTTGGTTTATGAAGCGTTGATAAGCGCTTTCAGTGGTGAACTCATGTGGTTATGGGTACCCTAGAAGATAGATGAAGTGAGGGAGAGAGTAATGGCTAATCGAGAGAACTCGCGCGAACAGGATGAGCTGTCGCAGTCTACTGAGGTCGAAGAAACCTACTTTGAGGATTCTGAGTACGAGGATTCTGAATATGAGGAGTACGACGAGTACGAGGATTACGACGATGAGGAAGAGAACTCCTCCCTTTTCGCGATGAGTGAGGAAGAGCTGGATGACCGCCCGGGCGTAAACTGGCTGTCGGTTCTTTCTGCTGCTGTCGCGGTTATTCTTTCCATTGTTTTGGCTATTGCGGGTGTCCGTGCTTTTGCGTCGGTGAATAATAACGCCGAGTATGCCGGTAAGAGCTGGGTCATTCAGGGCACCTACCAGGATTTGACTCCTGACCTGATTACGAAGGGCAATGTTGCTCGTTATAAGGGCAACTTGCCGGCTGATGACGCGCTGAACGGTAAGACGTATGTGTCGAACCTGAAGGATAAGTATCAAGTGACTTCGGGTGCTCCGATTGAGTTCCGTGGTTCGCAGACTGGTGACGTTCCTTCGGAGTTCCCGCGTGAGGTAGACGGCCTGTTGGTGGAGAAGGGCGGCACTCTTGAGGTCGTCTACACCGCCGAGAAGGGCACGTTGAAGCCTGTGACTGAGGACAGCGTGAACGCCGAGCGTTTTGCCGGTATCGCAAGTATTGTTGGTGCGGTGCTGGTGCTTCTGCTGGGTCTGGGTTTTGCTGTGTGGCTGAACCGCCGTTCGCGCGATGTCGAGTATGAGGACCTGGATGGTCTGGTGGAGGATGAGCGCTAGGCGTTCTGAGTCCTGAGGATTCACCTCGAAGTTTTGTTGAAGGAGCCTGTTTCTGGCGCACATGATGTTGCTGGAGGCGGGCTCCTTTTTCGCGCTCGCCTACCGGAGGTCTCTTGACCGGCGCAGCGCACCAGTCCACAATGTTCTTGCACGCTATGCATTCATTGTGAGGTTATGCGCCCGAATGTGTAGATACACGCTACATTCGCGGCATTTTGCGTGACAGTTGGTGAGATAAACCCTGAAATTTCCCCCATATCTTGGAATAATCCATATTTGGTGCGCATATTTATGTGCATATGTATTATCTTGGGTAGTAAAGAATGTCGCGCTGCGCCACCGTTGGGCAGCTCCGTTCTGAATTCGTGATTGGCACCGTAGGAAGAAGAGATATTATGCCTTTCCCCTCGACCAAGATCGCGCGTCAGGCACGCATCGTTGAATTGCTGCAGACCCGACGTGTCCGCTCCCAGGCTGAACTGGCGCAGTACCTGGCCGATGATGGTATGAAGGTTACTCAGGCGACCCTTTCCCGTGATCTTGTTGAAATTGGCGCTGAGCGCATCCGTGATGAAGGCGCTGGCTTGATTTATGCTGTGCCGAATTATCCTGCTCGTCGTGGCGGCGGTACTGCACCTGATGCCCGTATGATTTCCCTGTTTAAGGAACTGCTGATTACCGCTGAGGGTTCGGCAAATATTACGGTTCTGCGTACTCCTCCGGGTGCTGCGCAGTTCTTGGCGTCGTCTATTGATCAGGGCGGTCTTGAAGCGATTATGGGCACTATTGCCGGTGACGATACGGTAATAGTGATTACTCGTGACCCCAATGGTGGGGCTGCGCTTGCCGAGAGCTTCTTGGATTGGTCTGCTGCTCAGTAGTAGCTGGGGCGTATCTTGCGCTGTTCTTCTGATATTTCGGGGGGAGCGGTTGAAGGTACGCCCTTCTGCTGTCTTCGGGTTCTTTGCCGGGCTTCTAGCTCGTCTTCTCCTTTTCTAGATATACCGATTTTTCTGTGGTGAGAGTTTTCTATCATGTCTGAAATACACGATTCAGCGAACAATATTGCCTACCTTTTGGCTGAGGCTGCTTCTGGTTCGGGGGCTAAGACAGCTTTGGCGATTCCGGCTTCTGAATCTGCTGATATGCGGGTGGTGAGCTACGCGCAGTTGGCGTCTGCGGCCGCGCAGGTTCAGCGTCATTTGGCGGCGCTCGGTGTTGAGCGTGGTGACCGTGTGGCGTTGTCTATGCCGAATGTGGCGTTGATGCCTGCACTGTATTACGGCATTGTGGCTGCGGGTGCGATTTGTGTTCCGTTGAATCCGCTGTTGTCGGGTGCTGAGCTGGAGTATCATCTGCGCGATAGCGGGGCGAAGGTGCTTTTTGCGTTTGCGGGTACTCGTCTGGCGTCGGAGGCATCCTCGACGGTGCTGGTGAAGAACGGTTCGGTTCGTTGCGAGATTTTCACCGGGGGAGAGGGCTCGCCGGTGGCTCCTTTTGACGTGCCTGCCGATAGCGCGCTGTCGGCTACTGATTCGTCGGATGCTGTTCTGGAGCCTGTCCCGGTGGCGGCGAGCGACCCGGCGATTATTCTGTACACTTCGGGTACGACGGGCAAACCGAAGGGTGCGACGCTGACCCACGCGAATATCCTCTCGAATGCTCGTAGCTGCGTGAGCGTTTTTGGTTTTACCGCTGAGGACGTCATTTTTGGTGGCCTTCCGCTGTTCCACGCGTTTGGTCAGACGGTGTCGATGAACGCGGCGTTTGCGGCGTCGGCTACGGTGGCTTTGCTGCCGCGTTTTACCCCTGATGGTGCGCTGAATCTGATTGAGAGTGCTGGGGTGTCGGTGTTGGCTGCGGTCCCGAGCATGTATGTGTCGTTAGCGGCGGCGCTGGAGGCTGAGCCTGAGCGTGCGCGCTCGCTGCGTGGTCGCATCCGCTTCGGTATTTCGGGTGGTTCGCCGCTACCTGCGCCGGTGCATTCTGCGTTGAAAACGCTGATTGAGTGCCCGGTGTATGAGGGCTACGGTTTGAGTGAGACTTCGCCGGTGGTTTCGTTTAACCAGGCGGAGTTTGGCATGGTGCTCGGTTCGGTGGGTCGTGTTCTGCCGGGCGTGCAGGTACAGGTCCGTTGTCCGCAGGGTTCCGAGTGTGCGCCGGGTGTGAGCGGTCAGCTGTGGGTACGCGGCGAGAATGTGATGGCTGGCTACTGGAATAATCCTGCGGCTACTGCTGAGGTTTTTGACGGCGAGTGGTTTGCGACCGGCGATGTTGCGCGCGTGGATGAGCAGGGCAATATTTTTATTGTGGACCGTATTAAGGACATGGTTCTG
Organism: Rothia sp. HMSC065C12; assembly: GCF_001812085.1. Classification (NCBI taxonomy): domain Bacteria; kingdom Bacillati; phylum Actinomycetota; class Actinomycetes; order Micrococcales; family Micrococcaceae; genus Rothia; species Rothia sp. HMSC065C12. The sequence continues at coordinate 290,174 of NZ_KV807670.1, forward strand.
CGTAACGGCTATTCGGTGTATCCGCGTGAGATTGAGGATGTTCTCTATACCCATGAGCAGGTGCAGTCGGTAGCTGTGTTGGGCGTGCCGGATGAGCGTGTGGGTGAGGAGGTTGTGGCCGTGGTGATGCCGCGTCCGGGTGCTGATGAGGGCGTGCTGCAGGTGGAGTTGAATGCGTTGGCGCGTACTCGTTTGGCGGCGTATAAGTATCCTCGCCGCTACGTGATGGTGGAGAGCATGCCGCTGGGGCCGACCGGCAAGATTCTTAAGCGTGACTTGCGGGTTGTGATTCAGAGAGGCTAATCCCGGCAGATGGTTCTTGTCGCTCATCTGAGGACAAGCGCGGGTGAAGAGGGTAGAATTTTGTAGGCGGCTTCTACCGCGTTATTGTTCCCGGGTGTTTTTTTCGGGACTATCCCCTTCACGAAAGAGAGAGCATGAGCGTTCCCGCTTCTGAGGCTTCGCGAACCCCTATTGAGCAGTTGATTCCGGCTGCTTGTGCTACGATTCCGAATTACCCGCACGAGGGTATCCTCTTTTACGATGTGACCACTCTCTTCGCTAATGCTGAGGTGTTCAAGGCGTGCATTGATGAGCTGGCTACTCGTTTTGAGGGTCAGTTTGATGTGGTGGCTGGTGTTGAGGCTCGCGGTTTCTTGCTGGCTTCTGCGCTCGCGTACGCTACCGGTACCGGCGTGATGACGGTTCGTAAGGCGGGTAAGCTTCCGCGTGAGACGTACCGTGAGGAGTATGCGCTGGAGTACGGTAGCGCGGCGATTGAGATTCACTGTAATGATTTCGCTCCGGGTACTCGTGTGCTTCTGCTGGATGATCTGCTGGCGACTGGCGGTACCCTGGTGGCCGCCGCGAAGCTGGTGGAGCGTGCGAACCTGAAGGTTGCCGGCGTTGGTGCTCTTCTGGAGCTGGAGGGTCTGGGCGGTCGTGAGGCGCTGGACGGTTACCGTCTTGAGACGCTGAGCTTGGTGTCTGAGTACCCGCTGCCGTCGAAGTAGTTTTATAGAGTTTGAGGCGTACCGCCGTTTGGGTGTGTGTAGCCGATATTGATGAGGGGTGCCCCGCCGGTTGAGCCGGTGGGGCACTTTTTTGTGGGGGTAATATTTCTGCCCTTCGGAGCCTGTCCTGTAAAATAGTGACCCGTATTTTTGGGTGTCTGTCGCACCCTGTCTTTGAGACACCATAGGTTTAAGGAGCTTACGTGTCATCTGAATCTTTACCCCAGCAGTCTGCTGATTCTTCGGCGGCTGAGAAGCTGTTTGCTGAGCAGATGGCTGCGGAGCGTGAGTATGTCGCTCGCGTGTATGCTCGCCTGGATGAGCTCCGTGATGAGACGGCTGAGAAGCTGGCTGCTGTGCGTAAGAATCAGGCGGTGGGCGGTCATCAGAACCGTTCGGAGCGTGACTCTTTTGCTACTCACTATGAGGATCGTTTGGCCCAGCTGAATGCTGTGGATTCTCGTCTGACGTTTGGTCGACTGGATATGGACCGTGAGGGCGCTGATGCGGTGCGTTATATCGGTCGTATTGGTATTACGGATAGCAATCAGCAGCGTCTGCTGATGGACTGGCGTGCCCCGGAGGCGGGTACGTTCTATCAGGCGACTGCTTTCCACTCGATGGGTGTGCGCCGCCGCCGTCACCTGATGCTTGAGGGCCGCACTGTCGTAAATATTGAGGATGAGGTCTTCGATTCGGAGATGCTGCAGGATGAGGACACCCTCCACGGTGAGGGTGCTCTGCTGGCGGCGTTGAATAAGAAGCGTACCGGCCGTATGGGCGATATTGTGGCGACGATTCAGGCTGAGCAGGATGCGATTATCCGCTCGGAGCTGCCGGGTGTGCGTGTTGTGCAGGGTGGTCCCGGTACCGGTAAGACTGCTGTGGCTCTGCATCGTGCGGCGTACCTGCTGTACACGAACCGTGAGCGCCTGTCGAAGGCTGGCGTGCTGGTGGTTGGTCCGTCGAATTCGTTCATGTGGTACATCGAGCGTGTGCTTCCTTCGCTGGGTGAGACCGGCGTGGTGATGGCTTCGTTGGCGACCCTGTACCCGGGTCTGCGTGCTGTGCCTGAGAAGGACCGTGCGGTTGCCGCGTTGAAGGGCGATTTGCGCATGGTGAAGGTTATTAAGCGTGCGGTGGCGGCTCGTCAGAAGGTGCCGGCTCAGGTTCAGCGTCTGAATGTTGAGGGTACTGATGTTGAGCTGACTCCGGAGATGGTTCGTTCGGCTCGTTCTCGTGCTCGTTCGACGGGCAAGCCGCATAATGAGGCTCGTGAGACGTTCGTGAAGATTCTGTTGAAGGAGCTGACCGCGAAGCTGGATGATCAGCTGAACCGTGCGGCGGGTCGTGTGGTGGAGCGTCCGTATCTGCAGGATGATGTGCGTGCTTCGATGGATGTGCGCCGTGCCTTGAACCTGGCGTGGATGCCGCTGTCGCCTGAGACTCTGTTGCGCTCGCTGTTCTCGAAGCCGCACTATCTGGAGTCTGCGACTCGTGAGTTGTCGAAGGCTGAGCGTGAGCTGCTGGCCCGCCCGGCGGATGCCCCCTTCACGGAGGCTGATGTTCCTCTGCTGGATGAGGCTGCTGAGCTTCTGGGCGATTTTTCGAAGGTGACCGGTGCGGCTGCTGCGGCTCGTGCTGCGGCGGAGCATCGTGCGAACCTTGAGAATGCGGCGAAGGCTTTGGAGAATGTTCACCAGTCGCTGGAGGATATTGGCGCTGATGGCGTGATTACTCCTGAGCAGATTGCGATGATGAATGAGGTTCGTGGCGAGCGTATGACTGCTGCGGCTGCGGCGTCGGCTGATCGTACCTGGGCGTATGGCCATATTGTGGTGGATGAGGCTCAGGAGCTTTCACCCATGCAGTGGCGTTTGCTGATGCGTCGTTGCCCGATGAAGTCTTTTACGATTGTGGGCGATATTGCTCAGGCGTCTTCGGCTGCGGCTGCTTCGTCGTGGTCGCAGGCGTTGGAGCCGTTTGTGGGTGAGCGTTTCACTCTGGAGGAGCTGACGATTAATTACCGTACCCCGGCTCAGATTGCTGAGGCGGCGGTATCGGTTGCTCAGGCTGCTGGTTATGAGGTGTCTGCGCCTCGTGCGGTGCGTGAGGGCCAGTGGCCTCCGCAGGTGCATGAGGTTGCCGCCGAGTCTGTTGTGGAGCAGACCGTGTCCGTGGTCAGTGAGGAGGTCGCTCATTCGGGTGGTGCTCTGATTGGTGTGGTGTGCCCGCCGAGCCTGTATGTTCAGACGGCTCAAGCTGTGGCTCGTGCTCATGCTGATCGTACGGGTACCGCGCAGACTGCGTTGGAGAATCAGGTGCTGGTTCTGACTCCGTGGGAGGCGAAGGGCCTGGAGTTTGATGTTGTGGTGATTGTTGAGCCGCAGCAGCTGATTGATGATGCTGATGGTGCTGTGGGCGACTTGTACGTGTCGATGACTCGTCCGACTCAGCGCCTGCACATGGTGGGTTCGCGGATGCCCGCGGGTCTGTAGCCTTGCGGCTCGTGTAGCCTCTATCTGTTATTTCTTTGAGCCGGTGCCGCACCGGTTTGGGCGCTCGCTTGGGTTTTTCTGAGCGTTTGTGCCGGTGCGGTGCTAGGCTTGTTACATATTTTGTTCGAGCGCCTTCGGGCGTTGTTACCTTGTGAATGGGAGAAGCATGTCTGCCGAGATCCTCAACGCGCAGCATAATGACGATACCTTCGAGAATATTTGGCAGGAGCTGAAGTGGCGCGGCCTGGTGCACGTGAGCACTGATGAGGCTGCTTTGGAGAAGGCGCTGAGCGAGGAGAGCCTGACTTTCTATACGGGTTATGATCCGACTGCGGCTTCTTTGCACCTGGGTCACTTGGTGCAGCTGCTGGTGATGCGTCGTCTGCAGCTGGCCGGTCACAAGCCGCTGGGTTTGGTGGGTGGTTTCACCGGTTTGATTGGTGATCCGCGTCAGACGTCTGAGCGTGTGCTGAACTCTCCTGAGGTTGTTGCTGAGTGGGTTAAGTCTCTGCGTGCTCAGATTGAGCGTTTCCTCTCTTTCGAGGGTGAGAACGCAGCCCGCATGGTGAATAACCTGGACTGGAGCGGTCAGATGTCTGCTCTGCAGCTGCTGCGCGATGTTGGTAAGCATTTCCGCGTGGGCACCATGGTGAAGAAGGAGATTGTTGCGAAGCGCCTGAACTCTGATGAGGGCATTTCGTACACCGAGTTCTCGTACCAGATTCTGCAGGGCTTGGACTTCTTGGAGCTGAACCGTCGTTTCGGTTGTACTCTGCAGACCGGTGGTTCTGATCAGTGGGGTAACCTGACGAGCGGTACCGAGCTGATTCGTAAGGTGGAGGGTAAGAGCGTTCACGCTATTGGTACTCCGCTGATTACTAACTCTGATGGCACTAAGTTCGGTAAGAGCGAGGGTAACGCTATTTGGCTGAACCCGCAGATGTGCTCGCCGTACGCTTTCTACCAGTTCTGGCTGAACACTGCGGATGCGGATGTGCTGGATCGCCTGAAGGTCTTCACCTTCCTGACTCGTGCGGAGATTGCAGAGTACGCTGAGAAGGTTGAGAAGGAGCCGTTTAAGCGTGAGGCTCAGAAGACTCTGGCGTACCTGGTGACTTCGCTGGTGCACGGCACCGAGGCTACCGATCAGGCTGTGGCTGCTTCGGAGGCTCTGTTCGGTAAGGGCGATTTCGCTGCTCTGGATGAGGCTACCCTGGAGTCTGTGATTGCTGAGCTTCCTTCGGCAAAGCTGTCTGAGGACCGTCTGGACATGATTTCTGTTCTGACTGAGCTGGGCTTTGCGAAGTCTAACTCTGAGGCTCGTCGCATTCTGAAGGAGGGCGGCGCTTCGGTGAATGGCGTGAAGGTTCAGGGCGAGGACGCAGCTATTTCTAAGGATGATCTGCTGCACGGTCGTTTTGCGATGGTTCGCCGTGGCAAGAAGAACCAGGGTGCTGTAGAGCTGATCTAGTACAGAGCTGATTTAGTCTTCTCGATACATATAGATGGGGAGGGGTTCTTCTCTGCTGAGTGTTTAGTGCTGAGTGTTCGGTGGGGGAGCGCCCCTCCTTTTCTGTTCCCTATATACACAGAGCCCCTCCGTCAGGAGGGGCTCTTCTTGTATCGTTCTGCTGCCCTCTGTCTTGTATCGTTCTGCTACCCTCTGGCTCTGGGGTTTCTTGGTTTGTCTTTGTTGGCGAGGGCTTTGGGCGCCTTTCGACCCTGTTTTGGGGCTCCAGCGAGGGGAATTCGCAGATTTTTGAGGTTTCTAGAAGTTTTTTGAAGATTTTTTAGCACCCATAAAACGCACTGACTAGGCTGTTTGATGTTTGTGAGGGTGTTTGAGACCCTTTCAAGGCCCTGTTTGTGTCCTAGTTCACTCTATTTCGGGTTGCAGACCTATTTCGGCATCT
>NZ_KV807671.1:0-195359 GCF_001812085.1 Rothia sp. HMSC065C12
AGATGCCGAAATAGGTCTGCAACCCGAAATAGGGTGAAGTGGGACACAAATATGGGGGTTTAGGTTCATTCTGACTTGAACAGAGTACTAAAATGCCTAGTCAACGCAGGATAAGCCTCCCGAAAGTTCTTCAAAAAAAGTTTAAAAACCTTCAAAAGACCTCGAAAACCTGCAGAAGCTCCCTATAGAGCCCATATAGAAGGGCAGAAGAGCCCCTCAGCATCAAGAAGATAGGAAGAGAAGACGGGAAGAAAAGATGGGAAGAGGGGCTCCGCCCCTCCCCCATCTCTGTATTTCATACCGCCGTATTTCTGTACCGCTGCACTCCCCCGTTCTGCACCTCCCTATATATGAGCACCTACATATGGGGAGAGCGCAGAAGAGCACAGAAAAGGAGGGCACCCCCTCACGGGGGCGCCCTCCTTATTCAAGCTATGGGGTTCAAGCTACAGAGCTACAGGCTGTAGCTCGCTAGCTTCAAAACTTTAGTTCGCGGAAGCGCGACGACGAGAAACATCGTACAGAGTAATACCCACAGCCATCGCCGCGTTCAAAGACTCCATCGCAGAATCAATCGGAATCGACACAATCTGATCGCAGTTCTCAGTCACCAGGCGGGACAGACCCTTACCCTCAGAACCAACCACCACGCACAGCGGCTCATTCGCAAGCTCCAGAGCCGGCAACTCAATATCGCCGCCGCCATCCAGACCAATCACGAAAATACCCTGCTCCTTAGCCTGCTGAATCACGCGAGTCAGATTAGTCGCCATCGCAACAGGAATACGAGCAGCCGCACCAGCACTAGTCTTCCACGCACCAGCAGTCACAGCAGCCGAACGACGCTCAGGAATAATCACGCCATCACCGCTAAACGCGGACACGCTACGAATAATCGCACCCAAGTTACGCGGATCAGTAATACCGTCCAAAGCAACAAACAGCGGCGGAGTCGACAGCTTACCCGAGTGCCAACGCTCCATAGTATCCAGCACCAGGTCAGTCGCATCCGGGTACTTGTACGGCGGAATCTGCATCGCAACACCCTGATGCACAGAACCATCAGTCAAACGATCCAGCTCGCTACGCGGAATCTCCAGCATCGGAATATTGCGCTTATTCGCAATAGTCATGATCTCGCGAACGCGGTCATCAACCTCAACACGGCTCATGATGTACAAGTGCTTCGAGGGAATCTCAGTACGCAGAGCCTCAAGCACCGCATTACGACCAGTCACCAGCTCATCGCTAGCACGCTTACCGCCCAGACGAGTCTGGAACTTACGGTTCGTACCGGTAGCAGCACGACGCTCCGCCGCGCGCTTCATCTTATACGCCTTGTGATAAACGCGGTCCTCAGCCTTCGGAGTAGGGCCCTTACCCTCAAGCGCCTTACGACCGTGACCACCAGTGCCCTTAGTAGCACCCTTCTTCTTGCTGGTAGCGCCCGGGCGCGAACCTGCCTTAGCCATTCTTCTCTTCCTTCGTCAAAGTAATGAATACGAGTCTACGCGAGAGAAACCCGCACGACCTAAGCCTTACGCACAAACGCGGGGCACATCACCCTCTAGCCAACGCTCCAGCTCGAACCATTCGCGCCATCCTTCACCTGCACACCAGCAGACGCCAACAGATCACGCATCGCATCAGCCTTCGCCCAATCCTTCTGAGCACGAGCATCAGCGCGCTCCGCCAACACAGCCTGAATCAGCGCATCCAAAGCCTCATGCTCAGCACCCGAAGTGCCCTCAGCATTAAAGCTCATCAGCTGCGCCAGACCCAGAACCTCAGCCATAGCCATCACAGCATTCGCCGCCTCCGAAGCATCCTCACCAGCAGCAAGCGCCGCATTACCCGCACGAGTCTGCTCATGCAGAACCGCCAAAGCACGCGGAATATTCACGTCATCATCCATAGCCTCAGCGAAAGCCTCCGGAACCTCACGACCCGGCTTCAGCACTTCCTGAGTTGCAGCAAGGAACGCCTCAACGCGCTCAATAGCGGTTGCCGCCTCCTGCAGAGAGGACGGACGGTAATCAAGAACCGAACGGTAATGCGCACTACCCAGGTAATAACGAACCACCAGCGGACGGGCCATCTGCAGCATCTGCGCCGGCGAAATCGTATTACCGATAGACTTCGACATCTTCTCGCCCTCATAGGTGACCATGCCGTTATGCATCCAGAAGTTCGCGAAATCATCGCCAGCAGCAGTCGACTGCGCCAGCTCATTCTCATGGTGAGGGAAACGCAAATCCAAACCGCCACCGTGAATATCGAAACGCGAACCCAGGTACTTACCAGCCATCGCCGAGCACTCCAGATGCCAGCCAGGACGACCGCGACCCCACGGAGACTCCCACGAAGCAGTCAGCGGCTCACCCTCCTTATAACCCTTCCACAGGGCAAAATCGCGAGGGTCACGCTTACCGCGCGGATCAGCATCCACAGAATCCTGCATATCCTCAACGCTCTGATTCGTCAGCGCACCATACTTATCCCACGAACGCACATCAAAATACACATCACCAGAATCATCCAGCGCAGGATACGCGTGGCCACGATCAATCAGACGCTGAATCAGAGCAAACATCTCCGGAATATGACCGGTCGCACGCGGCTCATAGGTCGGCGGATCAATACCCAGCGCCGCATACGCCTGAGCAAAAACCTTCTCAAAACGGTACGCGAGCGCCCACCACTGCTCATTCGGGAATTCACCCTCAAAACCGGGCTCCATAGAATCAGCAGACTTCGCCAAAATCTTGTCATCAATATCAGTGACATTGCGGACCGTCGTCACCTTCAAACCGCGGTAACGCATCCAACGGCTCAACTGGTCAAAAACCAACGCCGAACGGATATGGCCCAGATGCGGTTCACCCTGCACCGTAGCACCACAATAATAGATACGCGCCTCACCGGGCACGACGGGCTCAAACTCGCGAATAGTCGCGGAAGCTGAATCATAAAAACGCATAGTCACACTCTCATTCTACGGGGTCGGCTCAGACGCCGGGGCGGTAAATCAGCGATAGGTTACAGAATGGCTCGAAGCAACCAAACACCTACGAACGCGGGTACACCAGCGCCGTCGCAATAGCAGCCACACCCTCGCCGCGGCCCGTCAAACCCAGACCGTCAGTAGTCGTCGCAATCACCGTCACCGGAGCACCCGCCGCCTCGCTCAGCACACGGTTCGCCTCATCACGGCGCGGAGAGAACTTCGGGCGGTTACCCACCAGCTGAACGCTCACATTACCAATCTCAAAACCAGCAGCACGCACAATCGCCGCAGCCTCAGAAAGAATACGAACACCAGAAGCGTCCTTCATATCCGGGCGGTCCACACCAAAATTAGAGCCCAAATCCCCCGTGCCGGAGGCAGCAAAAAGAGCATCAGCGGCAGCATGAGCCACCACATCACCATCAGAATGGCCGCTCAAACCACGCTCACCCGGCCAATGCAGACCAGCAATATACAGAGGAGTGCCCTCCTCACCAAAAGCGTGGACATCAACACCGGTACCAACACGAGGAATAACAGTCATCACAGGACCCTTCAACCGATCAAAAATCTTCTCAGCAGCAGTGCCTCCGCAAAAGAGGCGTTAGGAGGCAGGCTTAGGCAGCAGAATCACCAAACAGCGCGCGAGCAACCCGCAAATCCATCGGAGTCGTCACCTTAAACGCATCCGCATCACCGGCAACCGTCAACACCGGCTCACCCGCCGCCTCCATCGCCATCGCATCATCAGTCAACAGCTCAGCCTCCTCAGCAGGCAGGGAACGGCTACGCTCATGTGCCGCCAACAGGGCAGCCACCTCAAAACCCTGAGGAGTCTGCACCGCACGCATCTGCGCACGCGAAGGAGTACCCGTCACCAAACCAGCAGAATCCACAGTCTTCACCGTATCCACCACCGGCAACACAGGAATCACCGCACGCACAACACCCTGCGGGCTCGCAGAACCCAAACCCTCAAGCACGCGGTGATACACCTGCGGCGGAGTAAAAGCACGAGCGCAATCATGAATCAGCACATAATCCACCGGAACCTGCGCATCCTTCAAAGCATCCAACGCCGCAACCACCGAAGCAGTACGCGTATCACCACCGGCAGTAATCAACGCACCGGCACGGCGGGCATCCTCCAAAAGCTCCGGGCAACTCGCCGAACAATCAGCAGGAACAGTCACCACCACATGCTCAGCAACACCCGAAGCGAGCGCACCCTCCAACGCATAATCCAGCAGGGTACGACCATGCACACGCACAGCGGCCTTCGGGATCGGCTCACCCAGGCGAGTACCCGAACCAGCCGCCAAAACAATCACAGCAGTATTCGCCGCAGAAGCAGAACTCATCAGTCTCAAGCCCGCCTACGCCTCGAACTTATAGCCCAAGCCGCGAACCGTCACCACATACTGCGGGGCAGAAGAATCCGGCTCAATCTTCGAACGCAGACGCTTAATATGCACATCCAGGGTCTTCGTATCACCCACATAGTCGGCGCCCCACACACGCTCAATCAGCTGGCCACGAGTCATCACACGACCCACATTGCGCAGCAGAATCTCCAGGAGCTCAAACTCCTTCAGCGGCATAGAAATCTCTTCACCATTAACCGTCACCACATGGCGGTCAATATCCATACGCACCGGGCCGCCCTGCAGCACCGACTCAGTAGCAGAATCAGTCTCCGCCGAACGACGACGCAACACCGCGCGGATACGAGCAATCAGCTCACGCGCAGAATACGGCTTCGTCACATAGTCATCAGCGCCCAGCTCCAGACCCAGCACCTTATCCAGCTCAGAGTCCTTAGCGGTCAACATGATAATCGGGACCGAAGACACCTCACGCAGCTTACGGCACACCTCCATACCGGACATGCCCGGAAGCATCACATCCAGCAGCACCAAATCCGCGCCCTCGCGGTCAAACACCGGCAGAGCATCCAGACCGTTATCCACAACAATCGTCTGGAAACCCTCACGGCCCAGCAAAAACGCCAGAGGATCCGAGAGGGCCTCTTCGTCCTCAACAATCAGAATTTTAGACATCAATAATTTCCTTCGATTCCATAAAACCTATACCGCTAACACTACACTGCGACCGGAGCCTCATTCAGCGGCAACGCCAACGTAAACGTCGAGCCCTCCTGCGGCATCGAACGAACCGTCACGCTACCACCGTGCTGAGTCATCACATGCTTCACAATGCTCAAGCCCAAACCAGTGCCGCCCGTCTGACGCGAACGAGCCGGATCAACCCGGTAAAAACGCTCAAAAATACGCTTCTGCTCGTCCTCCGGGATACCCACGCCCTGATCAGCAACCTCAACCAGCAGCTGATCAGCCACACGATGCACCCAAATATCCACCTTCGTATGCTCCGGCGAATAACGCACCGCGTTCTCCACCAGGTTCTGCACAGCAATACCGAGCAGCTCGGCGTCACCGTACACCTCGGGCACCTCCTCGATGCGGGTAGAAATCTGAATGTCCTTCTCCTCCGCCACAATATGCGAACGGTCCACCGCATCAGTAACCAAAGAAGGCACCGACACCGGACCACCACGCGCAATCACATCGGTCGACTGCAGACGCGAAAGCTCAATAATGTCACGCACCAGCGCAGACAGGCGGCGCGTCTCCTTATGAAGACGCCCCACAAAATACTCAATCGCCTCCGGGTCATCACTCGCCTGCTCAATAGCCTCAGCCAACAGACTCACCGCACCCACCGGAGTCTTCAACTCATGCGACACATTCGCCACAAAATCATTACGCATACGCTGCACACGAGAAATCTCAGTGCGGTCATCCGCGAGCACCAAAATGTACTCGTCCCCCAGCGAAGCAACACGCACATCCAAGACCAGCGCCTCACCCTCACCGCGGTCAATCTCAAAAGTACGCTCCGCAAAAATACCGCGATGACGCACCGTGCGAATCATATCCGCCAACTCATCAGACGCCACCGTATGACCACGCACCAGACCCATCGCGTACGCACCCGGAGAAGCCTGAACCACGCCGCCCACCTCATCAATCACCAGGTAGGCGCGACCAATCACAGCAAGTACCTGAGCGGCACCATCACGCAGCGCCGGCGCCGACACCAAACTACGCTCCTGCTCCCGCTCACTACGCGCCACCGCATTCATGCTCAGGACGCCCACCAGCAGACCTATCATGCCCGCAATAAAGGCGATCAGACCGGCATCCATGTACTTCCCTTCCATTCGGGTACCCCATAAGTATAAATGTGGCCGATACCCAGCACTCAGGCGAATGCTCTTCTTCTCAGGCACGCTCCCCGTACAGAAACCTTGCAGACAACGCAATGAGCCGCCCACCTTACCGGTGAACGGCTCATCACAATGACAGGGGTGAAACCCTGCCGGAGGTATTACTTACCCTGGTTTGCTACGGCAGCAATAGCGTCCTTAGCAGCCTCGGGGTCCAGGTACTCGCCGGGCTTGACGGGCTGGAAGTTCTCATCCAGTTCGTAGTACAGCGGAATACCGGTGGGGATGTTCAGGCCAGCAATGTCCTCGTCGGAAATGCCCTCGAGGTGCTTGACCAGCGAACGCAGGGAGTTACCGTGTGCAGCAACCAGAACGGTCTTGCCTGCTGCGAGGTCGGGCTTGATGTCCGACTCCCAGTAGGGAAGCATACGGCCCAGAACGTCCTTCAGGCACTCGGTGCGAGGAGCGTTCTCGACATCCGCGTAGCGGGGGTCGTGTGCCTGCGAGTAGGGGTCGTTGTCATCCAGCGGGGGCGGCGGAACGTCGTAGGAACGACGCCAAGTCATGAACTTCTCGTCGCCGTATTCCTCGCGAATCTCGGACTTGTTCTTACCCTGCAGAGCGCCGTAGTGACGCTCGTTCAGGCGCCAGGTGCGCTTGACAGGAATCCACAGACGGTCTGCTGCATCCAGTGCAAGGTTTGCGGTGTTGATTGCGCGACGCTGCAGGGAGGTGTGAACAACATCGGGGAGGATGTTGCGCTCTGCCAGCAGCTCGCCGCCGCGCTTAGCCTCAGCGCGGCCCTTATCGGTCAGGTTAACGTCCACCCAGCCGGTGAACAGGTTCTTCTCGTTCCACTCGGACTGGCCGTGGCGCAGGAGTACTAGTTTGTAAGTCATACCTCTATTTTTTCATTTACCCGCCGGTTTGTCATGCCTTAGAGCCTAGAAAATATGCATTCTCCCAAAAATTTATAAGGGTCTTTTCTACCAGAACGAAAGGCTCAAAAACCCCGCCAGAAATAGGGAAAAGCCCCGCACACCATCCGACCGGGACAAACCCGTCAGACAGCGCACGAGGCTTCACCATCTATCGCACAAAGCGAGCGCACAAGCTAACGCTAGAAACGGCGGCGACCCACCGAAGGCCACACACCAGCCAAGAACACACAGCTAATCACAGCAGCAATCAGCTGAAGAATCAGTACAGTATTACCGCCGCCAGTCACCGCAGCAAAAACGCTAAACAGCGACACCGCAGCAGAACCACCGGTCAAAGCCAGCCACGTGTTCTTCGGGCGCTTACCGGCAAAATCGTACGCGTTCGCCGGAGACATCCACGCACGCACAAAAGCCAGCACACCAACCACAGCGCCGGCAACAGCCAGTAGCACATCGATAAGAGTGGTCACATAGATGACCAACAGAATAGGAGACATAGTATTCCTTAGAATCAGCAGCTTCTCTAGACAACCCTAGCAAAGTGCCTAGCGGACAACCTTAAAGGCCTCAACCAAGTCATTGTAAAGGTCATCCACGTTCTCAATACCTACCGACAGGCGCAGCAGGGATTCGGGAATCGAATCCGGCTCGTTACCGTGGCGACGACGACGCTCCACGAGAGACTCCACGCCGCCCAGAGAGGTTGCCGGGGTCCACAGCTTCAACGCCTCCACGACGTTACGGGCACCAGCCGCATCGGTATCCAGGGTGACGCACAAAATCGCACCGAAACCGTCCATCTGCTTCTTCGCAACCTCGTGGCCGCGGTCGCTCTCCAGACCCGGGTAACGCACCTCAGTCACGAAGGGGTGCTCGCTCAGACGCTCCGCCAGCACCTGTGCGTTCTGCACAGCACGTTCCACGCGCAGTGCCAGGGTGCGCAGGCCGCGCAGACCAAGCCATGCCTCCACGGGGCCGGGGATTGCGCCGTTGGTGATGCGGTGGTGCAGCATCGCCTTGTACAGTTCCTCATTCGAGGTGAGGGTCATGCCCAGCAGAACATCAGAGTGACCCGCCAGGAACTTCGTTGCAGAGTGAACCACAACGTCAGCACCCAAATCCAGGGGACGCTGCAGAATCGGGGTCGCGAAGGTGTTGTCCACCGCGGTCACAATGCCCAGGCGGCGAGCAGCAGAAAGCAGGGCAGGCAGGTCAGCGACCTCAAGCATCGGGTTCGTGGGGCTTTCCAGCCACGCCAGGACCTTCGGTGCCGAGTAGTTCACGTTCTCGGGAGTCACGCCGGCGCGGGATGCGGCATCCTCCATAGCGACGATAACGCTCTCGGTGTCTTCAATGTCCACACGAACGAGCTCAATGATGCCGCGGCGTTCCAAATCCTTGCACAGGGTCACCGATGCCATGTATGCGTGCTTCGGAATCAGCACAATGGAACCAACCGGCACCAGGTCGATGACGGCAGCAACGGCAGCCATGCCGGAGGGGAACAGCAGACCCGGCTGGGTAGCGTTCTCCAGCTTGGCAACAACCTCTTCCATGCCCTCCCAAGTGGGGTTCGAGAAGCGGGCGTACACGCGGTCCTGCTCAATGTTCACGGCGTCCACGCCGCGGTAGGTGGAAGAAAGAACAATCGGAGGGTTCACCGGCGCGTCATGCTCGTGTGCCGGGCGGCCGCCAGAGACGACGAAAGTCTCTGCGGAGTAATTCATGTCGTGGTTATCTGCACTCATGTCTTTAAGCCTGGCACACCCGCGCCCAGAACGCACGCCCGCACGGGTGACGGTACGCAGGATTTACATGTTTTTTACCTTGATACGCGCTCAATCCCACGCGGAGGTATCACCAAAACCGCACCGGTGCTGCTAAGAGACCCGGTACCCTTAAAGGTGATGGATACTCTCAGCTACACCCCCGATGCACAGAATCTTCCCGACGACCCGACCGGTCGCCGCGGGCTTTTTATCGTGGTCGAAGGAGGCGACGGCGCCGGCAAAACCACCCAGCTCGCCCTGCTGAATGAAGCACTCAGCGCCCGCGGATACCGTGTCATCACCACCCGCGAACCCGGCGGCACCGAGATCGGCGAGAAGCTGCGAGCCCTCGTCCTGGAAGCAGGTCAGGGCACCATTGACGACCGCACCGAGGCGCTAATCTTTGCGGCATCCCGCGCGGCTCACGCCTCCCAGCTGATTCGCCCGGCGCTCGCTGAGGGCGCCATCGTGCTCAGTGACCGCTATATTGATTCTTCCGCCGCGTACCAGGGTGTTGGCCGTGATCTGGGTATTGAAACCATCGTCGATTTGAGCCGCTGGGCTACCGCCGATCTGGTACCCGATGCAACCCTATTGCTGAGCGTGCCGCTGAGCGCCGAGCAGGAACGCATGGACCAGCGCGGCACCGTCGACCGTATTGAGGCTGAAGGCGCCGCGTTCAAGGCACGTATCCACGGTGCCTTCGAGCAGATTGCCCGCGAGGACGCTAACGGTTCACACCGCCTTATTGATGGTGTGGGAACGATTGAGCAGGTACACGCGCGCGTGCTCGAGGTGATTGAGCCTCTACTTGCCGCTCGCGAGCTGGTCCGCACCGGTAAGGAGGACTCATGAGCCTCTGGGATACCCTGCTGATTCCCGCCGATAAGCTCCAGCAACTACACACGGATGCCGCCGCCGCCCGCCCCACGCACGCTTGGCTTTTCACGGGCGCGACCGGTGCGCCTCACCGTGAGGCTGCAAAAATTTTCGCTGCCGCGCTACTGTGCGAGCAGCCCGACCCGCAGAACCGCGGATGCGGCCAGTGCAAGGGCTGCGTGACCGTCATGAACGGTTCGCACGCAGATTTTACGCACTTTAGTACCGAGGCGACGTACATCAGCATTGATGAGGCGCGCGAGCTGGTCATGAAGGCTCAGGACCGCCCGACCGTGGGTCGCTGGCGCGTGATTCTGGTGGAGGACACCGAGCGCATGCCGGAGCGTACCTCCAATGTGTTGTTGAAGGCGATTGAGGAGCCGCCGCCGCATACGATTTGGTTGTTGACGGCGCCCTCCCCCACCGATGTGCTGGTGACGATTCGTTCGCGGTGCCGTCCGGTGCAGTTGCCGGTTCCTACCGATGCGCAGGTGCACGAGTATTTGTTGGCGCACGGTGTGGTGGATCCTTTGGCGCAGCGTGCGGCGCGTCTGGCTCTGGGTGATGCGCAGGAGGGGTACCGTTTGGCGACCGATGAGCAGGCGATGGCTCGTCGGGAATTGATTACCTCCCTGATTCTGAATGTTCGTTCTATTTCTTCGGCTTTCAACGCAGCAGAGAAGCTCACCGACCTTGCCGACCAGGACGCACAGGCTGTCTCTGCTCTCAAGGATGAGCAGGAACGCCAGGAGCTTCTGGCTCTGCTGGGTATTCGCGAGGGTGAGCGTGTTTCTCCGTCCTTGCGAGCGCAGGTTCGCCGCCTGGAGGAGCAACAGAAGCGCCGCGCTAAGCGTGTTTCCTCCGATACGCTGTTGCGTTCTGTGGCTCAGGTTCAGACGGTTCTGCGTGATGCGTTGACGGTGGCTCTGTCTGCGCAGGCTCCGCTGGTCAATGAGCATTTGCGAGAGCCTCTGGAGGCGTTCTGCACCCGCCGTTCCGCCCAGCAACTGCTGGAGGATGTGCAGGCGGTCGAGCTGACTCTGCGTCGCCTGAAGACAAATGCGAATGCGCGTCTGGCGCTTGAGGCGTTGATGAGCCGCTTCGTGTACTAGAAACGCTCGAACAAGCGTCTTTGGATCTTCAATACAACACAAAATGGGGAGGCACCGAAGAGATGATCTTCGGTTCCTCCCCATTTCTATTGGTTCGCAGTGCCCTTAGAGGTTAGTTGCGGAAACCGTGAACCGGCGACGGAATACGACCGCAGCGGGCGATGAACGCCTCCGCGCTGGGGGTGTGGGTGGGCATGACGGGTGCTCGACCGAGCAGGCCGCCGAACTCAACCATGTCGCCTACGCCCAGACCAACCGCCGGGATGACGCGGACCGCGGTGGTCTTGTGGTTCATCACACCGATTGCTGCTTCGTCGGCAATCATTGCTGCGAGGGTGGCGGCGGGGGTATCGCCGGGAACCGCGACCATGTCCAGACCCACCGAGCAGATGGCGGTCATCGCTTCAAGCTTGTCGAGGCTGATGTGTCCGGCGGCTGCGGATTCAATCATGCCGATGTCCTCAGAGATCGGGATGAAGGACCCGGAGAGGCCACCGACGTTCGAGCACGCCATGAGGCCGCCCTTCTTCACCGCGTCGTTGAGCAACGCGAGGGCCGCAACAGTGCCGTGGGTACCGACGGTTTCCAGACCCATCTCTTCGAGGATGTGTGCGACCGAGTCGCCAATCTCTGCGGTGGGTGCCAGAGAGAGGTCGATAATGTTGAACTGCACGCCAAGGCGTTCAGCGGCGAGGGTACCGACCAGTTGACCGACGCGGGTAATCTTGAAGGCTGCCTTCTTGATTTCTTCGGCGCAGGTGTCAAAGGATTCGCCGCGGACCTTCAGCAGGGCGCGGTGTACCACGCCGGGGCCAGAGACACCTACGGAGATGGTGGTGTCTGCCTCCTGCACGCCGTGGAATGCGCCCGCCATGAAGGGGTTGTCGCTGACGGCGTTCGCGAAGACGACGAGCTTGGCGCAGCCGAAGCCGTGTGCGTCCGCGGTCAGGTCTGCGGTGGCGCGGATGGTTTCACCCATGAGCTTGACGGCGCTCATGTTAATGCCGGCGCGGGAAGATCCAATGTCTACGGAGGAGCAGACCACATCGGTTTCTGCGAGCGCTCGCGGGATGGAGCGAATCAGCTTTTCATCAGCGGGGGTCATGCCCTTATCGACGAGAGCGCTGAAGCCACCAACGAAGTTCACGCCGACTGCCTTAGCAGCTGCGTCGAGGGTGCGGGCGAACTCCACGTAGTCCTCATCGTTGGAGGCGCCTGCCACCAGTGCGATGGGGGTGACGGCGATGCGCTTGTTGACAATCGGGATGCCGAGTTCGGCTTCGATACCTTCGCAAACGCTGACGAGGTTTGCCGCGCGGCTGGTGATCTTGTCGTAAATCTTGCGGCGGGCTACTTCGCCGTCGGAGTCGGCGCAGTCGAGCAGGGAGATGCCCATGGTGACGGTGCGAATGTCGAGCTTCTGCTCCTCGATCATTCGGATGGTTTCAAGAATATTGTCATTCATCATGGTGGCTGCCTAGATGGTGTGCATTGCCTTGAAGATGGATTCTGCCTGGATGCGAATCTGGACCTTCTGTTCGTGTTCGACACCGGTCATGGCTTCCTGCAGGTCGATGAGGTTCTGCTGGGTTTCGTCGAAGGAGCAGTGCATGATCATGGTGAAGTATTCGCCCATGATGGTCTGGGAGACGTCAAGGACGTTGACCTTGCGCTCGGCGAGGGTTGCGGTCACGGCGGCGATGATGCCTTCGTGGTCGATGCCTGTGACAGTGAGGATAATCTTCACGGTGTTCTCCTAGTGGTTTGGGGCTGCGTACCCAATGAAGAGGTGCATAAAGGCACAGGTATACGCATATTTATAAGAGCAATTATAGGTTACCCAGAACACACTGTGTAAGGTAGACACAAAAATATCCCCTGCATCCCATATTCGGGGCATAAAAAATCCACGCCTTCCCGGTCTGAATAAATACAGGGAAGAACGTGGATTCTTTATTATGTGCCAGTCTTGAAGTATCTTTCGACACTCCTTATATCTGGCTAGATTATAACTGTCTAGAAGTTTTAGTTATCGAGGATTATTTCCTAAACATAAGAAGCAATGTACAGCTCGCCATTACCGCTCAGGGTTGCCTCGGAGGGCTCACCCACGTGCAGTACCGACTCGGTGGCGCCCAGCACGAACTCTTCGGTGCCGTTGCCGTCTGCCGCGTGAATGGTGATTTCACCGGATACGCTCAGTGCGGCACTAATACCCTCGAAGGTGTATTCCTGCGGCTTGCCCTCTTCAACGCGGATGCGGGTTACGCTCATGCGCTCATCCCACATGGCATAGGTGCCCACGGGTGCGTTATCGGGGGTGGGTCGCTGAATCACGGGGGCGTCCTGGCTTTCGCCGAGAACCTTGATGAGCTCCTCGGTGTCGATGTGCTTTGCGGTCAGACCCGCGCGCATCACGTTATCGGAGGGGTTCATCAGCTCAATGGCGGTACCGGAGACGTAGGCGTGCACCTGGCCGTCGGGGGTGAATGCGGATTCGCCGGGTGCCAGGTGCACCAGGTTCATGACGAATGCGACGAGCAGGCCGCGGTCGCCGGGGTACTTGCCGGCAACAATCTGTACGAGCTCGGCGGCGTCAGCAATGAGCGCGTTTTCGGAGCCGGTCAGCTGTGCTGCCACCTCGACGAGCTGTTCAACAGCGGTTGCGGCAGCGTCTTCGGGCATGCGAATAATCTCGGTCAACAGCTGCTTGGGGGTAAGCTCCACGCGCTCTGCCAGCCAGTCAGCCTTGAATGCCTTCGCCAGTTCTGCCAGCTGTTCGGAGGTCCGCACACCGGTGAGCACGCGCATCTGGGTCAACGCGATGACGGTTTCGGGCTTGGAGTAGCGGTCCTTGTAGTTGCGGTGCGGCGCGTCAATCGCGATGCCGCGTGCCTGCTCGTCCTCGAAACCAGCGATAGCCTGCTCGGGGGTGGGGTGCACCTGAATGGACAGCGGCGCATCAATCGCAAGAATCTTAAAGAGGAAGGGGAACCAGTCGGAGGTACGGTCCGGGCGCAGGAAACGGGAGGGGTTCTCCACAATCAGCTCGTTGAGCGGGGATTCAGTGCCATCAACGGTGGCACGGGAAGGTGCAGCCGGATGCGCGCCAACCCACACCTCAGCCTCAGGCTGTTCGGTGGGGACAGGCACGCCACGCATGCGTCCGAGAATTTCGCGGGAGCCCCACGCATAATTCTGAATCTGGTTTTTTAGGGAAAAAATCTCACCCATGGGGGAAAATACCTCTCGACGTGAGTTGTTTGAAGCAAGTGACGTGATAAAAAACCCATACATTCAGCAGAATTTATAAGGTTTTACCTGCCCATTATAGAGGCTAATTACACTTCTTTACCGCTAAAATAAAAGGCGTGACTACTATTAATCTACATGACTCATTCAAAGCGTACGACGTGCGTGGCATTGTCGGCGAGACCATTACCGCAGAGACTGTTCGTGCCACTGGCGCGGCTTTCGTAGATATTCTGGGCCTGGAGGGCCAGACCATCCTGGTCGGTGGCGACATGCGCCCCTCCTCCCCCGAATTCATGGATGCATTCGCCCAGGGTGCAACCGCTCGCGGTGCAAATGTTGAGAAGATCGGCCTGATCTCCACTGACGTTCTGTACTTCGCATGTGGCGTTGAGAACGCTGCCGGTGTTACCTTCACCGCTAGCCACAACCCCGCAGAGTACAACGGCATGAAGATGGCTAAGGCTGGCGCTGTTCCCCTGTCTTCCGAGTCCGGTCTGTTCGATATTCGCGATCTGGCTCAGAAGTACCTGGATTCGGGCGAGATTCCTTCGGTGGAGAAGGTCGGCACCGTTTCTGAGAAGGACATTCTCAAGCCTTACGCAGAGTACCTGCGCAAGCTGGTTGATCTGTCTTCCATCCGCCCCCTGAAGGTTGTTGTTGACGCTGGTAACGGCATGGGTGGTATGACCACTCCCGCTGTTCTGGGCGACACCATCCTGCCGGGCCTGCCCCTGGAAATTGTTCCCCTGTACTTCGAGCTGGACGGTACCTTCCCGAACCACCCGGCTAACCCGCTGGAGCCGGCTAACCTGGTTGACCTGCAGAAGGCTGTTGTTGAGCACGGTGCCGACATTGGTCTGGCATTCGACGGCGACGCTGACCGCTGCTTCGTCATCGACGAGAAGGGCGAGCCCGTTACTCCTTCGGCTGTGACCGCTCTGGTTGCTGAGCGCGAGATTGCTCGTGCGAAGGCTGAGGGCAATGAAGAGCCCGTCATCATTTACAACCTGATTACTTCGAAGGCTGTTCCTGAGCTGGTTGAGAAGCTGGGCGGCCGCGCAGTGAAGACCCGCGTGGGCCACTCCTTCATCAAGGCTGTCATGGCTGAGGAGAACGGCGTTTTCGGTGGCGAGCACTCCGCTCACTACTACTTCAAGGACTTCTTCAACGCAGACACCGGCATGCTCGCTGCAATGCACGTGCTGGCTGCTCTGGGTGGCGGCGACAAGCCCCTCTCCGAGATCAGCGCGAAGTACTCCCCGTACGTTGCTTCCGGTGAGATTAACTCCGAGCTGGAAGACAAGGCTGCAGCTGTGGACCGCGTTCGTGCACACTACGCTAACGCTCCCGTGGTTGTTGAGGACTCTGACGGCACCACCTTCACCAACACCGAAGAGGGTTGGTGGGTTAACCTGCGTCCTTCGAACACCGAGCCTTTCCTGCGCCTGAACCTTGAGGCACCGGATGTTGCGACTATGGAGCGCGTCCGTGACGAGGTTCTGGCTCTGGTTCGCCAGGGCTAAGCGCTAGCTAGCTACTAAAAAGTCCCGCCCCGCAGATTCGTCTGCGGGGCGGGACTTTTTAGTTTGAGTTCTAAAAACCCGGCTAGGTTCTTCTGTCTAAGAGGAGAACCTAGCCGGGTTTAAGGAACCTAGCGGACGAGCCGGCTTACGGGGTTTTTACGCTTCGCGAGCCTGGTCGTGGAGCATCCACTGGTCGGGGCCGAAGATCTCGTAGTTGATGTTCTTGCCGGGGACGCCTGCCTCCACCAGTGCGGAGCGTACGCCCTGCATGAAGGGCAGCGGGCCGCAGAGGTAAACGTTAGCGTCGGAGGGCACGTCCAGCTTGGACACGTCAACACGGCCGGCGAAGTCGCCGCCCTCACCCTCGATGAACGAGATGAGGCGTGCGTTGGGCAGCTTGTTGACGAGCTCGGTGAGCTCTTCGCGCAGGGGCCAGGTGTCCAGGCTACGGTCCGCGTGAACTACGGTTACGGGGCGCTGGGAGCCCTTCTCAATCAGCTCGGAGAGGAAGCTGAGCATGGGGGTGGTGCCGATACCTGCGGAGAAGAGGTACAGGGGTGCCTCGGGGTTGCCGAAGCCTTCCAGGGTCAGGTCACCGTAGGGGTTGGAGATCTCGACGACGTCGCCGATCTTCAGTTCGTGCAGGATGGAGGTCATCTCGCCGTTGGGGTCGAGCTTCACACCGATGCGGCGCTGGTTCTTTTCGCTGGGCAGCAGGGTGTACTGGCGTGCCTGGCGCAGACCGTCACGTGCGGGAACTACGATGGAGATGTACTGGCCGCCCTTGGACTCGGTCATGGGGGTTTCGTCGGCGGGCTCGAAGGTCAGCACGACGACGTTCTCGCCGGTCTCCTTGCGGTCAACGAGCTTGAAGGGCGCGAACATGACGTCGTTTGCCTGGGAAGCGTACAGGCCCTTCTCCAGCTTGATGAGGGCGTTGCCCATGAGCCAGTAGACCTCGGTCCATGCCTCAACGATTTCGGGGGTTGCCAGATCGCCGAGGTTAGCGGCGATTGCCTCGAAGAGGTACTTGTAGACGGTGGGGTACTCTTCTTCCTTCAGGCCCAGGGAGGCGTGCTTGTGAGCAACGCGGGAGAGGACTTCGTCGGGGTAGGAGTCCGGGTGCTCAACGATGTAGGAAGCGAACACAGCGATGGAGCCTGCAAGTGCGCGGGGCTGGGTGCCTTCGAGCTGGGAGGAGCGGGAGAACATGCCGTCCATCAGGTCGGGGCGAGCGGCGAACATTCGACGGTAGAAGTCGGGGGTGATGTCGTTGATGCGCTCAGCAATGATGGGCAGCGTTGCCTCAATAATGGGGCGGGACTTCTCGGAGAGCATGTCTTGCCTTCTTCCTGTGTGGTCACCTGGTCGTTGTGATGATGCCCTTGATATGTGTGATGCTGGGGCGTTCACTCGGACAGCTCAGTTGGTGACGAAGTGTTTATAAAGCACCCTTACCGTAGCATTTTGCGGGGTGCTTGCGCTGTGTGCAGGTCATGCTCTGAGGGTTATTTGGCACTGTGGATGCGACTTATGGTTCACCCTGACTCAAAGATAGAGTTGCGCGTCACACTATATATTTTCAGCCGCACTTCTACAATCGGCGAGTGACCAGCCTGGAAACATGTATAAAAATACCGGAGTGAAAATATATTTACCCAGGAAAGTATGCAGTGTGGTGCAAAAATGAATATGGTCACATTTTCTGCATTTGAAAAGCAAATTTGCAATATTCTGCATTTACTGCACAAATTTTAGATTCAACCGAACACTGCTCGCTGTACGTCAAGAGGTAAAAAGACCCTCCCAAAAGGACCCCGCAAGCACACCGCACACAGCAATCCACCCCCATACCGGCAGATAAAGCGCCATAAAAAATAGGGTGGAGCCTCCTATTAGAAAGCTCCACACATACTAAAAAGTTATCGGGTCAACGATTTAGCGCACAGTCAGCGCATTCTCCGGAGGCGCGAAGCCTAGCTCCACAAATACCGGACCAACAGGGCGCGCACCAGCGGTCAACTCGCTAATGATGACCGAATCAACCGATGCGTAGAACGCCTCACGAGCCTTCGCCAAAACATTGCGCAGGCGGCAGAACTTATCGAGGGGACAGTGACCGTTCTCATCCTCGCACTCAATCATGGGGATATCGCCCTCAGTAGCACGAAGAACAGTGCCGACGGTCGCAGAGCGGCCCGCATCCGAGAGCATAACGCCGCCGGAACGACCGCGGGTCGAATCCAAATAACCCATGTTCACGAGGAAGGCCACAGCCTTCGCCACATGGTTGTAGGGGGTATCCACTCCCTCAGCAATCTTCTGGGTAGAAAGCTTCTGACCGGGCTCCAGGGCAGACAGGAGCATCAGAACGCGGAGCGAGACATCCGAGAATGCTGTCAAACGCATGGATACTCCTTCTATCTTTCTCGTGATACCGCCGCTTCTACATCAACGGCAACAAATGCTCCGAACCAGCCAAGGCACAGAGCGCTCAAAATCTTACATTGGCATTGTATCGGTGCAGTGAGAGTGCAAGAAATCAGGATTACCCACTATCGTATTCTCGCCACCCTCCCAATGTCTTTAGAGTATTTCTCAAGAACAAGTAGACTGCATAGCCTTACACTCATAGCTCCAAGAGAAACTCGGCGGTTCCCATCTGACGGGGATTCAAAACCTTCCCATAAAAGGAAGGAAGGAGCGGAACCTCACAGTGAGATTCCACCCCTTCCAAACGCTCAACCATACGGCTCAGCGAAGAGTTTTAGTTCCTTCGAAGGATTAGTCCTCCAGGGCCTTTGCCAGAGCATCGCGCTGCTCGCGAACCTCGGCGGGAAGCTTGTCGCCGAACTTAGCCAGCCACTCGTCGATGCCGGGCAGCTCAGCAGCCCACTCGTCCTTCGAGACAGCCAGAGCAGCCTTCAGCTCCTCCTCGGAGATCTCCAGACCGGTCAGGTCCAGGTCTTCCTTGGCGGGAACGGTGCCCAGGAAGGTCTCCTCGCCGCCAGCCTTGCCGTCCAGGCGGTCGAAGATCCACTTCACAACGCGAGAGTTCTCGCCGAAGCCGGGCCATGCGAAGCCACCGTCGGGGGTGCGGCGGAACCAGTTGACGTAGTAGACCTTCGGCATGTTCTCAGCGCCGTGCTTCTTGCCCAGGTCAATCCAGTGCTTGAAGTAGTCACCAGCGTTGTAACCGATGAAGGGCAGCATAGCCATCGGGTCGCGGCGAATCACGCCGACGGCACCCTTAGCAGCCGCAGTGGTCTCAGAGGACAGAGTGACAGCGCGGAACACGCCCTGCTCCCAGCTCTCAGACTCAGAAACCAGCGGGATGGTGGTCTTGCGGCGACCACCCAGAACGATAGCGCTCAACGGCACACCCTCGGGGTCGTAGTACTCGGGAGCGAGCATGTCGACCTGGGATGCGGGGGTGCAGAAGCGGGAGTTCGGGTGAGCTGCCGGGCGGCCAGACTCGGGGGTCCAGTCCTTACCGGTCCAGTCAATCAGGTGAGCGGGAGCCTCGTCGGTCTTGCCCTCCCACCAGACGGAGCCGTCGTCAGTCAGTGCAACGTTGGTGAAGATGGTGTTGCCCTTAGCAATAGCCTTCATAGCATTCGGGTTGGTGGAGTAACCGGTACCCGGTGCCACACCGAACAGGCCAGCCTCGGGGTTGACCACGCGTGCCTGGTGGTTCTCGTCGAACTCAATCCATGCGATGTCGTCGCCGACCATCTCAGCCTTCCAGCCGTCGATGGTGGGCTCCATCATTGCGAAGTTGGTCTTGCCACATGCGGAGGGGAACGCTGCGGAGATGTAGCGAACCTTGCCCTCGGGGTTGGTGACCTTCAGGATGAGCATGTGCTCTGCCATCCAGCCCTCGTCGCGGCCGATGACGGATGCGATACGCAGTGCGTAGCACTTCTTACCGAGCAGTGCGTTACCGCCGTAACCGGAGCCGAAGGACCAGATTTCGCGGGTCTCGGGGAACTGGACGATGTACTTCTCGGGGTTGCAAGGCCAGGGAACATCTTCCTGACCGGGCTCCAGGGGTGCACCGACAGAGTGCAGAGCCTTGACGAAGAAGCCGTTGGTCTCGTTCAGCTTGGCAAGAACGTCCTTACCGATGGTTGCCATGATGCGCATGGAGCAGACAACGTATGCGGAGTCGCTGAGCTCAACAGCAATCTTGGGGTTCTTAGCCTTCAGGGAGCCCATGACGAAGGGAATGACGTACATGGTACGACCGCGCATGGAGCCCTCGAACAGACCGGTCAGGGTCTGCTTCATTTCGACGGGGTCGCGCCAGTTGTTGGTCGGGCCTGCGCCTTCTTCAGTCTCGGAGCAGATGAAGGTGCGCTCCTCGACACGTGCAACGTCGTCAGGATCGGAGAAAGCTGCGTAAGAGTTCGGGAATTCGTGATCGCTCAGGCGAACAAAGGTGCCAGCGTCGACCAGTTCCTGAGCGAGGCGGTCGTATTCTTCCTGGGTGCCATCGACCCAGTAGATGTGTGCGGGCTGGGTCAGGGCCGCAACTTCGCGAACCCAGTCCAGAAGGCCCTGGTGGGTAGTGGGTGCGCTCTGCAGCTCCTTTTCGAGCTCAGCAGAGAGAGTACGAGTTGAGGTGTCAGCCATTGACGTTTTCCCCTTCGATTGGTGGCCCGGATACTACGTTGATCCGGATAGGTCTGCGGTAACAAAGAAGCAGTTAAACACTACAAGCGTGCAAATAATGGTAAATATGCACGCTTGGACAGTCTCCACTTCCTCGTGATGCTTACAGAATAACGCATTAATGGTCTGCAGAGCTTTCTATGACGCCATTTCTTACGTTCTGCGCATCACATTCTTAGAGTACGAGAGGATTTCTGTAAAGGATTTTTAGGGCGCACGGCGGAATCCTTCGGGGATTTCAGGGACCTGCAGCGCCAGTTTTGGGTCGGAACAAAAATATTTTGAAAAAATTTTGCGAGCACAAAAACCCCGGAATCATGCGGTAAAACGGGGTGCTTTCGATCCCTGCGGAGGGGATTTTGGGTAAATTTCGAGTTTTTCGGCTTGCACACATCCAAGGACATCCGTATAGTAGTACCTGTTGCCGCGACGGGTTGAAGAAATCCGAAGCGAGGAACATGCGCCTGTAGCTCAACGGATAGAGCATCTGACTACGGATCAGAAGGTTGGGGGTTCGAATCCCTTCGGGCGCACCAACAATCCCCGGTTCTTCGGAACCGGGGATTTTTTGTATCCCCATAAATCAGAAAATGCCCCGCCGAAAGCGCCGGACCCAGCACAGGCGACCACGCACACGGCAGACGTTATCTAGAAACTACGACGTATAGAAGCTACAGCACGCAGTGATACCTGTATAAAGGTGGAGCAAGGACGCTCCACCGACTAACGCCGCGCCCAAAAGTGCGCCTCAACCTGTGAATCCACAGATTTACGCTCCCAGATGACGTGCTCCGGGGCACACCCGCCAAAAAAACGCCTAGGATGGAAAGAAGACCCTCCACACATAGGCTGGAGAGCATACAACGCGAAGGAGCACTATGGCACAGCTATCCATTCCGCAGTCCCTGATAGGTGCGCTCATCGATATAGCCGACCTGGGAACACTCGACTACTTCCCGCCCACCGAACGATGCGCCCACTGGTCCCTCTACGACGCGCAGCGCCAGGAGATCCTCTGCCCCTGCGCACCCGCCACCAACACCACCGCGGAGAAGCTCTTTGAGGCCGCGGCGAAGATTCTCTACGAGAATTTCCCCCGATATATCGACTCTCCCGAGGAAATCATTCCTTATACTTCCCGTCAGGAACTCGTTGCCGCCCTACGCCGCGGTGAGGAAGAGCCTGTTGATGAGGAACAGGGCGAGTTGCAAGAGCAGTCAGCTGAAAATACTGTAGAGCCTACGGCTGATGTTGAAACTAGCCCCGCCAAACCTGCAGTAGTTGAGGGTACGGAAGTGAGTGCTTCTGTTGCGCCCAAGCCTGCAGCCCCGAAGCCCGCGCCTTCCCCCGCGCTCTTTGCCGCCCGCGCGGCACAGGCACCCGCCCCGGCTCCCGCCCCGGCTCCCGCATCGGCTCCCGCATCGGCTCCCAGCGTGCCGGAAGAAGCGCCCGTGGAGGCACCCGCAGAGGCGACTACAGAAGAGACGGTTCCGACGCCCACCACGGTTGCTCCCGTAGCGCCCAAGCCCGCTGTGCCGAAACCTGCAGCACCCAAGCCCGCTGTGCCGAAGCCTGCGGCCCCGACTCCCGGTGCTCCCTCCCCCGGTATGTTCCGCAAGTCCACGCTAACCTACCGACCGCCGCGCATCGAAGAGTACCTGGAGGGTCTGCGTGCCCGCCAACAAGCTGCCGAAGCCGCAGAAGCTACCCATACGGCAGTATCTAGCGAGCAGGCACCTGTTGAAGAGTCGCCCGTACTCAGCCAGTCCCTACCGGGCGCACCCGCAACTCCCAAGCCGAGCGCGCCGAAGCCCGCTGCGCTGAAACCCGTTGCACCGGAACCGGGTGCACCGATGCCTGCCGCACCCACCCCGAGCACTCCGGCAGCAGAACCGGTAGCCGCCGTACCTCGCGCCATTACCGCCGAGGACCGCGAACGCAGCTACCGTCTGCGCCCGAGCCTACGCGCCCGCCTCGAACGAGAAAATATCAGCGAAGAGCTCGTGCGCACCATCCTGCGTGAAGGCGCGGCAGAACGCCTCAACGACTGGACGATTCGCTTCACCCACGACGACTACCGAGTGGACGTAAACACCGCCTCCGCCGAAGTTATCACCGTCATTGACGAATACGACGCCGAATACAACGAAGCGGTACAGGCATCCCTGGCTCAGGGCGAATACACCTCGCTCAACGCCTTGGAGCTCGAATTCAGCGAGCGCGCCCGGACCTTCCTGAAGAAGAACCCGCCGTTCGTTTTCGACCTGATGCTTCAGGCACTGAGCAGCCCCGAGAGCGTGCGCATGGCTGAAGGCTGGACCCGCATCTACGCGGCGCAGGGTCTGGAAATTGCGGTTTCGCCCGATGAGCGGACCGTTCTTGCCCTGGCGAAGACCCCGGATTTCCATGTTCTGCACGCGGAGAACCTGCGCAAGGCACAGCTCGAAGAGCTCAGCAACACCCTGGCGAAACAGGCAGAAGATAAGGCAGCCCAGGCAGAAAACACCACCGAGGAGGAGAAATAATGTCCGCTAAGCAGATCACTATTCCTCTCGAGGTGTACGTTCGTCTGCAGGAGCTTGCCTCCCTCGCCGCCTATAGCTACCGCGATGAGCAGGGCTCCGAAGAGAACACTGCAAGCGATAAGCCGTGGGATTTGCTCTCCAAGGATGGCGCCTCCCTACTCGATGAGAACGGCGCGCTCAAGCCCGAAGCGGCAGAGCTCTACTTCACCCTCCTACCGCTCATTGCCCAGGAATTCATGGAGCAGCAGCAGGCACTCGTGGACGCATACCGTCAGGCGCCCAAGCCCGCCGCCGCACGCGCCAAGATTCGCCCCTCCAATCAGCGCCTCATTCCGCTGACCGAGGTGCCGCTGGAGAACCAGCGTATTGCCGCGCGCATCGAGAAGGAATTCTACGGTGACGTGCCGCCGCGCCGCCGCATCTACGGCGTGCTCCCCGGCGTCATGGATTACATGATGCGCCACGGGCTCACCTACGAGCTGCTGCTGGACATCATCGAATCCCCTGTAAGCACGGTGGTTCAAGAAAGCGCGCAGGAGAACCGTTACGGCCGCGAAGTCACCCTCTACACGCATGAAGAGGAAGGCTACCAGGTGGTGCTCAACCCCCTGACCGCCGAAGTTCTCGCGCTACGCCCGCTGCAGGCTCTCGCTGGAGGCTACCAGCTCTCCCCCGATGCTCAGGCACAGCTGAAGGCGCTCGGCCTGACCGGCGAGTACATTGCCCGCATCCTGGATGAGGCCGAGGACCGCCGCCCGATTCCCGGCAGTAGCCGCACCGTGTACTCGCTCAACGGCTACCAGGTGGAGTTCTCGCACTCCGACCAGCAGGTAATCCGTATTAGCCGCGGCACCGCGCCCAGCCGCAACCCCTTCGAGTCGCAGCCGAGGATGAGCGGCACAAAGAGGCAGCGCGGCCGCAAGATCCCGCACGATGTGGATGCGTTCGTGCAGCTGTTGCAGGAGCACGGCTTCACCATCACCATGGGCGGTAAGCACTACGATATTCGCCACGAGAAGCTGGCTCCGGGTCAGAAGGCGGTCACCTCGGTGACTCCGTCGGATTCGCAGCGTTGGCACCTGAACTCGGCACGCCAAATCCGCAATACCTTCGGTATCGACCTGCGCTACGCCGATCCGCGCGATAGTGTACGCGGTATTGTGCGCGGCCCCGGAGGAAGCGTCCAGAACGCCGATAACCACAGCGCAGAAAAGCAGGACACCGAGAAGACTGCGGAGAAGGAATCAAAGTAGGTCTTCGTCACCGTTAAAGCGCCCCTGCGTGCCGGTTCTTTATACTGCCCCCAGCATGTCTTTGCATCTGGGGGCAGTATTCGTTGGCGCTGATATCCCGCATTGTCAGGGCAATACGCGGTAGACTGGGGGCAATACATACATGCTATTCAGCATAAAAATTAATATGCGTTCCCGTGATATGCGTGACGGTAGGGTTGGGGATGCGCCACAAAGTACGGTGATTAACAGCCCCTACCTCTACAATAGAAACGCATCACTACAGAAGAAGGAGAACGCATGGGCGTAACGATTAAGGTCACTGACGAAGCAGGCGTAAACTACGACATTCAGTGGGAAGACCACCACACCCTCCTGGAAACCCTCCAGGCTAACGGTGTGCCGGTCCTCGCAACCTGCGGTGGTAACGCATCCTGCGCTACCTGCCACGGCTTCATCGACCCCGAGCACTTCGAAGCTTCCGGTGAGCGCACCGAAGCTGAGCAGGACCTGCTCGACATGGTCGATGACGTCGCCAACGAGTACTCCCGCCTGTGCTGCCAGGTCGAGTACGCCCCCGGTATGGACGGAGCAGAAATCCAAATGCAGGCGGCGATGTAATCATGTTTAAATCGGCTCAGGTACTCGCATCAACCACCCTCCTCTGCGGCGTGCTAGCGCTCAGCGGATGCGGCGCGTCCCAGGCCGGTCAGGAAGCTGAAGGCACCTCGGCGCAGCCGAGTGCTTCGGCTTCGGTCAAGCCCGGCACGATTCGAGTAGCTTCTGACGGGGCTACCTCTTCGGTGACCCCGGGCTCTATTACCGTGGTGAACTCTCCCGATGCGGAGAACCACGGCTCTTCCTCTGAGCACTCCGAGTCTTCTTCCCATGCTGAGACTCACGAGTCGAAGCAGAACTCGGACTCTCACTCTTCTGGGTCCTCCCACGAGGGTTCCGAGCAGAACAAGTCAGACGACTCTGCAGATTCTCAGCAGGATTCCCAGAAGAGCTCAAACTCGTCTTCACAGTCGGGTTCTCATTCGTCGAACGGATCCTCCCATTCTTCGGAGTCTTCACGTTCGTCGAGCTCATCGAATTCGTCAAACTCGTCGAATTCCTCGGATCGTTCTTCGAACTCCTCCAACAACACTGCTGAAGGCCCCGGCCAGTGCGATCTGGACGACCTGAACATTTCGGTGTCCATTGGAGATGGCTCCCCCGGCGCCCGAAACTACACCCTGTACTTCCAGAATTCTTCGGATTCTTCCTGCACCCTGCGCGGCTACCCGCGCGTGGTGCATGCGGGTCCTTCGGGCACCTGGATCGGTCGTGAGGCTTCCACCTCTGATGAGTACATGAACTCTGCGGGCGTGACCCTCAACCCCGGCGATAGCACCACCGCGGTGTTGCGTTCGGTGTACCCGGCACGCTTCGGTGACGCATGTGGTAGCCGCCCGGTTCAGGGCTTCCTGGTGGGTCTTCCCTCCGGTTCCGGTGGCGTGATTGTTCCGCTGGATACGACCGCGTGTTCCTCGTCTGTTCCGCAGCTGTCGGTGGGTCAGTTTGGTGCCCGCTAACGCGGCATTTCAGGGTTAAGAAACCGGCGCGTATAACGCACATATAGTTCAAGGGCGGTTCCCCGTGATGGGGAACCGCCCTTGAGCTGTCTATAAGTCTGAATCTAGGGTTTAGCTTTAGTCATACCATAGCTGCGCGCTCTTAGAGGGAGCGAGTAACCTCATCGTGGCTGAAGCGTGCACCGCGCGGGTATGCGGGAGCCTCGCCGTGGCCGAGGTTGACGATCAGGAAGGGGATCTCTGCGTTGTCCGCGAAGAATTCCTTTTTGATGCCGGCGAAGTCTGCGCCGGTCATGGGGCCGGCATCCAGGCCGAGGGCGCGGATTGCGGTAATGAAGTAGCCTGCCTGCAGGTGAGCGCTCAGCTCAGCGGCGGGGGTGGCGAGCTCCTCGGTGGTGTAGAAGCCCTTGATGAAGCCGGCAGCGTTGGGGTTGAAGGTGTCGGCGTGCTCTACCCAGTTTGCGTCTGCGGAGAGGATTGCGGTCACCGGTGCCGCCTGGGTCTTTGCCTTGTTGCCGTCTGCCAGGTGTGCGACGAGGCGCTCGCGTGCCTCAGGGCTCTTGACCCAGGTGATGCGCAGGGGCTGGCTGTTGAAGGCGGTGGGGCCGTAGTAGGTCAGTTCCTGGATGCGGCGCAGCTGCTCGTCGGTGACGGGTTCCTCGGTGAAGGAGGAGACGGTGCGCGGCTCGTGGAAGAGGCTGATGAGCTGTTCTTCAGTCAGGCGGGTCATGGTGGTGCTCCTTTGTGTTGTTCTCTCAGTCGATTACTTTACGGGTAAAACATTACATACTCTGTAGAGACACTGTCAAGCACATCTTCCTCCCCCAACCCCCAACAATTCAAGAGGCGCACACCATAAACCCCGCCATAATAGATACATGACCGACGCACTCTCCCACTTCTCCACCCCCGTACGCGACTGGTTCCGCGCTACCTTCAGCGCACCCACCGCCGCCCAAGAAGGCGCCTGGGAGAGCATCCGCAACGGCAACAACACCCTCATCATCGCCCCCACCGGCTCCGGCAAAACCCTCGCCGCCTTCCTCTGGGCACTCGACGCCCTGCACCGCGAACACGAAGCCGGAACCGCAGGCGGCACGCGCATCCTCTACATCTCACCCCTCAAAGCACTCGGCGCCGACGTCGAACGCAACCTACGCGCACCACTGACTGGAATCACGCGCCTGAGCGGAAACAACACGGGCGAACCGAACATCAGCGTGGGTGTGCGCAGCGGCGACACCCCCGCACGCGAACGCCGCCAACTCATCAGCAACCCGCCCGACATTCTCATCACCACCCCCGAATCCCTCTACCTCATGCTCACCAGCGCCGCCCGCAACACCCTCGCGGGCGTCACCACCGTGATCGTGGACGAGATCCACAACCTCGCCGCCACCAAACGCGGCGCACACCTGGCGGTCTCCCTAGAACGCCTCGACGCGCTCCTCGAAAAGCCCGCGCAGCGCATTGGGCTCTCGGCAACCGTCGAAAACCCGGAGGCGGTCGCCCGGTTCCTCGGCGGCATTCAGCCGGTAACCATCATGAGCCGCCCGGTCGCCAAAGAATTGGACCTGCGCCTGAGCGTGCCCGTACCCGATATGGCGGCACTCGGAGGCGCCAACGACTACGGGCAGGGGCTCTACGCGCCCTCAGAGATGCAGGGAGGCGGAGGCTCAGCTTCTACGAGCTCGCCGGTAAGTGCGGCGCAACCTATCTCTAGTGCAGCAAGCACCCCGGCGAGCGCTCCCTACACGCTCGAAGACGCCATTGGCGTGTTCCCCGGGCAGGAAATCGAGCAAGCAAACCCAGTGCAGGAACCCGCGCAAGAAACCGGGCAGACAAACCCGGCGCGACAGGGCGATACCGCCGCGCCCAAAAATACGCTCACCATCTCGGAAGAGGCATTGCGAGAAGGGGCACTGCACGAAAAGGCGCTGCGAGACACCCCCGATAGCGAGCGCCCCGAGACCTCCATCTGGCCGCGCGTGCAGGAGCGCATCGTAGACCATATCGAGAACAACCGTTCTACGATTGTTTTCGTTAACTCGCGCGGACTAGCAGAAAAGCTCACCGCGGCACTCAACGATATTCACCTACGCCGCGTGCTCGCAAAGCAGGGCATCAGCCCCGAAGACTATGCGGCAGGCATCTGCGACATCGCCGAGGTGCCACCGCTCGCCCGCGCGCACCACGGCTCCGTATCCAAGGAACAGCGCACCCTCATCGAGGAGGCACTCAAGGGCGGAACCCTGCGCTGCGTGGTCGCCACCAGCTCCCTGGAGCTGGGCATCGACATGGGCCACGTGGACCTCGTAATCCAGGTGGCTGCCCCTCCCTCGGTTGCTTCCGCACTTCAGCGCGTGGGCCGCGCAGGACACCGCGTGGGCGAAATTTCGCGCGGATTCTTCTACCCCAAGCACCGCGGCGACCTGCTCGGCGCAACCGTCACCCTCGCCGGCATGCGCAGCGGAACCCTCGAGCCGCTTGCCATCCCCACCAACCCCCTGGACGTACTCGCGCAGCAGACCGTCGCCGCCTGCGCGTTAGGCCCCATCAGCGTGGACTCCTGGTACGAGGCGCTACGCCGCAGCGCACCCTACGCCGAGCTGCCGCGCGCCCTCTTCGACTCCGTACTCGAAATGCTCACCGGACGCTACCCCTCCGACGAATTCGCCGAACTGCGCCCGCGCATCATCTGGGATCGCACCCCCACCGAACAGGCACCCTCCGGCAGTATTGAGGGCCGCCCGGGTGCGCAACGCCTCGCCGTCACCAGTGGCGGCACGATTCCCGACCGCGGGCTCTTCCCCGTCTACCTGGTCACCGGCGATGAGGAACGCGGCCCCAAACGTGTGGGCGAGCTCGATGAGGAAATGGTGTACGAATCCCGTGCCGGCGAGGTCATCACCCTCGGCGCGAGCAGTTGGCGCATTGAGGAGATTACGCACGACGCGGTGCGGGTCTCCCCCGCACCCGGTCAGCCCGCGCGCCTGCCCTTCTGGCACGGCGACCGTATGGGCCGCCCCTACGCCCTGGGCGTGCAGACGGGGGCGTTCACGCGTGCCCTCTCCAGCCTGGACGCCACCGATAGCGCCGCCGCCCGCCAGCAACTCGAACAGCTCGGACTGGACACCTGGGCGGTCGACAACCTGCTCGCCTACCTGCGTGAGCAGCGCGAATCCACCGGGGCGGTCCCCTCCGACACCCGCATGATTGTGGAGCGGCACCGCGACGAGCTGGGTGATTGGCGCGTGGTCCTGCACTCGCCGCTCGGCTACGGGGTGCACGCGCCCTGGGCGCTGGCGGTGCGCGCCCGCATTGAGGAGCGGTACGGGGTGGATGCCTCCGTCATGGCGAGTGATGACGGCTTGATTCTGCGTCTGCCCGCTATGGAGGATGTGCCGCCCGGCGCTGACCTGTTCCTTTTCGACCCGGACGAGCTGGAGGCGATTGTCACCGAACGCGTGGGTGATTCGGCGCTTTTTGCGTCTCGGTTCCGTGAGAATGCGGCGCGTGCCCTGCTGTTGCCGCGCCGTGATCCGGGTAAGCGCACCCCTCTGTGGCAGCAGCGTCAGCGTGCGGCGCAGCTGCTGGATGTGGCGCGTAAGTACCCTGATTTTCCGGTGCTTTTGGAGACGGCGCGCGAGTGTCTGCAGGATGTGTACGATGTTCCGGCACTGGTTCAAGTGCACCGTTCGTTGCAGTCTCGGGCGGTGTCCATGCTGGAGGTTGAGACGAACGACCCTTCGCCTTTTGCGCGCACTCTGCTCTTTGAGTACGTTGCCGAGCACCTCTACGACGGCGATGCGCCCGCCGCCGAACGTCGCGCCGCCGCGCTGTCGCTGGACCCGGCTCTGCTGGCTGAGTTGCTGGGTTCGAGCGGTCTGCGCGACCTGCTGGACCCGGCGGTGCTGGTGCAGACTCAGCAGCGTCTGCAGCGCACGGGTGAGCGTTACCGCGCCTGCGGCGTGGAGGGTGTGGCGGATCTTTTGCGTCAGCTGGGTCCGTTGAGCGCGCGGGAGTTGAGTCTGCGCTTGCAGGCTGACAACCCGCGGGCTCAATCTGCGGCACACGGTTCTCAAGATTTCGGCGAGTCCGAGGACTCTGAAAACTACGGCGAAGAGTACGGCGAGGAGTACGGCGCGCACGCCAGCACGGATCAGGCGCGCACCCTGGCGGAGGAGCTGGTGCGCTCGCGCCGCGCATTCTCGTTCATGGGAGCTGCCGATATGGGAGCTGCCGACGGTTCCGCCGAGCCGCAGCTGTACTATGCGGTGGTTGAGGATGCCGCGCGTCTGCGCGATGGGCTGGGCATTATGCCTGCCGCGGCGCTTCCTGTAGCCCTTCTGGAGCCGGTCGCGGAGCCTTTAGAGGATCTGGTTTCTCGCTATGCGCGCACCCACATTCCCTTCACGGCGCAGCAGGCGGCGGAGTATTTTTCGCGCCTGACCCCGGTGGGTGTGGGCGTGCTGACTCCGGTGTTGCAGCGTCTTCAGCAGCAGCGCCGCCTGAGCTCCGGCGAGTTCCTGCCCGAGGTGCTGCGTGCTTTGGGGTCTGCCGGTGTTGAGTGGGTGGATGCTCAGGTTTTGCGTACGATTCGTGCCCGCTCTCTGGCGGCGTTGCGTGAGGAGATTGAGCCGGTATCGGCACAGGTCTATGGCGTTTTCCTACCTTCCTGGCAGAACGTTCGTTCTTTATCCGTGCGGGTTGCTCAGACCCTGCCGGAGGCGAGCGCCTACGGTGCGTTCATGCCCTCCCGCCGCGCCGCCACGGTGGTGGGCGAGAGGGTGGCACCCCTCGGCTCGGCGGCAGAGAATGGCGCAGAACATACGGGACAAGATTCCGCCTCCGCCACGGAGGATCTGCTCACCGCCATCGACCAGCTGGCGGGTGTGCGCGTACCGGCTTCCGCGCTGGAGACGCTGATTCTTCCGGCGCGCGTGCCCGGCTACCAGCCGCACATGCTGGACGAGCTTATGGCAAGCGGCAGGGTGTTCTTCACCGGCGCCGGGCAGCTCGGCGGCGGTAGCGCGCAGAAGTCTGACGGCTGGATTCGCCTGCACTTGAGCGAGAGTTCCTCGCTGACCCTGGGTGAGGACTACCCGGAGCAGCTGTTGCGCGCGGAGAACCCTGAGCTTTGGGAGGCACTGCAGGCTCCGGGCACGCTGGAGCACGCCATCTATGAGGCGCTGGCTCACGGCGGCCTGTTCGTGCCGGCGCTGCGTGAGCGGGTGGCGCAGCTGATGAGCGCTGCGGTACCTGCCGGTCAGGTGGTGACTTTCCCGGATGCGGCGGAGATTTCGGCGGCTCTGTGGCGTCTGGTGTGGGCTGGTGCGGTGACGAACGATAGTTTCGCGCCGGTTCGGGCGATGCTTGCGGGCATGCGCAGTGCACATCCGACTCCGGCAGCCCCTGCGCGTCTGACGCGGGTGGGTCGCCGCGGTGCGGGTCGTATTGCGGCGGCGCGAGCCTCCATGGGTAACGGCTTGGCGGGCGGTTACGGCGCTGATAGCTATAGCTCCAGCGGCTACTCTGTGCCTGCCGCCGGGCGCGGTCTACGTTCCCTCCGCGGCGGGCTCCATGCCGTCGCTCCCGCCGTTGCCCCGCAGGATAGCGGCCGCTTCTCGCGCGTAGACACACTACTACAGGAGCCGGTGGAGGCGACGGTTGCGGCGCTCGCACGCGCCGACCTGCTACTGGACCGCTACGGTGTGCTGACTCGAGGGTGCCTGCAGGTGGAGGATTCTGCTGGCGGGTTCTCGCAACTGTACCGGATTTATTCGGCGGCTGAGGATCGTGCACTGGTGCGTCGCGGCTACTTTATTGAGGGTTTGGGTGCGGCGCAGTTCGCCGCCCCCGCGACGGTGGACCTGCTGCGTTCTACCGCCGATAGCCTCAGTGTTCCCGCAAGTCCACAGGGTTTTGGTGCGACACAGGGTTTTGGTGCGAGCGCCTACACCCCGCAGCGCACCGATACGGAGCGGGTGTACGGCACATTCACGGTGACCCTGCTGGCGGCGACCGACCCGGCGAACCCGTACGGTGCGGCGCTGAGCTGGCCCGCGATTCCCTCCCTTGCGCACGAAGGCGAGGGGACTGTGAAGCACCGTCCGGCACGCAAGGCGGGCGCCTGCGTGGTGCTGGTGGACGGCGCACCGGTGCTGTACGTGGAGCGTGGCGCGAAGACCCTGCTGGCTTTCACTACCGACCCGGTACTTCTGGAGGCGGCGGCCCCCGCCCTGGCGCGCCTGGTTTCCGCCGGTGGCGCGGAGAAGATTTCGGTGGAGAAGGTCAACGATGTGGAGCTTTTGGGCACCCACACGGTGAGCACATCCACATTGGGCGCATCCGACGGCGAGGTTATGGAGCATCCGGTGGAGGCGCTGCGTGCGGCGCTGCAGGCGCAGGGGTTCTACTCGACGGTTCGTGGCCTGTCGCTGCGCCGTTCCATTTAGGCTGCGCCGTTCCATTTAGACTGGGCAGAACCTCAAGCTTAGCCTCAGGGTAAAACTATTTTCTTCAACCTCAACCTGAGCATCATAATGCCCCGCACCCTCACGGAAGGGGGTGCGGGGCATTATGTTTCCCTACTCACGAACCGGGTGGTGTTCCCGGATTCCGCCACGTCGCAAGCGGCGTAGCGGAGGAGTAACCGCCCGGATGTCCACGTCGCCTTTGCCGTGGAGCACATAACCAAACATCGGAGCGGGAAGTCCTACGCTGACCTGTTACCTCTTAGGGTGACAGGTGGCTAGTAACCGCCGGTGAGGGTGTCAACGGCACCCAGGCACAGGTCGATAGCTTCTTCGAGCCCGAGCCCGCGGGAGCGAACGGTGCGCTGATCGCGGGGGTTGAGCTGCACGACGTGCATGGCGAAGTAGTCGACGAGCTGCAACCAGCCTCCGAGGATGACGCGAGTGCGGTCATTAATCGGCATGCCGGTGCGTTCAAGCATCCATTCGAGGTAGTCGGTAGGGTTGTTCGGGAAGTCCTCCCCACCGGGGGTGGGAACGCCGGCTACAACGAGAAAGTACGTGCGTAGCGCATTGCGTAACGCCTCTTCGGGGTTTTCGTGGTGCTCGCCGAGAGCCTCAAGGACTGCATTGGCTTCGCGTCGGGTGACGGCTGCCGCCAGGGAGTCCTTGCCGGGGAAGTAGTGGTAGAGCAGGGCGCGGGTGATGCCTGCGTCGCGGGCGATAGCGCTCATGGAGGCACCGAGCACGCCGCGGCGAGCGAAATGTTCTGCAGCGATTTTCAGAATTTGCTCTTCGCGTTCGTGCGGCTCCATACGCAGGGCACCGGTGCGAGGCTCCGCATTCTTTTGTGAATGTTCCATAACCTCTCCTATCGCATTTTCCGGTGCTTTGGAATTGTCCGATTGCACCGCTGTATTTGGGGGTGTTCCTTTAACCTCTGCATCCTTGCGCTGTTTCTGTCCCATTTCGACCCCTTCGTTCGAAATATCGAACTTCTGTGTCTTAATCGTACCGCTTTAAGGCGGTTTCCAGCCTTTATTACGGCCTTTATGACGTAGGATGCCCAGGTTAGCAGGTCTTTATTTGCTTTACATCTTTTATAATTAGAAAAACTACAGGGTCTAAATTGAGGGTTATTAGTTTCTGATTTGACAGCATTTTCGAAAATATCGCACTTAAACGCTGTTTTTTGTAAAATTAATGCAGTTTTTTTAAATTAAATATCCAATAATTTCAAAAATTTGTGAAGTTTTCGTTTTCTCAACCACACGTTCACACAAACATTCATGAGTGTCAGACAAATCTGATTTCCGCAACCCCACACCCAAACCCACGGTAATATTTCCGCCTGCATGCAGCTCAGTCTGACTCATCCGTACCGCCGCCGAGCCAATCCCGCGCAGGCGGTAGAGTAGAGCCATGCCCGCACAGAACACCGCCCACACGCAGCCCGGCACCGCCTATCAGTCGAAACCGGCACGCCGCATGCATCGCCGTCTGCTGACCCCTCCGCTAGCTCAGAAGAACGGCATTGACCCGATTCAGCTGATCCTGCCACTGCCCAAGGAGCTCCCGGCTGAACTCACCCCGAATGGCACGGCTCCGGCAACCATTGCGGACTATCTGATTGCGCGCTTCTACCCGAACGACCCGCAGATTATTTACGCCCGCTTTAATACCGGTGAGGTGCGCCTGGACGACGGCACGATCCTGACCGGCGATAGCCCCTATATGCCGGGTGAGCGCATCTGGTATTTCCGCGAGCTTGTGGATGAGCCGCAGCTACCCTCCGACATGCCGGTGCTCTACGAGGATGAGCACGTGCTGGCGATTGATAAGCCGCATTTTCTGCCGACCACCCCGCGCGGTTCCTATATTGCGCAGACCGCGCTGACCAAGCTGCGGGTGCGCGAGCAGAACCCGTTGCTGATTCCGATTCACCGCCTGGATCGCCCAACCGCGGGCGTGCTGCTTTTTGCCAAGACCGTGGAGGCGCGCCGCCCCTTCCAGATGATGTTTCAGCACCGTCAGGTGTCGAAGACTTACCGTGCCGTGGCGCCGGTTCCCGCCGATGCTGCCGCCGCCGAGCAGGCGTTGAGTGCGGAGGGACTGCAGGTGCGTTCGCATATTCAGAAGATTCGCGATCAGCTGCAGGTTCAGCAGCTTTCTGAGCAAGAGTGCGCGGCGCAGGGTGTGGAGCCGAATACGCTGACGACCGCGAAGATTCTGCGGACTTTCACTCCGAGCGCGCAGGCGGTTGCTGGTTGGCGCGCGGAACCGAATAGAGAATGGGCGCTCTATGATTTGGCGCCTCACACCGGCAAAACGCACCAGCTGCGGGCGCACCTGAATATGCTCAGCGCCCCCATTCTGGGCGATGTGCTCTACCCGCAGGTGCTACCCGACGCGCCAGACCGCCCGGAGTACCCGCTGCAGTTGCTGGCGTACAGTCTGCATTTTGAGCATCCCATCACCGGCGAGCGAGTGGATTTGTACAGTGGCCGCTCACTCACTGCCGCCTCATAACCGGTTTTTGAATGGCGTTCACCCCGTTCCCTGCAGTGCATCTTCTCGGCGGTCTCTCGAAAAGGAATCACACCCGAGAGCCCGCCCACAGCATCCGGGCGCTCAGAGGGCAAAAAGTGGGATAATTCAGACGTAATACTTCACCGCAACTACAGAGGGCCCATGAATTCCCAGCCGTCTTCCCACAACGCGCAGTCTCTGGAGTCGATTAGCGAGTACGCCGAGCGCACCTCCTCGCATGCCGCTGCCGCAGCCGCCAGCGTCACCGACACCTTCATGCACCGTATTCTTGGCGTTCCCGGCGCCCTCATTGGTTCGGTGCAAGTGCCCGACCCGCGCCCGCTGAGCCAGCGCCTGAACGCTTGGCACTACTGGTGGCAGGCGCACCTGCTGGACTGTGTGATTGATGCCGGTCAGCGTCACCTGCGCGAAGGCGATATTACTGCCGCCCAGGAGGAGCTGCACCGTGCCCGCGCGCTGTTGCGCGGCATTAACGTGCGCAACTATGGCCGCTTCGCGAACGACTACTTTGACGATATGGCGTGGCTGACCCTCGCGGTGGGCCGCATGAACTCCTTCTGCATTGAGCTGACCGGCGCGAATGATGTTGCCGCCCAGGATGCTGGCGCGGCCCTCTTTGAGCAGTTGGCGAAGGGTTTCTCCCCGGTGGGTGGCATGAGTTGGCGCAAGTCCAAGCGTGATTTTGTGAATGCTGCGGCGACCGCGCCGACTGCTCTGGCGTATGTGCGTGCGGGCGACCCGAAGACTGCCGCCGCGCTCATGGATTGGATGAACGAAACCCTCTGGGATGCAGAACGTTCGCTCTATATTGATGGCGTGAACGTGCGCGGCGACGAGTACGAGTACGAGCGCGGCGAATTCACCTACAACCAGGGAACCGCCCTGGGCGCCCTGCTGAGCCTCGCCGCATCCGGTGTGCCCTGCGAGGTGGACCCCGCAGAACGCGCCGAGCGCCTCATCGTCGGCATCGTCAAGCACATGACCGAAGAGGTGGAGTTCCTCTCCGGTGCTCGCCGCCGCATCCTCATCTCTCACGGTGACGGCGACGGCGGCCTGTTCACCGGCATTCTCGTGCGCTACCTGGGCATGGCGGCGTCCTCGCCGTTGCTCAGTGATGAGGCGCGAGCGCTCGCCTCGACCCTGGTGTACTCGACCGCACGCGCCCTGTGGGAGGGTCGCCGCGAGTTTGACCCCGACCTGCCGATGAATGAGTACGGCATTGACCCGAATGAGATTCGCGGTAAGGCGCTCGTGCAGTTCTCCCCGCGGTTCACCGAGCCGATGAGCAAGGTTGTGAAGCCCGGCGCGCCGGTGGAGCTGTCCGCTCAGGTGCAGGCGTGGACTATTTTTGAGACGGCGGCGCGTCTGGCGCATGCGCGGTACCTCGCCTCCCACAGTTTCTAAAGTACGGCTTCTAAAACCCTGCTGTTCTTTATCCCCAGCCCTAATCTTCTCCCAGCGGTGCGTTCTCCCAGCAGCGCAGAAGGTTAGGGCTGGATTCATTGCAGGGGTGTGCGCACAGGCGTACGGTGAATTTTATGCTTGCTTCAGAATCACAACAGGTCACTGCCAGCCCGAACGCTAACACCATTTTCATGGTGTGGAAGTTCAAGGACGGCGTCTCCCAGGACGCGCTCATTGAGGGGTTCCAGAACCTCTGCGGGCTCGTCATTAACCTCAACCACACCGCCGCGAACCGCTACTCACCCGAGAACGCCAGCATTGTGCTGGGTATCAGCCACAGCGCGTGGCTGACCCTGGATTTGCCCAAGCCACTGCCTCAGGAGCTCGTGGAGTTCGAGGAGATTAGGGGCCATAAGCACACCGCGGTGTCCACTCCCGGCGATCTGCACTTCCACATCCGTGCGACCCAGCCGTCCGTCGCCTACGATATGGCGTCCGCTATTACCGCGGCTCTGCGCGATATTGCCGAGGTACTGGATGAGGTACACGGCTTCCGCTACTGGGACGGCCGCTCCATCATCGGTTTTGTCGACGGCACCGAAAACCCGCAGACCCCCGCGGCACGCGAATACTTCGGCATCATCGGTGACAGCGACCCCATGTACAGGGGCGGCAGCTACCAGTTCGTGCAGAAGTACATCCACGACATGACCGCGTGGAACGCCCTGCCCGTTGCCGAGCAGGAGAAGGTCATCGGCCGCTCCAAGCACGACGACATCGAGATGAGCGAGGACGAGAAGCCCGCCAACTCGCACTCCGCTATCG
Source organism: Rothia sp. HMSC065C12 (assembly GCF_001812085.1). Lineage (NCBI taxonomy): Bacteria > Bacillati > Actinomycetota > Actinomycetes > Micrococcales > Micrococcaceae > Rothia > Rothia sp. HMSC065C12. Next base: position 37,000 of record NZ_KV807671.1, read on the forward strand.
CCAATATCGGTGACGACTTCAAGGTTATTCGCGACAACATGCCCTTCGGCACCGTGGGTAACAACGAGCTGGGCACCTACTTCATCTGCTACGCCAGCACCTTCTCGACCGTCCGGAAGATGCTGAAGAACATGTTCATGGGAGTGGATGGCGCCAACTACGACCGTCTGCTGGATTTCAGCACTGCGGTGACCGGCACCCTCTTCTTCGTGCCGACCGTGGATATGCTCGGCGACTTCGCCGGCTAAGGCGAGCTAAACCCAGCTACCCTCAGCTAAATTCTCGTGGACCCCGCCTCCGGCAAGAGAGGCGGGGTTTTCCGGTAGGCTAGGGTGTAGACATTCAGACGGAAAGCAAACAATCGAGAGAAGAATGAGCGTTCTAGATAATTCTTTCCCCACCGAGGACTTTGGCTTCACCATCACCAGCCGCCTGGCGGACACCGCATCCCCCAGCGCTGAACGTGTAGAAGCCAACGGCGGACAGTTCCGCGGACGCGCCGGTGTCATCACCACCCCGCACGGACAGATCGAGACCCCCGCCTTCACCCCCGTGGGCACCAAGGCAACCGTCAAGGCGGTCCTGCCCGAATCCATGAAGGAGCTCGGCGCTCAGGCTCTGCTCTCCAACGCCTACCACCTGTACCTGCAGCCCGGCCCCGAAATCCTGGATGCGGCAGGCGGCCTGGGCGCATTCATGAACTGGGACGGTCCCACCTTCACCGACTCCGGCGGTTTCCAGGTCATGAGCCTGGGCTCCGGCTTCAAGAAGGTTATCGATATGGGTACCGTCGCGGACGCTAAGGGCGCCGACGGCCGCCCCCTCGGCGACGACGACGTGGCGAAGGGCAAGGAACGCCTCGCCCACATTGACGACGACGGCGTGAACTTCAAGTCGCATATTGACGGCTCGATTCACCGCTTCACTCCCGAGGTGTCCATGCAGGTTCAGCACCAGATTGGTGCCGACGTCATGTTCGCCTTCGACGAGCTGACCACCCTCTACAACTCCCGCGGCTACCAGGAGGAGGCGCTCGAACGCACCCGTCTGTGGGCGCTGCGCTGCATCGCTGAGCACCAGCGTCTCACCGCAGAGCGCGTGGGCAAGCCCTACCAGGCACTGTTCGGCGTGATTCAGGGCGCCCAGTACGAAGACCTGCGCCGCAAGGCATGCCAGGATCTCGGCTCCATGCCCTTCGACGGCTTCGGCATCGGTGGTGCACTCGAGAAGGAAAACCTCGGTACCATCGTGCGCTGGTGCGCCGAAGAGCTGCCCGAATCCAAGCCCCGCCACCTGCTCGGCATCTCCGAACCCGACGACATCTTCGTCGGCATCGAGAACGGTGTAGACACCTTCGACTGCGTCTCCCCCACCCGCGTGGCACGCAACGCCGCCGTCTACTCCCCCACCGGCCGCTACAACATCACCAACGCGCGCTTCAAGGCGGACTTCTCGCCCATCTACGAGGGCTGCGATTGCTACACCTGCACCCACTACACCCGCGCCTACCTGCGTCACCTCTTCAAGGCGGACGAGCGTCTGGCGGCGACCCTCGCCTCCATCCACAATGAGCGTTTCATCGTGCGCATGGTGGACGACGCCCGCGAAGCCATCAAGGACGGCACCTACTTCGAGTACCGTGACGAGTTCCTCGGCAACTACTACTCCGGCAAGAAGCCCTAAACCCGCTCTTCAACCTATTTAAGGAGAACCCTATGAGCATCACTCATGTTCCCGATGAGGAGCTTCTCGTCTTCGACCACGAGATCGCAGCCCCGGTCGAGGACGTCTTCGGCGCCTACCTGGACCCCGAACTGCTGGTCCGCTGGTACGGCCCCGCCGGCTGGCACGTGCGCCCCACCGACGTTGTCGTGGAGCCCGTCGTCGGCGGCATGCAGCGCCTGTCCATGATCAACGAGGTTGACCCCTCGGTGTCCTGTATTCTGCAGAGCCGCTTTTTGAGCATTGAACCGTTCAAGGAGCTTGAGTACGCCGAGCAGCTGCCCGACCACCTGGGCAACCCCGGTAGCGTGCTGGTGTACCAGCGTCACCGTTTCTTCCCCGAAACCGTGATTACCGCCGACGGCGTGGGTTCCGGTACCCGCATCGTCATTGAGATCGGTCCCATGCCCGCCTCGGTCCACGAGGAGGTGCGCCCCACCTGGCGTTCGACCTTCGCCCGCCTGGATGACGTGCTCGCCGCCCGTGCCCGCGGAGAGCTCTAAAAACCCGCCGCGCCAGCTGCTTGAGATAGCTTCGAGACAGAAAGCGCCGCGTTGACGAATCATTCGTCAACGCGGCGCTTGTGTTTAACACCCGTGCCTTGCGGGGGTGTTCCTTCTGGGGTGTGCCCTGCCGGGTGGGAGTCGTAAACTAGTTGGTCAGCTTCACGGTAATGACGGTGCTGCCACCATCCAGGGACACGCACTCGGGGGTCGCACGATTCGCACCGTCGCCCGGCTTCCAGTAGCAACGCGCCGACATGACGGTACGCTCACCATTCGCCTTATCGGTCACCTCGGCGGGGTTCTGCACCACAAACTGGCGGATCAACTCACGCGCAAACAGGCAATCCACCGCGCCGGAAGCCACCTGAACCGTAGCGTTGTGCTTCAGGTAGCCGGTAGCGTCCATGCTGCCGCAGCTACCGCCCGCAGACTGAACATCCGAGCTGGACAGGCTTGCGGTGCTCGACGCCTTCGCCACTGCACTCGCCGAAGTATTCGCCTTAGCCGATGCGGAAGGGCTCGACGCCGCGCTCGCCTGTGCGGTCGCCGTGGGGCTTGCGGTGGTGATGGTTCCGGGGCTCACGGTAGCCGCTACGGTGGGGGTGTGCACGGTACCGGCAGTCGGGGTGCTTTCAGTGACCGTTGCGGTGCGGGTGGGGCTGGCGGTTGCTTTCGCGCTCGTAGCGCTGGGGCTAGGGACTACGGTAGCGCTCGGGGAGGCGGTGGTTGCGCCTCCGGAGCATGCCGACAGCGCCAGCAGCAGCGTGGCACCGAGTGCTACGGGGCTGTAGCGCTTAGCGGTGCGGAGGGTAGTAGAACGAGCCTGGATAGAAGTCTGGTGCTTCTGTGCCGGATGCATGGTGACCTTTCTGCGTCATCGGTTCGGGTTCCTATCAGTATTCTAAAGACGCTACCTGTGAGCTAGCTATACGGCATCTTAGGAACCCGCAGGGTGCCCCCGCTAGGGCACAGCGGGTAGGGGGCGCAGCGGGAAGAACGCAAGACGAGGAACGCAATAAGAGGGGCAGAGTAAGAGGGGGCTCCCCGGCAGTGCGGGGAGCCCCTCCTTAGCTATTCACAACTCATTGATAGCTCGTTAACAACTCAATAATTCTGACGCGGGCGCTTAGCCTTCGTGCCTGCCACGCACCAGAATAGTGTGCCCGTTTCCGTCATGGCAGCTTATCGAGCTATTCTCAATCTCGCCGAAACAGGTCAGCTGATTACCATCAGCAGCGGGTACAGTCACCACATCCCAGGTGTGCATCATCTTTGTGTTTGCGGTGGTGGTCTCCCCGTGCAGAACCGAGGACTCATTCACGGTATTCACCTCGCTGGCGCCGGTCAGGAAGTTCATGCGAGTCACCTCCACCGGACCGGCAAAAGTACGACCGACCGCACCGTTACCGTCACCGGTCTGCTCGCCGGTGCGGCGCTCGCACACCAGGGTTCCATCCGCGGGGTTCAGCTCGCAGAGGGTGCGCTCGTCATCGCTCTTGAAACGGTAGTAGCCGGCACCGGAATCGTAGTAGGAGGGCTCCATGAGGAAGGGAATCGGGGGAGCATCCGGGTTTTCCAGACGAGCCACAAAGGCGACATCCTCACCGATGGTACATTCGGGGGCGCCGCGATCCTCGCGACGGTTCTCAGCCATCGCGTACTGCGGGTTCCAGTAGCAGGTGGCATCCTGAACCTTCGCCACCTGGTGCTGGGTCAGGTTGTCGTCGGCACGCGGGGTGGTGACGTATTCGGTCAGCACGTCCAGGGCGTGGGCGCAGTCCACGGTACCGCGCAGCACCATGATTTCCGCGCCGGTCTTCAGGTAGCCCTTGCGTCCGATGTGTCCGCAGCGCTCGCCGGCGGAGGCGCGCTCAGCCTCCACCTTCTCGGGCGCACGGGGAGTGTCACCGGTGGGGGTTGCTGCCGCGACGGGGGTTGCCTTTGCATCAGCGAGTGCGGAGGATTCGGACGCCTTCGCCTCGGCGCTCTCGCTGGGGGCGGGTGCCTGAGTCTCGGTGACGGTCGGCTCGGTCTTCTTCGTCGGCGTCGGGGACGCCGTGGAGGAAGGAAGCGGGTACTTCGAGTGGTTAGCCGTGCTGGAGGGGCTGGGGGTCGACGAGGAGTTTTCGCTCTGAGAACCGCCGAAGCAGCCGGTCAGAGCGAGGAGCAGGGCGGCGGCGCATCCAGTGGCGCGCATCGTGCGGCGACCCCAATCGGCGGAGCCTACCTGAGTGTGGTGAAACGACATTGTTATCTCCTGGAGATGAACCTTTTGCACCCTTTGCAGAAGGTAGTTAAAGCATACGCTTATCCCCGTTCAATGCCGTTTTATTACAGCGGAGCGCCCCCTAATTCTGCGGCAGGTAGGAGCTCAGCAGTTCACGCTGCTCGGGGCTCAGACGGGTCAAACGCCCCGCCACGGAATCCCAGAACGCCAGCACGGTGAAGGCACGCACGCATTCGCGGCCGTCCACCGGGGAGAGAATCGAGTAGCCAATACGCACGGATGCGGCGCTGACCTTCTCCACGCTCAGGCGCACCGGCACGGGCTCACCGGTGTAGGGTAGCTGAGCCAGGTAGCGGATGCCGTGCTCGGCAATAAGCGCCTGCACGCCCTCGGCAACCAGGTCGAAAAGCGGAATCGGAGGCTGCGGTGCCACAGCAGGCTTCTGACCGGAAGACGGCGGCGGGCCGAAGAGCGCCACGCGGGCTTCTTCCATGACCGAGAGGATAGCAACGTTGTTAACGTGCCCGTAGGCGTCCATATCGCCCCAGCGTGCGGGGACGTGTACCAACAGTTCGTCGGTGGTACCGGCCTCAGAGGCGGGGGTGTTTTCGCGGTTCTTTTCGTGGCTTTGCATGGTTTTAACTCTACTCGCCCCACCACTGTGAGGCGGCCATTCGTACGAATCCGCAAGGTACAGCAAATGAATCAGCTGATGATGATTCGGGTGCTAGAAATATATTTGGTAGTTAAAGCGATGAGGCTCGAAAGCTACGATGCTTTCGAGCCTCATCCAACACACAGACATTTGAACGCATACAAGATCATACGGTTCACTGTCCATGATAGACCCGCCCTGAGGACCAACTGCATTTTTACGGTTTTATTACGAGGAATTCCAGAAATTTTCCGTATTTTTCGTTTATTACCTTCTTGGAGTCTCAGCAGACCCCAACACAGGCTCCCCCGGCAGCTGCAGAACCTTAACGGCCCAGCTTTGCTGCAGTCTCCAGGGCATGATCAGCGTCGTACTTCATGGCATCGTACTCGGCAGTTGCCTGCTGAGCCTCCACGAAGGTCTGCTCATCAATCACGTGAGTGTGGCGGATACGAGCAAAGTACAGCAGGCTCAGCACCACAAAGTAGCCCACACCCACAATTGCCGGAACCATGGAACCGCGCACCATGAAGAGCGCAACCCACACCGCGAAGAGCAGCAGAACGCCAACCGCCGCGGTGAACTGGCCACCCCACAGGCGGAAACCATTGGCTGCAGGCTCAACACGCTTGTACACGATGTAGGCGAACAGAATCAGAACCCACACGGTCAGCGCGCACACCATAATCACAAAAATCATGGAGAGGAACGCTTCCTTCGGGCTGTACAGCGCCAGCAGAATAGCAATGACCATGCCGCTGGTCGACAGCCACACCGCACGAGCCGGAACGCCGGCACTGTTCACCTGAGCCAGCTGGCGAGGCGCCATACCGTCAGCCGCCAACGAGTGCAGCAGACGCGCACCCGCGTACAAGTTCGCGTTCGCACTCGACAGTGCCGCAATCAGCACCACAAAGTTCACGAAGTGTGCCACACCGTGAATGCCAAGCTGTTCAAAGACCAGAACGAACGGGGATGCCTCCACAGCGTCGCCCAGACCCGATGCCGAACGCCATGGAATAACAGCCACAACAATTAGAACCGCCAGCACGTAGAAGGTCGCCAAACGAACCATCATCGCCTTCGCCGAGGAACGCACCGAACGGGAGGGGTCCTTCGCCTCCGCAGCAGAGATCGAGATCATCTCAATACCGCCGAAGGAGAACATCACCACAGCCAGCGACAGCCACACCGACTGGAGGCCGTTCGGCATGAATCCGCCGTCGTTGAAGAGGTTCGCGGTACCCACCGCAGCGTGACCGGGCAGACCGAAGAAAATCAGGCACAGGCCCACCAGCAGGAAGGCAATAATCGAAATGACCTTAATCGAAGACAGGAAGAACTCCAGCATGCCGAAAGACTTCACACTGGTCAGGTTCAGCACAATCAGCGCCACACCAAACACGGCAATACCCGCCCACAGCGGAAGCTGCGGCCACCAATAATTCAGGTAAGTCGCCACCGACACCAGCTCAACGCCAGCAATCAGAACAGTTGCCGTCCAGTATGCGATGCGAGTCAAAAAGCCCGCGAAGGGGCCCAGGTAGCGGGTAGCAATAGTACCGAAACCGCCGCGGACAGGGTAGCGAACCGCCATTTCACCGGTTGCCGCGCCAATCACCGAAGCGAGCGCAGAACCAATAGCGTAGGTGAGAATGACCGCGGGACCAGCCATCGCAATGGCGGTGCCCGAACCCAAGAAGAGGCCCGTACCGAGCGCGGAACCCATCACAATCATGGTCATCTGTCCGTGGGACAGAGAACGCTTCAGGGTGCGCGATCCGGCGGTCCCCGCTGCAGCGTGGCTGCGGGTATCGTCGTTGTGGGACACGAAGGTACCTTCCGTCAGTACGCCTTAGGGGCGTGATGTGCAATGTGTGCTCGCACCCGGCTTCTGCGGCTTCTAGCCTCGTTGACGGGTACGAATAGTTAACTATTCTACGGGCACGCCTGAGCCGTTCAGAACAGCGTCTCACCGTGCACGAAAAGCAAAAGGCACCGAACGAGGGTGCTCCCCCATCCGGTGCCTTTTATGTTTTAGCCTCGCGAGGCTTTCACGCTATTTAGTGCTGTGCCGCGCTGGTGTTCTCGTCGGCGTGCATAGCGTCCAGGTCGGGGCGCTCATAACCGCCCTGAACCTTTGATGAGATGGCGTAGCCAATAGAAATCAGCACGAAGAAGACGATGCCGACCATGATGGATTCCTGAACACCTGAGCCGGGCAGCATGAACATTGCCGCCAGGGTCGCCAGAACACCCGCCAGGGCAAGACCAGCGGTGACGCGGCCACCCAGCACGGTGAAGGAGGAGGCGTCCTTCTGGTCCTTCTTGTACGCCTGGTAGGTCAGCAGAATCATGATCCACACGATCAGGATGCACAGGGTCACCAGCGCCATGAGCAGGGCAAAGATGTCGCCAATCTTGGCAACAGCCATCACGGTTGCCACGACCACGCCGGTGAAGGAGATGAGCAGAGCCACGACCGGCACGCCGCGCGAGGAGGTGCGGGCAGCCACTGCGGGAGCCATGCGGTCAGAGCCCAGGGCGTGCAGCAGGCGGGTTGCCGCGTACAGGGAGGCATTAGCGCCAGAGAGCGCAGCAACGAGCACCACGAAGTTCATGATGTCCGCCGCGAAGGGGATACCCAGTTCAGAGAAGACCAGCACGAACGGCGACTCGGTCAGCTCCGAGTTCTGTGCGGCGGTCTGCCAGGGCACCAGGCACAGAATAATTGCCATGGACACCACGTAGAAGGTGGACAGGCGCCAGATCATTGCCTTCACGCTGGTTGCCACCGAGCGTGCCGGGTCCTTCGCCTCCGCTGCGGAGAGAGAAATCATTTCCACACCGCCAAAGGAGAACATGACAACAGCCATCGAAATCCAGATGGATGCCGGGCCGTTCGGCAGGAAGCCGCCGTCGTTCACGAGGTTTGCGGTACCCGCCGCAGCGTGACCGGGCAGGCCCACGAACACCAGCAGCACACCGATCACCATGAACACGATGACGGCAGAAACCTTAATCGAAGAGAGCAGGAACTCCAGGGCGCCGAAGGACTTCACACTCACCAGGTTCAGCACCAGAATAATCGCGCCAAAGAGAGCAACGAACACAGCCAGGGGAACGTCCGGGAACCAGTACGCCATGTAGTGGCCAACCGCCACCAGCTCAGCACCGGCCAGCGGCACGGTGCACGCCCAATACGCCCAGCGAGTCAGGTAGCCGCTAAAGGGGTTCAGGTATCGGCTGGCAATGGTGCCGAAACCGCCCTGGACGGGGTGACGCACGGACATTTCACCCGCGCACGCAGCAATGGTTGCCGCAATCATCGAACCAATAGCGTAAGAGAGGATTGCGCCGGGGCCTGCAATTTTAATGGCGGAGGAGGAGCCCAGGAACAGGCCCGTACCCAGCGCCAAGCCCATCGCGATCATGGTCAACTGGCCGTGGGAGAGGGAACGATTCAACGAGTCGTTCTTCTCCGACTGCTCGGGGGTGTTCCCCTGCAGTTTAGACATAACGTATCTCTTTCTTAGACATGCTGTGTATTGAACAAATCTGAAAAGGCAATGCCGCCCAGGCATTAGGCCGGGCGGCTCTGCACATCAGCTGTAAGGAGGTTAGCTTATGCCACGTACTCCAGTTCGTGACGCTTGAACCAACCAATAATCGGGTAGCTGATCGGCATGAGGAGCACCTCGACCAGGCACTTGTAGATATAGCCAATCAGTACGTAGTTGATGAACGCTTCCGGGGTGTCGATACCGAGCACCGGTGCGGCGATTGAGCAGAAGATGAGGGTGTCGAGCAGCTCGCCAACCAGGGTGGAGACAATCATGCGCAGCCACAGGAAACGGCCCTTGCTTGCCTTCTTCATCGCCACCATGACCCAGGCGTTCAGGGTCTGACCGAAGAGGTAGCCGAGCAGGGAGCCCGCAAAAATCTGCCAGACCGGGCCGAGAACCTGTGCGAACGAATCCTGGCCGGTGTAGAAGCTTGCCGGCGGCAGGTGCACAATCAGCAGGAAGCACAGGGCGGCAAAAGCAGCCGAGGCGAAGGAGGCTACAATCGCGCGGCGGGCACGCTTGAAGCCGTACACCTCAGAGAGAAGGTCACCAATAACGTAGGCGAGAGGGAAAAGGAAGAAACCACCATCGGTGACGATGGTGTTACCGATAAGGGGCAGTTCGAAGGGCAGCGGACCGAACTCCACACCCTTGGTTGCACCAATATTCGAAATGATCAGGATGACGCAGGACGCGCCCAGCAGCAGATCAAAGTAGCCGCGGCGACCAGCCCAGGGCACCTTGACGGTGCTCGTCTGAGCCTTAGATTCGCTAACGGGTTTAGCCATTACTTTCCCCAAGTCTTTCTTCATGCGATGTGTTTCTTCACGCGAGGTACGAGCCCTCACGCGTGGTGGGTGAGCCTGCAATGCAGGGCAGGGTTCACCGGCTCGTCTGCCACCCGAGCCTATCTAATAGTACCTATATGCCGTGGCGGCGGCAGGTTTACGGGCTTCGTTCAAGAGTGTGGACGCTCTATCTATGCGCCCGGCTACCCGGTGTGGGGTGCGCCCGGCCTCACTTCATCCCGGCGGCGGCAGAACCCCCGCACCTACAATGGAAATATGAAGAGACTGAGCCGCAGAGTTCACCGCAGCGGAGTTTACCGCAGCGGCGCTCACCGTACTGAGCAGGTGGCATCCCTGCTGGAAGCGGGTACGGGGCGTGCGCTGCGTGCCTCGGTGCGCCGCTCGGTTCGTGGCTCTATACGGCGAGCGCAGAAGAGGCGGCACCGCAATCAGCGTAGGCTCAGCGCACATATCCCGCGGTTGCATCCGCTGCTGACCTATGCGGCGCATGCGGTTCGTACCGGCATTTCCCTTCTTGAGCCGATGCTGCTGGCGTCCTCTGAGCTTCTCGGCTACCGGTCGTTTACGCATCGCGGACGCAATATCTATTACCGGGTCGATAATCTGCATCTTCTGACCGAGTCTGATTCCGCGCCCGGTGTGCTGTTCTATTTTGATGGTGATCATCTCTCCCGCGCCGGTAGCCGCCTGCTGCGCCGTACTTCTCCTCTGCGTGCCGAGTTGGCGAAGGTGGCGGCTGAGTTCAATATGCTGTCCGTGCCGGTACTGTCGCCGGGTAGCCTGCGGGAGCCGCGTCTGACCGGTGCCGGCTCTTATGCGCCTCCGCTGACCTATAACTGGTGGGTTCGCGCCCGCTCAAACGGCAGGATGGTTCGCGCCCTCATTGAGGAGATTGCCCTGGCGTACGGGGTGGATACGAGCCGTATCTGGCTTGCGGGCTATTCGGGTGGTGCCGAGTTCCTCAGCTACGAGCTGCTGTCACACGATATTGACTGGATCCGTGGAGGTGGCGCTACCTTTATCGGCGGCGGCGGCGCTGACGGCGTGCCCGTGCGGGTGCGTGAACAGGCTGCGTTGCACCCTTCCTCGCATGAGCATCTGCTGATGAGCTGGCATGTGGGTGTGCTGGATGGCCGTTCGCCGTCGGCTCGTCGGCGGATGGCGACGAGTGCGGAGGGTAGCTGGTCTGCGCGTATTGCAGCGCAGGAGGGTAGCGCCTTCTACGAGAGTTTGGGTGCGCGGACTCTGCTGCAGGTGACTCCGGGGCGTGGCCATACGGGGTATCCGATTGCGTCGTTGGTGGGTGCTGATTTGGCGGCAGCTACGCGTTTGGGGTTCCTGTAGGGGCTGTGTTTTGTCACAGGTTGTTTTGTCATAAACGTGAAAATTCGCATGGATTGCGCAAATTTCTTGGTGACACATTCGATAAATTCGTCATTTGATGACGATTTGGGGTAGAGTGTCACTATGCCTCGTATTTCTGCAGCAACCAACGCCGCCCAGCGCGAAAACACCAAGCGCGCCATCCTCAACTCCTTCGGCGAGATCCTCTACAACCGCGGCCTCTCCGGCCTGACCATGACCGACGTCGCCAAGAACGCCGGCATCGGCCGCACCGCGGTCTACAACTACTTCGCCGACATGGGCGAACTGCTGGTCGCCTACGCCCTGGACGAGACCGAACGCTTCCTCAACGAACTGCGCGTCGGCCTGGAGGGCATCGAAAACCCGATTGACCAGCTCGCCGTGTACATTCGCCTGCAGATCAACGACTTGGCGCGCCGCCACCTGCCCCCGGGCCCGGCGATGCGCTCCATGCTCTCCCCCGAGTCCTACGCAAAGCTCGGCAAGCACGTGCACGAGCTGCAGATGGTGCTGGCGCATATTCTCTCTGCCGCCATTGCCGAGAACTACATTCCTAAGAACGACATTCGCGAACTGGCGATGCTCGTGCACGGTTCGCTCTCTTCGAGCGCTGGCCGCGCCGAGGACGCACCGGATGAGGAGACCCGCGAGCGCCAGATCCTGAATACCATCCGTTTTATTCAGATGGGCTTGGGCGCGCGTTTTGATGCCGAGGGTAACCCGGTGCGCCTAGATTCGCAGGAATCTCTGCCGGAGCAGTCCCCGGTGCAGGATGCGACCTTGAAGGCAGCTTCCTAATCCGCCCCCTCGTCACGGCGGACTGAGCAGTTATACGTAAAATGCCGCAGACCCGATGCTTCAGTGCGTCGGTCTGCGGCATTTTTGTATTCGAGTAGGCGTTTATGCGCCGGGCAGTAGCGCCGGGGAGATGGAGTCCAGGTCCAGCACGCGGGCGTACATGACGGCGCGGCGGTGCAGGGCGTTTCGGAGCGCGCGGTGCACGCCGTCTTCGAGGTAGAGTTCGCCACCCCATTTGACGACGTGCGGGAAGAGGTCGCCGTAGAAGGTGGAGTCTTCCGCGAGCAGGGTCTCGAGGTTGAGGGTCTTCTGGGTGGTGATGAGGGTGTCGAGGCGCACCTGCTGCGGCGGGATTCCTCCCCAGTCGGCGTGGGTCATGCCGTGCTGCGGGTAGGGGCGGCTGTCGCCTACTTTTTTGAAAATCATGGTGGTGCTTTCTGCAGGTATGGGGCGCCTCGGCGGCGCGTGGAACCGTGGGGGTTCTGAAGAAATAGTACCAAGGGTATAAAAAATCCCCGGTCTTAGAATCTAAGACCGGGGATCGGTGGCGGAGGATGGGGGATTTGAACCCCCGAGGGCTGTTAACCCAACACGCGTTCCAGGCGTGCGCCATAGGCCGCTAGGCGAATCCTCCAGCTATGTTTTCTACGCATTGCGTAGGCAACGAATAAAACTTTACTACGCTTTCGCTAAGCATGCAAGCCCTGGACGGGAAAAGTAACAGAAAGCACATTTGTGGATGCTTGTGCCCCTGTTTTTGGGCAGACACGAAAAAACCTCCTACGCAACCGCTGAAACCCAGGATTCCGAGCGAGCGAACTGAGGCGCAGGATTCCGAGCGCGCGAGGCAATAAATCCTGCGTCGAAGCCGCCGAGCTCTAGAGAGGCGGAATCCTGGGTTGAAGCCGTCGAACGATAGTGAGACGGACATGACGGGTGCGAACTACCCATGTACCTAATTTTGGGTAAAAAAGACCTCCTACGCACCCGTCATAGCTCGAATACCCTTGCTACCTTCCGGTCCTGGGGGAGTTTTCCAAGATAACGCCACGTAAGAGGCAAGAACCAGTGTACCGGATTTTTGGGTTCTTGGGAATTCGGTGCGTCCGCGGTATTTCTGTGGGCGTACAGGCTACCTGGGTGGGCATCCGTAGAGGGTGTTGGGGTGGGTGTCGTGGTGGGGCGTGTTCGCCGGTGACTGGTGACCACTCGTGCCGGGGGTGGAGCGTCTAAAATGGTAGGGATTGTCCTATCCGCACCCCGAGTTGAAGAGGTTGCCGTGAGCACTGCCCTTTATCGTCGTTATCGTCCCGAGACCTTTGCTGAGGTTATCGGGCAGGAGCACGTGACCGAACCTCTTATGGTCGCTCTGGAGAAGAACCGTGTGAATCACGCGTACCTGTTCTCGGGTCCGCGTGGTTGCGGTAAGACCACGTCGGCGCGTATTTTGGCGCGTTGCTTGAACTGTGCGCAGGGTCCGACTCCGACTCCGTGTGGTGTGTGCGATTCGTGCCGTGAGCTGTCGCGTGATGGTGGCGGTTCCCTTGACGTGATTGAGATGGACGCGGCGAGCCACGGCGGTGTGGATCATGCCCGTGACCTGCGTGAGCGCGCGACCCTGGCGCCGGTGCGTGACCGTTACAAGATCTTCATTATTGATGAGGCGCATATGGTGACCCGTGAGGGTTTCAATGCGCTGCTGAAGATTGTAGAGGAGCCGCCGGAACACGTGAAGTTTATCTTCGCGACGACTGAGCCGAATAAGGTGCTGGGTACGATTCGTTCGCGTACTCACCATTACCCGTTCCGCCTAGTTCCGCCGGAGGTGCTTCTACCGTTCCTGCAGGGCCTGTGCGATCAGGAGCAGGTGCCGGTTGAGCCGGGTGTGCTGCAGCTGGTGATTCGTGCTGGCGGCGGTTCGGTGCGTGATTCGCTGTCGATTCTTGACCAGCTGATGGCTGGTGCGTCGTCGCAGAACGGTATTGAGTATGACCGTGCGGTGGCGCTGCTGGGTTATACCCACGCGCAGCTTCTGGATGAGGTTATTGAGGCGTTGGGTGCGAAGGATGCGCCGACTCTCTTTGGCGCGGTGTCGCGTGTGGTGGCGACCGGTCAGGATCCTCGCCGTTTTGTGGAGGATCTGCTGGAGCGTCTGCGTGATTTGATTGTGGTGAAGGCTGTTCCTCAGGCTGCCGGCCAGATTTTGCAGGGTGTTCCGCAGGATCAATTGGAGCGTCTGAGCCAGCAGGCGCAGGCTCTGGGTGAGCGTGAGCTAACGGTTGCTGCGGGCACAGCGAATGAGACTCTGAATGGTATGACGGGTGCGGCGAATCCGCAGCTTCAGCTGGAGTTGCTGTGTGCGCGTCTGCTTCTGCCTGCGGTGGAGGGTTCTGCCGGTGGTGCGGAGGTTTCGGCGTTGGCTTCGCGCCTGCAGGTACTGGAGCGCCGCGTGGCTGCTGGTTCTGCCGGTTCTGCCCCGGCGCAGGGCGGCATGTCTGCGGCTCGTGCGGCGGGTATGGCGGCTGCTGGTCTGACGCCTAAGACTCAGGCGCCTAAGAGCCCGGTTGCTGAAGCTCAGGCGCCTAATGCGCAGGCTCCTAGCGAGTCTGTTCAGGAGGCGGCTCAGCCCGCCCAGCAGGCTAGCGCGGGTGCTCCCCCGCTGGCTGGTGCACCTCTTGCTGCGGCTGCCCCGCAGTCTTCTGGCGCCCCGCTTAGCGCTGCGCCCCTAGCACCCGCGGCACAGGCCCCTGCAACTCCGGCACCTGTTGCTCCGACCGGTGCTCCCCTGGTGGGCAACGCCCCGGCGGCACCTCATGCTCCGGCGGCGCCGAATGCCTCGGCTTCTCCTGCAGCAACTCCGGCGGGTGCCCCCTCCGCGCCTCTGAAGCTTGACCCGAACGATCCGCTGGCTGCGGTTCAGGGTAATTGGCGCGCCATTCTTAACCGAATGAGCGTTCCGGGTGCGGCGGAGCAGCTGATGAAGGTTCGCCCCGCCCGCATGGACGGCGCAACCCTGTACGTGAGCGCCGACATTGCGACTCTGCGCGCGGTCAAGGGTTTTGTGCCCGAGCTGACTGCCCGCGTGAGTGAGTTCCTGCGCCGTCAGGTGACCATTCACGCTCAGGTGGCGAAGCCCGGTGAGCAGGTCAAGCCCGCAGCTCAGCCTACCCCTGCTGCTCAGCCCGCAGCTCAGCCTGCAGTTCCGGCGGCTGTTGCCCCGCAGGCGCCTCAGCAGCCCGTTCAGCCGGCACCACTGGCTGATGGTCCGCGCGGCGGTGAGGATGCGTGGCGTCGCCATGGTCAGCCGCTGACCGGCGCGAACACCCCCGAGTCCACGAGCGTGGATGCGCCCCTGGGTGCGTGGGAGGTTGCCCCGATTCCGCAGAGCGCCCCCGAGGAGGCACCTCAGCAGGTTGCCCCGGCTGCACCGCAGGCACCGGCGGGTCCGCTTGCGCCTGAGCCCCCGGTTGCTCCGCAGGTTCCGGCAGGTCAGCAGGTTCCGGTTGCTCCGGCGGGCGGTTTTGGTGAGCGTGATTCCTTTGCTGCCTCCGGTAGTGGAGTTCCGCAGCAGGAGAGCGCTGCTGAACCCCAGTACGCGCAGGAGCCCCAGCACGCCCCAGATTCCCAGTATGCACAGGAGACCCCGTTCGCGCAGGAGCCCCCTCACGCGGAGGAACCTCCGTATGAGGAGGAGCCCCCTTTTGAGGATGAGCCTGCCTACGCTGAACCGGTTGAGGCACCCGCTGCGGCCGCAATCCCCGCTGAGCCTGTAGCACCGGCGGGCCCGCTCGCCGCTCCGATTGCGCCGGCTGGTCCGTTGGCAGAGGCACCGCAGGCGGCTGCGGCTGATACTGCTCCGGCAAGCGATGAGAAGCCCGCAGCGCAGACTTCTAACGCACCTGCCACACCGATTCCTAGCGCGCCGGCGGCACCGGCTCACCCGGCACGCGCCGCATCCGATGAGGACTACGTCTCTGAGGATGATGAGAAGGTCGAAAACAGCACCTTCATCGGTCTGCGCGCTATCGAAAAAATTATTGGTGGCACCGTCATTGACGAACGCCCCCTGCACCAGCCCTAGTCCGGGGTTGTAGGTGCCGCGCCCGCCATCGCACCGATGGCGGGCGTACTCATTCCAGCCGCATACTCGCTACGCGAAACGCCCCTAAACTGTCAGGGGTTGGGTGCATACTCATAACGTCGCCCAAGAACAGCGCACCAACGCACCAGCACAACACACCGCACCTGAAGGAGAAGCCATGTACGAGGGAGCAGTTCAAAACCTCATTGACGAGCTCGGCCGCCTGCCGGGTGTGGGCCCCAAGTCGGCTCAGCGCATCGCTTTTCACATTCTGAATGCGGATGCTGCCGATATGGCGCGCCTAGCCAACGCCATTTCCACGGTGAAGACCAGTGTAAGTTTCTGTGAGGAGTGCGGTAACGTCTCCGAGACGAAGCTGTGCACAATCTGTCGTGATGAGCGCCGCGACCCGTCTGTGCTTTGTGTGGTCGAGGAGTCGAAGGACGTGGTGGCGATTGAGCGCACCCGTTCCTTTACCGGCCGCTACCACGTGCTTGGCGGTGCCATTAACCCGCTGGCGGGTGTGGGCCCGGAGCAGCTGCGTATTCGTGAGCTGGTGTCCCGCCTGGCGGATGAGCGTATCCAGGAGATTATTCTGGCGATGGACCCGAACCTTGAGGGCGAGGCAACCGCAACCTACCTCTCGCGTATGCTCGTGCCGCTGGGTGTGCGTCTGTCGCGCCTGGCGTCGGGTCTTCCGGTCGGTGGCGACCTGGAGTACGCGGACGAGATTACCCTGGGCCGTGCGTTGGAGGGCCGCCGCGTCATTAGCGAGGGCACGGCGGTGGCTCATACTGCCGCCGAGGATTTTGAGCGCGTGAACCGCGAGGAGGAGCAGGAGCGTGAGCAGGCGGCTCAGGTTCAGGCTCAGGAGGCAAAGCAGAGTCGTCGCCGCTGGAATTCGAGCATGTTTGATGACCTGGATTCTGCCGTTTCTGCCCCGGAGGCGCCCGCCGGCGTGCAGGGCACCGTGGATGAGCAGCTGATTGAGCAGGTTCTGCAGGAAGCTGAGGAATCCGGCAACAAGGAATCCGGCGAGGAAGAATCCGGTGACGAGGAATCCCGCCCTGAGGGCTCCCCTGCCAATTCTGGTGCGGTCTCTACGTCTGAAGCCACAGAAGCAGAATCCGCCCCTGACCTGGGCGAAGACTCCGGCGAGACGGCTCCGGCGAGCGCCGCCTCCGAACCCGCTTCCGAACCCACTGAGGCACCCGCAACCGAGCAGGCGGAGGATGCTCCGGAAGTGTTCCGCACCCCCGACTATGAGGAGAAGATCCGCTCGATTCAGAACGCCCCGTTGCGCACCCCGAAGCCGGATGTTCCGCCACTGCCGGGTGTCACTTATGTGAACCCGTGGACCTAGAAACCAGCCCTCTCAGGCTTGCTGTGCCCGCCTCCGCGCCTTCGCCTCCATACCCTGCATCGCCACCGTGTAACACTACGTAATATTTCACGGGGCAATACATACGGGTGCACAGTTCGCCGCTTGTACTGAACGCCGTCTACTATAAATGAGGAGCCGGCGTCTGCCGGTGGCACACAAGTAACTGACCTGGAGAATTCTATGAGCCTGATCGTCCAAAAGTTCGGCGGTTCCTCCGTAGCTGATGCGGAGGGCGTAAAGCGCGTTGCCCGCCGCGTCGTGGACACTCAGAAGGCAGGTAACGATGTGGTCGTCGTGGTGTCCGCTATGGGCGACACCACCGATGAGTTGCTCGACCTTGCCGCAGAGGTCACCAGCAATGTCGTTCCCTCGCGTGAGCTGGACATGCTGCTGACCGCCGGTGAACGCATTTCGACCGCCGTCCTGTCGATGGCCATTAACGACCTGGGCGCTAAGGCGCAGTCCTTCACCGGTTCGCAGGCTGGCATGATTACCGACGGCGTGCACGGTTCGGCGCGCCTCGTGGAGGTTCGCCCCGATCGCATCCGTGAGTCCGTCGAGGCCGGAAATATCGCGATTGTGGCCGGTTTCCAGGGCATGAACCGTCAGAGTGGCGACATTACGACCCTGGGCCGCGGCGGTTCCGATACAACCGCCGTTGCGCTGGCCGCCGCGCTGAACGCCGATGTGTGCGAGATTTACTCGGACGTGGACGGCGTGTTCACCGCCGACCCGCGCATCGTGCCGACCGCGCACAAGCTGGATACCATCACCAGCGAGGAAATGCTGGAGATGGCGGCGAACGGTGCAAAGATTCTGCACCTGCGTAGCGTCGAGTATGCTCGTCGTTTTAACTTGAAGCTTCACGTGCGTTCTTCGTTCTCGGACCTTGAAGGCACTATCGTGGTTCCGGAGGAGTCCGCGGAACTGACCCCCATTCATCTGAAGGAGATTCCCTTGGAGCAGCCCCTGATTTCCGGTGTCGCGCACGATCGCACCCGCGCAAAGATTACCGTTGTTGGCGTTCCGGACGTTCCCGGTTCGGCCGCTAAGGTGTTCGGCCTGATTAACGAGGCGAAGGTGAACCTGGACATGATCGTTCAGAACGTTCCCACCGACCGCCCCGGCGTGACCGATATTTCCTTCACTCTGGATCAGGCTCAGGGCGATGCTGCACTGAAGGCGCTGAAGGCTGCGCAGGCTGAGTTGGGTTTCCAGGAGGTTATTTACAACGAGTCGGTTGGTAAGCTGTCGCTGGTTGGCGCGGGCATGAAGACTAACACGGGTGTTTCGTTCACTTTCTTTGAGGCGCTGTCTAACGCTGGCGTGAACATTGACATGATTTCGACCTCTGAGATTCGTATTTCGGTGATTACTGAGCTGAGCAAGCTGGATGAGGCTGTTCGCGCGGTGCACACTGCGTTCGGTCTGGACGCTGAGGGTGAGGCTACTGTTTACGGTGGTACTGGCCGCTAGGGTTTAGCTCGTTTGTGAGCTGTACGCTTCGGGAGGGACGGTGCTGGTTTGATCCGGCGCCGCCCCTCCCTTTTATCGATGCACAGGTGAAATAACTGAAACACTTTACAGTTATTTCAGATAGGGGTAGGGTTGTATCAACCGCAATGAGCCTCCAACCGAATAATATGCACCCCACCGACGTGGCATCTTCGGACGTTGACTCTGCCGGCAACAGCACCAAGGAGAAGATAATGACCACCACCCTAACCAACCCTCTGGAGGAAGATACCCTCAGTCAGGCTCGCGCAGAGGCACGGGAAATCCTTAAGAACTCTGAAGAAACCACCATTGAGCTGACCGTTTCGGGCCGAGAAAGCCAGCAGCTTGGCGATGCCCTCAACCAGGTCATTCAGCACGTCCTGCATGCCCTGGCTAACGGGCAAAGTATCGATGTTCAGGTTGTCCCTCACGATTTGACGACGACGGTTGCGGCGCAGCGTATCGGTATTTCACGCCCGACACTCATGAAGGCTATTCGCTCTGGTGACCTCCCGGCGCATAAGGTGGGTAGCCACTTCCGTATCCGCACCGAGGATGCTGATGCTTTCCGTAAGGGACTTCTCAAGAAGACCGTTGCTCAGAAGGAGCAAGCTCTCAAAGAGCTCTGGGAACTCGAGGATGAACACGGTCTTGTTGATGCCCTCGGAGGGCCCGCATGGTAGCCTCCAAATACTCTGTTCTGCTGGATACAAATATTCTGATGTCCAAAACTCTTCGGGATTGGATTTTATTGTTGGCAGTGAAGAGTGAATACGAGTTCTTTACGCCTCACGTCTCCAGTGGAATTATGGATGAGTTCGGCTACCATGTTCGTCGAGCCAATCCAGCGATAAGCGATGTTGTCCTTGAAAACTGGAAGCAACAAATCATCAGGTCCTGCATCTCGTGCATCTCCGGGTTTCCTGTCGAAGCTCCTGTTTCCTTCCCCGATACGGATGATCTTCACGTACATGCCGCTGCCCAACATGGCGCCATGCACGCATTAGTCACTGATGACCGCAAACTGCTCGATTATGCTTCCACGGAAGAAGCTCAGAATATTCAAAATTATGAGACGCTCAGCGCGGATGATTTTCTGATGCAGCTCACCGAATACGCTCATCCCTCCTTATTTGCGGAGGTCTATCTTTTCCAGGAATCCTACGCTCGCTCTAAGGGGTTCACGGAGATTGATATTCCTCGCGCACTTGAACGAGCAGGGGCGGGTCAATTTGCCCGATATCTTCGGACAGTGGTGATTAATAGCCCACAGTTTGTCGATTTTGAACGTGAGTTTAAAGCCCGGTCTTCTAATAAATAGATAGACATTGCTACGTCCGCTACCTCGTCGCGGCATCGTTTAGGCTAGAAGCATGAGTAGTGTTGTTTTTTCCCAGGTGATGGATGCCCGCCATTGGCGTGCCGCAGAGGCGGCGCATGAGGCGCGTGCCGGCCGATACGCCGACCCGTTTGCGCAGCGTCGCGCCCGCCACGAAGTGCACCCCGTGGAAGACTTCCTCTTCACCTACTACACGCTCAAGCCCGGCCAGTTCAAGCGCTGGCACCCCGGCGCCGGCGTCATTCTGCTGGATGCACCCGAGCGCGCTTCCTGGCGTTTCTACCGGTCTGCAACCGAGCAGGAGCTCCTTGATGCTGGCTGCACTCCGCAGGTGGCGCGTGCCCAGGTGGATGCCGCCTCCGCCGTCACGGTGGACGTCACCGATTTTGTGGAGCGCCGCGCTACCGCCCTCGCCTTCACCCACGAGATCCTGCGCAACACCGCCGCGAAGAAGGGGCAGTTCGGTTGCTTCGGCATGCACGAGTGGGCGATGGCGTACAAGTCGGTGGAGAACAACATCCGCCACGACTACTTGGAACTGCGCCTGGGCGCGGAGGGTACGGACCGTGTGGTGGAGGAGCACCGCATCCGTTGCTCGCACTTTGATGCGTTCCGTTTCTTCATGCCGCAGGCGGCACCGATGAACGAGCTGCAACCGACCCGCGAATCCCAGCGTTTTCTGGAACAGCCCGCGTGCCTGCACGCGAATATGGACGTGTACAAGTGGGCGTATAAGCTGCTGCCGCTGGTTGATTCGGCCCTGGTCATGGATTGTTTCGATCTGGCGTGGGATGCGCGCGAACTGGATATGCGCGCAGCCCCCTACGATATTCGCAGCTGGGGGTACGAACCGATTCCGGTGGAGACGGCCGAGGGTAAGGCCGAATACGTGCGGATTCAGCGTGAGCTGTCGGAGCATTCGATTGAGCTGCGTGAGCGCCTGTTGCAGGTGTGCGAGCGCTACCTGCCGCCGCTGAGCAGTGAGTAGGCTGAGTAGTGAGTAGGCTGGGCGGCGAGTAGACCATGCGGTGAGTAGCTGGCTGGTGGCGCGGACCAGTTACGTTTTTGGCGCTGTGGCCTGTGGGTTTGGTGCCCAGCGCGTGAGAAAAGGGTGACTTGGGGCTCTCTATTTGGTAATTGGTGGTCTCGTCACCTCACTTTCCGCTGTACTGGGGTAGAATGAGATACGGCTCATACAGAACCCACGCACCCAAGGAGTGCCCACACATGGCCCGTATTGTTGTTGATGTTATGCTCAAGCCCGAAATTCTTGACCCGCAGGGTAAGGCTATTTCTCACGAGCTGCCCCGTATCGGCGTTGATTCTTTCGTCGATGTTCGCCAGGGTAAGCGCTTCGAGCTGACCGTCGAGGGTGAGGCAACCGAGGAGCACCTCGCTGCTGCCCGCAAGGCTGCTGAAGAGTTGCTCTCGAACCCCGTCATCGAAGACGTTGTGAACGTTTCGGTTCTGGAGGACTAATACCTATGGCAGAGTCCCTCGCACCCACTGAAGTCCCCCTGGTTGGCGACTTCTCTAGCTACTCCCCGAACCCCGCTTTCGCTGATGCACGCGTTGGCGTGGTGACTTTCCCCGGCACCCTGGATGACCGTGACGCTGCACGTGCCGTCCGTCTGGCTGGCGGTACCGTCGTTGAGCTGTGGCACGACGACGCTGACCTGAAGAACGTTGATGCCGTCATCATTCCCGGCGGTTTCTCCTACGGTGACTACCTGCGTGCCGGCGCTATTGCTGCGAAGGCTCCCGTGATGCGTTCGGTGATTGATGCCGCTAACGCTGCTGGTACCTCCGGTTCTTCGCCCCTGCCTGTTCTGGGTATTTGCAATGGTTTCCAGATTCTGACTGAGTCTCACCTGCTGCCCGGTTCGATGATTAAGAACGATCACCGCAAGTTCATTTGCCGTGACCAGACTCTGCGCATTGAGAATAACTCCACCTCCTGGACGAGCGACTACGCTGCAGGCCAGGAGATTGTTGTTCCTCTGAAGAACCAGGACGGTCAGTATGTTGCTGACCCGAAGACCCTGGAGGCGCTGGAGGCTGAGGGCCGCGTGGTGTTCCGCTACGTTGGTTTCAACCCGAACGGCTCCCGTAACGACATTGCTGGTATCAGCAATGAGCGCGGTAACGTGGTCGGCCTGATGCCGCACCCGGAGCACGCTGTGGAGCCCGGCTTCGGTCCTTCCTCTTCTGGTTTTGGTGAGGTTTCTCTGCGCGGTGGCGCCGATGGTCTCGGTGTGTTCACCTCGGTTCTTGCCAACCTGATTAACGCCCGCTAACGCACGACAAGGATTCTAAGAAGTTATGAGCGAAAAGCAGTTTAACCTCGACACCGTCGAGCACGCGGCGGCAACCCCGGACACCGAACTCCCCTGGGCTGAACTGGGTCTGAAGGAGAACGAGTTCGAGGACATTAAGGAGATTCTTGGTCGCCGTCCTACCGCGGCTGAGCTGGCAATGTACTCGGTCATGTGGTCCGAGCACTGCTCCTACAAGTCTTCTAAGGTTCATCTGAAGCAGTTCGGTGCGAAGGTCACCGAGGAGATGAAGAAGGACCTGATGGTCGGTATCGGTGAGAACGCCGGTGTGACCGATATTGGTGACGGCTGGGCTGTTACCTTCAAGATTGAGTCCCACAACCACCCCTCGTACGTGGAGCCCTACCAGGGTGCTGCGACCGGTGTGGGCGGCATTGTGCGTGACATTATTTCGATGGGTGCACGCCCGATTGCTGTGATGGATCCGCTACGTTTCGGCGCGATTGATCACCCGGACACCGCCCGCGTTATTGGCGGCGTGGTTGCCGGTATTGGTGGCTACGGTAACTCCCTGGGTCTGCCGAACATCGGCGGCGAGGTTGAGTTCGATTCCTGCTACCAGGCAAACCCGCTGGTCAACGCACTGGCTGTGGGTATTATGCGTCACGAGGACATCCGCCTGGCGAACGCATCGGGCGTGGGCAACAAGGTTGTTCTGTTCGGTGCACGCACCGGTGGCGACGGCATCGGCGGTGCGTCGGTGCTGGCGTCCGAGTCTTTCGATGACACCAAGCCCTCGAAGCGTCCTGCCGTTCAGGTGGGCGACCCCTTCGCTGAGAAGGTTCTGATTGAGTGCTGCCTGGAGCTGTTCAAGGGCTCCGTGGTTGAGGGTATTCAGGACCTGGGTGCTGCGGGTATTTCCTGCGCAACCAGCGAGCTGGCTTCTAACGGTGAGGGCGGCATGCACGTCGACCTGACCAAGGTTCTGCTGCGTGACCCCACCCTGACCCCGGGCGAGATTCTGATGTCTGAGTCTCAGGAACGCATGATGGCTGTTGTCTCCCCCGAGAACGTGGAGCGCTTCGAAGCGATCATGAACAAGTGGGGCGTGGAGTACTCCTTCCTCGGTGAGGTCACCAACTCTGGCCGCCTGGTCATCGAGTGGGACGGCGAGGTCATCGTGGATGTTGACCCCCGCACCGTCGCGCACGACGGCCCGACCTACGAGCGTCCTTACGCACGCCCCGAGTGGCAGGATGACGTTCAGGCTAACCACTTCACCGGTTCGGCTGCCGACGATTCCCGCCCGCGCGGTAAGGAGCTGGGCGAGGCAATCAAGGCGTTCATGGCGTCCCCGAACATGTGCTCCAAGTCCTGGATCACCAACCAGTACGACCGCTACGTTCAGGGCAACACCGCCCTGTCCATGCCGGACGACGGCGGCGTGGTGCGCGTGGACGAGAACACCAACCTCGGTGTTGCTCTGGCGACCGACGCCTCCCCGCGTTTCACCTACCTGGATCCGTACGAGGGTGCTCGCGCGTCCTTGGCTGAGGCGTACCGTAACGTTGCGACCGTTGGTGCACGCCCTGTGGCTGTGTCTGACTGCCTGAACTTCGGTTCTCCCGAGGATCCGGACGTCATGTGGCAGTTCGCTGAGGCTGTTCGCGGCCTGGCTGATGGCTGCATGGAGCTGGGTGTTCCGGTGACCGGCGGTAACGTGTCCCTGTACAACCAGACCGGTGGCAAGGCCATTAACCCGACCCCCGTGGTGGCGATGATGGGCGTGATGGATGACGTCACCCGCCGCACCCCTTCGGGTTGGGCTCCTGAGCATGACGGTCAGGCTATCTATCTGCTGGGTACCACTCGCGATGAGCTGGACGGCTCCGAGTGGGCTCGTTTCAAGGGCCACCTGGGCGGTCAGCCGCCGAAGGTTGATCTGGCTCTGGAGCGTCAGCTGGGTGACATGCTGATGAACATGTCTCGTGACGGCATGATTGATGCCGCACACGACGTGTCTGCTGGTGGTCTGGCTGCGGCCCTGTCGGAGGCTTGCCTGCGTTTCAACACCGGTGCCCGCATTGGTCTGGGTGAGGTTGCTGAGCGTGACGGCGTGGACCTGTTCACCCTGCTGTTCTCGGAGTCCCTGGGCCGCGTTGTGGTTTCGGTTCCGCGTTCTGAGGAGGTGCGCTTCAAGGATATGTGCACCGCTCGCCAGTTCCCCTTCGCACGTATTGGTGTGGTGGATGCTGCGTCGAACGCTCTGGACTTCCAGGATGAGGTTTCCATTGACCTGGATGAGCTGCGTGCAGCTCACGAGGGTACTCTCGCTTCTTACTTCGGTGAGGTTGCGAAGGGCTAGTCTTCGACTAGTTTGAGACTAACGCCGAAAGGGGCGGATGCTTGTGAAAGCATCCGCCCCTTTTGTTATGCCCGCTGGCTTGTGCGTTGAGCGGTGAGAGGTTGTGCGTTGAGGCGTTCTGTTTATGCGCGTTCTGGGTTTATACCTCGGCGACCTTGCGGCCCAGCTGTGCGAACAGGGAGGCGTTGATGCGGAAGCCTTCGATGCATTCTTCGATGAGGGCTTCGCGCTGTTCGTCGGTCAGGGGTGCGTTGTCGAGCAGTTCGCGGTAGCCGTCCTTGAAGACCTTGGGCTTGGGCAGTTCGGTGAAGCGGTACATGCTCAGCGCTTCGGCGGGGATGCCGTAGTGGCGGTTGACGAGCGCTGCGACTGCCTGGCCGCCGGAGAGGTCTCCGAGGTAGCGCAGGTAGTGGTGTGCGAGGTAGCGTTCGGGGGAGTTGATGGTGGCGCGGATACGCTCTACGTATTCTGCGGTTGCGGGCAGGGGCGCGTCGATGTCGCCTTCCTGGCCGAGTGCGCGGATGTCTGCACGGATGTATTCTGCGCGGTCGAGGCCGGGGTGGGTGAAGGGTTCGGTGATGGGGCTGGGTTCTGCGCGGTAGTGTTCGGAGACTGCTTCGAGTGCTTCGTAGATGTGCACGTACTGGTTGATGAGGCGCAGGTATGCCTCGGTGTTGAGGGAGCCGCCCATGAGGTCTTCCATGAAGGTGGAGTGTTCGGCGTTGTCGTGGACGTGCTTGGTGCTTTCCTTCAGGCGTGCGGAGAAGCGTTCCTGGGTGGTTTCGGGGGCGGTAATAGTCATGGTGAGTTCCTAAGGTGGCTTGTGGGTGAACAATAAATGTTTTAGTGACACCATGTCACCAAAACCTGTTAATGACATATTGTCACCAAAAACCAGTTTTGGCAATAGTTCTCATAAAAAATTTGCTAAGGTAAACCTTATGAACAAGTCACCCTAGGCATTAAGTTACACAAACATAGGCTAATAGGGCTAGACTTGATACGAACACCACAATCACAAAATTCAAGGAGACACCGAATGTCTACCCCCTCTCTCACCAAGCGCACTTGGGCGTTCTTGGCTTCAGCGACCATCGGCCTCAGCGGCGTCGCCGGCGTACCCGCGGCCTTCGCAGCTGAAACCAACTCCCACGTCAGTGCCGGTGAGGTAACCGCAGCCTCAGAGCAGAGCCTGCAGGACGTCACCGTCAACTGGGGCCTGAAGAAGTCCTTCCGCTCCTACATCAACGGTCCCTTCTCCCAGGGCTCCCAGGAACTGACCGGCGTCACCACCAACGAAGACGGCTCCTACCACTTCACCTCTGCCGAAGGCACCGTAGCCAACGGCGAATACTCGGTCACCTTCACCGGCTCCTCGATTCACTACACCGCTCACCACGGTCTGCTGGAAGTCATCATCTCCGATCTCTCCGTCACCATTAAGGACGGCGTGGGCACCGTGCGCGCCAACGTTCAGTCGCGCCCCTACAACGGCAACACCACCCCGAACGACCTGGTCGAAACCAAGAACATGACCATCGGTACTTTCAACGCCTCCGGTCTGAAGGTTGAGGGTAACACCATCGCCCTGCCCAGC
Organism: Rothia sp. HMSC065C12; assembly: GCF_001812085.1. NCBI lineage: Bacteria > Bacillati > Actinomycetota > Actinomycetes > Micrococcales > Micrococcaceae > Rothia > Rothia sp. HMSC065C12. Next base: position 63,187 of record NZ_KV807671.1, read on the forward strand.
GTTGACGAGGAAAACGGCACCCGCGTCAAGCTTTCCGAAGAGGCAACCGGCGCCTTCGCGGGCTTCTACAAGGCAGGTCAGGAGCTGGATGCACTCGGCTTCTCCGCAACCATCGTGACCAAGGAAGCACCCGCGCCGAGCCCTGAGCCCAGCACTGAACCCAGCGCCGAGCCGACTGCTGCGCCGACCGCAGAGCCGACTGCTGCGCCCAGCAGCGAGCCTTCCTCCGCACCGACCAGCGAGGCACCCAAGCCCGCCGAGCCCACTTCTGCAGCGCCGAGCGTAGCCCCCACCTCCGCGGCGCCCTCCTCCCCCGCCGCAACCACCGAGCCCAAGCGTGAAGAAAAGGTCACCGGCAACGTCGTCGAGTCCGGCACCCTCAGCTGGGATATCCGCGAGTCCTTCCTGAAGTACCTGACCGGCTTCGCGCACGGCTCCGTGAACGTTGAGGGCATGGAGAAGACCGCAGCTGGCGGCTTCAAGTACACTCAGGCATCAGGTGTGTACAACCCCGAGACCAAGACCGGTCAGATCAACTTCGCGGGCACCGCAGAGTTCACCGGCCACAACGGCCAGCTCAAGAGCACCATCAAGAACATGCGCCTGGTCGTCGTCAACGGCAAGGGCACCCTGGTCGCTGACGTGGACGCGCTGACCCGCGACGGCAAGTCCGTTTCTAAGACCGGCCTGGCTATCGCCGAGGTAGACCTCTCCGGCGCGAGCGTGAAGGACGGCGTCTTCTCCGCACAGAACGCAGCAGTCGCGCTCACCGCTGAAGGTTCCGAGGTGCTCTTCGCGGGCCAGTACCGCGGTGCCGACAACGCCATGGCACCGCTGAGCTTCTCTGTAAAGCTCAGCGAGCAGACCGCGGAGAACACCGTTGAGGTTCCCCGCGTCTCTGAGAGCAAGTCCTCCGATAACAAGGGTTCTGAGAACGGCTCTTCCGATAACAGCTCCTCGAACTCCTCCGGTAACTCCGGCGCTAACGGCTCCGGTTCTAACGGTTCGGCAGGCACCTCCGGCAGCGTCTCTAACGGCGGTTCTTCCTCGAACGGCTCTGTCAGCAACAACCCGGCACAGCCGGTCTGCGTACCCGTCACCCGCACCCGCGAGGTGCAGGAGCAGGGCGCGTCCGACGGCACCATTAAGAGCGCAAACCTTGGCTGGGGCGTGCGTGATTCCTTCCGCAACTACGTGCGCGGCGGCATCGCGAACGGTAGCTGGGAGCTGAACGGCACCTCCTACTCTTCGGATGCGTTCAACTGGTCTAACGGTACCGGCACTTTCAAGGGCGGTAAGGGTTCCATCTCCTTCAGCGGTTCGGTTCGTTTCACCGGTCACCACGGCATTCTGGACACCACCATTGCGAACCCGCGCCTTGAGATTAACGGCAATTCCGGCACTCTCTACGCAACCATGAACAGCAATGACCCCTCCGGCAAGGCAACTAACTACGGTGAGGTGGCACTGCTGAAGGTGGATCTTTCGGGTCTGCAGAGCTCCTCTGACGCTGTGAGCGTCAACGGTGCGGCAACCACCCTGACCGCTGAGGGCGCGAAGGCGTTCGCTGGCTTCTACGATGCCGGTAAGGACATGGCTCCGCTGAGCTTCTCCGCGGCGATTAACGGCGCGAAGACCACCACCAAGACCGTGTCCGAGACCGTCTACGAGGGTGAGGGTTGCGACCCGGTCACCGGCAAGCCTCTGGCTTCCACCGGCGCCTCCGGTGTTGAGGGCACCCTAGTTGCAGGCTTCATCGCTGTTGCAGCCGGCGCGGGTACCGTCGTGTACACTCGCCGCCGCAAGAAGGCATAACGGTACCTCACGAGGATGCCCACACTGTCGGCTCGCCCGTGAGACTCAACCATGAGGTTCACCGGTAAGCCGACACGGCCCGTGCGGGGGTGCAGATTTTCACTGCACCCCCGCTTCAGGTGCCAGGTTTTACCCCGGCGCCTACCCCAGTTTTTCTAACTCCCTTTTTTCTGTGAGACGACGATGTTTTCTTCCCTTTCTTCTTCTGCCCTGAACCGCCGCGATGCAATGAAGTATGCAGCGTTCTCCATCACTTCCGCTTTTCTGCTGAGCTCTTGCGGTGTGGGTACTCAGAACCCGGCCGCTTCTTCAAGCACTTCGCAGGCTGTGGTGGATGAGCAGAGCACCCGCACCGTTTTGGAGAACCTTGCCGATCAGCTGCGTTCTTCTATTGCCCCTGATCAGAAGGCTCTGCGCGGCCCCAATAGCGCCGCAGATACCCCCGAAATTCAGCCGATGGTCGATACCCCCACCCCGGCTTTCCCCGTGACGTTCAAGGATTTCAACGGCACCGAGGTGACCGTTAAGTCCGCTGACCGTGTGCTGGCGCTGGACCTGTACGGCACTCTGGCTCAGCAGATGATTGCGCTGGGTCTGGGCAGTCGCCTGGTCGGTCGTGTCACCTCCTCGACGGAGCAGTCGCTGGCTCATCTGCCGCTGGTGACCCAGAACGGTCACGACCTGAACGCTGAGGCGATTCTGGCGACCTCCCCGGACCTGGTGCTGTGGGATAAGAGCAACGGCCCGATTGAGATTGTGGATCAGCTGCGCGCAGCGGGCGTGACCGTGGTGGTCTTCGATCATGAGCGTCGTATGGATAAGATCATTCCGCAGCTCAAGGCTGTTGCGCAGGCGCTGGGTGTTCCGGAGGCGGGCGAGCAGGTTGCTGCTCGCGTGCAGAAGGACCTGGATTATGCCCTGCAGGTACTCAAGGACGTCGCCCCGAAGGGTGCACAGCAGGTGTCGTTCGCGTTCCTGTACGTGCGCGGTACCGCTGGCGTGTTCTTCGTGCTCGGCAAGGGTTCGGGCGCTGACGATTTGATTCAGGCTATTGGCGGCAAAGATGTGGCGTCTGAGCAGAACGCGACGAATATTATTCCGGCGACCAGTGAAGCGCTGGTGAAGCTGAACCCGGACGTCATTCTGACCATGAGCGGCGGCATTAAGTCCACCGGCGGTTTGGATGGTTTCTTGGCTCGCCCGGGTGTGGGTGAGACGACTGCCGGTAAGAATAAGCGCATTATCGATATGGGTGACGGCCAGATTCTGTCCTATGGCCCGAATACTCCGGCGGTGTTGCTCTCGCTCGCTAAGGCTGCGTACTCCACTCCTGCGGGAGGCCAGTAGTGGCTGCCGTGAAGAGTGCGGCGGGTGCGCGGGATTATCGTGCTTCACGTCGGCGTCGTGCCGGTCTGACGTTTACGTTTTTGGCGGTGGCACTGTGCGTTGTGATGGTGCTGTCTGCGGGTTTGGGTCAGTACAATATCCCGACTGATCAGGTGGTTGCTTCTGTGGGCCGCCGCCTGGGTCTTGCGCCGGAGAACCCGGCGATGCAGCTGGCGGATAGCACTCTGTGGAATATCCGTTTCCCGCGTGTGCTGTTGGGCGTGCTGGTGGGTGCCGCTTTGGGTACTTCCGGTGCGGTGATGCAGTCGGTGTTTGGTAACCCGTTGGCTGAGCCGGGCGTGATTGGTGTTTCCTCGGGTGCGGCGGTTGGCGCGTGTTTGTCGATTGTGTTGAACCTGCAGTTCTTCGGTATTTTCACGACTCCTGCATTCGCGTTTGTGGGTGCGTTGGCGGCTACTGCGCTGGTGTATTTCCTGTCGCGTTCTTCGGGTCGTGCGAAGGTCCTGTCGATGATTTTGACGGGTATTGCGGTGACTGCGGTGGCGAATGCGATTATTGCGTTCCTCATGTTTATTGCTGATACGACGAGCCGCGATCAGATTGTGTTCTGGCAGATGGGTTCGCTGAACGGTTCCACGTGGAAGGCTGTGGCGAGCGTATGGCCGGTTATTCTGATCGGCTTGGTAGCGTGTTTTGTGATGGCTTCTTCGCTGGATGTTCTGGCGTTGGGTGAGCGTGCGGCGCAGCATTCGGGCGTGAACGTGGAGCGCCTACGTGCGGTGTCTATTGCGGCGACGGCTTTGTTGACGGGTGCTGCGGTGGCGTATGCGGGCATTATTGCGTTTATTGGTCTGATTATTCCTCACCTGTTGCGCATGATTTTGGGTCCGTCGAATCGTGTGTTGTTGCCGGCTTCGGCGTTGGGTGGCGCGCTGTTGATTGCGCTGTCTGATTTGGGTGCGCGTACGCTGGTGCCTTTTGCTGATTTGCCGATTGGTATTTTTACGGCTTTGGTGGGCGGCCCGACGTTCTTCGTGTTGTTGCGTCGTTCCCTGGGTCAGGGCGGAGGTGCTTCGTGAGTGAGTTGTTGAGCCTGTCCGGTGTGTGTTTTAACGCTGGTGGGCGTCAGATTTTGAATGACGTGTCTCTGTCGGTTGCTGCGGGCGAGGTTGTGTCGCTGATTGGTCCTAATGGTGCCGGTAAGTCGACTCTGTTGGGTGTGATTGCTGGTGATATTGCGCCCAGTGGCGGTGAGATTCTGTTGGATGGCACCCCTCTGGGTTCGATTCCTGCCCGTCAGATGGCTCGTCAGCGTGCGATGCTGTTGCAGAAGTTGAATGTGGCGTTTTCGTACACGGTGCATGAGGTGGTTCAGATGGGCCGTACCCCGTGGAAGGGCACGGAGCGCGCTGAAGAGGATGACGCCGTGGTTGCTTCGATGATGGAGCGTACGTCGGTGACTCATTTGTCGGATCGCGATATTACGACTCTGTCCGGTGGTGAGAGTGGCCGTGCGCATTTGGCGCGTGTGTTTGCTCAGCAGACTCCGCTAATTCTTTTGGATGAGCCGACTGCGGCGTTGGATATTACGCATCAGGAGCAGACGTTGCGGGTGAGCCGTGAGTTGGCTGCTGAGGGTGCTGCGGTGTTGACGGTGCTTCATGACTTGGATGTGGCGGCTGCGTATTCTGACCGTATGGTGTTGTTGCGTGGTGGTGAGGTGGTTGCTTCGGGTGCCCCTGAGCAGGTGTGTTCGGCGGAGTTGTTGTCTGAGGTGTATCAGCATCCGATTGAGGTGTTGAGGCATCCGGTGACGAATCGTTTGTTGATTCTGCCGGAACGCTGATTCTGCCGGAGCGTTGAGTTTGCTGACGCGCTGATTTTATGGGGCGTTAGCGACCCATTCCGCAAACACTTTCCACATCAAAATATGCCAGTATTCGTATATATTAAATCTCCGTTCTGGAATGACTGTAACTATCAGCTCATTACAGGGCGGAGATTATCTTTATCCCCTTCTGCACGGATACACTGAAAGGTAGTGTCCGCAATACTGAACTCTATTCAGTTCAGCATTCCATCCATTCGAGAAAGAGACCCCCGCATGGATCCTCAGCAGAAAACGGCAGCGCCTGCCGTTGCCGGCTACATTCCCGAATATTCTGAAACACCGCATAGCGGATCTTTCGATATTGCCCAGCACGGTTTGAGCAGCGATGATGTTGCTCGCCTGACTGCTGAAGGTAGGGTCAATACCCAGAACAATAAGTCTTCTCGCACGCTGTGGAGCATTATGCGTGCGCACCTGTTCACGGTCTTCAACTTTGTGTTGGGTGCCTGTGGTGCCGTAGTGATCATGTACCAGCGTTGGGCTGATCTGCTCTTCCTGGCGGCTGTTATCGCTAACGTGGTGATTGGTTTTGTGCAGGAGTACAAGGCGAAGCTTGAGCTGGACCGCATCTCCCTGCTGGACCGCTCCCCCGCTACTGCCGTGCGTGACGGCAAGAGCGTTGAGGTTCCGATGGAGCAGCTGGTTGAGGGTGACGTTGTCATCCTCAAGCGCGGCGATCAGGTTCCCGCGGATGCTGTTGTGCTCACCTCCGATTCTTTGGAGCTGGACGAGTCCCTGCTGACCGGTGAGAACGACCCGATTGCTAAGCGCCCCGGCGATATGGTGCTGTCGGCATCAAGTGTATTGGGTGGTACCGGCCGCGTCCTGCTCTCTCACGTGGGTGCGAATTCTCGTGCAAGCAAGATTTCTGATGAGGCGCGTCAGTTCTCGCGTATTCAGTCTGAGCTGCGTGATGCGTTGAACCGTGTGGTCCGCTGGATTACGGTGGGCCTTGCGGTCATTATTCCTGTGGTGTCGTGGGGTCAGATTCAGGCGGCTGGTGGCCTAGAGACCGTGCAGCAAAACCGCCTGTGGGAGCAGGTTTCTATTGCTGTGGTGTCCTCGGTTGCTTCGATGATTCCGCAGGGTCTGGCGCTGATGACTACTCTGGCGTTTGCGGCGGCAGCTGTGGCGCTGGGCCGTAAGCACAATATCCTGGTGCAGGAGCAGCCTGCGGTTGAGGTTCTGGCTCGTGTGGACGTGGTCTGCTTCGATAAGACCGGTACTCTCACCGAGGGCGGCGTGATTTTTGATTCGGTGCGCCCGCTGGACACCGTTGCTGAGGCTGGGGGTCCCGACGCTGACTCTGCCGAGCACACTTCCTGGCGTGCTTCTCTGCCCGCTGGCTGGAATGAGGCGCTGGCGTGGTTCGGTCATGACGAGAACGCGAACCCGACTGCGGCGGCTCTGACCGGCGGTTTCCCGGATGCTTCCTCGGCGTCGGTGAGCGGTATTGTGCCGTTCTCTTCGGCTCTGCGTTTTAGCGCGATTGAGTTTAAGGATTCGGGCGCCTGGCTTCTGGGTGCTCCGGAGGCGCTTCTCGCCAAGGGCACCGCTGAGCGTGAGCGTGCCGCCGAGTTGGCGGCGTTGGGTCTGCGCACGATGGTTTTGGCGCATGCTTCTGCGGTGGTTCGCAATGAGAAGGATGAGCCGATCCAGAAGATTCCGTCGGATGCTGCCCCGGTTCTGTTCGTGATTTTCCGTGAGAATGTGCGAGCGGATGCGCCTGAAATTGTGGAGTATTTCCACCGTCAGGGTGTGACTCTGAAGGTCTTCTCGGGTGATAACCCGTTCACTGTGGCTGCGGCTGCGAAGACTGCGGGCATGGATACTTCTGCGGGCGCGGTTGATGCGTCGACTCTGCCTGAGGACGGTCCGGAGCTTGCTGAGGCTGCGGCTACTCACAATATTTTCGGTCGTGTGTCGCCCGAGCAGAAGAAGAACATGGTGATTGCCCTGAAGGAGCGCGGCCATGTGGTGGCGATGACCGGTGACGGCATTAACGACGCTCTGGCGCTCAAGCATGCAAGCTTGGGTATTGCGATGGGTAACGCTGCTCCGGCGACGAAGGCTGTTTCTCGTCTGGTTCTTCTGGACGGTAAGTTCTCGTCTCTGCCGGCTGCGCTGGAGCAGGGCCGTCAGGTCATTACGAACATTGAGATGGTGGCGAACCTGTTCTTGACGAAGACTGGTTTCGCGATTCTTCTGGGCGTTCTGTTCAGCCTCTTCGGTTTGACCTTCCCGTTCTTGCCGCGTCAGTACTCGACTGCGGACTTCTTGATTGTGGGTGCGTCGTCCTTCGCGTTGACTCTGTTGCCGAATTCGCGCCGTTATGTGCCGGGCTTCTTGCGCCGCGTGCTGAATTACACGGTTCCGAACTCGATTATTGTGGTTGCGATGCTGTTGGCGGTGACGTTCACGGCTCGCGGCATGGGTGTTGATGATATCCGTCAGATTCAGACGGCTTCGTTCATCACCCTGGTGATGATGGGTCTGTGGAACTTGGCTGCGGTGGCTCGCCCGTTCAACCGTGCTCGTGTTCTGCTGTTTGGTGCGTTGCTTGCGGTGTTCTTCGCGGCGTTGTTCGTGCCGATTCTGGTGGAGTACCACCAGTTCGTTACTGTGCTTCCGCATCTGCTGTGGACCTCGCTGGGCGCCGGTGCTCTGGGTGCCGCGCTGATTGAGGTGAATGCGCATCGTAATCGCCGTTGGCAGAAGCGTAATTACCCTGAGCTGGAGGTTGCTCCGCTGAATTTCTTCCCGGCTAAGTAGTTAGTCGGAAGGTAGCTGCTTCGGTAGCGTGTGGGCCCCGTATCCTGTGGATGCGGGGCCCTTCCACGTCTTCATGAGCGCCGTCTTCATGAGCGCCCAGTCCGGGGCGTATCTGGGCGTACCGGAGGGCTCTGGGACCCTGCCTAGGCTTTGCCTGAGCCCTGCTGGAGTCCAGCCGGGAGGCTCCCCGCAGGCAGCGCCGAGAGCGTGTCTCAGCTATTCTCAGCTATCACTTGGATGAAACATTTAACAGCTTCTGATAGCTTTTGCCTCTCACCTTGCTCTTAACCTGGGAAAACCCTTAGAGTTACAGGGAACTATTTGAGAAGAGAAACCTTCTTCAGGGTTGTTACTGGTTTGGCAGGCAAGACCTGAGTTACTCAACACCGTATGGGACGGCAGCATATATCTGCCGAGAATCCCCTCTATTTGCTGTACCGAAGCTCCATAGTGGGCACGAGTGTAGTGCTTCCGGTGGTCGAGAGACTCGGGTCTTTTGTGTTTTCTGGACGTGTTTTCCGGGGCTTTTCGGCTACCGCAGCGTCAGGTAGGCACAGCCTCCGGCAACAACCGCATAGACATTGACCGCATATCTAAGGAAGTATCGTGAATAACCGCGAACTTGGCGAGAAGATTCTTGACGGCCTGGGTGGCCCCGAGAACATCGCGCACATTACTCACTGTGCAACCCGCCTTCGTGTCACTCCTGTGTCTAACGATGCAGTGCAGAACAAGAAGATTGAGGGCCTGCCCGGCGTTCTCTCTGTGATTGAGCAGTCCGGCCAGACTCAGGTTGTTCTGGGCGATCGCGTTGAGGCTGTGTACAACGAAATCAACGCTCTGCCTTCTATGTCCGGCCACGCTGAGGGTGACACCAAGGTTGAGGCTGAGGGCAAGAAGTCCGGCTGGCTTACCAACGTCTTCGACGTTCTGTCTGACTCCTTCCGTCCTCTGCTGTGGGCACTTCTGGGTACCTCGATGATTCTGACCCTGATTGTGTTCCTGCAGCAGCTGGGCTTCTTCGGCCAGTACACTGACTTGACCGGTCAAAGCGTGAACATCGACATCATTAACGGTGCTCGTGTGGCTGACCCGGAGGCTGCTAAGGCTCTGAACACCCAGTGGATGCAGCAGTTCGCTTTCTGGTACATCCTGAAGGCTGCTTCGCTGTCGGTTCTGAACTTCATGCCCATCATGCTGGGTGCTACCGCTGCTAAGCGTCTGGGCGCGAACATGTGGGTTGGTGCGGCTATCCCCGCTGCACTGATGACCGGTACCTTCACCGATCTGACTGCTCTGGCTGACAAGACCACTAAGATTCTGAACGTTCCGTTCTTTGGTCTGGATCTGCCGCTGTACGCATTCAGCTACACCGGTCAGGTCTTCCCCCCGCTGCTGGCTGTTGCTCTGCTGGCTCCGTTTGAGCGCTTCCTGAAGAAGGTTATTCCTTCGATGCTGCAGATGGTGTTTGTACCGATGATTTCGGTCATCGTTCTGGTTCCGGTGACCGCGTTCCTGGTTGGCCCCATCGGTATCGGTGTTGCTATGGGTATCTCTGACTTCCTGAAGATGGTTAACGACCAGGCTCCGGCTCTGGTTGGTGCTCTGATTGCTGGCCTGTACCTGTTCATGGTTCCGCTGGGTCTGCACTGGCCGCTGAACGCTGTCATGATTAACAACCTGCAGACCATGGGTACTGACTTCATTCAGTCCCCGATGGGTGCATACAACTTCGCTGTGTTCGGTGTTGTGACAGGTGTGGCTATTAAGGCTAAGCACGACCGCGAGCTGCGCCAGACCGCTGTTGGTGCGTCGATGTCCGGTCTGCTCGGTGGTATTTCTGAGCCGTCCCTGTACGGTGTTGTGCTCCGTTACAAGCGCGTGATTCCGATTATTCTGGTTCCCGCTGTTATTGGTGGTGCTACCATTTCCTTCCTGGGCGTTAAGTCCTACGCGTTCGCGTTCACTTCGCTGCTGTCGATTCCGGCTATGCAGCCCTCGTACCTGTACGTGATTGGTCTGGCTATTGCGTTCTTCGGCGCTATGACCGGTGTTCTGCTGTTCGGTTACGAGTCGAAGGCTGACGCTGTAAGGCACGCTGCGGAGCGTAAGGCTGAGGATGCTGAGGCCGCTCCCAAGGCTGAGGCTGTTGCTGCTAAGGCTGCTCCGGCTGCTGCCGCTACTGCGACCGCCGCTGCTGCACCCGCTGCTTCCGCCGGTGAGGTCATTGAGCTGCACGCTCCCATTGAGGGTACTGCTGTTGCTCTATCTGATGTTCCGGACCCGATTTTCGCTGCTGGCAAGCTGGGCGAGGGTGTGGCTATTGAGCCGACCGGTACCACTGTTGTTGCTCCCGCAGCCGGTAAGGTTGCTGCAACCTACCCCTCGGGCCACGCTGTGGGTCTGAAGCTGGAGAACGGTATTGAGCTGCTGATTCACGTTGGTCTGGATACCGTGAACCTGGACGGTAAGGGCTTCAGCGTGAAGGTTGCTAAGGGCGATGTTGTTGCTGCTGGCGACGCTCTGATTGAGTTCGATCCTGAGGTTATCAAGGAGGCGGGTTACCCGCTGATTACCCCGGTTATCGTGACCAACACCCGCAAGTTCGCTGAGGTCAAGGGTCTGCCGGGCGTTGCTCACCAGAACCTGAGCACTGTCCTGAAGGTGACCACTAAGTAGTTCGCTTTCTAGGCTCTAAGGGGCCCCACCATTGTGGTGGGGTCCCTTTCCTTATGTTCCCTTTCCCTTATGCCCTGTTTCCTGATGTGCTGATTCTTTGAGCCGGGTTTGCTGGGCAGGGTTTGCTGGGGTTTAGGCACTACCCTGGGGTATTTCTGCTAATGTAAGAATACGCTCAACAAGGAAGTTCTCAAGTGATAGGGAATACGATGATGTCTTCTGATACTAGGACATGGGATACCGGAGTGTGGGAAGAGCAGCAAAAAAAGCTACGCGCTCTTTCTCCTGTTCGGCGGCTGATGCGTCGGCTCAATCTTGAGGCGCTCATCTATGAGTCCGCGCCGTTCCCGGTTCTGTTGCGTAAGCTCTCCGCGCTGATTCCAGCCTGCCTTCTGTGGTGGGTTATCTACGAGCCGCACCGGCTTGCTTCCTCCACCCACCTCCCCGAGGGTACCCACGCCATTACTCTGCTCCCCGGAGCCTGGGGCGACCCCACTACGGGGGCTTATGGAGGTCTTCCTGAGCTGCCGGGGGTCCTCGTGCGCTGGGTACTGTGCATCGCGGCAATGGTGGCTGTCGTTCATCTCTGCGGCGTCAAGGCGAAGGGCCAGAGCTTCACCATTCCTCACGATGCGCGTTCACGGTTGATTGCGCTGATGCAGGCTCTGGGCATTTTCGGGGCTTTTGCGCTGGTCGTCTGGATCGAGTACATGATGACTCCGCTGACCCTCATGTTTGAAACCGTGTACGCGGGCCCGACCGCCGTCTATAGCGGCGACGGCATGATTCCCCTGCACCTGTTCCTGTCCTCGTCGTTGAGCGCTATTTTCTTGGGCTATTTCTGCGTGAATATTCTTGCCTCGCTGAATATCCCCGGGTACCTGGGCATCCCCGCAATTATTTACGTGGGGGCGCTCCCTTGGGCTCAGGCGGAGCGGCACCAGTTCACGTTGGCGCTGGCGTGGGTCATTGCGGTGACGCTGGTGAGTTGGCTCGTGCGCGGCATGTGGGGCACTCTGCTCGCCTGCGTGGGCTATTCTCTCTGGATTGTGCTGGTGGCAACCAGCGGTGATCCTTTTGACCTGTCCGCCAATATGAGCCGTGTGCTCGTGATTTTGGGTTTCCCGCTGGCTTTCATCGTTGCTGGAGGCGGCATTTACCGCATCTTCTATCTGCGGCAGAACCCGAAGATGTTGAGATACCTGCAGGAGCGTGCCCTGTACCTGGGCGAGTGGTAGCAACCGGTTAGGGCGGCGTTCCACTCCCCCTCGTTTTTTGTAATTACATATCCCGCTAATGTATCCAGCTAAAAGACACAGAACAAGCGGGACAGAAAAATCCCGGGCACTCTCTCGTGAGAGTACCCGGGATTTCGAGTCCTACAGGACGGCTAGAGCGTTACCGTAAGCGGTACTACTCCTGCCAGCCAACGTTGACCCAGTAGTCAGCGCTGGTGTAGCTCTGCTTGAACAGGGACGGACCGTAGTTCGCGACCTTAGCCTTGACAGCGGCGTACATCGGGCCGTTTGCGTAGGGCAGGTACACTGCGACCTTCTCGTAGTAGAGCTTCTCCGCCTCGTTAGCGATCTTGATGCGCTCGTCTTCCTTCTCGGTGTTCTGCAGCTTCTCGATGAGCTTATCAACTTCGGGGTCACCGACTCCGAACACCTCGGTGGTGAAGAAGTAGGGTGCCGAGGAAGCCAGGTCGGGCAGAACGCCCCAACCGGTGAAGATTGCTTCGTAGCTCTTCTGGCCGAGCACGGAGTTGGAGTTCGACTGCGGCTGGTTGTCAGCGCTCAGGCGGATACCTGCGGACTTCAGCTGCTGCTCCAGAATCTGGTAGACCGCCTGGTAGACCGCCTCGGAACCGAAAGAGGTCAGAGCGAAGCCAGCAACCTTGCCGTTCTTAGCGTAGTAGTCGCCGGACTTGGAGTAGCCTGCGGCCTCCAGAATCTTGCCTGCAGCCTGTGCACCGGTGTCACCAGCGTAGTTGTTCTGGTAGCCCTTCTGGAACGGCATTGCGATGATGGAGCCGGGCAGCGGCTCGGTCCAGCCGAGCTGCGAGAAGTATGCCTTAGCAATCTGCTCGCGGTCCACAGAAGCGAGGATTGCGCGGCGCAGTGCCAGGTCCTCGATGCGCTTGGGGTTCAGCTGAATGATGTTGACGTTGGTGTTCTGGCTCTGGCGAATCTCGGTGCCTGCCTGGCCCTTCACAGCGTTGTAGCTGGTTGCGCCCACGAAGGTAAAGGCGTCCAGTTCGCCGTTCTTGAAGCTTGCACGGATTGCTTCGGAGTCCATCTGACGCCAGATGATGCGGTCCAGCACCGGCTTCTCGCCCCACCACTTGTCGTTCTTGACCAGGGTGAGAACCTTCTGGGAGGAGTTCCACTCGCCAACCTTGAAGGGGCCAGCCCAGTACTGGTCGAGGGGCTTGTCAACGAAGCCTTCGTTGAAGAGGTTGACGTCTTCCAGTGCGGGGTGGATTGCGAAGGCGCACAGACCCTCGGAGGGGTAATACGGAGCCTTCATGGTGACCTTGACGTGGAAGTTGTCGCCGTCCACAGCCTCGATGCTCTCAACCTGCTGCCACATGGTGTTGTCGGTGATGTGGTAGGGGTTGTCGGTGGTTGCGCGGTAGACCTTCCACACGGCGCGAACAGCGTTCACGTCCATGGGGGTGCCGTCGTTGAAGGCAGCCTTGGGGTTGATCTTGAAGGTCGCGGTCTGCACGCCATCGACGGTCTCGGTCTTGTGCTCGGTGCAGAACTCGGGGTTGAGGGTGCCTTCACCGTCGGGGCTCATGGTGTAGAAGCCCATCACGGCGGGAATGTTGCAGGGTGCCAGTGCGTCCAGGTTGCTGGAGGTGTAGCCGCTCTGGGTCTGCAGGTTGAAGTTCGGGCCCAGGGCGGTAGCCGCGAGAGTCAGGGTACCGCCCTGCTTGAGGGAGGAACGGTCCTGCTTGTTGACCTGAAGGTTCTTCAGAATATCTTCAGCGTTGTTAGCAGCGCTACCGCCAACCTTTTCCTTCGATGAGCTGCCGCAGGCAGCCAGTAGACCAACGGTGCCGAGGGCAACGGTGCCGGTCAGGAGGGTACGGCGAGAGACAGACATGCTCTTCATGGAATTTCTCCTAGAGTATTCGCAGTGTTGTGGAGGCGGCGTGCGAACGGTGCATAACCAACGCTCCAACCCGGCGGGAGGACAGTCTCTGCCGGGGTTGCGGGCAGAATGCCCACATTTGTTTTAAGTATATCCGTGTGGCTCTCTTAGGAACGGGAAAGCGGCGTGCTACAGAAGGTTTTAATCCTTTTGTAACACGCCGCTGTAGCGCTTTTACCCCTTATGGAGTGTGTGAGCGGTGCTCAACGCTTAGATTTTTACTTCTCCCAACCGACGTTGATCCATACGTTCGGGTTGTAGTAGGGCAGACCGAAGAGCATGGGGCCGTAGTTCGCCAGGCCCTTACGGCATGCCTTGAAGTTCGGGCCGTTATTGGTCGGGACGTAGATTGCGACCTCGTCCAGGTGGCGCTTCTCCAGCTCGTTCATGATCTTGAGCTGTTCCTTCGGGTCCTCGGTGGACATCATGGTTGCTGCCAGCGAGTCCAGATCCTTACCGTGACCGTTGTTGGTCTCGGAGATGTAGAAGTAGTTCGCTGCATCCACCGGGGAGGTGGTGATGCCGTAGCCGCCGCTCTTGATGGTGAAGTTCTTCGCGGAGATGATGCTTGCCATTTCGGATGCACCGTGGTTGTCGATGCTCAGCTCGATGCCGATTTCCTTCATCTGCTGGGTGAGGAACTGTGCGGTGGAGCTGACGACCGGGTCGGTACCGAAGGTGGTCACCGAGTAGGAAGCCTTAGTGCCGTCCTTCTCGTAGTAGTCGCCGTTCTTGGTGTAGCCTGCATCTTCGAGGATCTTGGTGGCGACGTCCTTGCCGAGCTTGGTCGGGTAGTTGTCCTGGTAGCCTTCCTGCATGGGCAGCATGCACATGGAGCCGGGCAGGTTTTCCTTCCAGCCGAGCTTCTCGTAGCGCAGCTTGAGCAGCTGGTCACGGTTCAGGGCTGCAACGAAGGCACGGCGTACGGGCAGGGGCATCTTTTCGGGGTTGATTTCGTAGTTGCCCACGGCCAGTGCGCTACCCTTGCGGATGTCGACGTTAGCGACGGTGGAGAGCTCGTTGTAGGAGCTAAGGGTGCTTGCGTCAGCGTAGTCAATCTCGCCGTTCTTGAATGCTGCCTGCTCTGCCTGGGAGCTCATTTCACGCCAGGTGATGCGCTCGAGCAGAGGCTTGGTGCCCCACCACTTCTCGTTGCGGACAACGGTGAGGACCTTGCCAGAGGAATCCCACTCGCTGACCTTGAAGGGGCCTGCCCAGTACTTATCCAGGGGCTTACCGTTCATGCCGTCGTTGAAGAATGCGACGTCGACGAATGCCGGGTGCAGGAAGGAGGTGAAGCTGCCTTCGATGGGGTACCAGGGCTTGGACATGGTGACCTTCACGTGGCGGGTATCGCCGTCCACAGCCTCGACGCTTGCGACCTGTTCCCAGATGGGCGAGGGGGTGATCTGGTAGTCCGAACCGGATGCCGCGGCGGTGTAGATGGTCTGGTAGCTCTTGACGGCGTTCACGTCGATGGGGGTACCGTCGTTGAAGGCTGCCTTGGGGTTGATCTTGAAGGTCACGGTCTGCACGCCGTCAACGGTTTGCGCCTTGTATTCGGTGACGTAGTCCTCGTTCATGTGGCCTTCACCGCGGAAATCAGCGTAGTAGCCACCGGTGAATGAGGAGTTAATGGCCGCCTGAATGTTCAGGTTACCTGCGGTGTAGCCGTTGGTGTTGAGGATGTTGAAGTTCGGGCCAATGCCGTCTGCGCTCAGTCGCAGCTCGCCGCCGTTCTTAAGGGCGGAGCGGTCCTTCTCGTTGTAGGAGACTGCCTTGGACAGGTCGTCGCCAGCGGAGAGAGCGTTGCTCTCGGTCTTGGAGGAGTTGCCGCCGCATGCTGCGAGCAGGCCGACGGTACCCAGGGCAACGGTGCCGGTGAGCAGGGTACGACGGTTGAGGGTGAAAGTGGTCATTAGTTTTCCTCAGTTAGGTGGGATGCTGCTTTGCTGTACGCGGGGGAACACAACCCGCACACCTTTGTGACAGCACGCACATTTTGCATTGGCAATAGTATACACACATTTCCCACGCACTATGACCCAGTTCACCGTTTCAAGGAAAATATTTCAGCCAATTCCCGAAACCACCCCACCACAAAACCACCCATCAAAAACACAGAAAAGCCCCGCGGCACCCCGCCTCTAAGGCGGAATACCGCGGGACTTTACCCTTCCGGAGTCTTATGCCGGCGCCTCCAAAAATTCAGAAACCACCGAATAGGAATCCAGAAAATTAACCTGTGGCTTTAGTTCTGCCAACCCACATTGGTCCAGCGCTTGGGGTCGGTGTAGCTGGTTGCGAAGAGGGAAGGACCGTAGTTAGCCAGCTTCTCCTTCACAGCTGCGTAGCTGGGGCCGTTAGCGTAGGGGAAGTAAATAGCGACCTTCTCCATATGCTGCTTCTCAGCCTCAGCAGCCATCTTCAACTGCTCATCGTGGGATTCCTTCTCGTAAATGGACGCGATGAACTTATCCAGTTCAGGATCACCCACACCCTCGTTGATTTCGCTGGTGTAGAAGTACTGGACGCTATCTGCGGGGTCAGCGCCAATACCCCAACCGGAGAAGGCGCAGTCGTACTGCTTAGCACCCATCACGGAGTTGAACTGGGACTGCGGCTGGTTGTCCTGCTCGAGCTTAATACCTGCCGCCTTGAGCTGCTGCTCGAGGTTCTGGAACTGAGCCAGGGAGGTTGCATCCGAACCGAAGTAGGTGATGGAGAAGCCTGCAGTCTTGCCATCCTTGGCGTAGTAGTCGCCATTCTTGGAGTAGCCTGCTGCTTCCAGGATCTTTGCCGCAGCCTCGGCACCGGGGTTAGAGGGCATAGCGTCCTGGTAGCCCTTCTGGAAGGGCATAGCAATCAGGGAGCCGGTCAGGGGCTCTTCCCAGTTGATCTGGCCGAACTTGACCTTAGCCAGCTGGGAGCGGTCAACCGCGGCGAAGACTGCACGGCGCAGGGCGGTGTCGGTCACGCGGGTCGGGTTGAACTGCAGGTTGATCACGCCAACGCTCTGGCCGGAGCGAATCTGAACACCGGGCTGACCCTTGACAGCGTTGTAGGTTGCCAGGCCAGCGAAGCCGATGCTGTCCAGCTCGCCGTTCTTGAACGCTGCGCGCTCTGCTTCGTCGCCCATTTCGCGCCAGATGATGCGATCCAGCAGCGGCTTCTCGCCCCACCACTTGTCGTTGGGCACAAGGGTGAGGGTCTTAGCCGAAGAGTTCCACTCGCCAATCTTGAAGGGGCCGGACCAGTACTGATCCATGGGCTTGTTCACGAAGCCGTTGTTGAAGAGCTCCTTGTCGGTCAGTGCGGGGTGCAGACCGAGCAGGCCGAGGGTCTCAGCGGGGTACAGGGGCTTGGACATAACAATCTTGACGCGGGTCTTGTCGCCATCCACGGGGTCGATGGATGCTACCTGCTGCCAGAAGGGAGCGGCGATAACGTTGTAGCCGTCATCGGGGTTGCGGTAGACGGTCCACGCGGCGCGGATTGCCTCAATGTCAACGGGGGTGCCGTCGTTGAAGACAGCCTTAGAGTTGAGCTTGAAGGTGATGGTCTGCACGCCGTCAACAGTCTCAGCCTTGTAGTCGCTGACGTAGTCGTCGTTGAGGCTGTAGTCGCCGGCAGGGCTTAGGGAGGTGAAGCCGATAGCGGAGGGGATGTTGCAGGCGCCACCGAATGCGGTGAGGTTCTCGGTGGTGTAGCCGCTCTGAGTCAGAATGTTGAAGTTCGGGCCGACTGCAGAGACGCTACCGCGGAACTCGCCACCCTGCTTGAGGGAGGAGCGGTCCTGCTTGTTGATTTCGAGGTTCTTGACGATTTCCTCGGTGCTCGAAGCAGCCTTACCGCTGATCTTCTTGTCAGAGCCGCCGCCGCATGCAGCGAGCAGGCCGACGGTACCCAGGGCAACGGTGCCGGTCAGCAGGGTACGGCGATTAATACGTAGATGAGTCATGTATTCTCCTCATGCCGGAGGGCTCAGGTGCTATTCGATAAGCGCACCGTGTTGTGCGCCGATTTTGCGGGAGCGCCGAAGCTCCCGCCCATCACCTTTGTGAGAGCCCCCACATTGTTTGTGGTTGAAACACAGTATACCCCCAAAAGAAGCGACGCAGACCACAGTCCAATCCGTGGAAGAACTATACACCGTCTAAAAATCACGGGTTCAGCGCCCGAACCCGCATCATCACGCGGAAGCCGCGTGCGAAAACTAAAAAATGAAATATTATGTCGCATTGGCGCGCGAGCGCGTCACACCCGGTACTTTGAGAGTCGTTACAAGTTACAAGCACAGCGTCGGGGCAACTAAAGCGCGCTGAACCCTCCACAAGAAAAAGCTCCCCACCCCTATACGACACTGCGAAAACGTATAGGGGGCAGGGAGCTTAAAACTGCGGCTTATGCCATCCAGCCGACGGTAGACCAGTCGGTGGTCTTGAAGAGGAACGCACCGTAGTTAGCGAGCTTCGGGCGGCATGCCTTGAAGTCCGGGCCATTGAGGAAGGGGATGAAGAGGCAAACCTCGCTCATGTGCTTCTTCTCAATTTCGTTGCACTTCTCGGCGCGCTTAGCGTCATCGAGGATGGTGACCGTCTCGTCGACCATAGCGTCGATTTCGGGGGTGCCGACGCCGTTCCAGTTCTTGGAGTGGTAGAAGTACTCGGCTGCACTGGTCGGCTCGGAGGTCACGCCGAAGCCCGAAATGCTTACGTCGTACTCGCGGTTACCAACAACCTTCGAGAATTCAGACTGTGCACGCGAATCGAGCTCGAAGTTAATGCCGATTTCCTTCATGCTCTGGATGAAGGTCTGTGCCTGGCCCTTGGTGGTGGCGTCATCACCGAAGGTGGTCAGCTTCAAGGTGATGGTCTTGCCGTCCTTCGCGTAGAAGTCGCCGGACTTGGTGTAGCCTGCCTTCTCCAGGACCTTGCGTGCTTCCTCCGGGTTACGTGCCGGGTAGTTGTCGCGGTAGTACTGGGAGGAACCCAACAGAAGCATCGAGCCGGGAACTTCTTCTTCATAGGGCAGACCCTGGAAGCGAATCTTTGCCAGAGCACCACGGTCGATACCCAGGAAGATTGCCTTACGCACAGCAACATCAGTGATGTGCTCTGCGTTCAGGTTCATGCCGCCGGCGAAGAGGCGGCGACCGCGGCGGATTTCAGAGTTCGCAACGTCCTTCATCTCGTTGTAGGCGCTGAGGGTACGTGATTCCACGACGTCCAGCTCGCCGTTCTTGTAGGCGGCGCGAGCTGCAGCGTCTGCCATTTCACGCACGACGATGCGGTCCAGCTTGGGCTTCTCACCCCACCACTTGTCGTTGGGCACAGCAGTGAAGGTCTTCTCGGAGGAGTTCCAGCCGTTGGGTGCCAGGGTGAAGGGGCCGCAACCGAGCTCGGGGTGGGGGTTGTCCACGAAGCCTTCATTGAAGAGGTTTACGTCGAGCATCGCCGGGTGCAGGATTCCGCCGAAGAGCAGACCCTTGACGGGGTTGTGTGCAGTCTTGAAAACAACGCGTGCGTGGTAGCGGTCGCCATCGATAGCTTCAACGCTTTCGATGTACTCGTAGATACCTGCTGCGGCAATCTTGTATTCGCCGTCGGGGTCACGCTGGATCTGCCAGGTTGCCTTGAGTGCATCGATGTCGATGGGGGTGCCGTCGTTGAAGACTGCCTTGGGGTTCAGGCGAACCTCTGCGGTGATCTTGCCGTCTACTTCCTTAGCTTCGAAGCCGAGGCAGTAGTTGGGGTCGAGCTCGTCTTCACCCTTGAAGGTGCTGCGCCAGATGCCGGCACCGGCGATAACGCCCATGGTTTCGGAGACGGAGGTGCTGGAGCCGTTCTGGGAGAAACGGTTGAAGTCCGGACCGAGGGAGTAAGTGCTCAGGTTCAGGGTACCGCCCTGCTTGAGCTTCGAGGCATCTTGCTCGTTGATTTCATAGAACGGGGTTTCGCTTGCCTTGTGCTCGGTCTTGGAGGACGAGGAGCCACAAGCGCTCAGTACGCCGGCAGCAGCGACGGCGGTTGCGCCGCCGAACAGTACGCGGCGGCTCATGATCGGGTTGAATCCGGAGAGGGAGGGGATGGGGTGGGGGCTCATGATGGGCTCCTTGCGGGGTGTGGACTGCGCTGATGCAGTGTTTGCAGTGTAGAGTGGGTGGCTCGCGTGCTCTGGAGGCGGGGTTTCCGCCTGTAGGAGCGCCTGCTATCTGCGGTGATGGGCGGGCAGGTCAAGCCATGCAAAATAATGTGACCTAAAGCTATGTTCTAAGCCACATTTAATATTTTTAGTAGTGTACACCACACGCATCACTACAGGTGCGCAACACGATAAATATTTCTAAATTATTACGCCCAGCCCTAATGCAACGGGTCTAAATCCACATCGACATAACCCCACCACCCTTCACGCAACACCCCTCCCCCACTTACCGCCTCCCAAATAGCTAACGGGCACAGCAAAGCGGGCCGAATGTGCACATACACATTCGACCCGCTCATAGGGCAGAACCGTTTAGGAGTTCATCCAGCCCA
The DNA here is from genome assembly GCF_001812085.1 of Rothia sp. HMSC065C12. NCBI lineage: Bacteria > Bacillati > Actinomycetota > Actinomycetes > Micrococcales > Micrococcaceae > Rothia > Rothia sp. HMSC065C12. The sequence continues at coordinate 83,389 of NZ_KV807671.1, forward strand.
CAGCAGCCCAGTCCATCGACTTGTACAGGCGCGGACCGTAGTTAGCCAGATTCTTCTTGACCATCACAAAGTCAGGACCGTTCGTAATGGTACCCAGGAAGGCAAACTCAGCCATGTGCTTCTTCTCAATCTCGTTGCAGGCGAGGTTACGTTCCTTGTCATCCTCAATGAGGGTCATGGCGTCGATGAGGGCGTCGATTTCCTTGCTGCCGATACCTTCGTTGTTCTCGGAGTAGTAGAACTGCTTGGTACTCTCGGTCGCGTCAGCAGAGACCGAGTAGCCACTGAAGGAAATATCGTAGTCCCAGTTACCCAGGATGGTGGCGAACTCACTATCAGCGTGCTGATCGATCCGGATCTCAATGCCGACATCCTTCATCTGCTGGGTGAAGGTCTGAGCCTTACCCTTGTTGGTCGGGTCATCACCGAAGACCACCACTGCACAGCCAGCCTTCGTGCCGTCCTTCTCGTAGTAGTCGCCGTTCTTGGTGTAGCCGGCGGCCTCCAGAATCTTCTGCGCCTCCGAAACGTTGTTATTCGGGGTCGGATAAGAATCCTGGTAGTAGGGCGAGAAGGGCATGTGAATCATCGAACCGGGGATAGCTTCTTCGTAGGGCAGACCCTGGAACTGAATCTTTGCGAGTGCTTCACGGTTGGTGCCGACGAAGATTGCCTTACGCAGGGCAGCATCCTTGACGCGGCGGGGATTGATATCCAGGCCGCCAGCGTAGAGGCGGGTGCCCTTACGAAGTTCGGTACCCGCAATGTTCTTCACCTCGGCATAGGTGGATGAGGTGCTTGCACCGATAGCGTCAATTTCGTCATTCTTGAACGCGGCACGTGCAGCGCTGGACTCCATCTGGGTAAAGACGATCTTGTCCAGCAGGGGCTTGGTGCCCCACCACTTGTCGTTGGGTACAACGCTGAAGGTCTTCGCGGTGGAGTCCCAGCCCTTATCTGCCAGGGTGAAGGGGCCAGCCCAGTACTCGGGGTGGGGCGCATCCACGAAGCCGTTGTTGAAGAGCTCGACGTCTTCCAATGCGGGGTGCAGAATCTCAGAGAAGAGGCTCTGCAGCGGGTAGAAGGGCTTGGAGAAGGTGACGGTTGCGCTGTAGTCGTCTTCGCCCTTTTCTACGGATTCGACGAATTCGTAGATGCCGCTGGTGACAATGTTGTAGCCGTTATCCAGGCTCTTGAAGATGTTCCAGGTGGACTGGAGCGCCTTGTAGGTGATGGGGGTGCCATCGTTGAAGACAGCCTTGGGGTTGAGCTTGACGGCAACCTGAATCTTGTCGCCCTTCTTGCTGTGCTCGAAGGAGACAGCGAAGTCGGTGTTCAGCTTGTAGGTGCCATCAAAGTCGAGGTTCCACATGCCAGCCTGGCTGATGGTGCTCATAACGTTGACGTTATCGCTGGTGTTACCGCTCTGGGTGTAGAAGTTAAAGTTCGGGCCGATGGATCCGGCGGGCAGGCGCAGGGTGCCGCCCTTCTTCAGGCTGTTCACGTCCTGAGCGTTGATGTTGTAGAGGTCTTCGATATTGGCACCGGCGCCGGCGGCCTTGGTCTTTTCGGAGCTTGCGCTGCCGTTGCCGCAGGCGCTGAGCAGACCTACAGCTCCCAGAGCCGCGGTGCCGCCAACGAGCGCGCGGCGGCTGAAGCTGTTCTTGGTCGCTTCGTGGCTACTCGCGGTGTATGCGGTGTTGGCGGTCATGGGAGTGGTTTCCTTCTGTCTTGTGTGGGCGAGTGTATCCCGTATTCCCGAAGTATTGATTATTTATGCAGAGCACTGCATAACTTTGTATGATTCCACTGTAGCGCGCCTCAGGATCGAAAACCAAGCATTTTTACAATATTTCTTAATATTTATCGTGTTTTTTGAATATTCATACTATGAATACCCTGTTTTTGCGCGAATTTTTTGAATTTTATCGGATAGCTATACCACCGCTCCCCTGCATCGGTACATAAAAGCACCCAAAGCACCCCCTCCAGAAATGCAAAAAGTGTCCACCCGGATGATCCGGGTGGACACTTTCAATAGCTCCAGGCTATTCACCTAGTAAGTGAAGAGTTGAGGACTTACTTAGCCCAACCAACCTTCTCCCAGTGAATGCCGGTGCCCTGGAAGAGGGACACGCCGTAGTTGCGCAGACCCTTCTTCACGAACTTGTACTCGGGGCCGTTGATGAGCGGAATCAGCACTGCGAACTCAGCCAGGTGCTTCTTCTCGATCTCATTGCAAGCCTGGTTGCGTTCCTTGTCGTCTGCAATGAGCTTCATCTTTGCAATCATCTCATTGATCTCATCGGAACCAGCTTCCTCAGGCTTACGGCGCATGTAGAACTGCTCGGTAGCCTCGGTAGCATCCGGGGAGCTCGGAGCGAAACCGGAGGAGGTTGCGTCGTAATCCTTGGAGGCCATGGTCTTGTTAAACTCGCTAACAGCACGGGAGTCGAGCTCAGCATTAATACCTACGGACTTCAGCTGCTGAACCAGGGTCTGACCGACAGCCTTGGAGGTGGGATCCTCACCGAAGATGGAGAACTTGAAGGCAGCCTGCTTGCCGTCCTTCTCGTAGAACTCACCGTTCTTGGTGTAGCCTGCATCTTCCAGAATCTTGGATGCTGCAGCTGCATCGTTGTTCGGGGTCGGGTAGGTGTCCTGGTAGTACTCGTTGAAGGGCATGTGAATCATCGAGTTGGGAAGCTTCTCTTCGTAATCCAGGCCCTGGAAACGAACCTTGGCGAGAGCCTCACGGTTCAGACCAGTAACCACAGCGCGGCGCAGAGCAACATCCTGCATGCGGGCGGGGTTCATGGTCACGCCACCGGAGAACAGGCGAGAGCCTCGGCGGATCTCGATGTTAGCAACGTCCTTGAGCTCCTTGTATGCGGAAGCGGTGGTAGCACCAATCGCATCAAGCTCATCGTTCTTGAATGCCGCGCGCTCAGCAGCGGGATCCATCTGACGGAAGACAATGCGCTCCAGAACGGGCTTCTCGCCCCACCACTTGTCGTTGCGGGTCAGGGTCAGGGTCTTCTCGGTCGAGTTCCAACCACCTTCAGCAATGGTGAAGGGGCCAACCCAGTACTCGGGGTGCGGCTTGTCAACGAAACCAGTGTTGAAGAGTTCCTTGTCCAGCAGAGCCGGGTGCACAATGCCAGCAAAGAGGGTATTCAGCGGGTAGTAAGGTGCGGAGAAAGTTACCTTCACCTTGAAGTCATCACCGTCGCGCTCCACGGAAGCAATGCTGCTGTAGATGCCGCTGCTTCCGATCTTGTAGTCACCATCGGTGCTCTTGAGGATGTTCCAGGTAGCCTGCAGAGCCTTGTAGTCGATGGGGGTACCGTCGTTGAACTTAGCCTGGGGGTTCAGCTCAATGGAGACGACGGGCAGACCGTTTTCTTCGGCGACATCGAAGCTCTTCGCAAACTCGGGAGCCAGAGTGCGCTTACCCAGGGGGTCACCCTGCCACAGGCCTGCGTAAGCCACGGGGCTCATAGCGGTCTGGGTGTACAGGGAGTTGCCGTCCGCGCTGAAAAGGTTGAAGTCCGGACCAATACCCGGAACAGCCAGGCGCAGAGTGCCGCCATCCTTCAGCTCAGATACAGCAGCCTCACCAAGGTCATAAAGCTCCTTGGCATCGGTGCCCACGGTTGCACCCTTGGTGGTTGCCTTGGAGTCCTTGGACGAGCCGCACGCAGCCAGTACGCCCACGGTACCCAGTGCTGCAGCGCCACCGAGAACGGTACGACGGTTCAGGATGAAATTCTTCTCCATGAGAGTGTCCTCTTATACGTTTGACCCTCAATAATCCTGCAGGAAAGCGTCAAGGGTTCCCTGCTCATGCGCCGCAATAGGCTGCGGTGAGCGGTGAATTAGTGCCGGTCTATGAATGTGTTCCTTGAGGTACGCCCCTAGCGGCGCACCCACAGGCTTAATTATGGCTTACCCGCGGTATAGAAGCTCGCCTATAAATATTCATATCTTGAATGGTGAGAAAGGTTACGCCTAGTCAGTGCAGTTTTTCCTGTTTTCTTGCTGGTTTCAGTGCCAAGCGCCACATTCTGAGGCTCCCGCCGTCTCACCAGGTGACAATCTCAAGCTGCACGCGCCTCACCAGTACCGGGCATTAAAAAACCCGAGGGGCGAATATTCAACGAATATTCGCCCCTCGGCACACATGCGACTTATTCAGCCGACTCTAGAGCTACACCGTAGCGGCCTCAGCCTCAGGGTAGTAGCAAGCATAACCGTGATCCTCACCCTCAACGTGGGTCAGCTCCGGCATCTCCTCCAGGCAACGACGCTTCTTGTCCTCAGGCAGCAGCTTGAAGACCGGGCAACGGCTCGAGAAGCCACAACCCTTAGGCGCGTTCACCGGAGTGGGCAGGTCGCCCTCAAGCATAATGCGGTGGCGCTTTGCCTCAACCTCGGGATCCGGGACCGGAATTGCCGAGAGCAGTGCACGGGTGTACGGGTGGATCGGGTTGTCGAACACCTGGTCGACGTCACCAATCTCAACAATACGACCCAGGTACATCACTGCAACGCGGTCGGATGCGTGGCGAATCACCGCGAGGTCGTGAGCAACCATCAGGTAGCTCAGGCCCAGGTTTGCACGCAGCTCCTCCAGCAGGTTAATCACACCAGCCTGGACGGACACGTCCAGTGCGGACACCGGCTCATCCAGAACCACAAGCTTGGGGTTCACAGCAAGCGCACGAGCAATACCGATACGCTGACGCTGACCACCAGAGAACTGGTTCGGGAAGCGGTTCACGTGGTCAGGCTGCAGACCCACAATGTGCATCAGCTCGATGACGCGCTTCTTGATGTCTGCCTTGTTCATGCCCTGGTTTTCCAGCGGCTCAGCAAGCACCTCGTAAACGGTGAAGCGCGGATCCAGAGCACCGGTGGGGTCCTGGAACACCATTTGCTGGTTCTTACGCAGCTCAAGAATCTCACCTGCGGACTTGCCGTCCTTGGTGGAGGTTCCGTTGATCAGAATCTCACCGTCGGTGTTCTTATTGAACTCCATGATTTCCAGCAGGGTGGTGGTCTTACCACAACCGGACTCACCCACGATGGAGAAGCACTCGCCCTCACGAATATCGAAGGACAGGCCGTTCACAGCCTTCACAGTGCCCACGCGGCGCTTAATCAGCGCACCCTTCATGAGCGGGAAGTGCTTCTTGACGTTGCGGACCTCCAGGACGGGGGCACGCTCCTCACGCGGAATACCGTCGTACTTCGATACCGGGGGCTCCGGAACCGGGTACAGCTCGTCAGCGGTCTTACCGACCAGCTCCTGAGAGATGGTGCAGGAGGAGTAGTGGCCCTCGCCAACGCCTTCCAGCAGCTGCAGATCGGGCTCGCCGTTGGAGTCCTGGCAGCACTGGCCACCGCTCTTAGCAATGGGGCAACGCGGGCGGAAGGAGCACGCGGTCACCGGGTTAATCAGGTTCGGAGGGGTACCCTCAATCGGAACCAGGGAGACCTTCTCGGAACGGTCCACACGCGGGACCGCACCCAGCAGACCGATGGTGTACGGGTGGGAGGGATGCTTGTACAGGTCCTCTGCCTTCGCAATCTCCACCGGCTTACCGGCGTACATCACCAGAATGTCGTCAGCCATACCAGCCACAACACCCAGGTCGTGGGTAATCATGATGGTCGCTGCGCCGGTCTCATCCTGAGCCTTCTGCATAACCTCCAGCACCTGCGCCTGGATGGTCACATCCAGTGCGGTGGTGGGCTCATCGGCGATGAGCACGCGAGGGTCATTCGCAATCGCCATAGCGATCATGATGCGCTGACGCATACCACCGGAGAACTCGTGCGGGAAGGAACGCAGGCGGTCAGCCGGCGAGGGAATACCCACCATACGCATCAGTTCGATGGAACGGTCCTTGATAGCCTGCTTGCTCATGCCCTTGTTGTGGACCTTGAGCACCTCAGCAATCTGATCACCAATGGTGTACACGGGGGTCAGCGAGGACAGCGGATCCTGGAAGATCATAGAGATCTCCTTGCCGCGGTATGCGCACATTTCCTTATCGCTCAAGCCCAGCAGCTCGGTGCCGTTGTACTTGACCGAACCGGTGATGTCAGCGGTAGTCGGGTGCAGGCCCATGATTGCCATGGAGGCAACGGACTTACCGGAACCGGACTCACCCACGATACCCAGGGTCTTACCGGGGTACAGGTCAAAGTTCACACCACGAACAGCATGCACGATGCCATTCTCAGTGTTGAAGCGGACGTTGAGGTCCTTAACGCTCAGAACGGGAGAGGTACTCATTAGTTCTTCGCCTCCTTTGCAGCGGCAGCAGGTGCCTCTGCCTTCTCGTTCTTCTTGGACTTCTTGATCTTACCGACAGACATGGAGGTCGGGTCGAATGCGTCACGCAGACCGTCGTTCATGAGGGCCAGCGGACCAACCAGCAGGAAGAAGAACAGAACCGGGAACCAGAACATGTGCGGCAGGGTGTTAATCTGCTGCGAAGCATCCGAAATCAGCGAACCCAGCGAGTAGTTGGGGTACTTAATACCGATGCCGATGAAGGAGTAGGCAACCTCAGAGAGCACAGCGCTCATGATGCCGCTGGTGAAGTTCAGAACCAGCAGGGAGCCGATGTTCGGAACCAGGTGGCGCATCACAATCTTGAAGGGGTGCACACCCATGTAGCGTGCAGCCTTCACGAAGTCGCGGTTGATGAGGGACTGTGCCATTGCACGAATAACACGGGCGCTACCCATCCAGCCGAAGGTAATCAGCACAGCGGAGAGCAGAATCCAGGTGGGGACGCTCTTCTGAATCTGCTTACCAACCTGACCGTTGATCAGAATAGCCAGAATCAGCAGCGAGGGCACCATAATCAGGGTCTCGAGGATGAACAGCATGATCTTGTCAATCCAGCCGCCGAAGTACGCCATCACACAGCCGTAGACTGCGGAGATGAACACGGTGACGAAACCAACGATCACACCAATTTCGAGAGAGGTCCAGACGGCCTCAACCATCATGGCGAACACGTCGTTACCCGCGATGGTGGTACCGAACCAGTGGTCAGCCGAGGGGCCTTCACCCAGCGCCATGTAGTCAATGTCGTTGGGCTTGTACTTGGTCAGGTACTTACCGAACAGGCCGAACAGACCCATGCCGATGAACACGGACAGGCCGAAGACAGCAGCCTTGTTACGCAGGAAGCGGCGCAGAATAATAACGCTCTTGTTGATGACCTTGAAGTCACCGTTCTCCTGTACCACCGGTACGGAGGAAGTTGCAGTTACCTGGCTCATGAGATCCTCACTCGGGGGTCGACGATGGTGGTAGCGATATCAGCGATGATCGCACCGACAGCGAACAGTGCAGAACCGTACGCGAGGGTCACGGTCGCAGCGTTCACGTCCTGCGAGGAAATGGAGTCAATCGACCACTTACCGATACCGGGCCATGCAAAGACGGTCTCGGCGAAGAATGCACCCGCAAAAATCAGCGGAATCTGGTACGCGATGGACTGTGCCACGGGGATGAAGGAGACGCGCAGTGCGTGGCGAGTAATCGCCTGGTTGCGGGTCAGGCCCTTAGCACGAGCGGTACGCACGAAGTCAGCGTTCACGTTATCGAGCAGGTACTGACGCTGTGCAATCTGGTAACCAGCCCAACCGAAGATGGTCATACAGAAAGTCGGCACGATGTAGTGCGCCGCCATATCGATGGTGATTTCCCAGAATCCGGTCAGACCCGGAGTCGAAATACCGGTCACGAAGAAGATCTTCTCTCCACCATTAGCAACGGCGATGTTGTTGATAGTGGTCGCGCCCTGCTGCACCACGAAGTAAGCAACGGGAGCGGGGATGATGTAGACCAGGTAGGAGTAACCGGTGATAACACGGTCAGAGAACTTGTACTGGCGAGCTGCCGAGTACACACCCAGGGCAATACCAATCACAATCGAGAGAATGGTAGCCACCAGCAGCAGGCGGGTAGAAACCCACACGCGCTGGCCAAATTCCTGGTTAATGTACGCGCCGTTGGGGCTACGGCCCCAATCGAACTTGGTGACCACATTGGTCAGCCACTGAACGTAGCGGTCCCAGGGGTTCATTTCGGGATCGAGACCCAGGGACGCGAAGTTACGGTTCACCTGCTCGGGGCTAGGCTTCGGAACCTTTTCCTGCTCCAAGAGGGCAGGCTTCAGAGCAGTAACCGCAGCAAAGTAACCCATCGTGGTCGTAATAAAGACCATGACGAGGTACGTCAGCGATCGCTGGAGGATGTACCTAAACATGGGACGGTTCCCCTCCTTGTGTAGATGTCGGTGTTAAGGCATGTGTGTCATGCTGTCCCAGTGCACTGCTTCGTGATGACTGTCACTAGGAGCATATTTACTTTATCTTATATAGCCTGTAACACTTCCACCAAACCCACATTGGGCACTTTCACCCCTTAGAACAGCCTGTATGCAAGCTAAAAGGGAGCTGGGTAAAAAAATGCCCCGGAATACCGGGGAAAAGGGGCGGATTAACAATTTTTACGAAAATTTTACATCCGAAACAATTCTCTCGACATAGGGACGTAATAACCTTTTCGATAAGCGCTTTAACAGGGTAAAACACCACGTAAACCCACCGTTTAGGGGACTAAACCAACACTTCCAACCCCTAAACCAAGCACTAAGGCACACCTCTTAAGCGCGCTATTTAAGGCAACTCAGCCAAAAACAGCGCCCCGGCATGAGCACACGACTCGCACCGGGGCGCCACTTATATAGGAAGGCAACGCCTCCGCATCTAGTGCTAAGACCCTAGCTCTTAGCGTTAGGCTCCGAATCCGGCGAATCCGGCGAAGCCTCCGAGCTCAACGACTCGGCAATACGAGCACGAGCAGAGCCGTGCATGCTCTTCAAAGCCTGCGCATCCTTAGCAGCCATCTCCGGAGTAATCACCGGAATCGCACCGGTCGCCGCACGAGCAATATCAACAGCCGGCTCAGTCTCCAGGGTCGTCGCCAACGCATCCTCACGAATGAAGAACAGAAGCAGCGTAGACACCAGACCCAGCGGCACCAGGTACAGGAACAGCGGAATCAACGCATCGTTATAGGCATTCACAATGATGCCGTGCACCGGCTCCGGCAAAGACGCCACCAGCTCAGGAGTCAGAGACGAAGACGCATGGCTACCCGAAGACTGCAGCGCCTGCTGCGGCATACGCTCAGAAATCAGCGAGGTCAGACGCGAGGTAAACAGACCACCCACCAGCGAGGCACCCACAGTAGCACCCACCTGACGGAAGAAGTTATTCGACGCCGTCGCGGTACCAACCACACTCACCGGGAACGCATTCTGAACAATCAGAGTCAAGAACTGCATGGACATACCCAGACCGGCACCCATCACCGCGAGGTACACACAGAACAGCCAGGTCGGAGTCTCAATAGTCACGGTCGACAGCAGGAACAGGCCCAGCGCCACAATCGCGGTACCGCTCGTCACGTAACGCTTGTAGCGACCGCTCTTCGACACCACGCGGCCCGTCACAATCGACACCACCAGCATGACACCCATCATCGGAATCATCAGCAGACCGGCCACCGTAGCGCTCACACCCAGCGCCATCTGCAGATAAGTCGGGATATACTCCACCGCACCAAACATTGCCACACCCAGCGCCAGCGAAGCGCCCAGAGTCAGCAAGAAGTTACGGTTCTTGAACAGGTACATGGGCATGACCGGCTCAGCCGCACGGTTCTCCACCGGGATGAACACCAGCGCAGCAACCACCGAGAAAATCAGCAGACCAATAATCTGCGGCGAAGCCCACTCGTACTGGTTACCGCCCCAAATCGTGGCAAGCACCAGCGCACTCGTACCCGCCATCAGAATCAGCGAGCCAAGGTAGTCGATGCTGTGCTTCTCACGCTCACGGAACGGGCGGTGCGGCAGCAAGAAAATCACCGCAAGAATCGACAGAATAGCCAGCGGCAGGTTCAGCCAGAACGCCCAACGCCAACCCGGCCCCTCAGTAATCCAGCCACCAATCAGCGGACCAGCCACCGACGAGAACGCAAAAACGCCACCGATAATACCCATGTAGCGGCCACGGTCGCGGGGAGGAATCACATCAGCAATCACAGCCTGAGAAAGAATCATCAGACCGCCGCCGCCCAGACCCTGCAGGGCACGAGCAAAAATCAGCCAGTTCATGTCCTGAGCGAGCGCACCAACAATCGAACCCGCCATGAAAGCGACAATCGCAAAAATCAGGAAGGGCTTGCGTCCGAACTGGTCAGAAAGCTTGCCGTAGACCGGCATCGTAATCGTCGAAAGCAGGATGAAAATAGTAATCACCCAGCTCATGTGCTCCACGCCGTGAAGCTCACCCACAATCGTGGGCAGCGACGGCGCCAGAATCGTTTGGTTCAGCGAGGACATGAGCATCACAATGACCAGGCCCAGGAACATGGCGCGGATGCGGTTTTTACTTTCCTGCTTAGCCTCGCCGGCTGGCGGCTGAGGTAGCTTCTTTTCCTCTGTACTCATCGATAATCCTTAGTTACGTTCTATATATATCTGTTGTGAGTGTCCGCCGGGCTCTGGATTCGGTTGCCTCGATTCGGGGCCTCGGATTCGGTTTCCGGCGGGCTTTTGTAGTTTGTAGCAGTGAACCGCCGCTAGATTGCCGGTCGGTTCTGCTCAAAAAGCAGGAACTGGAAGGTCTTCACCGTCTGGCGGATATGGCGGGCAATATCCTCTTTATCTTCCAGGTCGCGGGCGAACTCCAGCTGACGAAGCACCGCGGAGGCAAGCTGGACCTTTGCGCGTGATCGCTCCCGGAAGTGATCGGTCAGCGGGTCAGCGGGGGTTCGGCGCGGGAAGGGGCCGCGGCGACCGGCCGCGTCAAAAGCCACCCAGTCAATAGTGTTCAGGTAATCGGTGAGCACCTGTTCGCACTTCATGTAGTGCATTTTCATTCGTTTCGCGGACTCGGGGAACTCCTGAAAGGGAGCTCGGGGGTCCTTGCCATTGGCGTAGTGGAAGCTCTGGAAAATGACCTCCCAGAGAAGGTGGGTTACACGAATGATGGTGTTGTCATCCTCGTGGGCGCGGTCTGTTTCGAGGATTTCCTCGCTGACCACCGGTTCACGCAGACCCAGAACGGCGTCCTCTTTGGAGGGGAAGTAGTTGAAGAAGGTACGCGGGGAGACGCCCGCCTCCTGGGCGATTTCTTCAACGGTGGTTCCGCGCATCCCATGGTCGCGGACGCGTTTGAGGGCTGCTTCGTGGATTGCCGTCCAGGTTTGTTCGCGGCGGCGTTCGCGAAGGCTCTGTTCCTTTTTCTGCATAACTGCAATTATTTCACCACTGCACACAATGCTCAAGTGCATTTTTAGCGTTAAGGCTCACAGCATAGCCGGCTAAACTCCGGCCCCGCCACTGGCACACAACACCCGCACACAATACCGACACATCACATACGAAGCGGCAAACCCACTCCCCCAAGCCCCACACAAAACATCGGCATAATAGAGGGATGAACTTGTTTGCCCCCGCCTACCTCGACTTCCTGCCCGACTGGCTACGCCTCGCACTCGGCATCGCCGATATCCTCATCCGACTCGCAGCCCTCTGTTGGCTCCCCTACAACCGCAAACCCGTGGTTGCCCTGGGCTGGCTCATGGCCATCTTCTTCATCCCCTTCGTAGGGTTCATCGCATTCCTCGTCTTCGGCTCCTCGCGCCTGCCCGCCTACCGCCGCGCACGCCAACACGCCATGAACGACTTGATCCGCGAAGTCAGCGAGAACAAGCCCTTCCTCACCCGCACCGACGACCTCTCCGACCCCGCAAAGGCAGCCAGCCAGCTCAACTACACCCTGGGCTCGCTCCCCCTGGTCGGCGGCAACCAATTCACCCTCCACACCGACAACCACGAGGCAATGGTCGCCATGGCGGAAGAAGTCGACCGCGCCACCAAATACGTGCACTTCGAGTTCTACATCACCGCCTACGACGAGGCGAGCGCAGTCCTCTGGGACGCCCTCTTCGCAGCCCACGAACGCGGTGTACAGGTGCGCGTACTCCTCGACCACATCGGCTCCCGCAAATACCCGTCCTATAAGAAACTCGTGAAAATGCTCAACGACTCGGGTATGCAGTGGCGCCTCATGCTGCCGCTCAAACCGTGGAAACTCAAGTGGCAGCGACCCGACCTGCGTAACCACCGCAAGGTCCTCGTCGTGGACGGACGCGTCGCGTTCTCCGGTTCGCAGAACGCTATTCACCGCTCCTACGACATGCCCGAAAACATTAAGAAGGGCTTGGAGTGGAAGGACCTGACCTTCTCCTGCACCGGCCCCATCGTTGAAGAGCTCAACGCCGTTTTCGTCTCCGACTGGTACTCCGAAACGAACCAGCTGATCCTGGCAGAAATTAACACCAATATCCCCTACTACAAGGATGGGATGCGCGCCCAGGTTGTGCCCTCCGGCCCCGGTTTTGAAACCGAAAACAACCTGCGCCTCATTAACTACCTGATCTACAACGCCGAGCGGCGTATTACCATCTGCTCGCCCTACTTCGTGCCCGAAGAGACCCTACTGCAGGCACTCACGAACGCCGCCTACTCCGGTATTGAAACCACCGTGATTGTGTGCGAGAAGGGCGACCAGTTCCTGCCGAACATGGCGCAGCGTTCCTACTACGAGCAGCTGCTGCAGGCGGGTGTGCGTATTCTGCAGTACCCCAGCCCGACCGTGTTGCACTCCAAGTTCATGATGGTCGACGACGAAATTACGTTCATTGGCTCGTCCAATATGGACCCGCGTTCCTTCTCACTGAACATGGAAGTGTCAACGTTCGTCATTGACCGCGGCATGGTCGCGATGCTGGATGAAGTATGCGCCGAATACGAGCAGGTCTGCACCGAGCTGCTGTACACCCAGTGGGCGGAGCGCCCGCGCCGCATCAAGATGGCGGAGAACCTCTGCCGACTGTGGTCATCGCTCCTCTAAATAAAACTGCCCACCCGGATAACCCCGGGTGGGCAGTTTTATTGTATGAGGCGCTATCGCAGGATGCGCCAGGCCACAAGCTAGAGCACGGATACGTATTAGAGCAGACCAGGGGCTACATCGGTTCGCCCGGGCCCACCAAACTGGCAGAATGCATCCACCACACGAAGAGCGCCACCGCAATGTAGAGGACCGTGCACAGGCTCAAGGTGATGATGTGGCGGCGGCGCGTCATGCTCAAATACCCAATAAACTCACGGATAAAAGCATTCACCGCAAAATACACCTTCGTACGAGCCCCCGCGCCCCAGCATTTCAGGCCCAGCGAACGCGCCAGCAGCAACGCACGGAACAGGTGGTAGCTGGTTGTTGCCACAGCAACTTTCGGGGTTTTGCCCTCGGCAACCTCCGGCATCAGGGCGTAAGAGAAGAGCAGATTCTCGCGGGTGTTCACCGCGCGGTCCTCCACAATAATGTCCGCCTCGGGAATACCACGGGATACAGCGTAGCGAGTCATCGCCACACCCTCAGGAACCTCTTCATCCGAGCCCTGACCGCCAGACATAATCAGCTTCGAGCCGGGGTTCTTACGGTAAATTTCAATGCCTCGATCGATACGACCCGCCAGCAGCGGAGTCACCTGGTCACCAATGAGACCCGAACCGAGCACCACCACATAGTCAGCCTGCTGACGGAAATTCACCAGGTTCAACACTGCCGACACAGTAAAGCCCACCGCGTAGATGGTGAAATAGGTCAGCACCAGCGAAAAATAGAAATAAATAGTGCCCCACACGCCGCCCAACGGAGTGTTCTCCGCCGGACCGGGAATAAAGAACGGACCCACAATAAGGGCAATACCGGCAGCCAATGCCAAAGAATTAGTGAGCGAAAAACCCTCACGAACAATAAGACGCACACCGCTATATAGGAAAAGACCGGTCAAACCCAAAGGCGTAAAAATCGAAAGGATCGCCGGAACGATAACAATGAGGAACGCCAACACCAGCAAAATCTGGTTCTCTGCCACAATCGCCGTTACGCCCAGGCTCGTACCCAGCAACCCCACGGTCGCAATCAGCAACCAGCCGACAAACACACTACGGCGTTCCCGCAGGTAGAGGCAGATAAAGAGCACCAGCGAAAGCGCCGTCAGCGCATACAGCACCACCAGCGGAATATATAGAGGAGAATCAGGAGGAGGGAGAAACTGCATAAATTGGGTCCCAAAAAATAGTGTGCACCCGCTAAAAATCGGGAGAATCGAAAAATTCTTCACACAATTTTATCCCCGCCACTGTGCATCTATCGCTGCAGACCCACCGCACACAAGCACACGCACAGAAAAGGGCAAAAAGAAACACGCGACACCTCCGACATCGCATACCCTCGTATGCGGCGAATGTATCGCGCGTTCATTTCTACCCTGGACTAGTTTAGCGCCATAAACGGTTTCCCGTGTGGATTGAAGAAGGTTTAATCTGCAACCACTCCGGCGCAAGCAAACGAACAGCCTTCGCACAACCCGACAAAGCAGTAATAATCGACTCGCAACGCTGATTAAACTCGCTCTGATGACGCTTATCCACAATCTGCCCCGGAAAATGGCGATGCATCTTCGACACAGAGTCGCTACTCTCCTGCAAACCGTGGCCCGTATGACCCGGAACATGCTTCACCAGCACACGCTTCTCGCGGATAGCCTCCGTCAAAGCACGCATCTGAGCCACCACGCGCTCATCCTGAATACCCTCAGAAACCCACGCCTCAAAAGCCCAACGGCTATGCGCCAAACGCAACACAAACGTCAACGCACCCAAAGAATCCGTATGAATAATCAGGCGGCGCGAACCGCTATGGAACACCGTATAAGCCGCCAACATCGCAGACAGCTCACCGGTCATAATATTCACGCCATCATAGTGGGCATGAAAATAGAAGCCGTCCTCACTCACGCCGGCGATACCCATACGGCCGCCACGCTGATACTTCTTATTGTGAGTCGAACGGAACGAACAATCCGTGAAAACGCTATAGTCCTGCAGCTGATCCAGCGGTCGAGGGGTCAGTGCCTCCTCCACCATCTCATCCACGGCGGTACGTGCCGCACACACCTCAGCCTGCATCCGCTCATACGCGGGCGTGCCAGCAAGCTTCACATGCACTTCACCCAAAGAATGGTTATCGTACGGGTCCAGCACCTTCTCAAAGGCGCGGTACTCCATAATCCCCTTCAACTGGTCGCAATCACGGAAAAGATGCTTCAAATTCTTACGGTCAGCAGCAATCGTCACCAGGTTCTGACGGTACTGCTCAGGAACCACATCCCACGCAGAAAGCACGGCACGACCCAGCAGACGCGGATGCACCTCATCACAGCACTCCATCAGGGAATGAACGTGAGTGAAAAGCATCGGCTCCTCATTCACCACAGTGCGGGTGCCGTCCTGCTTAGAAATAAAAACCACCGTCGACAATGCCGAATAACAAAAACCCTGCGCCTTACGATGCTCCTGAGCCACCGCAATCACAGCAACGCCCTGATCCGTGTACCCGGCAGGGTACGAGGCGCTATAGTCGGGCGCCTCCCAGGTCAGGGTGCATCGTTTGATATGCGCCGGTGAAAATCCCATGAGTGTCACCCCCCATGTGTGCCATACCGCGTCTCCTTCCATTCATACGGTATATCGTCCTCATTCTTTTATAGGTCGAAAAGAAAGGGGCACGCAAATATAAAACACCTTTTTTACAGTTAGCGAATGGAATAACCGCAACTCCTCTCACGCACCGGCACAACACAAAACCCAGCACAGAACACAGCGCGAGAAACCCCCGCGCATACCTCACCGAGGCGTGGGGAAAGGTGTACGGTAAAAGAGTCATATACGACGCGGCAACCGCCGCACCACCCGATAAGGAGAGCCCCATGATTGGTGTTTACGCCGGAGTATCCGTCAAGCCCGAGCACGTCGAAGAATTCCTCAAGACCATCGAACCGCTCGTGACCGCAAGCCGCCAGGACGAAGGCAACGTCAGCTACGACTTCGGTGCCGTCTCCGACACCGACTTCGCATTCATCGAGCGTTGGGAATCCCAGGAACTGCTCGAAAAGCACATGGGCACCGAACACTTCCAGAAGGCTGTCGCCGCATGGGAGCCGCTGCTCTCCTCCGAGCTGGACGTTCGCATCGTCAACTTCCGCTAAGCAACGTTAAATACCGAAGGTGCCCGGCACCCCCTAAGTGAGGGGTGCCGGGCACCTTCGTATGTCAGCCATGGAGGCATACCAGCCTTGGAGGCGAGCGCGGCTACTAGCGGCGCTCTCGGCTTATCGGCGCTCTAGGCCGACCTCCATCGAATCAAGTGTGAAACCATTCGTCGCGCTCACGCAATGCACCTTACCGGTATTCACCGACTTACAGGTGTAACCGTACGCAGTCACCACCTGACCGGTAGACAGGGCAACAATACCCTCAGTATTCACCGGCTCCGGGGTGGCGGTCTGACCGACCAGGCTCACCTCGGGCGCCTGGCCCTGCACCATGTGCACGCGCTGCTGTGCCTTACCGGATGCGGCATCCCAGCCCTCCAGGGTCACGCCCACCAGCGCCTGGCAGTCCACACCTGACGGGGTCACCGAACACGCGACCTTAGAGTCCGGGCTGGTGAAACGCAGCGCCTCAACAGTCTTCGCAGAATCACCCTGACCGAAAGTGCCGCCACCGTACGCTTCAGCGAAAGTCAGCGTACCCGACAGCATGCGGGTCTGTGCCGGAATCAGCGCCAGGCGCGGCTTCTCAACGCTACCACCCTGCGTGAAGCAGGCACCCGTAATGTAGTCGCGGCCCTGCACCTTCGTAGCGCACTGGTACCACTCAACGCTCGCCGAACCGTCCTGGTTCTTGCGGCTGTTGAAGAGGCGCACCGCCTCCTGAGCCTTCGCGCAATCCGAACCGTCATACACGTAAATACCGGCGGAACCACCCAGCAGACTCGTCACGCCACAGCGAGTACCAGGATCGATAGTGCTCACGGAGCCGCTCGCCGTGGCGTATGCCGCCTCGTACTCGGCGTCAGTGCTCGGCTCATTCGTGGGGGTTGCCACCGAATCGTAGGTTGCAGGGGAATCCAAGCCGGCAGCAATCTGCACGGTATTCGGTTTCCAGGAGCCATCCGCCGCGGTGAACAGGGTCTTAGCGTCCACGGGCGCGGAAGAAGTCGCCACCTTCATCGGGGCGGTTTCAGACTCATCAGCCTGCGGCTGGGCAGAGCAAGAGCTCAAAGCGAGCGCACCGATGCAGGCAAGAGCCGCCAGGGTACGGCAAGTAAAGGCACGCTGTGCGCGTGCGGGCAGGGTAACCATGAATACGTCCTCGTGAGGGTTGCGAATTGCGTTGTGTTTGAGTGGTTGTGCTGAGTCGGTGAATCGGGTACCTAAGTACCCTCCTACACCCTACTGCAATAGCCTTGACAAGGCAATACGCCGCACCGGACTCTCAAAAACGTTAAAAAGGTCGGCACCCCGCCCCGCAGAAAAACTGCAGAACAGAGCACCGACCCTTAGGGGCAAGAATATTAAATTCTCACACGATACGTGAGGGGTTTATGCGTCCTCAGGCAGGATGCGCACGCCACCCTTATCAGCCGAAGCAGCCAACATGCCGTACACCTTCAAGGCGTTCGATACGTGACGCTCACGCGGCTTGGTCGGACGCCACGGTGCGGCGCCCTTCGCCTCGCGGCGAGCAGCCAGCTCCTCATCCGAAACGTTCACACGCAGGATGCGGTTGTTCACGTCAATCTCAATCTCGTCGCCGGTCTGCACCAGGCCGATAGCGCCGCCAGCAGCCGCCTCCGGGGAGACGTGACCAATCGAAATACCAGAGGTACCACCCGAGAAACGACCGTCAGTAATCAGTGCGCACTTCTTGCCCAGGCCCAGGCCCTTCAGGTAAGAGGTCGGGTACAGCATCTCCTGCATACCCGGGCCGCCCTTCGGGCCCTCGTACTGGATGACGACAACGTCGCCTTCCTTCACGTTCTTCGACAGGATCTCGTACACAGCCTCGTCCTGCGACTCAACCACGAAAGCGCGACCCTTGAAGTGGAACAGCTCCTCATCAATACCAGCGGACTTGATGATTGCGCCGTCCTGGGCGATGTTGCCGTACAGGACCGCCAGGCCGCCGTCCTTGGTGTACGCGTGCTCCACGGCGCGGATGCAGCCGTTCTCAGCGTCAGTCTCGTGGGACTCGTACTTGTTCGCGGTGGAGAACGCGTGGGTGGTGCGCACGCCGCCGGGAGCTGCGAGGAACAGATCCTTCGCCTTCTCGCTCGCCTTGCCGCCGCGGATATCCCACTCGTCCAGCCATTCGTCCAGCGAATCAGCGTGAACAGAATGAACGTTCTTGTGCAGCAGGCCGGCACGGTTCAGCTCACCCAGCAGTGCGGGAATACCACCGGCACGGTGCACGTGCTCAATGTGGTACTTGGTGGAGTTCGGGGCAACCTTCGCCAGGCAGGGAACCTGACGCGAAATGCGGTCAATATCCTTCAGGGTGAAGTCAGCGCCCGCCTCGTGCGCAATCGCCAGGGTGTGCAGCACGGTGTTGGTCGAACCGCCCATCGCCACATCCAGCGCCATAGCGTTCTCGAACGCCTCCTTGGTCGCAATGGAGCGGGGCAGAACCGACTCGTCATCCTGCTCGTAGTAGCGCTTAGCCAGCTCAACGATGCGGCGGCCAGCATCCAGGAACAGCTCCTTACGAGCAACCTGAGTAGCCAGGGTGGTGCCGTTACCGGGCAGCGCCAGACCAATCGCCTCATTCAGGCAGTTCATGGAGTTCGCGGTGAACATACCCGCACACGAACCGCAGGTCGGGCACGCATTCTTCTCAACCTGAGCGAGCGCAGCGTCACTGACGCTATCGTCAACAGCCATCACCATGGCATCAATCAGGTCGAGGCGGTGCTCAACAATGCCCTCAATGCCCTCGCCGGACTCCATGGGGCCGCCAGAGACAAAGATGGTGGGGATGTTCAGGCGCATAGCCGCCAGAAGCATACCGGGGGTGATCTTGTCACAGTTAGAGATGCAGACCAGCGCGTCGGCACGGTGCGCGTTGACCATGTACTCGACCGAGTCAGCGATCAGATCGCGGGAAGGCAGCGAGTAGAGCATACCGTCGTGGCCCATCGCAATACCGTCATCAACAGCGATAGTGTTAAATTCCTTGGCGACGCCGCCAGCCTCACGAATCGCGCCGGCGACCAGCTCACCCATGTCCTTCAGATGCACGTGGCCGGGCACGAACTGGGTGAAGGAGTTCGCGATAGCAATAATGGGCTTGCCGAAGTCGTCATCGCCCATGCCGGTGGCACGCCACAGGGCGCGGGCACCAGCCATGTTACGGCCGTGAGTTGAAGTACGTGAACGCAGTTCTGGCATTGTTTTACCTTCCGTAGTGATGCAAGTACTGATTTTACGCGCGGCGTCCAACGCTCTTCAGCTCAGGGTCACTTTGGTTTCATGCATCGAAACGCGCACGAGCCTGCAACCGCCTATCGGTGGGAGGGTTGAGGCCACGGGGGTTGTGCCGGATCTGCGGCAGAATTGCCCCCTTTGGGGTAGATGGGGGACATCACCCCATTATGCCCCCTAATCTGGAATGAGCCCAGGTTGCGGGCGTCGATATTCAGTCGGCGAACGCACCGGGAGGCGGCGGGCTGCCGTGCCTGCCGCGTACGGGCCTCGCTGCGCATACGTAGCACCACACGTAGCACCGGTGCGGTTCGTTTCCAACGCACTGATTTATATACGCTGAACCCTGCTTACGTTTCAGAAGGTTTCCATGACACAGGCACCCACCGCATCGCTCACCCTCACGCCGGCAACCACCCCGGCAGGCGGCAAGGATTTCGCGTCCTCCGTCATCTACCAGGTGTACCCCAAGTCCTTCTACTCCTCGGCGGGTGGCGCCTACGGCGACCTGCGCGGCGTCATCGAGAAGGTGCCCTACATTGCTTCCCTGGGCGTGGACATGGTGTGGTTCAACCCGTTCTTCGCCTCCCCGCAGAACGACAACGGCTACGACATCTCCGACTACTACGCCATCAACCCCGACCTGGGCACCATGAAGGACGTCGAAGAGATGATTGCCGCCCTCGCCGAGCACGGTGTGGGCGTCATGTTCGACATGGTGCTCAACCATGTTTCGACCGAGCACGAGTGGTTCCAGCGTGCGCTCGCCGGTGAGCGCGAGTACTGGGATTATTTCTATATTCGCCCCGGCAAATACACCGAGGACGGTCAGCTGCGCGAACCGACCAACTGGGAGTCGAAGTTCGGCGGCTCCTGCTGGTCCCGCTTTGGCGAGTACACGGATGAGCACGGCACTCCCCTGTTCTATATGCACCTGTACGACCGCACCCAGGCGGACGTGAACTGGTACAACCCGACTGTGCGCGACGAACTGTTTAAGGTCGTGAATTTCTGGTACGAGAAGGGTGTGCGCGGTTTCCGTTTTGACGTCATTAACGTCATCGGTAAGGACGAAGAGCTGCTCGACGCCCCCGAAGGCACCGTGGACAAGGCACAATACACCGACACCCCGATTGTGCACACCCGCATTCAGCAGCTGAACCGCGCCTCGTTCGGTCAGTATGATGGCACCGTGACCGTGGGCGAAATGTCCTCGACCAGCATCGAAAACTGCGTGGGCTACTCCAACCCGGCAAACCACGAGCTAGACATGGTGTTCAGCTTCCACCATCTGAAGGTGGACTACGAGAACGGCGAGAAGTGGTCGAAGGTGCCTTTCCGTTTTGCCGAGTTGAAGCAGATTCTGAACGATTGGGCACTGGGTATGCAGGCCGGCGGCGGCTGGAACGCGCTGTTCTGGAATAACCACGACCAGCCGCGCGCGCTGAACCGTTTTGGTGACGTTGAGCGTTACCGTGCCGAGTCGGCGACCATGCTGGCGACCGTGATTCACCTGCTGCGCGGCACCCCGTACGTGTACCAGGGCGAGGAAATCGGCATGGTTGACCCGGTCTACTCCTCGATCGAGCAGTACGCGGATGTGGAGGCGCACAACGCCTACGCGATGCTGCGTGAGCGCGGTCTGAGCGAGCAGCAGGCGCTGGAGATTGTGGCGTCGAAGGCTCGCGATAATTCGCGTGTGCCGATGCAGTGGACCGCGGATCCGGCGACTGCCGGTTTCGGTTCGGAGTCGCTGTGGCTGGCTCCCGCCCCGGTGCGTGATGCGGCGACCGGTGCCGGTATTTCGGTGGAGGATGAGGAACGCGACGGCGTGATTCTGCCCTACTACCGCAACCTGATTGCCCTGCGTAAGCAGTACCCGGTCATTTCTGTGGGTTCGTATGCGCCCTACGCGCTGGATCACGAGCGGGTGTTTGCGTACCTGCGTGAGCTGCCCGCTGAGACTAGTGCTGAGAACGGTAGCCCGGCGCAGCGCCTGCTGGTGCTGACGAACTTCTACGGTGAGCCGACCGAGGTTGAGGTTCCGGCTGAGTTTGTTCGTTCCGGTCGCGTGCTGGTGTGTAATTACAAGAATTCTGCGGTCGATTCTGCTGTATCTGATTCGGCTGAGACGGTGACGCTGAGTCTGCGTCCCTACGAGGCTCTGGCGCTGCTGATTGAGGGCTAAAAGCGGTTCCGCGCCTCTCCCCTAGCCTGTGGGGCAGGATGATATAAACCGACCTGGCAATATTCTATTTCTAGAATATTCCCAGGTCGGTCTTGTTTATACCCATTCCTGTAGAGGAATTTATACGGAATTGCAGGCGGATTCTTAGAAGCCGTGCTCGTTCAGCCAGGTAGCAGCCACCTGCGCGGGCTCCTGCTTAGAGGTACCCGAAACACGGTCATTGAGAGTGCGCAAATCAGCGGTAGTGAGCTTCGCCGAGACACGGTTCAGAACCTCCGCCGCAGAGTCGGGAACTCGCGACGTATTGATAATGGGCAGCACCTGCTGAGCCAGAATCATGTTCTTTGGATCCTCCAGCACCACCAGCTGATTCTGCTCAATTGCAGGGGTGGTCGAGTAGAGGTCAACCACCTGCACGGTGTCATCCAGCAGGGCCTTGACGGTCAGCGCGCCACCACCATCCGAGAGGGGCACAAACTCGGCGGGGACGCATCCGTACTTCTCTTTCAGACCCGGGATGCCGTAGGCACGCTCGGCGAACTCCGGGGCGGCACCGAGCTTCAGGTTCGTACAGCGGGAGGCGAGGTCTTCAAGGCTTCGCAGGCCGTACTTCTGGGCGGTCTGGGCGGTAACGACGAGCGAGTCCTTATCCTCCGCCTCGGAGGCGTTCAGGGCGCGGATTTCAGCCCCGGAGCCACCCGTGGTGAGGGTGCCGAGGGCGGCGGGTAGCGCCTGCAGAATCTCCTGCGCAGTGTTAGCTGTAGCCTTCGGGTCCAGGTAGAGCAGTAGGTTTCCGGAGTAGTCCGGGATAACGTCCACCGCACCGGAGGCGAGTGCCCCCAGGTACGCCTCGCGGGCGCCGATGCTCAGCTGGGTGCGGGCATTGAATCCCGCCCGGGCGAGGGCTCCGGCGTAGATTTCGGCGAGGATTTGGGATTCGGCGAAGGCTGCTGAGCCGACGATGATTCCTTCGTGTTCGCCGCTGAAGACTTTGTCGCCGCTGAGCCCGCAGGCGCTGAGAATACCCGCCATGCCGAACGCTCCGGCGGCGGTGAGGGCAGTGCGACGAGATACGGTACGGCGTGCGAAGGTTTGAGGCGTCTGATTCATCGGGTTCATGCCTTCTTCCGGTTGATGGTGAGCCCCGCGGGGGTGAGCGCACGCTGCACAAGGCCCATGAGCGCATCCACCGCGAAGGCGAGAAGCGCCACGAGCAGGGTTGCGACGAGCATACGCGGGTAATCGCGCACGGCGAGCCCGTCGAAAAGATACCTGCCGAGGGTTCCGCCGCTCAGGTAGGCGACGATGGTCGCGGTTGCGATGACCTGCACGAGTGCGGAGCGGAGCCCGCCGAGCATCATGTTGGCGGCGAGCGGGATTTCGAGGCGGGTCAGAATCTGCCATTCGGTCAGGCCTTGGGCGCGGGCTGCGTCCACGAGGTCTTCCGGCACGGCGGCGAGGCCTTCAAGAACTCCGGCGAGCAGGGGTGCCGCCGCAATAATAATGAGCACGATGAGGGCGGGCAGGGTTGAGACGCCCAGCCAGAGCGCCAGGATGGTGAGCAGACCGAGCGCGGGTAGCGCGCGGGTGGCGGCTACAGCGCTCATGAGCAGGTTGCTGTGGCGGCGATTAGCGCCGTCGGAGGGTCGGTGGTGGCCAGCCCAGAGGCCGAGGGGCACGACGATGAGTGCCGCGCAGGCAGTGGCGAGGGCGGTGACGCTCAGGTGTTCGAGCAGGCGCACGAGGATTCCGCCGTTTCCCTGCCAGTTGGCGCCGTCCATGAGGTAGGCGAAGGTTCGTTCTATGATGTTCACGGGTTATGCCTTCCTTTCGGGGCTGCGGCGGTTCGCAACCGTAGCCGCCTGCCAGGGCGTAAGTGCCCTTGTCAGAAGGATAAGGAGCAGGTCGAGGACCAGTGCCAGCAGCAGGCTAAGGATCACGCCAGCCAGGATCTCCGAAGGGATATTGCGCGCGAGGCCGTCGGTGAAGAGCGTGCCGAGCGAGGGCACACCGATGAGGGCACCCACGGACACCATCGCAATATTTGCCACGGTTGCCACGCGGATTCCCGCCATAATGACGGGCGTAGCGAGGGGCAGGTAGAGCTCCATCAGCGCCTGTCGGGGCGTGTATCCGAGGGCGCGTGCAGATTCGTGCACGCTATCGGGTACGGAGTCGAAGGCATCCACACCGGAGCGCACCATGAGCGAGAAGGAGTAGAGGCTCAGGGCGACGAGCACGTTCAGCGGGGAAATAATGGAGGTTCCCAGAATGAGCGGCATCAGCACGAACAGTGCGATCGAGGGGATGGTGTACAGCAGCGAGGAGAGGTGCATGAGGGTTCGCGCACCGATGCGGCGTTCGGAACCGCGGTCACGGCGACGGCTCGCGTAGTAGGCGACCGGCAGCGCGACGAGAGCACCAATCGCGACGGGCACGACGCCCTGGTAGAGGTGGCTGAGGGTCAGCTCGAGGATGCGCTGGCTATTGGTGGCGACCCACTCCCAGTGCATATCGCTTACGGCGAGAGGTGGTGCCGCGAGCACAATATTTTCTAGAAGACTCATTCGCTTTTCTCGCCTTCTACCGCACCATTCTGCGCTTCTCTGGAGGCGGCAAGTCGGCGTGCGCGCGCCTGGCGCACCGTCTGCTCATCCAGCAGACCGGCAACGGAGCGGCTGACGAAGGAGCGCACAAAATCATCGGCGGGGCTGTAGAGAATCTCTTCGGGAGTACCGAACTGCGCGAGGCGACCACCCTCCGCGAAGACGGTGATTGTATCGCCAAGCAGGAGCGCCTCATCAATGTCATGGGTGACGAACACGATTGTCTTGGCAAGTCGGCTCTGCAGGCGCAACAGCTCTTTCTGCAGGTCGGTACGCACCACCGGATCCACCGCGGAGAACGGCTCATCCATCAGCAGGACGGGCGCATCGGCGGCGAGGGCACGCGCCACACCAACGCGCTGCACCTGACCGCCCGAAAGCTGGGAGGGGTAGCGCTTGGCGTACGAAGAATCCAGACCAACCACGTCGAGCAGTTCGAGGGCGCGAGCCTGCGCCTCCTTGCGGGAGGCACCAAGCAGGCGCGGCACGGTGGCGATATTCTGCGCGACGGTGCGGTGCGGCATGAGCCCGCCCTGCTGCATCACATAGCCAATGCCGCGGCGCAGCTCGTAGGGGTTCTTCTCGTGCACGTTCACGCCGTCAATGGTGATGGTGCCGCTATTGGGCTCAACCATGCGGTTAATCATGCGTAGACTAGTGGTTTTACCGCATCCGGAGGGGCCGACAAACACGGTAATCTGACCGGCGGGAATATGCAGGTTCAGGTTCTGTAGCACCGTGGTGGGTTCACCGGTTCGGCTCGGGTAGCTTTTGGTGATGTTCTCGAAGCGGATTCCGCCCACCTGAGCACTATCGACAGCAGCATTTTTTGCCCACGGAATTTGGGGTGAGTCCTCTAGGTGTTGGTGGGTTGAATTTTGGGCGGCTGAATTTTGGGCAGTCATGGGTGCGTTGGTGCTTTCTGCAGTGGCTATAGGGCAGGTGCCTCTGTATACAATCTATATACAAAAAGGCGGCATCTGAGGGTTTTATTCCCAAGATGCCGCCTTTTCGACGGCTTTGCAGTATCTGCAACCGCAAAGTTTTTTAAAAACAAAACCCGCCCCACTGTAGAAGCCTGGAGGCGGATTTCGTGGCTCCGACCGGCGTCGATCCGGTGACCTTACGATTTTCAGTCGTACGCTCTACCAACTGAGCTACAGAGCCTTGCGTATTTACTTTTAGATACGCAATGACCGCGTCTTCGGATGAATAATCATCTGAACTTACGCGGCCAGAGCGACCCCGACGGGACTTGAACCCGCGACCTCCGCCGTGACAGGGCGGCGCGCTAACCAACTGCGCTACGGGGCCTTGTTGGAATCAACAGAAGTAAACTCTATATCATCTAACTTGGCTTTGCAAATCGTGAGATTTGCAAGTACCCCCAACGGGATTTGAACCCGTGCTACCGCCGTGAAAGGGCGGCGTCCTAGGCCGCTAGACGATGGGGGCCTAGTCGATCGAACAGGTTCCGTTTTCTTCATCCCGTCGTTCGAACCTCCACTAGTCTATGACAGATTTGCGGAGGCGTGCAAACCGTTTTGTTCGATTTTACCCGATTTTGACCCCCATTTTCGACCATTTATAGCCTGGCACATATGTGTTTAAGCTTGTCAATGACGATTCAGAAAAACTTCAAAAAATTTTAAAATTTCTTCACAACACCCCATATCAGGAGCTTTTGGAGGGGTTTTAGCGACTTTTGGGTGCCTGCAGAGGCCTCGAAGAAGCCCTATTTCCCGCTCTGATTTCTACAGATTTTCTACAAACTCCTCCGAAACTCCTCCGAAATTTTGTTTCGAAGATGTCGGAATCAATCCCGCAAGAATTCCGAAAACCCACCTTCACATCTCTTATACACCCCTCTTATGCGCATCGCAGCGGCCAAAAAACTCCACAATATCTCCAAAAATTTTTCGACAACTTTCTACGCGCTTATATAGGACATGCAGGCAAGACGCTACCCTGGGTGCAAATATCTGCAAGAGAGTGCACAGCAACACCTCTCTAGAGGGTTCACCCCAGCCTCCCCGGAGCCCTCAAAAATGTGCCGCGCAAAGCAACTACAGGCCAGAATGCACGTAGATGCAAATATTCACTCTTGGGAATACAATAAACCGGCTTGTCAGACGCTTATTTTTCTCTCAGTGCAGATATCTACGCAATTATGACGACTCAGAAATATAAAGATTTGATAAACCTCTAGCGATTGACAAGGAGAGATGAAAGCCGGCTGAAAATACCCCCTGAAATAGCTTGAAGCCCCCTCTTTGAGCACCGTACTATAGAGGGCGTGAGGTCACTTCCGGACCTTGCACGGGGCCACTTCCGGAGCCCCAGACGTAAAGTCACCGCACATTACAGCACCGATAAACCGCATAGAGATCCAAAGGGGGATCCAGTGTCCGCAACGATGAATCGCCGCACGGCATTCCGTGCACTCGGCGTAGGCACCGCAACCATCGCTCTCGGCTGTGCAGCTGCACCTGCAGCGCAGGCACAGCAGATGGCGCACCCGCAGAAGGCAATGACTGCCGACCAGCAGCTCAAGCTGATTCTGCGCCGCCTAGAGCAGGTACCTGCCCGTTTGAAGTATGCGAAGCCTGGATCCTCCAACCGCGTTAATAGCGGCATTGAGAGCGCACTGGGCAACCTGACCACCGTCCAGGGCACTGACGCAGGCCGTCAGATTGCAAGCGCTAAGGCCGCTGTTCGTAAGTCTGATGGACGCGCCCACGCAGCGCTCTCCCCCGTTGGTGTTATT
Organism: Rothia sp. HMSC065C12; assembly: GCF_001812085.1. NCBI lineage: Bacteria > Bacillati > Actinomycetota > Actinomycetes > Micrococcales > Micrococcaceae > Rothia > Rothia sp. HMSC065C12. The sequence goes on from NZ_KV807671.1 coordinate 110,451, forward strand.
GCCTGCGTTGTCAGTATTGCAAAGTTTGTCATTCAGCTGGGCATCGCCATTTACAAGCTTATTAAGGCACTCGTTAACGCCTTCAAGCAGTGGAAGACCTTCAAGAACATCGTGAAGGCCGTTATTTCTGGTGAAGCCCGCAAGAAGCTGGGTACTGAAACTGAAACCGTACTCAAGGCCATTTTGGGCATTGAAGACGTCCTCAAAAAGTGTGCATAGTCTACACGCCGTACGGCTATGCGCTTGTTTAGAGAGCTAATCTTGGTGTTTCTTTAGCTTTCTAGACCCCGTTAAGGGATGCGCCGCACGTGGAGTCACTGCATGGGCTCGTTGCGCGTCCGGGTAGCCGGAGGGTATGTCCTCGAGTGTCTTCGGCACCTACCCAACCCACCCCGCATGACCTCATGGTGCGGGGTGGGTTTCTTTAACCGCTCTTTCGATAGCTCTTCCGGGCGAGCACTTTCCGAGAGCCCCCTACTCCCCCGCTTCCTTATATATAGATTATATATAGACAAAAATCGACCCCGCACCGGTTCACGGTACGGGGTCGATTTCTATGCTCTACGTGCTAGAGGTAAGGATTACTCGCCGCGGGAGATGTTGACCATCTCGTCGCGGTCCACAACCTTCACGCGGGCGCGAGGCTCACCGGCTGCATCCTTGGATGCGGCGCCCAGTGCCTTCTCGTGGTCGTCCAGGCGGTGCCAGCCTTCCCAGGTGGTGTACTTGATGCCCTTGGAGTCCAGGTAGGCGCTGAATGCCTCTGCCTCCGGCTCGGGTGCGGTGTAGAGGTTCTCGCGGTCCTCGAGCAGGTGGGTGATGGTTTCGAGCGCGTCAGACTTGGTGGAGCCGATCAGGCCGACGGGGCCGCGCTTGATCCAACCGGATGCGTACAGGCCGGGAACGACCTCGCCGTTCTCGTCCACGACGCGACCCTCAACGTTGGTGATGACGCCACGCTTGTCGTCGTAACCGATTTCGGGCAGTTCGGAACCGAAGTAGCCGATTGCGCGGTAGACAGCCTGTACGGGGTAGTCCACGTACTCGCCGGTGCCGATGATGCCGCCGTTGCCGTCGAGCTTGTTGCGTTCCATGCGCAGGCCCACGACCTTGCCGTCTTCGCCGAGAATCTCGTGCGGGGACTGCAGGAAGTGTAGGTGCAGGCGGCGGGATGCGGTCTGCTCGTTGGTCTTCTGGTCTTCCAGCCAGCCGCGCAGGGTCTTCATCATGACCTTGGTCTGTGCGTTCTTCTCCATTGCTTCTTCGGAAGCAGCGTCGAACTGGAAGTCCTCTTCGTACAGGACGATGTCCACGTCGCGGGAGTGTGCGAGTTCGCGCAGCTCGAGCGGGGTGAACTTCATCTGTGCGGGGCCGCGGCGACCGAAGACGTGCACGTCGGTCACGGGGGAAGCCTTCAGACCCTCGTAGACGTTGTCGGGGATTTCGGTGACGAGCAGGTCGTCAGCGTGCTTGGAGAGGATGCGGGAGACGTCCAGAGCGACGTTGCCGTTACCGAGCACTGCAACCTGCTCAGCTTCGAGCGGCCAGGTGCGGGGGTAGTCGGGGTGGCCGTCGTACCAGGAGACGAAGTCTGCTGCGCCGTAGGAGCCGTCCAGGTCGATGCCCTTAATGTTCAGGGGTGCATCAAAAATCGCGCCGGTTGCGAAGATGATGGCGTCGTAGTGTTCGCGCAGGTCGGCGAGGGTCAGGTCCTTGCCGTATTCAACGTTGCCGAAGAAACGGATGTCGCCGCGGTCCAGGACCTTGTGCAGCGCGGTGATGATGCCCTTGATGCGGGGGTGATCCGGTGCCACACCGTAGCGGATCAGGCCGAAGGGGGCGGGGTAGCGGTCGAAGATGTCGATGGCGACCTCGACGGCGCCGGTGCGGACCTCTTCAGACTTGGTGAGGATGTCGGCGGTGTAAATACCGGCGGGACCTGCACCAATAACGGCGACGCGCAGGGGGCGTGCTGCTTCAGACACGAAAATCTTCCTTTCGAAGTTCACCGTCCGGCGCCCGGTGCGGCGCGAACAGGCGGTGAGCTTAGTGTTCACTTCTTGCCTATTTTACCGGGGATTGACGGGTGTTCGGTGGCTTATATGTCTTCGCCCACTAAATAGGACAATTTTCTGTCACCTAATCCGGGCGGGGTCACCTAATTCAGGAGGGGTCGCCTAATCCGGGCAGCGCGGCGCATCCAGCACCGGGAGCCTCCGCACGCAGCGGGCATAAAAACTGCCCCGCCCTCCGAGGTGCAGGAGGGCGGGGCAGGGTAACGAAGACTAGAAAGCAGGGACTAGGAGGCGGGTACCGCCTCGAAGGTGACGACCAGTTCGTCACGCTCACCGAAGCGAACCAGATGGCGGTCCAACACATCCGCCAGACCAGCAGCCAACTCGTCGCTTTCGGCGCGTACCTCCATGACGAGGGCACCGTCGATTTCGCGTAGGTCACCGTAGCCGCGGAAAATACCGTCGCGGTTGAAGGTGAGGCGCAGACCGTCGGGCAGTTCTGCGGTGCCAAGCTTGCGGCCCATGTGCGAGCCGAGCTGCTTGATGTATCGGGCGGGGCGGTCGGTTGCTACGACGGCGCGCTGGCGTACCGGCAGGGATTCCGCGGCGGGGTAGTTCTCAGCGGTGTTTTCCTGCGGGGTTTCAGTCACGGTGGGCTCCTTCTTATCTATGCCGAATTCTCATCTATGCCGAAAAAGGCTCACCACACGGAACCTGGCATCCGGCGACGCATGTTTCACCTCGAATATAGCAGAAACTTAGGGTCTACTAACCTAACAAACTATCATTGTTCGCGCAGAGGCGAGAGATAGTTACCGCTATTACGCCCCCAAAAAATCTCTGAACGAAAGCTGGGAATTTCCTGGATTAACGCTTAGAGAAACTTTAACCGTAGAATATTTCGGTAACAACAGTGTCACCTCCCCAACACACCGGGAAGTGGCACTTTTTTATGCGGGCTCGGAACCCCGGTGCCCGCCCCGACTATGAGTATCTACGGATTTTCACGAATGTCTTCTGAGAACACCGCGGCTCCCCAGAGCCCCAAGGCAGAAGCCAAGGGCGCACTGGACCGTTACTTCAAGATCACTGAGCGAGGCTCCACCATCGCCGCAGAATTCCGCGGCGGCCTCGCCACCTTCTTCGCGATGAGCTACATCGTCGTGCTGAACCCCCTCATCATCGGCCTCGGCAAGGACGCATCCGGCAACGCCCTCGGTGTACCGCAGGTCGCAGCAATGACCGCACTGGTCGCAGGCGTTATGACCATCCTCATGGGCGTCATCGCCAAGCAGCCCTTCGCCATGGCAGCAGGCCTCGGCGTGAACGCACTGCTGGCAACCACCATCGCCTCCACCCCCGGACTGACCTGGCCCGCCATCATGGGCCTCGTCGTATGGGCTGGTGTGCTGATGACCATCCTCGTGCTGACCGGCTTCCGCACCGCAGTGTTCAACGCGGTCCCCGAATCGCTCAAGGTCGCAATCGTCGTCGGTATCGGCTTCTTCATTGCCTTCATCGGCCTCGTCAACGCAGGTATCATCCGCCGCATGCCCGACGCAGCAGGCACCACCGTGCCCGTCTCCTTCGGCGTCAGCGGTCACCTGCTCGGCTGGCCCACCCTCGTCTTCCTCTTCGGCCTGTTCCTCACCATTGCGCTGTTCATCCGCAACGTGAAGGGTGCAATCCTCTACGGCGTGCTCGCCTCCACCGCCCTCTCCATCATCCTGGAGAAGGTCGTGCCCTCCGGCAGCTCGGTTAAGTCCCCCACCGGCTGGTCCCTGAACGTCCCCGTCTGGGACTCCAACACCAGCAAGCTGCCCAACTTCTCCCTGTTCGGCTCCGCTGACCTGTTCGCTGCCTTCGGCACCCTCGGTGGCATGGCTGCTGTTCTGCTGATCTTCACCATCCTCATCTCCGCGTTCTTCGACGCAATGGGTACCTCCGTCGGTCTCGCAACCGAAGCAGGCACCATCAAGGACGGCCAGATCGAGAACGTCGACAAGGTCCTGCTCGTGGACGCCCTCGGCTCCGTAGCCGGCGGTGGCACCTCCTCCTCCGCAAGCCAGATCTTCGTGGAGTCCGCAACCGGTATCGGCGCGGGCGCACGCACCGGCTTCGCGAACGTCGTCACCGGCGCACTGTTCCTCGTCGCGATCTTCCTGTCCCCGCTGGTCACCATCGTGCCCTTCGAAGCTGTTGCACCCGCAATGGTGTTCGTTGGCTTCCTGATGATCCGCCAGGCAGTGAACATCGACTGGAACGACTGGGGTCTGGGTATCCCCGCGTTCATGACCATCATCTTCATGCCGCTGGCATACTCCATCGCGGACGGTATCGGTGCAGGCTTCCTGTCCTACGTCTTCATCCGCCTGGTGCAGGGTCGCGGCAAGGAAGTTCACTGGCTCATGTACGTGGTTTCCGCAGTGTTCCTCATCTTCTTCGCTAACGGCCTGATTACCGGCTGGATGCACTAAATACATCGGGTGCTTCACCCTCCCACGTGGAGGCGCGGGCACCATCAGGGCGGGGTATCGGCACCTTCAGGTTGCCGGTACCCCGCCCTGCGCTATTCTTCCCTCTACCCCAACTACCCAATTCTGGTTGCAGGGGTCGGGGAAACACCACATCACCGACTGAACCGCCGCACACAACGCGTTTCAACGGCACAAGCTAGGAGGCGGCGCCTACAATGGTTGAACCATCGTGGCGCCCAACCCGGGACTTACCCGCGAGCTTCACCCGTGAAACCGGCGGCGCAACACAGTACACACCGAACAACATCAACGGATCCTCACATGTCTGAACCCCAGAAGGCGGCAGCGCCCACCAGCGCACTCGACCGCTACTTCAAGATTTCCGAACGCGGCTCCTCCATCGCCGCAGAATTCCGCGGCGGCCTCGCCGCATTCTTCGCCATGAGCTACATCGTGGTGCTGAACCCCCTCGTCATCGGTACCGGTGCTGACGCATCCGAACGCACCCTCGGTATCGCACCCGTCGCGGCTGTGACCGCGCTGGTTGCCGGCGTGATGACCATCCTCATGGGTGTTATCGCTAAGCAGCCCTTCGCCATGGCGGCTGGCCTGGGCGTGAACGCGCTGCTCGCCTCCACCATTGCCACCACCCCGAACCTGACCTGGGCAGACATCATGGGTCTGGTCGTTCTTGCCGGTCTGATCATGACCGTTCTGGTGCTCACCGGCTTCCGTACCGCGGTGTTTGAGGCGGTCCCCGAGTCGCTCAAGACCGCGATTGTGGTCGGTATCGGCTTCTTCATTTCTTTTATCGGTCTGGTCGACTCCGGCATTATCCGCCGCATGCCTGACGCAGCCGGCACCACCGTTCCGGTGAGCCTCGGCGCGGGCGGTCACCTGCTCGGCTGGCCCACCCTCGTCTTCCTCTTCGGCCTGTTCTTCACCATCGCCCTGTTCATCCGTAACGTGAAGGGTGCGATCCTGTGGGGCGTGCTTGCCTCCACTGCGCTGTCCCTGATTCTGGAGGCGGTTGTCCCCTCCGGTTCCGTGAAGGAGGCGGCGACCGGCTGGTCCCTGAACGTGCCTTCCCTGGCGGACATGAAGTTCACCACCCCGAACTTCTCCCTCATCGGTTCCGCTGACCTGTTCGGCGCATTCACCCACATCGGTCCGCTGGCTGCTTCGCTGCTGGTGTTCACCATTCTGCTGTCCGTGTTCTTCGACGCGATGGGCGTTTCGGTTGGTCTTGCCGCCGAGGCTGGCACCATGAAGGACGGCAAGGTTGAGGACATCGACAAGGTCCTGCTCGTGGACGCTTTCGGTTCCGTTGTCGGTGGTGGCGCATCCGGTTCCGCCAACCAGATTTTCGTTGAGTCCGCTACCGGTATTGGTGCGGGCGCACGCACCGGTTTCGCAAACATTGTGACCGGTGTGCTGTTCCTGCTGGCGATTTTCATCTCGCCGCTGGTCACCATCGTTCCTTTCGAGGCGGTTGCTCCGGCGCTGGTCGTGGTCGGCTTCCTGATGATTCGCCAGGCCGTGAATATTGACTGGACCGACTGGGGTCTGGGTATTCCGGCGTTCTTGACCATTATTTTCATGCCGCTGTCGTACTCGATTGCGAACGGTATTGGTGCCGGCTTCGTGGCGTACACTTTCATTCGCTTGGTGCAGGGCCGCGGTAAGGACGTGCACTGGCTGATGTACCTGGTGTCCGCGGTGTTCGTGATCTACTTCGGTATGGGCATCATTAACGGCTGGACTAGCTAAGTCCAACAGTCTACATATTTGCTGAAGGCAGGTTCCTGATGCGGCTGAGAATGTAAGTTTTCAAGCTGCCGAAGGGCCTGCCTTTGGCGTATCTGGTTCGCTCTTGCATGTTCCTTATCGCTTCCGGGTGCGAGAAAATCATGGCAGAATCATTCCGTTTTCGGTATGATTCTGCCATGATGTCCGTTCAAGAGTATGCTCAAAAAGCTAAGGTTTCAGAGCGAAGCGTGCGCGCCCGCTTAGAACGTGGAATGCTTCAAGGTCGTAAATTGGGAAGCCGCTGGGTTGTCGACGCTCTTCCCGCTGCGCACCGCAGTAATGCTGGCCGTCCTATTTCCTTCGATGCATTCAACGCTTTGGCGCGTTACTGCGATGGTCAGTCATCTGTTCTATCTGCTGAGGAACGCCGCAGGGCAAAAGAACGCGCCTCAGCAATTCAGGTGCAAGGACCTGCGTCTGTTGAGCGATACCGAGCTCGCCGCGGTCTGAAAGTGCATCATCTGCAGGCTCCTCCCGCTGAAATTCCTGCAATTTTGGAAGACTCTGCATTGTCGCTTACCGGCATTAGTAGCGATATTTCTCAGGTGTACGGCTCAATGGTTGATGCATATGTTTCAAGCCAGGATTTAGAGAACATCATTTTTCTGTACAACCTGCTTCCGGCGTCTGTAGATTCGGCGAACATTATCTTGCGTGAATGCGATGAGCCGCCCCATATTCTGCCCTTGCATGTGGCGGTAGATCTTCTAGATTTGGGGGATCCGCGAAGCTCCGCTGAGGCAGAGCGCATTCTTCAAGATTCTGTTTTCAAGGAAGCGTCTTAGTCATGACCGCATCCCCTATTTTGATTCCTGCTATTGGGGCAGAGCGTGCCTCTTGGCTTGGCCTGGCTGATATTTCAGATTGACTTTGAAAATCTTCTAAAAGACAGAAGCTAACTAAAACAAGAAATGGCAGAATCATTCCGGTTTCGGAATGATTCTGCCATTTCTTCTATGCCCGCACTCTGCACGAGACAGGGGCAGGGAAAGTTACGAGATTTAGCGGACGTCTCCATCCAGATAGAACCAGGCGCCGCCCACCTTCTCAAAGCGCGACAGCTCATGCATGCTGCCCTTCACCCGCTCCTCCGCAGGAACGCCCGGCACCGAACGGTAATACGCAACGAACTCCACCGTACCGGACGCATCAAACGGGCCACCCGAAGCACCCAGAATATCCAGGCGATACCAGCGGATATCATCCTCCAACTCCAAGGCGGCCGGGCGAGTACTCGGATGCCAGCTCGCCAGCAGGTACGCCGCATCCCCGGTCGCAAACGCGGTAAAACGCGAGCGCATCAGCTGCTCCGGCGCGGGAGCAGTCAGCGTGCCGGAGGCGGCAAACTCGCCCAGGAACCTGCCGCAGCAGGCGCCGTACACCTCGCCGCTCGAGCAGGGGCAGCGGTCATCATGGTTAAGTTCAGTCATGCCACCCAGTATAGAGAAAGCACAGCGCAAAGAAACGCCCGCTCTGCCGGGGGTACAAATCCTCCAGCAGAACGGGCGTTCTTGTTTTCAATCGTTAAGTTTGAGCGAACCTACACGGCACGCTTCAGCGGCAACGCTTATTCAGCGATTGCGCGAGCCGGGGTGTCAGCAGCCGAAGGCTTGCCCACGTATGCGCCGCGGTACTTAGCAGCCGGGTGGCTGTCAGCAACCTTGGTGTGGCCCTTACCGAAGATGTTCTCACGCAGGGTGTTGCCCTCGTACTCGGTGCGGTAGCGGCCGCGCTTCTGCAGCTCGGGAACAACGTACTCGATGAAGTCCTCGAAGGAACCCGGGGTGACGTGGTACGCCAGGTTGATGCCGTCCAGGCCGCCCTCATCGATCCAACGCTCCAGCTCGTCAGCAACCTGAACCGGGTCACCAACAATGACCTCACCCATGCCGCCGAGGGTGGTGTGCTCAGCGATGTCCTTGCGGGTCCACTTCTTGTCCTTCGCCTGCAGGGTGAAGGGGGTCAGGAAGGACTGAATCGACTCGGTCTGCACGTAGTTCAGGACCTCGTCCTCGTCGAACTGGGACAGGTCAACACCGGACCAGCCGCCGACAATAGCCTGTGCAGAGTCGAGGTTGATGTACTTCTTGTAATCCTCGTACTTTGCCTTTGCCTTCTCTTCGGTCTCATCCACGATGACGGAGAGCATTGCGAGGATCTTGACGTCGTCGCGGCTACGGCCCTGCTCCTCTGCAGCGGCGCGAATACGGTCGGTCACAACGCGGGTCAGGTCCGGGCGCAGGGCGCTGATGAACACAGCCTCAGCGTGCTTGCCGGAGAACTGCTGGCCGCGGCTGGATGCGCCAGCCTGGAAAATCACGGGGGTGCGCTGCGGGCTCGGCTCGGTCAGGGAGATGCCGGGTACGGAGAAGTACTTGCCCTTGTGGCCAATCGGGTGGACCTTGGAGGGGTCAGCGTAGATGCCGCGCTCGCGGTCCTTGATGACTGCGCCGTCTTCCCAGGAGCCTTCCCACAGCTTGTAGCAGACGTCCAGGAACTCGTCAGCGATTTCGTAGCGCTCGTCGTGCGGGATCTGGGTGGGCAGGCCCTGGTTCTCAGCAGCCGAAGGCAGGTAAGAGGTCACAACGTTGAAGCCGACGCGGCCCTCAGTGAGGTGGTCGAGGGAGGCGTAGCGGCGAGCCAGGGTGTAGGGCTGCTCGAAAGTAGCGGCAGCAGTCACGCCGAAGCCGAGGTGCTCGGTCACTGCAGCCATTGCAGAAATCTGGGTTGCGGGGTCATTCACGGGAACCTGAGCGGCACCCTCAATGGCGGGAGCGGCAGAGTTCTTGTACACGTCGTAGATGCCGACCACGTCAGCGATGAACACGGCGTCAAACAGACCGCGCTCAAGGGTCTTAGCCAGGTCAGTCCAGTACTTGATGGTGTTGTACTCGGTTGCGCGGGAGCGCGGGTGACGCCAGAGGTCGAAACTCTGGTGACCAATGCAGGTCATTTCGAATGCGTTAACTACGATGCGCTTCTTCTGCTCAGCCATCGATTTTCCTTTCGCGAATGATCGGGGACGATCGGGTTAGTGCCCTGCACCCCGCGCGCCGCCTCCTTCTTGCCTTCTGCGTTCGGTGGTGGCCTTCGTGCAGGTGGCGCGTTCGCGCCGTACTTGCCTCGTAACGTTGAGGCCAGATCATCATCTGGGGCACCCCGCTACGGGAGAGGGTTGCCGCCCGGCTAGCCAGAGCTTAGCGCCGGGACTCATGATCTCGTGGTTTGAGTGTACGGGGCGCGCGGGAGGGAGGTCACGTTTGTGACGAAAAAATCTTTTTGTGACGTGGAACCGAAATATTTCGTGATAAATGCGAAATATACGGTCATAGAAATTCATACGCGCCCGCCGGGTTGATTGAGGCACGCCACAGCCCATAGGGTGGGAGAAGCAAACCATCCAGAGCGACTGAGAGACCTGGCTCCACGACGTCGCAGCAACCGGCACGGATTCTTCCGCCCCCGGTGCTAACGCCAGGAACGATGGAAGTGACATGACACTCAACAGTGCAGTAACTGACGTACCCACCAGTGAAAAGAACGGCCGCCGTGCCGTATCCACCGCCGCCGTCCCCTTGAGCTTTGAAGGCGTCGGACAATCTTTCCCCGTGCCCGGCGGAACCCACGAAGTTCTTCGCGGAGTCTCCTTCACCGCAGCCCCCGGCGAGATTATCTCCGTCATCGGCTCCTCCGGATGCGGCAAATCCACTCTCCTGCGTGCAGCAGCAGGCCTGAACCGCATCACCGCAGGTACCGTGCGTATCGGCGAGAAGGCAGTGACCGGCCTCGACCCCCGCGTAGCTATCGGCTTTCAGGAACCGCGCCTGCTCCCCTGGCGCACCGTCGCCGACAACGTGGCTCTCGGACTACCGCAGGGCACCAAAAAATCTGAAGGCGCAGCATCCGTAGCGCGCCTGCTCGACCTGGTCGGACTGGGCGAATACGCAACCCACCGTCCCAAGGAAATTTCAGGCGGTATGGCTCAGCGCGTGTCCCTGGCGCGAGCGCTCGCACGCAACCCCGGCGTGCTGCTGCTCGACGAGCCCTTCGGTGCTCTGGACGCGCTGACCCGCATCAACATGCAGGATTTGCTGTTGGACGTGCACCGTCAAGACCCGACCACGATTCTGCTGGTCACCCACGATGTGGAAGAGGCGCTGTACCTCTCTGACCGAGTGATCGTCCTCGGTAAGGACACCCCGGAGGCGCCCGCCACCATCCAGCGCATTGTGACCGTTGACCGTTCTCACCCGCGTGACCGCGCCGATGCAGAGATCACGGCGCTGCGTAGCGAACTGTTGGCTGAGCTTGGCGTGGAAGATAACGCCTAAAGCCGCCACGCAACACATTTCTTACACATCACATCATCATCTTCAGAAGCGAAAAGATTTCATCATGACTTACTCCCCGTCTCGCCGTACCGCCCTCAAGTCCCTTGCCGCAGCCGCCGCTTTTGCTACTCTGCTCAGCGCCTGCGCCGGTGAAGGTTCCGGTTCCGCTAACGCCTCCGGTGCTGCCGGTGGTGGCAATCAGAACACCGTGACCATTGACTACGCGACCTACAACCCGCTGTCCCTGATTATCCGTAAGAAGGGTTGGCTTGAGACCGCCCTCGCCGCCGAGGGTAAGAAGGTTGAGTGGGTCAAGTCGGCCGGCTCGAACAAGGCGAATGAGGCGCTGCGTAGCGGCAATATTGATGTTGGCTCGACCGCCGGTTCGGCGGCGCTGCTGGCACGCGCTAATGGCTCCCCCATCAAGGTCATTAGCCTCTACTCGCAGCCGGAGTGGTCGGCGCTGGTGACCCGCAAGGATTCGGGCATCACCAAGGTTGCGGATTTGAAGGGTAAGACCGTTGCCGTGACCAAGGGTACCGACCCGTACTTCCTGCTGCTGCAGGCACTCAAGCAGGAGGGTATTTCTGCTTCGGACCTGACCATTCAGAACCTGCAGCACGCCGACGGCCGCACCGCCCTGGATAACGGTCAGGTCAACGCGTGGAGCGGCCTGGACCCGATCATGGCTGCCGCCGAGGTGGAAAGCGGCGACGTGCTCTTCTACCGCAACCTGAACTTCAACACCTACGGCTTCCTGAACGCGACCGAGAAGTTCATTCAGTCCAACCCGACCGCCGCACAGACCATCGTGGACGTGTACGAGTACGCTCGCGCCTGGGCTAAGAAGAACCCCGAAGAGGCTGTGAAGATTGTCGAGGAGGAGTCCGGCATTAAGCACGAGACCGCTCAGGTCGTCATGGAGCGCACCCACCTGGACATCGACCCGGTTCCGGGCGCCAAGCAGGTTGAGGTACTCAAGGGCGTTGGCCCGATTCTGGTCGAGTCCGGCGACGTCCCCTCCCAGTCCGACGTGGACAAGGCCCTGAACAGCATCGTGGACGACCAGTTCGCGAAGAAGGCTGACAGCGCCGCAGTCGAGAAGATTGCCAAGGCGGTGGAGAAGTAATGACCGCCGCAACGATTACCGCCGCCTCCAGCGCTCACGCTGAGCGTGCCGAGAAGCGTGCCTCTTCCGTGAAGTTGCCGTCGAACCCGTTCGCCGGTAAGCAGTACCTGGGCCTGATTCTTCCCCTGGCGCTGATTGCGCTCTGGTATATTCTGAGCACCAACGGCGTGTTCACGCAGGTCCAGCTGCCCTCCCCCGACCGTGTGGTGGGCGCCGGTATCGAGCTGGCGCAGCGCGGTGAGCTGGCCAAGCACGTCGCGATTTCGACCCAGCGCGTGCTGATTGGCTTCGGCATCGGCGCGGTACTCGGCCTGGTGCTGGGATCGCTGATTGGCTTGTCGGCCCCGGTGCGCGTGTTCGTCGCCCCGACCATCGGCGCTCTGCGCGCAGTCCCCTCACTCGCGTGGGTCCCGCTGCTTCTGCTGTGGATTGGCATCGGCGAGAACTCGAAGGTGACCCTCGTGGCCATCGGCGCGTTCTTCCCCGTGTACACCACGGTTTCCGCAGCCCTCGCCCACGTGGACCCCAAGCTCGTGGAGATGGCCCGCGCCTTCGGCCTGAAGGGTCTGCGCCTGTTCACCACGGTTCAGCTTCCCGCGGTTCTGCCGTCGGTTGTTTCGGGTCTGCGTCTGGCGCTGGCTCAGGCGTGGCTGTTCCTGGTCGCCGCTGAGTTGCTGGGTGCGTCCATGGGTCTGGGTTATCTGCTGACCGACTCGCAGAACAACGGCCGCACCGACCGCCTGCTGCTGGCTATTGTGGCGCTGGCGGTGCTCGGTAAGATTACCGACGCGCTGGTGGGCGTGTTCGAGCGCTGGGTGAAGGCGAAGTACCCCAGCAACTAGCACCACAGCTAAACGTAACACTCAGCACGCGCTGAGTTTTAGGAGAGATGTCCGCCGCGTGGCTGCTCCCCAAAGGTGAGCTAATCATCGCTACGCGCCGGAGAAAGAAGTCGGCGGGGAAACCTGTCGCCTACTGAATGATGATGATGAATCCCGCCCCGCGCCCCACAGCAGTGAGCGCGGGGCGGGGTCTTTAAATATTTCGGAATATTACGAACCGATACACAGCATGCCGAATATGACGGGCTCCTTTGCTTCCTGGCCCCGAGCGCGCTTTACTAAGAAGGCAAACCATCCAGAGCGACCGAGAGACCTGGCTCCGTGACGTCGCAGCAACCCCCTCGCCAACGCACACACAGACCCCACGGTCACACAGACAGCGGCACGGCGAGCAAGGGTGCTAATGCCAGCAACCGATGGGAGAATAATGGGACTGCCCACCCCCTACTCGTTCACCGACCCACTGAACCCCACCCCGAACCCCGCCCTCGAATCTGACGAGGCACGCGTCGCGTTCTGGGAGAAGCAGGCGCAGCGACTCACCTGGGCTGAGCCCTGGCACACTGCGCACCGCTTCGAGAAGCCGAAGTCCCTCGGCTTCGATGAGGAAGGCATCGAACAGTTCACGATCCCCGAAATTAAGTGGTTCGAGGGCGGCAAGCTGAACGTCGCCTACAACTGCGTAGACCGCCACGTGGAGGCGGGCCGCGGCGACAAGGTAGCCCTCTACTTTGAAGGTGAACCCGGCGACCGTGAAGCCATCACCTACGCCGAACTGCAGCGCCGCATCGCGAAGGCAGCGAACGGCCTGCTGTCCCTGGGCGTGCGCAAGGGTGACCGTGTGGTCATCTACCTGCCCGTCATCCCCGAAACCATTATCTTCACCCTGGCCTGCGCGCGTATTGGCGCGATTCACTCCCTCGTCTTCGGTGGTTTCTCCGCTGAGGCGCTGAAGTTCCGTGTGGAAGACACCGGCGCGAAGGTTCTCATCACCACCGACGGCCAGAACCGCCGCGGCAAGGTCGTTCCCGTGAAGGTCAACGCCGACGAAGCATGCTCCGGTGAGAACAATATCGAGCACGTTATCGTGGTGGACCGCACCAGTGCCTCCGACCCGGTAGCGCACGCCGCTGTGCCGTGGACTGAGGGCCGCGACGTCTGGTACCACGACCTGGTGGACGACCAGCCGGACACTCACGCCTACGAACTGCACGACGCAGAAGACCCGCTGTTCATCATTTACACCTCCGGTACGACCGGTAAGCCCAAGGGCCTGGTGCACACCATGGCTGGATACCTGGTGCAGACCGCGTACACCCACGCGCTGCTGTACGATCTGCTGCCGGACTACGTGGATGAGAACGGCGTGTTGCGCCCCGACGAGCTGTCCGCCGTCAACGACCCCAAGAAGGTGGAGTCCACCGTTCACTGGTGCACCGCCGACCTGGCGTGGGTCACGGCCCACACCTACGAAATTTACGGTCCGCTGGTCAACGGTGTCTCCGAGGTGATTTACGAGGGTACCCCGAACACCCCGCACTACGGTCGCCACTTTGAGGTCATCGAACGCTACGGCGTGACCAACTACTACACCGCGCCGACCCTGATTCGTTCGCTCATGGGTGCGTTCCCGAACGGCCCGGAGCCCGGCAAGTACGATTTCTCGACCGTGCGCCTGCTCGGTTCGGTGGGCGAGTCCATCAACCCGGAGGCGTGGCGCTGGCTGCGCGAGCACGTGGGTGGCGGCACCGCATCCTTCATCGACACCTGGTGGCAGTCCGAGACCGGCTCGACCGTGTGCTCCCCGCGCCCGCACGACCCGGCATTCGCACCCGAGGGCACCTACCCGGAGGGCACCCCGCACTGCACTCCCCTGCCCGGTTGCGCTACCCGCGCCGTTCCCGGCGTGTCCACCCGCGTGGTGGATGAGCACGGCGACCCGGTCGAACCCGGCAAGCAGGGCTTCATCGTGGTCGATAAGATTGGCCCCTCGATGGCTCGTACCGTGTGGCAGAACCCGCAGCGTTTCCTGGATTCCTACTGGCGTCACTACGGCGAGCGCGGCTGGTTCCTCGCTGGCGACGGCGCGAAGGAAGACGAAGAGGGTAACGTGTACATCCTCGGCCGTATTGATGACGTGATTAACATTTCGGGTCACCGCCTGTCCACGATTGAGATTGAGTCGGCTCTGGTGACTCACCCGGCTGTGGTTGAGGCTGGTGTCTGCCCCGTGGAGGATGAGCTGACCGGTCACCAGGCGGTCGCCTACGTGACGCTCACCGATGAGGGTAAGGACCTGACTGAGGATGAGCTGAAGGCGGCGCTGACCGCACACGTGCGTGAACACATTGGCCCGATCGCTAAGCCGAAGGACGTTGTGGCGGTTGCCGACATCCCGAAGACCCGTTCGGGTAAGATTACTCGCCGTCTGCTCGGTGAGCTGTACCAGGGCCGTTCTTTAGGCGATGTTTCTTCGCTGCAGAATGAGGAGGCGCTGGGCCACATTGCGCAGGTGCTGGTGGATACCGGCCGCGTGAGTGAGGCTGTCTAGGCTCTGTTGCTGGGCTGAGCACTGAGCCGAGCTGCACGCTGCGCTGAGCTGAAAGCTACATAGAGTAAAGGTGCGGATACCGAATAATGATTCGGTATCCGCACCTTTTGCTATGCCATTTTATTGATCTGACAAGGCTCTTTGTTGGCGTTGCACCGCCTATTCAGCCTACTTAATCAGGCCCAGCGAACGAGCGTGTTCAGCAGTAATACCGCTCGGCTCAATGTGCTCGGGGCCCTTGTCCTTCTCGGGGTGCTCGGTCGCCTGGAAGCGGATCATCTTCACATCGTTTGCCGCGCCCAGGTTCGTGATCATGCCGTCACCGTTCAGGTCCACGGACACCGGCTCGGTATCAATCTTGCCGTTGCCGTTGAAGTCAATCGGCTGGTTGGCGGGCTTGCCCTTGTACAGGAAGCCAGCCGCGCGAGGACCGAAGCCGCGCGCCTCGTACAGCTTCGCCTCGTTGAGCATGCGGTACTCGGCGGTGGAGTAGCCGAAGTAGCGGCTACCGTCAGCCATGGGCACGCCGGTGAGGGTGTACTGGTAGTTCATGACGCTGTAGTAGTTGGGCTTGTAGTTGATTTCGTCCCAGCCGCCGTGGCTCAGTGCGAGGTTGTGGCCGAGCTCGTGCACGAACACTGCCACGCGGATGTTGCTGCTTGCCTCGCCCCAGAAGTGCGGACCGACGGTGACCATAAAGTTACGACCGCCAAAGTTAGCGATACCGGAGGAGTAGCTGTTGTCGTAGTAGTCGCCCCAGATCATGTAGTGGAAGGTGCCTTCGCGGGCGGGGTTGAACTTACCTTCGGTCGCCTTGATTCGGTGGAGCGCTTTGAATTCGCTGTCGAGTGCCTGGTAGCTGATTTCGTTGCCGCCGCCGAGGTTGTACTTGGCGCTGCGGGCGTCACCGGCGTCCAGGTGGATGTTCACGCCGTGGGTGCCGTCGGGGTTGCGCAGGGGCAGGTCAGCGTAAATCTTGGTGATGCGGTCCAGTTCATCTTCGCTGGGCAGCAGGCCCGCCATGTAGTCCATCTCGACGAAGATGTCCTTGTGCTTGGGGTCTGCGCCCATTGCGGGGAAGTCGACGTCGATTTTGCCGTCGCCGTCAGCGTCGTAGCCCTTCATCTCCCAGGTGTTGGGGATGCCGTCGCCGTCAATGTCGGGGCTGTAGGCGTTTGCTGCGGGGGCTGCGATAGTGCCCAGGCAGAGCACTGCAAGGGAGGCAAGCGTGACGCGTGCGCTCTTCATAAATGCCATGTTGTATTCCTTAAGTGTGTGGTGACCGGTGGTGTTTCTGTGGAGTTTTCCGGGAGGACGTTCTCCTCGGTTTCCATGATGCTCCCGTTTCACGCGTTAGGTGAGCTGGGTACCGTAATGTTCATACATTAAGGTAAAAGTTGAGATAATTTTGAAGATGAGCTGAATTACATTAGAGTATCAGTAATTCAACTCACACGCATCACCACATTCTTCACAACAAGAGAGATCCTATGACTTCTTCCTCGAACACCACTAACGGACTGAACCGCCGCGCCCTCATCAAGGGTGCCGCATGGAGCACCCCCGTCATCGCAACCGCGGCGGCGGTACCCGCCTACGCGGCATCCACCGATGCGCAGGAAACCCCGACCCTGAGGTTCGGTGTCTTCACTCAGGCGTTCAACTCGAACCCCGCCAACGACTTTGATACCCGCTACGGCCTGGATTCCTACACCGTGCAGGTACCCAACATCACCGCAACCTCCACCACCCCGCAGAGCCGCGGCGGCGGCACCTTCACCCCCGGCGGTAGCGTCGGCGCCGGCCTGTACGGTGGTGCGGGCCTGTGGATTTCCGCACCCATCAACTCCAAGGGCGAGTTCCAGGGTAGCTCCTGGCTGTACCCCCAGGCGCACCTGCAGGTGACCTTCGAGTTCACTTTCCCCACCGCCGAGGACGTCACCGACCCGCTGCTGTGGGACGTCGATAACGACGTTGAGATCCCGGCACTCGCCAAGAGCGAGGGCGGAGCGAAGACCAACAACCCCGCCGTGGCGGCATTCAATGGCATCGCATACACCGCAAAGTTCTACGAGCCGACCATCGAGGATAACGTCTGGACCGGCGTACTGGACATCCGCACCTCCGACTACCTGGAAGCCACCGCGAAGGACGGCGTGAGCTACGCACAGGTGCTGGCTTCGCTGGTTCCGGTGTACTTCACCGAGGTGACCTCCAGCTACACTCTGACCACCACCGCTCAGATCACCAGCGGTAGCGTCGCAATGCAGCTGACCGAGGGTGGCGAGTACACCTTCCAGGATCTGGCTGGTTTGCGCGCTTCGGCAACCATCACCCGCCCGTAGTTCTGGTGTATAGCTCAGCTGCTCTCCGTTGATGCGTCGCAGTACAACAGCGCAACGAGGCTAGATAACATCAGGGGGCCCGGCATCCGTTATGGATACCGGGCCCCTCGCCGTGTTTAAGGCTTAGCGTATCGGTTACCGCCGACAGCCGCTAAAGGCTAGTCCTTCGCGGGAACCATGCCCTTGGAGCGAGCCAGGTCAGCAGTCATTTCATTGTGGTCAATCTCAGCCGAAAGGTGCTTCTCGGAACGGTACACGCCGCCCTGCGCCTCGGTGCCCTCAGCCTGCAGCTTCAGGGTCGCCATATCGTTCGGGGCGGTTAGTTCGGTCAGCTCGCCGTCACCGTTCAGGTCGACCGATACCGGCTCGTCGTCAATCTTGCCGTTGCCGTTGAAGTCGATACCCTCCCAGGCGGGCTTACGGAAGTACAGCCAGCCGTAGGCGTTGCGACCAAAGCCGGCACGCTCGTCCAGCTTATTCTCGTCCAGCTTATTCTCGTCCAGGGTCTTGTAGGCGCGGGTCGAGTAGCTGAACTTCAGCTCACCACTGGCGCGGCGCACACCGTAGATCTGGTACATGTAGTTCATGACGCTCAGGTAGTTCGGCTTGTCGTTCACGTCATCGGTGCCGCCGTGGCCCAGGCCCAGGTTGTGGCCCAGCTCGTGGATGAAGGTGCCCACGCGCACGTCGGAGGTTGCGGACTTACCCCAGAAGCGCGGGCCGACGGTCACCACGAAGCCGCGGCCACCCACGTAGCCCAGGCCGGAGGAGCCGTACTCGTCGTAGGCGTCACCCCAAATCATGTAGTGGAAGACGCTTTCACGGTTGGGGTCCATGTTTTTGGCGCGGATTTCGGCCCACTTGGTCATGGTGTTGTCGAGCTGTTCGTGCGCCACTTCGTTGCCGCCGCCGAGGTTGTACTTGGCGCTGCGGGCGTTACCGGCGTCCAGGTGGATGTTGATGCCGGTGGTGCCGTTGGGGTTGCGCAGGGGAAGCTGCGCGAAGGACTCGGTGATGCGGTCGAGCTCTTCTTCGCTAGCGAGCAGGTCGGGCATGTAGTCCATCTCGACGAAGATGTCCTTCTTCAGCGGGTTGGCGCCCATGCCGGGGTAGTTAACATCAATCTTGCCGTCGCCGTCAGCGTCGTAGCCCTTCATTTCCCAGGTGTTGGGGATGCCGTCGCCGTCAATATCGGGGTTGTATGCCTGGGCTGCGGGGACAGCAACCGAGCTGAGCACAAGCAGTGCCGCCGATGCGAGCGCGGTACGCACTACGCGGGTTGAGGTCAGAAAAGACATGGGATCTCTCTTCGTGTCTTGACCGCGCGTTAGATTGCTCCATCTGACGTTGCGTACAGTGCATCTCTGGTGAGTAGAAGTATCAAACGGTAGCCAAGCCACGCGGTGCGGTGGTCATATGTGTCGCTGTCGCCGGTGTGCAGCCGGCGTGCCGCAAGTGAGCACGGCGTTTAAAAGACAGCGGGTCACTGCCGAACCCTCCGGTGGAGGCGAAGGAACCATTCTTGGCTCCCTTTCTGTTCGACGGTGACCCGCTTCATCATACACAGAGCGTATATAGCTTGTCCCAGTATTTGCACCGTATCTCAGGTTATGCACCGCTTATGACGTAAAAGCGCTCCGATAAGCCTTCTACTTAGTGGTCTCCACCTCAGCGTTCTGCGCGGCACCCTTCGCCTCGGAGGTCTTCATGGAGGCATAGAACAGGCACACGACCGCGCCCACTGCTGCGGCAACCAGGGGAAGCATCATGGAATCCGCCATTGCCGCCGCGTAGGGTTCACGCAGAATCTGCGGAAGGACGCCGCCTCCAGCACCGCCGTGAGAGCTACCGCCCGCTGCAGCGGCAGGACCCAACGCGGACAGGTGCGAGGTAATCGCAGAAGCCATGATGGTCGTAATCGCAGCCGAACCGAGCACCGACGCCATCTGGCGAGTCTCGTTGTACACGCCCGAACCGGCACCTGCACGCTGCGGCGGCAGGTTACGGGTCGCCGACACCGACAGCGGACCCCAAATGCAGGCATTCGCCGCACCTAGAATAATCATCGGGCCAACCATCAGCCACAGGTTGCCTTCCGCAACCATCGTCGGGCGGAGCAGAGCAAAACCAACAACCATCAGCGTAAAACCAATTACCGCAATCCACTTCGGGTCGTTACGGTTCAGACGCGCACCCACCACCGGCGCCAACACGCCCGAGAACAACGCCATCGGGGCGGTCATCAGCGCAGCCTGGGTCGGGTCCAGGCCCTCCACCTGCTGCAGGTACAGGGTCAGCGGGAACGCCATACTGATAGCGACCACACCCATAGCCGAAATAGCCACATTCGACACGGAGAAGTTACGGTCACCGAACAGGCTCAGCGGAACCAGCGGCTCACGCGGGTTAATAGCCTGCCACCCGATGAACAGCGCCAGCACCAGAATGCCGGCAATAATCAGACCCCACACGCTCACCGCAATACCGGTGCCCATAAACGAGTCAGTGATGGTGCCCCAGTCGTAGGTGGCGCCTTCCTGAATGCCGAAAACCAGCAAGAACAGACCGACCGCCGAAAGCACCACGCCCAACCAGTCGAAGCTGTGCTTCTTCTGCTCGAACACCGGCACATTACGCCACGCCAGGAACAAACCAGCCAGGCCAACCGGAATGTTGATGAAGAAGATCCAGCCCCAGCCGAGGGTATCCACCAGCACGCCGCCCAGAATCGGACCAACCAGCGAGGCGACACCCGCAGTCGCACCCCAAATGCTCATGGCAACACCGCGCGCATTCGGCGGGAACATCAGCGTAATCAGAGACATGGTCTGCGGGGTCATCAGCGACGCACCCAGGCCCTGCACCACGCGGGCGGTAATCAGCGACTCAACATTCGGCGCCAGACCACACCACAGGGAGGCAAACGTAAAAATACCCATACCAATCATGTACAGGTTCTTCTGACCGAAGCGGTCACCCATACGACCGGTAATGAGCAGCGGCACCGCATACGCCAGCAGGTAGGCGCTCGTCACCCACATACCCGCCGACAGGGATGCATCCAAATCCTGCAGCATGTGCGGCAGGGCGATGGTGACGATATTGCCATCCACCAGGATCATGAAGAAGCCAACAACCAGGGACCAGAGAGCAGGCCAGGGCTTGTAGGGTGTCTTCGCCGGGTTACCGACGAGAGGCGCTTTTTTAGGGCGTGAACTCAATGATCCTCCAGGGGATGGGTTGTATGCGGGTAGATGTCTGTGTGTTCAGCATTGCCGCTAATAAATATCACCCCATCTTACTCCCCTTGTGGACGCGGCTTCGGTTGCTTTACCCTTATTCAGCTCTTCACGGCACGTGCGCGCGGCAACCAGGCGGATGCACCCCCGCACCCTCTAGACTGAAGCTATAGAAGCTATCAGAGCGCCACCACCGGCGCTCGCCCCCATAAGACCACTCACAATGAGATGACCCCGGGAGGACCCATGGGTTTCTTTGATTTCTTCACCGACCGAACCCCGGCAGAGCCCGCCGAAATCCGCCTCGTCGCTTTCGTGAGCGGCAAGGTGCAGGGCGTGGGCTTCCGCTGGTGGTGCGCCGGAACCGCCAAGCCCATGGGCCTGACCGGCTACGCCGAGAACCTCGACGACGGGCGCGTGAAGGTCGTTGCGGAGGGTACCGCCGCCTCCTGCGCTCGCCTGGTGGATGTGCTGCGCGGTGACGACACCGCCGGGCGCGTGGATGAGGTTCTCGTCGAGTGGGAGGAGCCGAACGGCTCGTTCCGCGGCTTCGGCATCAGGTAGCTAGATTGCGGGGCTTTCTCATGGGCTCCCGCTCAACCCCATGCACGTTACGTCCAGAGCGCGGTTTAGTTAGCGCAGTTTAGTTAGCCCAGAGCGCCGCAAATTGCGCGCGGGTCATATCGGCGCGGCGCACCCGATGCTGCACCGGGTGACCGTTCTCATCGGGGCGACCGGAGTTCGGGTCAATATCGTCGTAGATGCCGGTGAAACCCGCTTTAACCGCCACACGTTCGGAGGCCTCGTTACCCGCCAGGGTGGTCCAGCGGACAGTCTCGAGACCCAGCCCGAGCGGGTCGAAAGCGTAGCCGAGGACGGCTCGCAGCGCCTCGGTCATATAGCCCTTGCCGCGCGCCTTCGGGGCGGTGTAATAGCCCAGTTCGGCGCGGGTTCCGGGGCTTTCGGGGGTGCCGTCAGGTAGGCGCAGCTCGATACTCCCCGCGAACACACCGGAGGCGTCAATCGCCCAGCGCTGGATCTGCCCGGCGGCAATCTGGCGGGCAGTGGTGAGCAGGTAGTCCTCGGCGTCGGCGCGCGTGTAGTTCAAGGGAATGCGGGTGTAGCGGAGGGTTTCTTCGTCGCGGCAGGATTCCACGATGTTGGGGATATCCGCCTCGCGCAGGTGGCGCAGGGTGAGGCGTTCGGTAATGAGTTCGGGCTGATTGGGCTCTGCATGTTCGCTGTGTTCTGAGAAGTCGCTGTCTGAGAAGTTACTGTGTTCGGGGGTCATGATTCGAGCTTAACCCCCTGGGGTTTGTATGTGGGATTTGCGCATGGATATTTGCACGGGGGAGATTTGCACGTGGAGAAGCTTTTTGAACACCTCGGGATGTTCGGTGATGCAAATCATAGTTAAACACTTCTGTTTTAATGCGTCATCACTTGATTATTATGAATTATTCATAATAAAATAGTTATCGAGCCCGCCCAATGGGCACCACTTAGAACAAGCGCCGCGCAACGAATCCGCGCGGCACGAAGCAGAAAGAAGAACACTATGGCAGTTCTGACCATCGGCGACCAGTTCCCCGCATACGAGCTCACCGGCGTTGTCCCCGGTAAGCTGGCTGACATCGAAGCAACCAAGCCCGAAGACTACTTCACCACCGTCTCCTCCGAGGGTCTGGACGAAGACACCTGGCGCGTCGTCTTCTTCTGGCCGAAGGACTTCACCTTCGTTTGCCCCACCGAGATCGCAGCATTCGGCAAGCTCGCTGACGAGTTCGAGGCACGCGACACCCAGGTGATCGGTGTTTCCGTTGACAACGAGTACACCCACTACGCATGGCGCCGCTCCCACGAAGAGCTCCTGGATCTGCCCATCGTCATGGCATCCGACCTCAAGCGCGAACTGACCGCAGCACTGGGCATCCTGAACAAGGACGGCGTTGCAGACCGCGCAACCTTCATCATCGACCCCCACAACACCATCCAGTCGGTCTCCATTACCGCTGACTCCGTCGGCCGTAACACCGACGAGGTGCTCCGCCAGCTGGACGCACTGCAGTCCGACGAGCTGTGCGCATGCAACTGGAAGAAGGGTGCAGCAACCATCGACGCATTCAAGGAGATGAAGTAATCCATGAGCATCGATAACCTGCGTTCGGCTCTGCCTTCCTACGCGAAGGACATGAGCCTCAACCTGTCCTCCCTGCCCCGCATCACCTCCCTGTCCGAGCAGCAGCTCTGGGGCGCAATCCTCGCAACCGCAGCAGCAACCAAGGTTGACTCTGTTGTTGTTGAGATTGCTGCAGAGGCTAAGGAGCACCTGAGCGACACCGCTTACGAGGCTGCTCTGGGTGCTGCATCCATCATGGGCATGAACAACATCTTCTACCGCACCCGTGGCTTCCTGAACGGTGCATACGATGACCAGCGCGCAAACCTGCGTATGCAGATCATCGGCAAGAACGGTGGCATTGAGAAGCTGGACTTCGAGATGTTCGCTCTGGCAGTGTCCGCAGTCAACGGCTGCTCCCACTGCGTTGAGGCTCACGAGCACACCCTGCGTGAAGAGGGCGCAACCAAGGAGCAGGTCAACGACCTGATTCGTATTGCTGCAACCCTCGGTGGCGTGGCACAGGGCATTCAGCTGGCTGAGGCACTGGGCTAAACCCACTAAGAGTTAGAGCTTACACAGAAGCGGCGCATCCACCCCTTTACGGGTCGGATGCGCCGCTTCCTTTATGTCCTCAAGCCCAGCAGCGTGTTGGGCAGAAGTTTCTAAACTCCCCCAATTTGGCGCTATACAATGCCTGTATGCGGTACTGTATTTTGGACTCCACCAGCCTCCTTCCCAGCGTGGAAGAACTTACTGAGCTTTACGATTCTGTCGGCTGGAGCGCCTATACCAAAACGCCCGAACGTCTCATCCCGATGGTGGAAGGGTCGCGGTATCTCTACACCGCACGAGAGGCAACCACAGAAGGAACAGGACGGCTCATCGGGCTAGTCCGCGCCGTCGGGGATGGACATTCTATCGCCTACATTCAGGACCTCCTAGTGCATCCGCACGCCCAACGACAGGGCGTTGGTTCTGCGCTTCTAAAGCGTGTCATTGAGGACTTTGACCGAGAAGACATTCGACAGCGACTCATTACTACCGACGTCGGTACTGAACACGCCGTTGCGCTCTACAAACGCTACGGTTACGCCCCGGTAGAGGTAGCAGGATGCATCACCCTTGCATGCTATCGATAAGGCAATATCTCATACGGCTCGACCCGTTCAGGCTAGCTGAGGCACTGGGCTAAACCCACTAAGCGTTAGAGCTTACACAGAAGCGGCGCATCCTTCCCTTTTCCGGGTCGGATGCGCCGCTCTGTTTTAACTACTTTTGACTGTCCGCAGAGACAGCGCGCAGGGCGGCATCCCAGCCGCTCGCCAGGCGCGTCGCCGCGGCCATCAGAGCCACCAGATCCTCGGCGTACACCGGGGTCGAGCGCACGCCCGCACACCAGTCAATCGTGCCCAAACCCAGCCAGGGCTTACCGGGGAAGAACTCGCGCCGCAGCGCCACACGGCGCTTACCCAGGGCGCGGCGACCCGGCACGTACCCGCCGCGGCTGATGAACAGCGCCTCGCGGCCCTCGGACTCCACCAGCGCCTCCAGGGCCCTCAGTGCAGGAACCCAGCTCGGCTCCCCCACGCTCGCCAGGTCGGTCAGTTCGGGGTACTCGCTCTCGTGCTCCGCCACGCTCACGCCCAGAATGTACTGGTAGCGCACCTGCCCGAGCTCCTGCGGCAGGCCGCGGTCGGCGGTCTGAATCGTACCGCACAGGTGCCGAACGACCGGCTCACCCTCGGCGTTCACGCCGGCCAGGGGCTCGCCGTCCCGGTAGATTGCGGGGCCGTCCAGGTAGAGCCCCACCGCGCCGGTACCCGTGATGTTGGGGCGCACCGACCAGCTGGGAAGCGCCTCCTCCAGGCGGGGCACCACGCCCCGCAGGATTTCGAAAACTTCGTCACGCGATACCGTCACGGCGGCTCCTTTCACCTTACGCAGATAACGATTTGCGATGTGGCCCGGTCTATCAAACGACCGGGCCACATGCCTCTAGTATTCGTCTAGCTCCAGCTTAGCGAGCGCTCAGCTTACGGGAGGGTAGCCACACCATGAGCGCCGACAGCGCCGCACCGGCAAACATCATGACCGCCATGGACTCCACCGCATTCAGGGGGCTCAACGCCAACAGTAGCGAAGAAATGATGCCGCTACCGTACTGGAAAGAACCCAGCGCAAAAACAATCATGACAGAGCATTGGGGGTGGAGATTCACTCATTCTACGCCCATCTTTTAGCGCGCCCACAAGCTTCTCCGTTACGTCTCAGAGCTCGTCATGACCACTTTCCAACTAGGAGCAGGAGCGGCGGCGGGTCTACAATAAATCGGTGCCATTTCAGGTACGCGCACAGGCAGACAGAGCCGGATGCGGTGATAACGTCGTCACCCGACCCGCCCACCGTGCGCGCCTTCCCTATCGGCACCCACCCAGACATGCATCACGTACGCAGGAGAACGCACATGCACGAGCTCTTTGACCCGGACCAGGTATTCCGCATCGTCGACATTGCCGCCGTTGTCGCTAACGGCCTACTCGGCGGTGCCGTGGCGCGCGCCTTCCGGTTCGACATCGTGGGCTTCCTGCTACTCGCGGTCGCCTGCGGCATGGGTGGCGGTATGATCCGTGACATCCTACTGAACTCCGGACTGCCGGTGGCACTCACCGACGGCGGCTACTGGGTGGGCGCTATCGGCTCGTCAATTCTGGCGTACAGCCTCGATTTGAGTGCCCGCTGGGCAACCCGAACCATGCTCATTATTGACTTTGTCGGCATGGGTGCGTGGGCGGCAACCGGCACCATTAAGTCCCTGAACCTGGGTCTGCACTGGCTGCCCGCTATCGCACTGGGCGTGACCACCGCGGTTGGCGGCGGCGTTATTCGTGACATTATGGTCAACCGCATTCCGGCGATTTTTGGCGGTAACTCCCTGTACGCGACGGTCGCGTTTGTGGGTGCCTCTGAGACCGCCCTGGTAACCGGCTTGTTCCACCGCCCTAACCTGGCGATGGCACTATCTATTCTCCTGTGCCTGGTGTTTGGTGTGCTCTCCCATATGAAGAATTGGCAGCTGCCGACCACCCCGGGCGGCCTGCAGGTGCACCGCCCCCGCCTGCTCACCTTCTTCAACCGTGAAGAGAACTCGGTTCAGGATGAGGGCTGGTCGCCGGGTAATCCGCTCACCGACCAGCTGCAGGTGGTCAGTCCTGAGCAGCTGGATGAGTATCGTCGTTCTAAGGGGACTTCAGAGTAGAACGAATATATGCTGAATATAGAATATGGGCTGGTTTCCGCACGTCAGATGATTATCTGATTGGCAGAAACCAGCCCATATTTGCTATATACGGTACGGCTAAATCGTGTACTCGGTGCTGTCGTACACGGTCAAGAACTTACGGATACGCTCATCATCCGAAGCAAAGAAACCGGCCGGCTCACCGTTATAGCGCAGGGTACCGTTCTCCAGGAACACGATACGATCCGCAACCTTCTTCGCAAACGCCATATTGTGCGTCACGATGACCAGGGAGCGGCCCTCCTTCGCCAGCTGCATGAGCACGCGGATAACCTCCGCCTCCAGCTCGGGATCCAGCGCACTCGTCGGCTCATCAAAGAGCAGGTAGGAGGGTTCCAGCGCCAAGGCGCGGGCAATCGCCACACGCTGCTGCTGACCACCCGAGAGGGCGTCCGGGTAGGAATCTACCTTGTCGGCAAGACCCACCTTCGCCAACAGCTCGCGGGCACGCTCCTGCGCCTGCTGAGCATTCAGGGTGCCGTTGAGGGTCGGGGCGAGCGCCACGTTCTTCAACGCCGTGTAGTTCGGAAACAGGTTGAACTGCTGGAACACCATCGCCGAACGGGAACGAATATCACGCACCTGCGCGTCGGTGAGCTTCTGGCTGTAATCCACCTGCGCGTCGTCAATGGTGAGCGTGCCTGACTGCGGGGTTTCCAGCAGGTTCAGGCAGCGCAGCAGAGTCGACTTGCCGCTACCGGAGGGGCCCAGAATCACCGTGGTCTCACCGTCGGGGATGTCCAGGCTGATGTTCTTGAGCACCTGCGTTTCACCGAAGCTCTTCGACAGGGAATCAACGCTAAGCATTGTTGCTCCTTACGTAACGGTTGCTGTACTTCTCCAACGCAGACTGTGCGGCAGTCAGCAGAGTGAAAATCACCAGGTAAATGATGGCGACCTCGGAGTACATTGCCAGCGGCTCGAAAGTACGCGACGCGATCTGCTTACCGGTCTGGAACAGGTCAACCATCGAAATGACCGACACCAGCGAGGTGCCCTTAATCAGGTCGATGAAGTTGTTGCCCAGGTTCGGCAGCGCAATACGCACCGCCTGCGGAATGACTACGTGGCGCAGGGTCTGCATACGGGTGAAGTTCAGGGTTGCCGCCGCCTCAAATTGGCCGCGCGGAATAGCCGCCACCGCGGAACGGAAGGTCTCCGCCACGTACGCGCCGGTGTGCAGGCTCATCGTGATGATCGCGGCGCTCCACACGTCCAGGGCGATACCGACCTTCGGCAGGCCGTAGAAGACGATGAACAGCTGCACCAGCAACGGGGTGCCACGGAAGACCCAGATATACAGCCAGGCCAGCCAGTTCACCGGGGCGAAGCGGCTCGTGCGCGCGCCGGCGGAGATGATGCCCACCAGCAGTGCCACCGCGAAAGAAATCAGCGACAGCGGAATAGTCACTGCCAGGGTCGAGCCCAGCAGCTGAGGCAGGGACTCAGCCCAAAGATTCAGGTAGCGTTCCATGAACGGAACTCAGCTCCTTTAATTAGTTCTTCGGGGAGAGGTCTTCGCCCACGTACTTCTCGTAAATCGCCTTGATGTCACCGTTCTGCAGGTGCTTCTTCAGCGACTCGTCGATAGCGTTACGCAGGGCGTCCTGGCCCTTAGGCAGCAGGATGGAGGAGTTGCTACCGGTGCCCAGGTCACCGGAGAGCAGGCGCAGGTTGGCGTCCGGGTGCTCCTTGAAGTACTCAGCGAAGGACACGGAGTCGTTCGCGGTCATCTCTGCACGGCCCGAGAGGACCTGCTCGATAGCCTCATCGAAACCGGAAACAACCACGATCGAGGCACCCTTCGCCTCCACCATCTTGCGGAAGTTCGAGGTTTCGGACTGCGCCGAGGAGTGGCCGGAAATCTCGCTCACGTTCTGCAGGGAGGAGTCCTTCTTCACGGCAACCTTCGGCTCGGAGTACAGGTAGGGTACGGAGAAGTCGTACTTCTGCTTGCGCTCGTCGGTTGCGGAAACGTTGTTGATGACGATGTCGTAGCGGTCAGCGTCCACACCGGCGATCAGGGAATCCCAGGGGGTTTCGGTGAACTCTGCAGTCACGCCCAGGTCCTTAGCGACCAGGTCGATGATTTCTTTCTCGAAACCGACCAGGGTGCCGTTCGAGTCGTGGAAGGAGAAGGGGCGGTAGGTGCCCTCCAAGCCCACACGGATCTTGCCGGCAGACTTGATAGCCTCCAGCTTGTTGGTGCTGGATGCGGTGCTGCTGCTGGACGAACCGCACGCTGCGAGCAGTGCAGCCAGGCCGGTGAATGCGGAGCCTGCGAGGACGGTGCGGCGGTTAATCATTGCGGACATAGTGTTCTTCTTTCGTGTGGTGGTTGATGCTCTTGTAGTTGCGGGTTGTCACCCTGCGGTAACCCGGGGGCATCGTGCGGTGTGCCCCTTACTCTGCGGGTACAACGCTGGCTATCGTACAGCTATTCCCGGTGGGAAAGAATTCAACGTAATATTCCGTCACAATCTGCAAGAGAGGAAAACCCGGCGGTCGGTACGCGTGTGTGCTGAGTACCGGCCGCCGGGCTCCACACTAGGATACCGGCTCAGCACCCCAGAACATAAGGGTAGGTTTACCTTAAAGCTGAACTGCCCTCCACTAGGGGCGATGCTGCGCCCTCAATCTCGCCCAAACACGCCGGATGCCCTGCCGGGCACTACACCCGGCACTACACCGGGCATTACACCGGGCATAGAAGGAGGGGCGCACCCGGGATGGTCCCCGGGTACGCCCCTTCCGTTCAAACGCTAACGAGCGCCTGATTTTTTGTAATTACAAGCTACAGCGGCTTATACAGCACCGGCTGCTTACTTCGACAGCACCTGACGCTTCGAAGAAATCACGCCCGTGTTGAAACCAGCCAGGTGCAGGCCACCGTGGAAACGCGCATGCTCAATCTTCACGCACTTATCCATCACCACGTTCAGGCCGGCAGCCTCACCAATCGCGGCGGCCTCCTCATTCCAGGAGCCCAGCTGCATCCACACGGTCTTAGCGCCCAGGTCCACAGCCTCCTGAACCACGCCCGGCAGGTCCTCATTACGGCGGAAAATCTCTACCAGATCCGGGACCTCCGGCAGGTCCTGCAGCGACGGGTACACCGGCTGGCCCAGCACAAGCTTGCCCTTTGCCGCCAGAATCGGGTTCACAAAATACAGCTTGTACGGCGACGCCGACTGCAGGTACGTTGCCACAAAGTACGAGGCACGCGAAATCTTATCGCTCATACCCACAATCGCAATCGTGCGGGTATTACGCAGAATGTTCAGACGCTCAGGGGCGGAAGGACCCACCCAGGTACGCTTCTCAGTCATTACTTCTCCTCCTGAGTGGTAGTAGGCAGGGAGCAGGATGCGCCAGCAGCAGCCTCAGCGGCGGCAGCGTCCTCGGCGGCCTTAGCGGCGGCAACCGCCTCCTCAGCCTCCACAACCTTGTCAGCGATGGACTCGCCCACACGCTCACCGGCGTGGTTCAGGCCGGTCGCGTAGGTCAGCGCCTGATCCAGGTCCCAAATGATATCTTCAACGTCTTCCAGACCCACGGAAATGCGGATCAGGTCCTCACCGACACCGCCAGCAGCCAGCTGCTCAGCGGTCAGCTGCTGGTGCGTGGTCGAACCCGGGTGCAGCACCAGGGTGCGGGCGTCACCGATGTTCGCCAGGTGGCTTGCCAGCTGCAGGGCACCGATGAACTCGCCGCCGACCAGGCGGCCGGAAGCCTTCTCGGTCGCCTTCACACCGAAGGAGAACACAGAACCGACGCCCAGCGGCAGAAGCTTCTTCGCACGCTCGTGGTGCGGGTGGTCTTCCAGACCGGCGTAGTTCACGTAGGCGATACGCTGATCCTCAACCAGCCATGCGACAACCTGCTTAGCGTTCGCCAGGTGCGCATCCATGCGCTGCGGCAGGGTCTCAACACCCTGCAGCAGGTTGAACGCGGACTGCGGGCTCAGCGACGGACCGAAGTCACGCAGCTGCTCAGAACGCAGCTTAGTCAGGAAACCGAACTCACCGAAGTTACCCCACCAGGACACGCCGTTGTAGGAGGGAACCGGCTCGGTCATGGACGGGAAGTTGCCGTTACCCCAGTTGAAACGACCGGACTCGACGACGATACCGCCGAGGGTGGTGCCGTGACCGCCCAGGAACTTGGTGACCGAGTGAATGACGATGTCCGCGCCGTGCTCGATGGGGCGGATCAGGTAGGGGGTGGACAGGGTTGCGTCCACGACCAGGGGGATGCCCGCCTCGTGGGCGACCTCTGCGAGGCCTTCCAGGTCGGCAACCTCACCGGAGGGGTTCGCCACGATCTCGGTGTAGATCGCCTTGGTGTTCTCGGTCAGGGCCGCCTTGTAGTCGGCGGGGTCGGTGCCGGGCACGAAGGTGGTCTCAATGCCGAAGCGGCGCAGAGACACGTCCAGCTGGGTGACGGTGCCGCCGTACAGCTGGGAAGATGCCACAATGTGGTCGCCCTGCTGGCACAGAGCCGCGAAGGTGATGAACTCGGCAGCCATGCCGGATGCGGTCGCTACCGCACCGATGCCGCCTTCGAGGGAGGCGATGCGCTCCTCCAGCGCGGCGACGGTCGGGTTGGACAGGCGCGAGTAGATGTTGCCGTACTTCTGCAGGGAGAAGAGGTTCGCGGCGTCGTCAGCGTCTTTGAAGACGAAGGAGGAAGTCTGGTAGATGGGGACCGCGCGGGCACCGTGTTCAGCGTCGGGGGTGCCGCCCGCGTGTAGTGCGCGGGTGCGGAAGCCGAAAGTGTGTTCAGCCATTGGTTTGCTCCTGGTGTATCTGCCCGCCTGTGTGCGGGGAGTCGATAGTGGCTCGACTTTATACTGTGCCACCGGCGGCGGGGTGCACCAAGTGCGGGTACCTATATGTCGTTTATTGCGGATTATGACGGGCGGGGTTGAGGCTCATAACCTCAACCCCACCTACCACTGCACTGCACTATTCTGCAGGGTCCGACTCTTGCTCGAGTTCCTGTTCTTCTATCACATACCCTGCATCGTCCAGAGGGGGAAGATATTTTCTAAATTCATAATTTTTATTGATTAGACTATCCCGTAAAATTTCAGGCTTAGCACCGAGCTGCGTTCCAACCCATGAAACAATAATAATCCTCAGCAGATCAATTGACTCAAAGATATTTTCATAATTAATCTCTTCGTCACCATAATGTTTTACCGAATTGTAGGAATTATTGATTTTATCCGCCCATTCGGGAAGGCTATTAACAACTTTTCCATTACGTGAATTTTCAAATTTTTTCACATAGGGCAAAACACCTTTTGGAATCTGATTAATAATATTTTGCAACGCATTGTGTAGATAAATTTTACCATTCTTACTTCCACCAAGTGATTTGCCAGGACTCTCCTGATATATATATCGCCCGAGCGCTTCAACACCTGAACAGAGATTAAAGAGTTCATTTTCAACTGTCCCGGTATCCCACCTAATGGTAGTGAGAATCGGATTTAACGCACGTGGATATTTTTCAGAAATTTCAAGCCACTTTCTAACCCCATCAGATTCAATATCATTGTATGTAAATATAAAATCTTTATTATCAATATCAATATTTTTAGTCGTCTCCCACCGCTCCGAAATAACATTCCTCCACGCAATAGCACCTAAGTTTCCCCTATCATTATCGCGAGAGACTGCAATCGAGACAAACTGATGAACACTCCATGAAGAAATCATCAGCAAATCTCTAATAGCATCATGCTCTTTCATACCT
Organism: Rothia sp. HMSC065C12; assembly: GCF_001812085.1. Classification (NCBI taxonomy): domain Bacteria; kingdom Bacillati; phylum Actinomycetota; class Actinomycetes; order Micrococcales; family Micrococcaceae; genus Rothia; species Rothia sp. HMSC065C12. Next base: position 142,372 of record NZ_KV807671.1, read on the forward strand.
TTAATAAACGGAATGATTTCATCACGGTACGACTCTAGAACATCGTGAGATTCATACACAACTTTAGTTGAAGAGCTATTAGGAACAACCGTAAAGTCGGATTTAAATTTCAGCCCCCTCGACTCATCAATTATTATTTCCCCCGCAGATGAAGCTCTTGTCTCCACATATTTTATGCGATACCGGCCATCCTTTTCTTCATATACCGATTTTGTTTTTAGGGTATCCATATGGAACCATTGAGATAAATTTTCAATTTCCGTCTGATAACCATTAAAAGAGCTTGTATCATATTTCCATGATGAAAAGATTGCCGCACTAACTGAAACCTTTTGCAGAATTCCGCCGTATCTCTTAAAACCAATTCTCTCACTGACTCCAGAAGATCTACAGCCCATAAGAAAGACCCTGCCTAGATTATCAACGAAATACATATTTTCAGGAGTATCATATTGATACTCTGTTCGTTTTGGGTCATCACCGAAGACAAAATGCTCCGATTTCCATCGTGCTGCAGGACTTGAAGAATAGCGGCTTGTCACCGGAATTAGCGCCCGAATTCGATGTTTATCCCGTACTAGAGTAGTTGGGATTCCTTTCCCCTCTTCTACCTCACCGGGGTATAACCATCCCACTCTAACCTGGCCAATCTCAAGAGTATTATCAGACATTTACGACCTCCCCTTTCTAAAGAAGATTAATAACTAACGAAATTACATATAGAATTTTTATGCAAGAATTATCTATTTCGAGCTGGTCATATCAGCCGTCATAACAACTGTCATAGCAGAAGTTGTTATGACAGTTGTTATGATGTGCGGTCAATGAGTGCCGATAAAATACCCGGTTTTAGCCTGTAATTCCGGGGTTTTTAAGGTTCAAGGCGCGAGGAAAATATCGCATCATATCAACATCATCGCAGGATGATAACAACATCATGACAAGTCTTGCCATGATGTTGTTATGACGTTGCGAAGAATAAATTCACAACATTCCTGGATAAAGTTGTACCGCTAATTCTTAGCCGCAAGCCCACTCAAAGACGACCTGCGAGAAATCGCGGGCAGCAAGCGCCTCCGGAGTAATCAGCCAGTTCGCCGCACCAGCGTCACCCCACATCACGTACACGCCCTCCTCAGCGTCCTCACCCCACTCCGATTCGATAGTCAGCAGGTTCACGGTGTGGCCGCTCAACTCCTCGAACTCGTCACGCGGGTCCTCCTGCACGAACGAGGGGTAGCCGCCAATATGCGAGTAATCCCTCTCCTCCGATTCGAAGGGCTCCAGCAGATTGTAGGAGGCGTCACCGCGTGCGTTCGGTTCCTCGGGCAGCTTCTGATCCGGGTACATTTCATCCCAGGTGTCAGCGAACTGGTCGTAGATTTCGAAGCCGCCATCCAGGAAGCCCTGCTCCCAGGTCTCGAAGGCAAGTGCGTACTCGGTGGTTGCCTCAGAAACATCCATGCCCTCAGGTCCCAAAGGCCAGCCGTAATCACCCCAGTCGATGATCGGGAATGGAACCGGGAACTGCACATCCGGGTTCGGTTCATCCAGCGTCTCGTAGTAGACAACACGGTGATTCTTCTGCGAAAGCGGGTTCTCGTAGTCGTACCCCCACATGCATTCTTCGTCGTTCGGGTCGATCCAGAACTGCAGCATGCCGGTCGCCGGGTAAATATCGTTTTCGGGCAGGTCGGCGCAGTTAATCTGCGCGATCATGCCCAGCGGTTCGCCCTTCTCATTGGTCGGCGCAGACTCGCCAGCGGGCAAGTACGGGCGGCCACCAAACTTGGAGGCGGTCTGCGGCAGCGGCGCGTCCGGGCTGCTTACCTTCAGTCGAATCGCCTGCTTACGCGCGCCACGCTCGTTGAGCGCGTCAATGACGCTGCGTGCCTGCGCCAGGGTCTCTTCGGAGGGGTTATTCATCGGCATGATGTACTCGTTTCGTCGGTGAATTAATCGGTGTGAAATGTTCCGTGTGAAGGCGTGAGGCAACGGTACCGCGGCGCCTTCTACCCCCATTAGACCCTATTTCCGGCGGGCGCGCACCAATTCCGGTCACGAGTGCATCCGGCGGCGACAATCAGGTGCGAAAGCAGGTGCCAAGCGTGCAGAAAGCCCCGCCTCCTCACCCTCATGCGCAGGCATGAGAGGTAAGAACGCGGGGCTTCCCGGCGAATCTCTACGAATCTCTACGAGAGGCTAGAACCTTTAGAGCGCCTTCTCGATGGTCTCCAGAACACCAAGCGCGGCAGCCGGGCCAGCGTTCAGGAAGAACATGTCAGCATCCACGCTGTGCGCGTGCTTCTCGGTAACAGCCTTGAGGGTGCTCCACAGTGCCTCACCGGTCAGCTTGGACTCGTCGCCGCCCTGCACACCGTAGAACAGGTAGTCGCCATCAGCCTGGTCAAGCTGCTCGGAGCTCAGGTCGATGGAGGTCTTCTCAACCTGCGCAGCTGCGGGACGTGCCAGGGACGCATCCGCGCAGATGGAGCCCACAAACGAGGACTTCGCGAAGATGCGGGTGCGGTCAGCGGAAGCGTACAGGAAGGAGAAAGTCTTCTCGCTGCCGGTCTTCTGACCGACCGACTTCGCCTTGGTGTTGTACTCCTCCATGAGCTTCTCAGCCTTCTCGGTGGTGCCCAGCGCGGCGGCAATCAGCAGGAAGTCCTGCTTCCAGTTGACGCCGGTGCCCTCGGTGACCACGGTCGGCGCGATCTTGGCGAGGGACTCGTACAGCTCGTCCTTCTTGTTGGTGTTGTTGATGAGGATCAGGTCGGGCTTGAGGTTTGCGATGGCCTCAACGTCCGGGTCGGTGCGCTTACCGACCTTGGCAATCTTGTCGAGCTCTGCGGACTTATCGGAGAACTTGGTCTTCAGGTAGGCGGGGACCAGGTCGGCGTCACCGGCAGTTGCCGCGCCGACGGGCACGATGCCCAGGGAAAGCACGCCGTCGAGCTGACCGGTGGAGAGAATCACGACCTTGGAGGGTGCGGATTTGATGGTGGTTTCACCGCGGAAGTGCTTGACGGTGCGGGGGAATTCGCCGTCAACGGTGGTGGTGCCCATGCCGGAGGGCAGGGCGGAGGGTGCAACCTTCTTACCGGTCGCAGAAGCAGACGCGGAGGAGGAAGAGCCGGAAGTGTTGGAGGAACCGCAAGCTGCCAGGGCGAGGGCACCGAAGGAACCGAGTGCGAGTGCACCGAAGGAGCGGCGGGTGATCTTGTTCGTCATATTTGCCATATTATTAGGATAACCTCATATATGCATATGCGATACTTAATACTCATCTATTGATACGTTAAGCATCCTCCGTCCGCACGGGAGCACACCGCTCCCCCACCACCTCCAAAGCCTATGACACCACAGACCTCCCCCTCTTCCGGACCCGCCGTTAGCGCTGCTTCCCTGGCGAAAATTCGTGCCCTCTCCGCTTCTTCGGACGCCGTATCTGGCGCCTCCTCTGGCGGTCAGGGTGGCAAGTCTATCTCGCGTCTGGCGGTTGCGCTCATTATTGGCGGCGTTCTGCTAGTGCTGCTTTGCGCCCTGTCGTTTACGGTGGGTTCGCGCCTGTTCACCCTGGACCGCTCCATTGACGGTTTCCTCCACCCGGAGGCGAACACCATCGAGTCGAAGCTGATTTGGGCGAAGCGTGCCCCGCGTACCGCCGCGGCGTTGCTGGTGGGTGCCGCGTTGGCGGTGTCGGGTGTGCTCATGCAGGCGTTGAGCCGTAACCCGCTGGCTGAGCCGGGTCTGCTGGGTGTGAACTCGGGTGCTGCCGCCTCCGTGGTGGTCGGTGTGGGCGTTTTTGGGGTGTCGTCCCCGTTCGTTCAGCTCTGGCTGGCGCTGGCCGGTTCGGGTCTGGCGGCGGCGCTGGTGTTCGTCATGGGCCTGGTGGATTCTAAACCGAACCTGGATTCGACGGCGCGTCTGGTGCTGACGGGTGTGGCGGTGAATGCCTGCCTGGGCACGATTACCGGCATTATCACGATGTTTAATTCGAAGGCTTTTGATTCGCACCGTTTCTGGGTGGTGGGTTCGCTGGAGAACCGCACCTTTGAGCAGGTGCTGTCTGCGCTGCCCTTTGTGGCGTTGGGTTTGGTGCTGTCGTTCATGCTGATTGGTCCTCTGCGTGCCCTGGCACTTGGAGAGGATGCGGCAGCCGGCCTGGGTGTGCCGGTGACAATGGTGCGTGGCGCGACGATTATTGCGATCATGGCACTGTGTGGTGCGGCGACTGCGGTTGCGGGCCCGATTGGTTTTGTGGGCCTGGTCGTGCCGCATGTGGTGCGTCTGCTGGTGGGTTCCGATATTGCGCGTGTGCTGCCGCTGTCGCTGGTGTACGGCCCGGTGTTGGTACTTGCCTCCGATATTTTGGGTCGCGTTCTGGTGATGCCGAGTGAGCTTGAGGTGGGTATTGTGACCGCCTTTATTGGTGCCCCGGTGCTAATGGTTCTGGTGCTGCGATTGAGTACGGGTGCGCGCGGTGCGAAGAAGGGCCGCATGGGTGCGAAGGCGCAGGCGCACGATGAATCGGGTCCAGCTCATGTGTCGGAGCACGGTCCGCATCGTGCTCAGCGCCCTGTTGCGCGTGGTTCGTCTGGTTCATCTGGCGCGTTTGGTTCGTAGGTCCCGGTTTCTGAGAGGTTTTATTGTGAGCGTTGTGTCTCGTTCTGTAGCCGGGTCTGTGCGTATCCCGGGGCGTTACCGCACCCCTATTCCGCGTACCCTGCTGGTGGTGGCGGTGCTTATGGTGGCGGCGGTCGCCTCCCTGGTGTTTGGTAGTTATCAGATGAGCCCTGATCAGGTGTTTCGCCTAATTTTTCAGGGTGAGGGCACGGAGATTGAGCGCCAGCTGGTGTTGAATCAGCGCCTGCCGCGTATGCTTGCCGCCGTGGTGGTAGGTGCGGCTTTGGGCTTGTCGGGCGCTATTTTTCAGTCGGTTTCCCGTAATGCTCTGGGCTCGCCGGATATTATCGGCTTCACGGTGGGTTCGGCGACCGGTGCCCTGTCTGTGGTGCTGATTGGGTCGTTGAGTTCTACCGGCGTGGGTATGGGCATGGGCGCTATTATTGGCGGTTTTGCGACGGCGGCTGTGGTGATGCTTCTGGCGGGTGCGCGCGGTGGCGCGACGATGGGTCAGAAGATGGTGCTGATTGGTATTGCGGTGAGTGCGATGCTCAGTTCCGTGAATGATTACCTGATTACGCGCGGTGATTTGGAGAAGGCGGAGGCGGCGAAGACCTGGCAGCACGGTTCGCTGAATGCCATCTCGTGGAATCAGATGTCGGTGCAGGCGGTGCTGTTGCTGGTGGCTATTCCGCTGGTGCTGATGCTGACGCGCCGCTTGCGCACCTTGGAGCTCGGCGACGATTTGGCGGCGGGTTTGGGTCTGCCTGTGAAGAAGACCGTGAACCTGCTGGTCGCAGCCGCCGTGTTGCTGGTGGCTGTGGCGATTTCTGTTGCGGGCCCGATTGGTTTCTTGGCGCTGGTTGCCCCGCAGATTGCGCGCCGCCTGTGGAACACTCCGGGTACGGCGATGTGGCATTCGGCGTTGCTGGGTTCGGTGATTTTGGTGCTGGCTGATTTTGTGTCGGCTCGTGCGTTGGCGCCGTTCCAGATTCCGGTGGGCCTGGTGACGGGCGCGTTGGGTGGCATGTATATGCTGTGGTTGCTGTACCGTCAGCGCTAGTTGCGCCGTCTATTCCGTATGAGTGACCGGGTGCTCCCGACTGTGGGGGCACCCGGTTTTCTCTGTTTCACGGGGTTTCACGGGTGGTTTCAGAATTTTTCAGAATTTTCCCAGTTTTACCCCGGGGTAGATTAAAAACTGCTTATCGTGTCAGGGGTCGCTCATAGAGTGTAGGTGTTGGAAGGGACGATTCTTCCGACCGGGCACGCCGTCTCCTGCGGTGTTGCCGCTAGGTTGATTCAGCATCTACGGAAGGAACGGTCATGGAAAACACCACTCACGAGAGCCAGTACGCAAACGCAGAGATTTCCTGCACCGCCGATGAGCAGCTGTGCCGTGATGCAGAGTTCAACCTGCTGATGCAGGCGGGCACCATCGTCCGTATGGAGCGTTTCAACGTGGAGGAGCTCCGCGGCGTTCTGGAGCAGCTGGTGGCTGACGGTTCGTGCTTCCGCACCGCGCCGGCGTCTTCGACGATGGGCCGCGTGATGCGTCACCTGACTCAGGGTGCTTCCGGTTATGAGGCGAACCTGGCTGAGCTGCGTGCGGCGGCGCAGAACGCTCTGCTGTTCGTGTTCCCCCTGGAAAAGGACTTGGAGATGTGCCTGCGCTTTGAGCGTGTGCAGGGTACCGGCCTGGCGTTGACTCGCCTGGGCGTGAGCCCGGTCAATGGTGACCTGTGGACTCAGCACTGGGCAATGCGTGCGCTGGAGTGCACCGGCGGCGTGTTTGCGGTGGAGTCCGCTCCGGGTGCCTGCAATTTTGAGCTGCGCCGCGAGATGTTCTACGCGATGCTGTCGCTGGTTGAGCTGTCGACTTTGGGCCTGTCGGCTGAGCCGGAGGACTTCTACATGTTTGCTGATTCGGAGGCTGTGTGTAAGAAGTTCAAGCGTGAGCGTCGTGATTGCCGCCGCGCGATGCGTGCCCAGTACGACCGCGCCGCATAAGGTATATCGTGTATGCCTTATGCGGCATACACGCATATCAGAGCCATTTGTTCTTCTTGAAGAACCAGTAGAGAAGCAGGCAGGAACCCACCATGAGTAGCAGTGCGGCGGGGTAGCCGAACTCCCACTTGAGCTCGGGCATGACCTCAAAGTTCATGCCGTACACCGAGCCAACAATGGTGGGCACCATGAGTAGCGCCGCATAGGCGGAAATTTTCTTGGTGTCGTCGTTCTGTTGCTGACCGAGCAGGGTGTCGTGCACGCGCAGGGCGTTTTCGAGGGAGCTACGAAGATCCTCAAGGCGTTCCTTCGTGTGCACCACGTGGTCGAGCACATTACGGAATTGGCGGGCAAGTTCCACGGCCTCGTCTTCAACCTCGCCCTGGCTCGCGCCCGGGTAGGGGGACGGGTCGAGCGCGCCGGTGCGTAGGCCTTCAATGATGCGACCCATCATCGGTTCGAGGGGTCGGCAGGCTCGCTGAAAGTCAATCACCTGGTTGAGTAGCTCGTAGATGCGCTGCGCCAGGGAGTTGGCGTCTTGGCGGTCGTTGGTGGAGAAGAGGATGTCTTCAATCTCGTCGTTGTCGTTCTCGAGTCCCTCGAGCACGGGGGCGTACCTGTCGACGGTGCTGTCGAGGATGCGGTGCAGCAGTCGGGCGGGGGATGCATCGGGGGTGGCGTAGAGCAGGTTGAACTTGTCGTTGATGCGCTGTTCGTCGCGAACGAGTGCGAGGGTGTAGCGGGGGCCGGTGAAGAGGTGCAGTTCGCTGAGGCGCACTTCTTCTTCTTTGTCGAGGTAGATGGCGGGGCGGATGACCGCGAAGAGGGAGTCTCCGTAGCGTTCGAGCTTGGCGCGCTGGTGGCCGCGGGTGGCGTCTTCGATGGCGAGTTCGTGCAGGTTGAAGGTTTTTTGCAGGGCGTGTAGTTCGTGGATGTCGGGGTTGGCGTATCCGAGGGCTACGGCGGTGTTCTTGTCCGCGTAGGCGCGGAGGGTTTCTTCCTCGGTGGCACCCAGCTGAGGGCGGTCCGAGCTCGGGTAGATAGCTCCGGTGATATAGGACATCGTTTTTCTCCTCTGAACGCTTTGGCGCCACGTGTGCGAGGCGCTCCTTCCAGCATACGGTATGCACCCCGCCTGGTCATGTGCACCGCGCGTGCACCCGGCATAGAAAAAGCCCCCGGAAGGCACCTGTAAGGCACCCTCCGGGGGCTTGCACGTATTGAGCTATTGCGCTTAGTCTTCGTTGATGAGGTCGCGGACCACGATGGTCTGGTCGCGGTCCGGGCCCACACCAATCGCAGAAATACGGCAGCCAGAAATCTCTTCCAGCTTCAGCACGTACTTGCGGGCGTTTTCGGGCAGCTCATCCAGGCTCTTCGCATCCGAAATGTTCTCGGTCCAGCCATCGTAGTACTCGAAAATCGGCTTAGCGTGGTGGAACTCGGTCTGAGTCATCGGCATCTCGTCGTGGCGCACACCGTCAACGTCGTAAGCCACGCAGACCGGGATCTTATCCAGGCCAGTCAGCACGTCCAGCTTGGTGATGAACAGGTCGGTGAAACCGTTGATGCGCACAGCCTGACGCGCCAGCACGGCGTCGTACCAGCCGCAACGACGCGGGCGGCCAGTGTTCACGCCGAACTCGCCGCCGGTGGTGCGCAGGAACTCGCCCATCTCATCGAACAGCTCAGTCGGGAAGGGGCCAGCACCCACGCGAGTGGTGTACGCCTTCTGAATACCAATCACGCGGGAGATGCGGGTCGGGCCCACCCCCGAACCGACGCACGCGCCGCCGGAGGTCGGGTTGGAGGAGGTCACGAACGGGTAGGTGCCGTGGTCAACGTCCAGGAAGGTTGCCTGGCCGCCCTCCATCAGCAGGGTCTTACCCTCGTCCAGTGCCTTGTTCAGCAGCTGGGTGGTGTCCACAATCATCGGCTTCAGGCGCTCAGCGTAAGACATGAAGTACTCGACGATCTCGTCAACCTCAACGTGGCGGCGGTTGTAGACCTTCACCAGCAGTTCGTTCTTCTGGCGCAGTGCGCCTTCAACCTTCTGACGCAGAATCGACTCGTCCAGGATGTCCTGAACACGGATGCCGAGGCGGCCAACCTTATCCATGTAGGCGGGGCCGATACCGCGGCCGGTAGTGCCGATAGCGCGCTTGCCGAGGAAACGCTCGGTCACCTTGTCCATGGTCTGGTGGTAGGGTGCGACCAGGTGTGCGTTAGCGGAAATCTTCAGGCGGGAGGTGTCAGCGCCGCGGGCCTCAAGGCCGTCAATCTCAGCGAAAAGAGCCTCGGGGTTAACAACCACGCCGTTACCAATCACGGGGACGGCGTTATCGCTCAGAATACCCGCGGGCAGCAGCTTCAGCTCAAACTTCTGGCCGTTCACCACCACGGTGTGACCGGCGTTGTTACCGCCGTTGGGCTTGACCACGTAGTCTACGCGGGGGCCGAGCAGGTCGGTTGCCTTACCCTTACCCTCATCGCCCCACTGGGCGCCCACAATCACGACAGCTGACATTTTTGTGCTCCTTGAAAGCCTTGAAGATACGCACCGGATTTCACGGCGCGGCGGCGACCTACCGCCTCATGATCCGGGTAGGCACACCTCTTCTAATGATACCGTGCCCGTCCCTTTAAGTCCCGTGTTACGGGGCGGTAGGCGTTCCGGATCCGGTGCCGGTGAGCCTCACCGGGCACAGTAGCGCCCCCATCCGATATTCGGACGGGGGCGCTACCGGTATGAGCTTATGAAGACTACTTGATGATCTCGATGAAGGTCATCGGGTAGGTGTACTGCTCACCGCGGTTTGCGGCCAGAGCAGCCAGGCTGTGGAAGATAACCATCAGGATAGCCACAACCAGCGGGACAACCCACAGGATGATGCCCAGGATGCCGAAGGTCAGAATAATCAGCAGCCAGGAAGCCATGCTGATGACCCACAGGGAGAAGTTGAAGTTGAACGCGCGGCGTGCCGATTCCTTAGTGAAGCCGTAGCCGGGCTTGTCCTTGTAGATGAACCACATCACCAGCGGCGCGAGAATACTTGCGGATGCGAAGGACAGCAGAGACAGAATTGCAGAAGCCAGGTGCGCGAGCATCGCCATGTTCTGGTCGTCCTTGGAGGAGACTACGTAACCGTTGGACGGCTGACCCGGCGCCTGCGAGTAGGAGGGTGCCTGCTGGGAGTACTGGTTGTACTGTTCAGGGTTCTGGGACATCGTTCTTTTCCTTAATCTATCGATGAGTGGATACAGCTAATCGTTGAGGTGCGGCGGCAGGCTAACTCGCCGTTCTCGGAGGGTGCCCGCCTCGCTCTGCTTAGTCGCAACGCTCGTGATGGTTTCACCCTATCAAGGCAAAGTAAATGGAATATTAACCCTCGCCGGACAACAGACAAAGAAACCCGAATATGACACAAAAAAGACGCCCCTGCCCCTCCACGCGGTGGTACGTGCGTGGAGGGACAGGTCGTTATACAGTGTGGGCTGGCTTGGGGTTAGTCCTGTTTCTCTTCATCAGCGAGCGCGGGATGCGCGGCGGGCTTCTGTAGTGCGGAGGCCTCGCGCGGTACTACAGCCTCGTGTAGCTTTGCGCGTTCCTGCTTTTTCAGAAACTCGTACACCGAGAAAGAGTCCTCTTCTTCCTTCGTGAAGCCGTTGACGCCCGTGTAGCCTTCCGGCAGGCGGTTGTACACGAGGTAGTACCAGAACTCGGTGGGCGGGGTCTGCCCCTCCTCGATGAGGTCATTTATCTGATTCCGGCGTTTGAAGAGGCGAACAATGCCCATGATCCACAGAATCGGCAGCACAAAGATTGACCCCACGCCAATCACTATAAAAATGAACGCGACCATAAACCCGTATTCGGGGTCTACGATGCTGGCAAGAGGCGCCAACACGAAGGGGTTCAGTATCAGCAGGGCAGCAAGCCAAATGTTCGAGAGGGCAAGTTCCTTCTTCAAGCCTTCAACGCTGTACCTTGTCGGCGGCCTATTCACTGGAACGTAGCCCACCGGTTGCAGCATTGCCGCCCGCGATATGGGGTTCTCCTCAGCCTTGACCGGGTTCAGGTGGGCGGCGCACGCCTGCATGGGTGCGGACTCGTCGTGGGAGCGGTCGAGCAGGCGCATTTCGATGAGTTTTGAGTCGGGGGTGCCGAAGAGCAGATCGGGGATGACCGGCAGGATAGCGCCCGGGCTCAAACCGAGGGATTCTAGCCGAACATATTCACCGTATGCGTGCGTCGTTTGAGTCTGCATTGCCTGCGCCCGCTCACGGGCAGAGAGTACAGGCTGGGCGGACCCAGCGGACTGAGCGGACTGAGCGGGCTGAGTGGAGGCGAGCGCTACCGGGTGGTTCGCATCGTCGTCCTTGCGGGATTCGTGAGTGTCTTCCGGGGTATCTTCTGATGCGTCGTCTTCCGGCTCTTCGATGTCGTCGGTGTCATTGTCGTCGGTGTCATGAGAGTCTTTCCGCGCGGAGTCGTAGCGCTTGGGGGCACCCGGGTAAACGTATTCATAATCGGGGTCGGGGTGCTCTAGCTCTTCGTCTTCGTTGTCGGATGCTTGGTGGAGCGTAGCGTCTTCATTTTTCTGCGTCTGCTGATCCATGAGTAGCGTCATGTATTCCGGGACGGACTGGTCGGTGTCCCAGAGGGGCTGGTATGCCTCGTCCTTCTTTGCAGTTTCCTTCTTTTCAATGGGTCGGTCTGCCATGGTCGTCTCCTTCGCTTACCAGACATACTCCTAGTGGCACCACCGTACCAGCGTGCGCTGGGCAGTCCCTTGAAACCTGCCTGATAAAAGCTGAGAAAAAGCCCCCGACAAGCGCAAACATGCACGTGTTAACACTGCCGGGGGTTTAGCACCACTGGAGCCCAGGGACCCACGGGAAGTCGACTACGATGCATCAGCTGAGTTTGGAACAGGGCTTGAGGTAGGGCTCGGGGCACTCAGCGGCTGAGGGGCTGGCACCACCGAAGACATCGAAGACGCCGCACCCAGGATCCACTGCATCTCCTCGGCGTCCCTAGGCAAGCGGTCATACACCAGATAGAACCAGAACGACCCGAGAGGCATGGCCTTCCACTTCAGCGCCCGATACTTTCGGCTCACTCGGAGTAGCGCAAAAATCAGCGCACCAGCCCACAAGAACAGGGGAAGACCAAATGTCGCCAGAGAAAGCATCAGGAAGAAATAGAAAATAAACCCACCGAAGCTAGGATCCTCTGTAACAGTAGCCAACAGAAGATAAGTCAGGGGATTAAACACCACACCCACGAAGAAGAGCACTATGAACTCAGGCCACGCCTTCCACCACAGGTCTGATACACGCACCTTACCCGCAAGTGGGGTCGCTGAGATGTACCCAATAGGTCGTGGTGTACCCGCTACTTTCCCCTCCTGCCAGGTGGGAAACACACTTGGCACCTGCTGGTATGCAGATGCACCAGTATCCGTGCCCATGGGGGACATTCGGCGCATCGTGGGGCCCGGGCGGCCATACAGCGGCCGGTTCAGCACCGGGTGACCCATCGCCGAAGGGAAAAAGTACGCAGCCTGCACAGAAGGCGCAGGAGCCGAAACCGCCAGAGTAGACGCCGCAGAATTGGGCGCTGCAGGGTTGGGCACCGCAGAATCAGGTGCTGCAGGAACCGATGGGACAGCAGGCGCGGATGCAGAACGAGCCTTCTGTATTTCCAGGACCTCCTTCACCGGCTCGGGAATATCCCCGGTCGGTGCGGGAACCGGCGTTCCGTGAAGAAGCAAAGCCGAGTATTCGGGGGCGGGTTGATCCATATCCCACAGCGGCTGATACTCGCTATCGCTCTTCTCGGTTGGGTTCTGAGGGTTTTTCGGTGCTTCGCTATGCTCCACCACGGTGACCTCCTCCAATGCTTGTCTGCTGTTATGTGTCTGCTGTGTTGTCTAAAGTGTGTGTTCAGTGTGCGGGAGCTCAATCCCGCGGCTGTTCTTTGAGCCAGTGGCTCATCTGCTTACGCCTCGTCCGATTCGTTAAGCCGCACAAGGCTCAGAATCCACGCCATACACCAGATGATGCCGGGAATCCCCATGAGCCCTGCGCTCACCTGATTCACCGCAGTAAAGAGAGCTGCGACGAGTTCTCCCCGCCCGAACAGAGCGGTGACGGAGAGAATCGCCGCCGCAATATAGGGGTTCAGTATAGAAACTCCCAAGAACAGAAACCATCCTCCCGGCTTCTGGAACGAAGTGGGCAGGGGGCCAGGGTCCATCACCGGTTGGTCGATAACATCTTGCTGAGGCGAAGCGTCGCCCTCCTGGTTTGTTTCAGAGGGCGGAGTGCACTCGTACACCAACCGGAACTTGAATCTCTCCTCGGTCTCACGCTTCCCGGTAGATTTCGCCATCACAGCGAAGAAGTTGATAACAGCCCACGAGGAGAAGACGAGCAGCACCAGCGGAAGAATACCGAAGCTCAGCATCAAAAATCCTAGGGATGCACCAAAAAGAGACACCAAGGTTTCTTCGCCCAGAATAGGACCTGCCAGTATATAGACGAATGGATTTGCCACGATAGCCAACGCCAGGCATACCACCGCCTCCACTCCATCTTTCCCTGAACTCGACTTACGGGAAGGAACCGACAGGGGGCTGTAGCCGACCAGCTCGCCGCCGTGTTCCTCCGGTAAGTCTCCCTGGGGGAGAGTCCCCTGAACATCATCCGCGTGGATGCGCATCAGCTGCGGGTTGGGGCGACCGTAATGCACCTGCGGCGCCACCTTCAAAACGCGCTGATGAGGGGAAACGGGATGATTCTTATCGGTGGTCATGATCCCTCCTCATGGTGCGATTCAAAGATGCGGTGCAGCAACGCCGTAGCTGAACCACCGTCAAGCGGGGTGCACTCGTACACCAGCCGGAATTGAAAATCCTGCTGAATCTTGTGCTGCCTAACGAGCAGGCGCATCGACTCGACGGTATCCTCAACGGCCTTCAGAAACTTTCCTACGCAGAGGAACAGCCACCAGAGTCCTGCGAGAATGCCAACGAAACCCACAATGAGTAGTAGCGGGGGGATAAAGATGACCATTAAGATCACCGTCCCTATTTCCTCACTTATTCCCCAAGGACCTTGGGAGAGGAACATTGGGCTCACCGGTGTGATCAAGAGAGCTACCCAGAACACCATCCGAAGCAGCGGCCCCAGGACATACCAGGTGAAGCCGTCCCAATCGGTGAAGAAGCCCTTCGCGTCGAAGGTTTCGCGCGACTTCTCGATGGGAACATAGCCCACCACCTTGCCAACTTTCCAGGCAGATGACGTGCCCTCGGTCAGGATGCCCTGCACCTCTCCCCTGTCGATGCACCGCAGCCTCGGGCGGGGGCGACCGTGGATGACCTTCGGTGACATCAGCAGAACCGGCTCATCCGAGAACTCCAGCTGGTCCTCGATGGGCTGGTTGTTATTAGTGGTCATGACGACTCCTGAGAGCTCAATGCGGCATGTGTTTTTGGGCCAATAATTTTCTGATTGGGTTCTTCATCCAGCTCGTACCGGTACATGGAGCCCTTGTCGACAGGGCGGTTATACACGAGGAAAAACCAGAAATCCTCATAGGTCGTACCCTCACGCAACGCAGCACTAATCTTTCGTACTGCTTTACTCACCACAGAGATCAGCAAACCCGCCCAAAGAATAGGGATAAGCCAGAGAACTATAACGCCCCCAGAAAATACCAGGAAGAGAACGATTGTTTCGAGGAATTCAGTGTCTGTAGCACGGGAATTAAAGAGCAAAGAAGCGAGCGTAAACGGGTTCAGCAGAATCACCAGGAGAACCACAACCAAGGACTCCAGACAAGGCCAAATCGCCCTGGTGTACCGCACGTTTTTCAGCTGTTCACTCAGCGGAACATAGCCCACCGGGTGTTCCGGGCCAGCCAAGATTTTCTCGACGATTTTCCGTTGCGGGCCTATCCCGTCGGGGAGGTGCTGCTGAATGGCGACCGCGCTCATCTGCCCCTGATGACCGGAGGGGTCGTTGAGCAGTTTCATGGGAATTAGGAGGGGGCCCGGTCGACCGTACTGCGGGACCGGTTCGACCTCCAGCGCGCTGCCGGCTGCCAGCAGGTGGGAGCTGTGCATGACAGACTCTTTCGGGGAAATGCGTCGTTTGACCACGGTTCGACCCTCCCTATCCCATCATTTTTGATAGATGTTCAATAGATGGTTTTACAGTAACAACCGAACCTGAAAAGAACCTGAACCCGAGTGCAAATGAAAAACGTGAAAAAGAAAAGGGTCGAACATGTCCACAATTTGATGCATTTAGAAGTAATAAACGCTTCACAAGCCATTTTGAGGTGTATCCTAGTTCACATCTAGTGTGTTCAAGCTCAGCTGGAACCCACCAGAAAAACACACCAGCCTCCCAGAAACACCCCGGGAGCCAAGCAAAGGAGCACCGTGCAACACACCGCCTCCCCAAACCCCCGCGGCCGGTCGCACCGACGCCGAATCGGCAGCGGGCTACTCACCCTCAGCATGGCACTGAGCCCCCTCGCAGCCCTGGGCACCACCGCCCACGCCGCGGAAGACCCCGACGCCGTCAAGCAGGTACTCAGCGAAAGCATGAAGAACGCCAGCGGCACCGTGACCGCCTTCGTGCGATTCAAGGGTAAGGGCGCCTTTGAACAGACCCAGCCCGCAGGCGTACGCGCCGGCGTGCAGGCACCCGTCAACACCAGCTCGCAGGTGCAGGCAATCGCCTCCCAAGTGCAGAGCCAGGCACAGCAGGTCAGCAGCCAGTCCGGCGCACAGGTCCTCTACACCACCCACAACGCGGTACGCGGCGTGGCAGTGCGCGGTGACGCAGAGTCCATCAAGGCACTCGCCAACCGCCCCGACGTAGAGAAGATCTCGCCCATCCTGCCCAAGTACCGCCAGAACGCGGGTGCCGCTATTGACGCAGGCTCCCTCGCCACCTGGACCGGCACCACCAACCCCGCCGGTGCAGGCGGATACACCGGCAAGGGCGTGAAGATTGCCGTTATCGACTCCGGTATCGACTACACCCACACCGATTTCGGCGGTAGCGGCAAGCTCGAAGACTACGAGAAGGCATCCAAGCTCACCGAGCTGCCCTCCGCAGACTCCGGACTCATCAACCGCACCAAGGTTGCTGGCGGCTACGACCTCGTCGGTGACGCCTACGACGGCAGCAACACCGCAACCCCCGACGGCAACCCGCTCGACTGCACCACCGGCGGCCACGGCACCCACGTGGCGGGCACCGCAGCAGGCTACGGCGTGAACTCCGACGGCACCACCTTCACCGGCGACTACAGCAAGCTCACCGCAGAGCAGCTCAAGACCATGAAGATTGGCCCCGGCGTCGCCCCCGACGCTGAAATCTACGCCTTCCGCGTCTTCGGTTGCAGCGGCAGCACCAACGTCGTTATCGAGGCGCTCGACCGTGCCCTCGACCCCAACGGTGACGGTGACTTCTCCGACCGTGTGAATGTGGTCAACATGTCCCTCGGTGGCGAATTCTCCCCGCAGGACGACCCCGAAGCCTACGCCGTTGACGCGCTCACCCGCGCCGGCGTGCTCTCCGTGATCTCCGCAGGTAACGCCAACGACTACAGCCTGCGCGGCGACACCTACTCCAACTCCGGTCACCCCGCCACCGCAGCCAGCGCAATCACCGTAGCTAACGCCTACGGCTCCACCCGTGCTGTGGATGCGGCAGAGCTGACCGACCCCGCCACCGGCACCACCCGCAAGGTACGCGGCGATTACAGCGTCTCCTACCCCTGGGCACAGGCGGGCACCAAGGAATTCACCGGTGAACTCACCGCAATCTCCGAGAACAACCGCTACGCCTGCAACGCCCTCAGCGCCGACGAAGCGGCAGCTGTAAAGGGCAAGTGGGTGCTCATCGACTGGGCTAAAGACGACGGTGAGCTCGCCTGCGGCTCCAAGGTGCGCTTCGACAACCTGGAGGCGGCAGGCGCCAAGGGCGTGCTGCTTGCAGGCAATGACGAAGAACCCGGCCTGGGTATTGCCGGTAACGATACCCTGCCCGGCTTCCGCCTGGCAGCATCCGCCGCTAAGGACCTGCGTGCACAGATCACCGCAGCAGAAGCGGCAGGTAAGCCCCTGACCGTGCGCCTCGGCAACGAGCTGAAGTCCTCCCTGCGCGTGGACACCGACAAGCTGGATCAGCTGAACCCCATGAGTGCCCGCGGCTTCCACGGCAGCTACGGCTACACCAAGCCCGACATTGCGGCACCCGGCTCGTACATCACCTCCGCGGCGGTAGCGACCGGTAACAACTCCGTGACCTTCAGCGGCACCTCCATGGCGGCACCCTACGTGACCGGCTCCGCCGCCCTGGTCATGCAGAGCCACCCGACCTACACCCCCGCACAGGTCAAGTCCGCCCTCATGAACACCGCAACCCACGATGTGCGCACCGAATCCGGTGCCGCATACGCGGTGGACCGTGTGGGCGCCGGACGAGTCGACACCCTCGCTGCCGTGCAGTCGAAGTCCCTCGTCTACAACGCTGACAAGAGTGGCACCGTGTCCCTGAGCTTCGGTGTACTCGAGTACGCACCGGATGCTGGCGTTCAGACCCTCACCCGCGAGGTGACGGTCGAGAACACCGACTCCGTGGCACACACCTACGCCCTGTCCTACGCTGAAAGCACTAATATTCCCGGCGTGGAATACTCCTTCCCCTCCGCGGTCACCCTCGCACCCGGTGAAACTAAGAAGTTCGAAGTCACCGTGCGCATCGACCCGTCCAAGCTGGAGAAGACCCGCGATGCAGCAATGGACACCACCCAGAACGCAACTGACTACTACACCGGCAACGAAACCGTTCCCGAACAGTACCGTCAGTACATTGCCAGCGCATCCGGCCGACTCGTCCTCACCGAAGACGGCACCAAGGCACTGCGCCTGCCCGTTCACGTGGCACCCAAGCCCGTGAGCACCATGCACGCGGCCGAAGACACCGTCACCTTCGCCCAGAAGCCCTCCAGCGACGAGGCTCAGAAGGCAGACACCGGCTGGACCAAGTCCCAGATCTCGCTGCGCGGCACCGAGGTCAACCAGGGCGGCTACCGCTCCCTGCTCGGCGCTTTCGAGTACGGTGCGAGCGTGGACCGTGTGGCCCCCACCTCGCTGTCGCTGAACAGCAACGTTAAGGCGAACCTGCAGTACGTTGGTGCTTCCTCGGATGCGCCCGCGCTGAAGGCAGCCGGCGGCAACGCTGATGACGGCACCCTGCGCTTCGGTATCTCCACCTGGGCGAACTGGGATGTTGTCTCCTACGAGAACACCTTCACCGTAGAAATCGACACCGACGGCAACAACCGCGCCGACTACAAGCTGGTCACCGACCGCGCTAAGGGCCTGGACTACCCGCTGGTTCGCCTCTACGGCTACAAGAACGGCAACCTCGTCGAGCTCGGCTACTACCCGCTCAACGGCGCCTGGGGTGATGTGGACACCAACATGATGGACACCAACACCCTCATCATGAGTGCACCCCTCAAGGATCTGGGCCTGACCAGCGCAAACAACCCGGACATCCAGTACCGAGTCAGCGCAACCACCCAGTACGAGTGGGGTAACGTCAGCGAAACCGGCTGGATCAAGTACCGCCCCTTCAGCCCCAAGCTGTGGTTCAGCGGCGACTCCTCCGCCGTGGCTGGCCTCCACCCGGATGCCTCCACCACCACCCTGACGGCGCACCGCTCCGCTGACGCAATCCCCGCGCTCGGCGAGTCCGGTGCCCCCGCCAAGGCGCTGCTGCTGCACCTGCACAACGGCACCGGCGACCTCTCCGGCACCAACGGCGCCAAGGGCAGCCGCGCCGAGGTGCTGAGCATCAAGGAGCAGCAGACCGAGTACATCACTCCGTCCCGCTTCACCGATGTGAAGAACACCGACCAGTTCTACACCGAGATCTCTTGGTTGGCTCAGCGCGGCATCACCACCGGCTACCCGGACGGCACCTACCGCCCGCTGGAGTCTGTGGAACGTGGCGCAATGGCGGCGTTCTTCTACCGCATGCAGGGTTCCCCGCAGTTCACTGCCCCCTCCACTCCGAGCTTCAAGGATGTGCCCACCACGCACCCCTTCTACAAGGAGATTGAGTGGATGAAGGCTCAGGGCATCACCACCGGCTACTCGGACGGCACGTTCCGCCCCTCCGCACCGGTGAACCGTGACGCCATGGCTGCGTTCTTCTACCGTGCAGCGGGTTCCCCTCACGTGGATCTGCCCGCAACCAGCCACTTCAGCGATGTTTCCACCGATAACCAGTTCTACCGTGAAATCACATGGCTGGCTTCGAAGGGCATCAGCACCGGCTGGCCGGACGGCACCTACCGCCCGGTGACCCCCATTGCCCGCGACGCAATGGCGGCGTTCATCTACCGCTACACCGAGAAGGTTGCTAACCAGGCCGGCCGCTAGACGGTAGCTAACCGGTAGCGAACGGTTCGGGTCCCCTCCCACCTCCTGCATGGGGTGGGAGGGGCACCTGGAACCGGCAGGGTCCGGGGCCTGAAAATCCCGGAACCTCTCAAGTTTTGGTGGCGGTTTCACCGGCGGATGCACTCACTCGTCGTCTGCCGGTGGGGCCGCCTCCGCACATCACCGATACATAACCACAGAGCACACAGCACTATCGAAAAACAGAAAATCCGAAGGAGGATTCCATGACAACGCCTCATGCGCCACGCCGCAGAATGAAGGCTGTCGGTGCGACCGGTTTGAGTGCAGCTCTTGCCCTTACTCTCGGCGTTCCCGCCACTTTCTCTGCAGCTCACGCTCAGAGCCCCCAGCAGGTCGAAGGAAGCACTGCGAGCGCATCCGGTGACGCTGCCTCGCGTATCAGCCCGGGCCTGCAGAAGGCTGAAGGCCAAATCACCGTGTATGTGCAGTTCAAGGGCAAGGGCGCGTATGAGCAGACCCAGTCCGCGGCTGTTCTGGCACGTAAGGAGGCGCCGGCGAACCGTCAGGCGCAGGTGCAGGCTATTGCAGCTCAGGTGCAGTCGCAGGCTCAGTCTGTGGCGGCTGCTTCTGGCGCGAAGCTGATGTACACCACGCATAATGCGATGCGTGGTGCGGCGATTACTGGTGATGCTGCGCAGATTCGTGCGTTGGCGGAGCGCCCGGATGTGGAGCGTATTTCGCCGATTATCGCGAAGGAGCGTATGAACTCCGGTAGCGAGATTGATACGAAAACTCTTGCCACGTGGACTCGTGAGAATACGGGGTACACGGGTAAGGGCGTGAAGATTGCGGTTGTTGACTCCGGTGTTGACTATACGCACGCTGATTTTGGTGGCCCCGGTACGGTGGATTCGTACCTGAAGGCTAAGGCGATGACGGAGCTTCCGTCCGCTGATTCGGGCCTGATCGATCGTAATAAGTTCATTGGCGGCATTGACTTGGTCGGTGATGACTACAATGCGTCGGTGGCTGAGAAGTCGACTCCGCAGCCGGATAATAACCCGTTGGATTGCCGCCCGGATGGTTTCGGTTCTGGCGGTCACGGCACGCACGTGGCGGGTACTGCCGCCGGTTATGGTGTGACGGCGAACGGTACGACTTACCGTGGCGATTACAAGAACCTGACGGAGGAGCAGCTGAAGGGCATGTCTATTGGCCCCGGTACTGCTCCTGATGCTCAGATTTTGGCGATTCGTGTGTTCGGCTGCTACGGCAATTCGAGTGTTGTGATGAAGGCGCTTGATACCGTGATGGACCCGAATGGTGACGGTGATTTCTCTGACCGCGCCGACATTGTGAACCTGTCTCTCGGTGGCGAGTTCGCTCCGGCTGACGACCCTGAGTCGTACATGATTAATACGATGGCGCGCCAGGGTGTGTTCACTGTGGCTGCTGCCGGTAACGCCAATAACTACAACGGTGTGGGTGACACCTACTCCGATTCGGGTAGCCCGGCGAATGCGGCTGCGGCGCTGTCGGTGGCGAACGCCTACGGTTCGACTCAGCCGATTGACCGTGCCCGCGTGACCACGAAGACTGGTTTGGAGTGGTTGCAGGGTGATTACTCGGTGAACTTCGATTATTCGAAGGCGTCCGCTGATCAGCTGCGCGGCGAGGTTGTTGCCGCACCGAAGCGTAACCGTTACGCTTGCGAGGCTTTCACCGCTGAAGAGGCGAAGGCTTTGAAGGGTAAGTGGGTTTACTTCGAGTGGGATCAGGACGATTTGACGTTCCCGTGCGGTTCGAAGGTGCGTTTCGATAACGTTCAGGCTGCCGGCGGTGTTGGTGTGGTGATGGCCGGTAAGGCTGAGCGCTACACCATCGGCATTGGTGGTAATGCGACCATTCCGGGTCTGCGTCTGACTGCTTCTTCGACGAAGGACCTGGAGAAGGCTCTGGCTGCCGGTCCGGTAACCGTCGAGATGAACCTGGACTACAAGGCTTCGGGTCGTAGCACCCACTCGCACGCTTTTGATTTGAATTCCTCGAGTGCTCGCGGTCAGCACGGTTCTGACGGCTTCATTAAGCCTGACCTTGCGGCACCGGGTACTGAGATTGTCTCTGCCGCTGTGGGCACGGGTAATAAGGGCGTTTCCTTCACCGGTACCTCGATGGCAACCCCGCATGTGACCGGTATTGCCGCTCTGGTGATGCAGGCGCATCAGGATTACAACCCGCAGATGATTAAGGCTGCGCTGATGAACGGCGCGTCCACCCCGATCAAGAATGAGCAGGGTGCGCAGTACGCGGTGGATCGTGTGGGTACGGGCATGGTGAATGCTCGCGCCGCCGTGGACGCGAAGGTCATTGCGTACGATGCGAAGACCCCCGAGCGTGTTTCGACCGCGTTTGGTGTGCTGGAGTACACCCCCGATTCGGGTATTCAGACTGTTCAGCGTGAAATCGTGCTGGACAACACCGATTCGCAGGCTCACACCTACACTCTGAGCTACGAGGCAAGCACGACCATCCCGGGTGTGGAGTACTCCTACCCGCAGCAGGTGAGCGTGGGTGCCGGTGAGCGTAAGAACGTGACCGTGACCGTGCGTATTGACCCGTCCAAGCTGGAGAAGACCATGGACCCGGCGATGAGCGCCGACCAGGTCGCTCAGGACTGGACGACCGGTAAGACTCTGGCTGCCGGTAAGCGCCAGTACATTGCGAGCGCTTCTGGTCGCCTGATTTTCTCTGAGAATGGCCGCGAGGCGATCCGCCAGTCGATTCACGTGGCGCCGAAGCCCGTCTCGAAGATGCGCGTTGATGCATCCCGTATTGATTACAAGGGTATTGCCGATAAGGAGTCCACGGTGACTCTGCGCGGTACGACCCTGAACCAGGGCGGTTACCGTTCGCTTCTGGGTGCGTTTGAGCTGGGTGCGGTCAGTGACCGTATTCCGTCCGGTCAGCTGAAGCTACCGTCGAACCAGTCTGTTGACCTGCAGTATGTGGGTGCCGCTTCGGACGCTCCGGCGTTGAAGGCTGCCGGCAAGAACCCGAACGATGGTTCTCTGTTCTTCGGTATTTCGACCTGGGGCACCTGGGACAGCATGCACTGGGGCCGTCAGGTACAGGTGCAGATTGATACGAACAACGACTCCACCGCAGATTACGTTCTGGAGGTGACCCGCGAGAAGGGTCTGGACTACCCGCTGGTGAAGGTCTGGTCCATCTCCGGTAACGCATCCACCGTGGTGGCTCGCTACCCGCTGAACAGCGCCTGGGGCGACACCGACACCAACATCATGGACACCAACACCATGATTCTGGGTGTGCCGCTGAAGGACCTGGGCCTGACCGCTGAGAAGGCTCAGAGCATCAAGTACACGGTGCAGACCGACACCTGGCACAACGATGGCAACCCCTACGTGGACACCACCTCGGCTATCGAGTACTCCCCCTTCAACCCCGGTGTTTGGTTCACCGGTGAGGAGTCGGGTGTGCCCGGCCTGTTCGTGGATCGTGACGGCGGTCAGCTGACCGTTCACCGCAAGAACAACAACAAGGAGCGTCAAGCTCTGTTCCTGCACATGCACAACGCGACCGGTGACCTGAGCGGCCGTAAGACCGCTAACGGTGTTGCCGCTGGCGACCGTGCGCAGGTCGTGAAGGTGGCTCGTACCATCCACGATGCACGCTTCACCGACGTTCCGGCGGATAACCAGTTCTACCGTGAAATCACGTGGATTGCTGCCCGTCAGATTGACCGCGGCTACCAGGACGGCACCTTCCGCCCGCTGAACAACATGGACCGCGCAACCATGGCTGCGTACTTCTACCGTATGAGCGGCTCGCCGCAGTACACCGCACCGTCCACCCCGAGCTTCTCGGATGTTCCGCTCAACCACCCCTACTACAAGGAGATTGAGTGGATGAAGGCTCAGGGCATCACGACCGGCTGGCCCGATGGCACCTACCGCCCGGAGGGTTCGGTGAACCGTGACGCGATGGCTGCGTTCTTCTACCGTTACGCGGGTTCGCCCGAGTACACTGCCCCCGCGCAGGCTCGTTTCACCGACGTTCCGACCGACAAGCAGTTCTACCGCGAGATCTCGTGGCTGGCTGAGCAGGGCGTGACCACCGGCTGGCCCGATGGTTCGTTCCGCCCCGTGGAGCCGGTGCACCGCGACGCTATGGCGGCGTTCGTGTACCGCTACAGCACGGGTGTGCTGAAGGAAAGCCCTGAAATCTAAAAACCTGAATTCTAGGGTTCCGGGAGCTAAGAACCTATAGGTTCTACCGAGGGAGCCGTACCGTTGCAGTTTATCTGCGGCGGTGCGGCTCCCTTTTTCTGTGGTTGGGTACTTTGTTATTTACGCGTAATGTTCCGTAATACGAGTCTGACTAGGTTATATAAAGAATCGTTGAGACAATAAGTGAAGGTTTCTTCACCATCGGCATGAACCTTGACGTTTACGCCGCATGGACACACTGGAGGCGCACTGGAAACACAGTGCAGACGCACCGTAGCACTCTCGGTGCAGAACCCTTGCCGTACAGCTCTCCGAGTAGAACTCTCGGTGCAGAAACCGCTAAGAAACGCACCATCACTAAAAAGGAGCATTCAGTGGCAACCTTCCCTGAAGCTACCCCCGCGCGAGCCGCCCGGCACACACAGCCGGGCCGCCTCAAGCAGCTGGCACGCAGCTGCGGCGCACTCACCCTGGGGCTCACCCTCGGGCTGACCGCCCTGCCGTTCGGTACCGCTGCCTACGCGGCACCGGGCGTAGTACGCGGCGCAGACCGGGACGCACCCCACCAGAACACCGGCACCGGCGAGAACAACAACGAAGTTCTCTCCCCCAGCCTGGACGGCGCCACCGGCGAACGCGCCGTGTTCGTCCGATTCAAGGGTCAAGGTGCGTACGCCCAGACCCAGCCGGACGCGGTCCGCTCCCGCGCGCAGGCACCCGTCAACGCGCAAGCACAGGTGCAGGCAATCCGCGCCAGCGTGCAGCAGCAGGGCGCCTCCGCGGCGAAGGAATCCGGCGCGCAGGTCCTGTACACCACCCACAACACGATGCGCGGCGTGGCGCTCTACGGTAACGTCGAGCAGATTCGTGCGCTCGCGAACCGCGACGATGTGGAACGCATCAGCATCATTGAGGACATGGCACCGCAGAACAGCGGCACCCTCATTGATACGGACACGCTCTCCGTGTGGGCGAAGAGCCCGGCAAACCCCGCCTCCACCGGCTACACCGGCAGGGGCGTGAAGATTGTCGTGCTCGATACCGGTATCGACTACACGCACGCCGATTTGGGCGGCCCCGGCACGCAGGAAGCCTTCGAGAAGGCGAAGGCATCCGACACGATTCCCGAGGGCACCTACGATCCGAAGAAGTTCCTTGGCGGCTACGACCTGGTCGGTGACGACTACAACTCCGGTAAGAAGGAAACCTCCACTCCCCACCCGGATAACAACCCGCTCGACTGCGGCGGCCACGGTAGCCACGTGGCCGGCACCGCGGCAGGCTACGGCGTGAACGCGGACGGCAGCACCTTCCACGGCGACTACTCCAAGCTCACCGAAGAGCAGCTCAAGGACATGAAGATCGGCCCCGGCTCCGCACCGGACGCCCAGCTGATTGGCCTGCGCATTTTCGGTTGTAAGGGCACCACCGCGTTCGTCCCCAAGGGCCTGGACCGCGTGCTCGACCCCAACGACGACGGCGACTTCTCCGACCGCGCCGACATCGCGAACCTGTCGCTCGGCAACGAGTTCGGCGTGTTCGATGAGACCGTGAACTACGCGGTCGGCTCCCTCTACCGCGAGGGCATCCTCTCCGTGGTTGCAGCGGGTAACGCCAACAACTACAACGCCGTGGGCGACACCTACTCCAACTCGGGCGGCCCCGGCACCAGCGCCTACGGCCTGACCGTGGCGAACTCCATCGGCTCGACCCAGCTGGTGGACCGCGTGAAGATTCTCGCCCCCGCGAACGAGGCGGACACCTACGGTGACTACTCGGTGAGCTTCGACTATTCGAAGGCAACCAAAGAGCAGCTGCGCGGTACCGTGGTGCGTGCCGCCTCCCGCAACCGCTACGCCTGCGAGGCATTCACCGAAGAGGAAGCCGCAGCGCTGAAGGGCAAGTGGGCTCTCATCGACTGGGCGGACGCTGACGGCACCGCACCCTGCGGCTCGAAGGTACGCTTCGACAACCTGCAGGCGGCTGGCGCGACCGGCGTGGTGCTCACCTCGAACACTGAGGTCGGTGACACCGCTATCGGCGGCAACTCCTCCATTCCGGGCGTGCGCCTGTCAAAGAGCCAGGTGGAGCGCCTTTCCGCGCAGATTGATTCCGGTGAGCTGACCCTGCAGCTCGGCGAGAACCTGCGCGACTCAATCCGCGTGCCCAACGGCAAGCTGGATCAGGCGAACACCTCCACCGCGCGCGGCATGCACGGTTCGCACGGCATCACCAAGCCGGACGTTGCGGCACCGGGCACGAACATTTCCTCCATCGAGGTTGGTAGCGGTACCGGTTCGAGCGTGAAGACCGGTACGTCCATGTCCACGCCGTTTGTTGCCGGTGTTGCGGCGCTGATCATGCAGGCGCACCCGGAGTACGGTCCGCGCATGCTTAAGACCGTCATCATGAACACCGCCGACCACCACATGCAGGACGCCTGGGGCAACCCCTACGCGGTGGACCGTGTGGGTACCGGCCGCATCAACACGCGTGCGGCGGTGGCTGACCGCGTCATGCTGTTCAACGCGGCACGCCCCGAACAGGTTTCGGACACTTTCGGCGTGCTCGAGTACACCCCGAACGCCGGTGTGCAGACCCTGCAGCACCGCGTGAGCGTCGAGAACACCGACTCGGTGGCGCACACCTACACCCTGAACTATGAGGGAAGCACGAGCATCCCGGGTGTGGAGTTCTCCTACCCGCAGTCCGTGTCTGTGGGTGCCGGTCAGAAGGCAACGTTCACCGTGACGGTGCGCATTGACCCGTCGAAGCTGGAGAAGACCCGCGACCCGTCCATGTACCCGAACCAGGATTCGGTGAACTACTCGACCGGTACGGTCACCATTTCGGGTGCCCGCCAGTACATTGCGAGCGCTTCGGGCCGCCTGATCCTGACCGACGCTGATTCGTCGGCTGCGGTGAAGACCCTGCGCATGCCGCTGCATGTGGCCCCGAAACCGGTCTCCGCAATGCGCGTAGCCGGTGCAGATATTCACTTTGACACGAACGGCGTGGGTGCCCTGGAGCAGACCCTGACCCTGCAGGGTACCGCGGTGGATCAGGGCGGTTACCGCTCCCTGCTGGGTGCCTTTGAGCTGGGCGCTTCGAGCCCGCGCATCCCGACCGCGAAGCTGGGTGTGGGTTCGGATTCCCGCATGGACCTGCAGTATGTGGGTGCCGCCTCGGACGTGGCGGCGTTGAAGGCTGCCGGTGCGGACACCTCCGAGGCGCGCCTGTCCTTCGGTATTTCCACCTGGGGTAACTGGCAGGAGGTGACCCCGCGCGGCACCTACTACGTGTTCATTGATACCGACAAGGACGGCACGAGCGACTACCGCCTGCAGACGGTGCGTGAGAAGGGCCTGGACTACCCGCTGGTGAAGGTTTCTAAGCGCAGCAACGGCAAGTGGCAGGCCATTGAGAACGCCCTGTACCCGCTGAACGGCACCTGGGGTGATACGGACACCAACATCATGGATTCGAACACCCTGGTGATGACTGTTCCGCTGAGCGTTCTGGGTCTGGACCCCGAGGCTGAGTCGACCGAGATTTCGTACTCGGTGACCACTTCGAGCGCGTTCTCCGCTACGACTGTGGTTGATACGACTGATTCGGTGGTGTTCAACTATGCGGCACCGAAGCTGTGGTTCAGTGGCGATTCGGCGGGCGTGCCGAACCTGTTCGTGGACGCACCGGAGACTCAGCTGGTGGCGCACCGTAACGGCGACGCGAAGAACGTTTCTGCGCTGTTCTTGCACATGCACAATGCGACCGGCGACCTGTCCGGCGTGAATGGGGCTGCGGGTGAGCGTGCGCAGGTTCTGCGTGTCTCGTCGAACTCTGAGGATACCGCCGCGAGCGCACACTTTACGGATGTTCCGGCGGATTACCCGTTCGTGAATGATATTAACTGGCTGGCTCAGCGTCGTATTACGACCGGCTACCCGGATGGTACGTTCCGCCCGAACGGTTCGGTGGAGCGCGGCGCGATGGCGGCGTTCTTCTACCGTATGGCGGGTTCGCCGCAGTTCACTGCGCCGAGCACTCCGAGCTTTAAGGATGTGCCGCGTGATCACCCGTTCTACAAGGAGATTGAGTGGATGCGTGCCCGCGGTATTACGACCGGTTGGTCGGATGGTACGTTCCGTCCGAATGCTGCGGTGAACCGTGACGCTATGGCGGCGTTCTTCTACCGTTTTGCGGGTTCGCCGGCGTATTCTGCTCCGGTGGCTTCGCCGTTTAGTGACGTGTCGACCGGCAGCCAGTTCTACCGCGAGATTGCGTGGTTGGCCGATCAGCGGATTACGACGGGTTGGCCGGATGGTTCGTTCCGTCCGGTTCAGCCGATTGAGCGTGGCGCGATGGCGGCGTTCTTGCACCGCTATAACGTGCGCGTGCTGAATAACCGCTAATCGGATGCGGATGTGAGGGCCGTGTCGGGGTGGAGTTTTCTGCCCCGGCACGGCCTTTTCTGTGGGCTGACTTCATCAGTAGATATAGTGCTAAAATTTGTACAAGAAATAGTACAAAGGAAAGATACTATGCTCACCGTTGGATTTTCTGAACTACGTGCCAACCTCACTTCCGTGACTAATCAGGTCATTCAGGAAGGTGAAGAAATCACTGTATTTAAGCGCAATCAGCCTGCTTTCAAGATTGTTCCTCTGGGAGTAGATTCCACTTCTGATAACAAAGAAGCCGTAGCGAAGACTTCTTCTGAAACTATCGATCAGGAGAAGATTTTAGGGGCAGCGACTAGCTTCATTGACCGTTACGAAAGCGTCTTTGAACGTCTGAGCCAGTGATGTCCTCTGCACATATCTCCGTTGATACTGCTTTAGCTATCCACCAGTTGCTTATCAACCGCTTTGGAGGGTCTGCAGGCGTTCGAGACCTTGATATTCTCGAAGGAATTCTTCAGAGCCCTTACCAAACTTTTGGTGGAGAAGAGCTATATCCGCACATTGTAGATAAGGCTGTTCATCTCTGTGTAGAGGTTATTCGTCAACATCCTTTTGTTGATGGCAATAAGCGTGTAGCGGTTGCGCTCCTTGGTGGCCTTCTAGAGTGTCACGGTCTCTATTTAGTAGATGACTCTACTCATCTCTATAACAAAGTCATCGGATTAGTCACTCATGTCTGCAGTATTGAAGAGTTTACTCAATACGTTCATTCGCATCTCACTTCCAGTCTCGAGTGAGCGCATTGCCGCTTCCAGGAGCATGAAAAAACTACCTTTTTAAAAGAAATACCCCCGGTGGATGCTGTACGCATCTGCCGGGGGTATTTGCTTGCCTCGCCCTGCCCGAGGCGGGCTAGTTAGTGGCGGCGGGCTTCTTTACGGTTGAGCTTCTCAATGGCGGCTTCCACCTTTAACTTGCGGTGATTGAGCTTCCAGAGGCTAAAAGACTGCAGCAAGGTACTCTTACCAATCTCCACAAGGGAGGGCAGCCCCTGCTGGATGAGTGCCTCATTGATTTCTTCCGGGGTGGCGCCCTGCTCCTTCATCTGCTCGATGATGATGTTCGCCTCCGCTATTTTCCCGGAGGTGAGCGGGTGGTTTTCGAGGCTGGTTTCGATGTCTACGAGCTCGTCGTAGAGTTCAGTTTTTGTTTTTGCCATGGTGCTGTCTTCACCGTCCTTGGTTGACGTGTTCTGTAGCGTAGCGGGTGTGGGGGCGTTTTCCCTCATCACCGGCTGTTTTGAACGGTATTTGAACCGTATGTTCATGCTAACAGCCGCACGGGTTGTCGCACAGGGTTTTTACCGGTGAGTATGCTGTGTATTTGCGGAACTGGCGGGAGGCTGAAACGATACTGAACCCGCCGCGTGCGCCGCGCTGAACGCACCGTGTGGAACACTACCTCGCCTCCCTCGGTGGTTCACCGCACGGGCTATAAGGTGGAGCGTACACTTAAGTCATGCGTGAATTACAGGCACAGATCATCCGTGAAATGGGCGTCAAGCCCAACATGACCGAAGAGCAGGCACGCGAAGAAGTGGAGCGCCGCATCCAGTTCATCTGCGACTACCTGGAAGCCACCGGAAGCCGCGGCCTGGTACTGGGCATCAGCGGCGGTATCGACTCCACTCTGGCGGGTCGCCTCTGCCAGCTGGCGGTGGACCGCCTCAACGAGCGCGGCCGCACCGCCGAGTTCGTGGCGGTGCGCCTGCCCTACCGTGTGCAACACGACGAAGAGGACGCGCAGGAGGCGCTGCGTTTCATCCAGCCCACCCGCTCCCTGACCTTCAACATTGCGGAGGCTGTCGACGGCTTCGACACCGCCTACACTGCCGCGACCGGCGAGCAGATCAGCGACTTCAACAAGGGTAATGTGAAGGCGCGCGCCCGCATGATTGCCCAGTACGCGGTGGCTGGCGGCCCCGGCTACCTGGTGGTGGGTACCGACCATGCGGCGGAGTCCATTACGGGTTTCTTCACGAAGTTCGGTGACGGCGGCGCGGACCTGCTACCGCTGTACGGCCTGAACAAGCGCCAGAACCAGCTGCTGCTGCGGGTGCTGGGTGCGTCTGAGCGTCTGTGGGCTAAGCCGCCGACGGCTGACCTGCTGGACGGCGTGCCCGGCCGTACCGATGAGGATGAGCTGGGTCTGACCTACCCGCAGATTGATGACTACCTGGAGGGTAAGGAAATCGATGAGGCGGCAGCTGCGAAGCTGGAGCAGATTTACCTGCGTAGCCGCCATAAGCGCACTACTCCGGTGACGATTTTTGATTCCTGGTGGAAGAACTAGCGCCTCAACCGGCAAATGACCTAACGTAAAAGCCCCAAACTCCCTTGGTGGGAGTTCGGGGCTTTTACTATGCTTTTGCAGACCGAGGACTATGCCTTCTGTTCGGGCTGTGCGCCAGAAACCTGGGCAGCCTGAACGTCCGAATCCTCAGAACCTTCAGCCTCAACCTCAGCTTCAGCGGGCGGTACCTTCGCGCCACCCGTGGCGAGGAACAGCACCAGGCCCAACGCGCAGGCGAGCACCTGGGTGAAGGGGAACGCCCAGGTCAGACCCTTAAAGCCGAACCACATGTTGCCGAAGTACACGGCGGGGAAGAACAGCAGAGCAATACCGAGGGTCATCAGCATTGCCGGGCCGCCCTTACCGGCCGCCTGGAACCAAGACACAAACACGATGCTGACCGCGTTGAACACGGCGGCGAGCATCAGCGCAACCATAATCTCCTCGCCGGTGTCGATGAGGCTTGCATCGCCAACCACGGCGAGCAGTTCACGGCGGAAAATCAGCACCGGAATGGTGATGATCGCGGAGGTCGCCACGGACAGGATCGTTGCGGTGCGCAGCGCCTCCTTCACGCGGGCGCCGTTGCGGGCACCGTACGCGTAGGCGTACAGCGGGATACCGCCCATACACAGGCCCATGCACAGCATTTCGGGCACCATGTTCAGGCGCATTGCCAGGCCGAACGCCGCGACGGTGTCGTCACCGTAGGAGGCGGCGAGGTTGTTCAGCAGCAGGGCGGCGAAGATCAGGTTGAGGCTCTGAATGAGCTCAGCAGCACCGACCGCGACCACGGGCTTGATGATAGCGGGGTCGAGGGAGAAGTCGCGGATGTTCGCGGAGAAGTTCTCGCTCTGACGCATCAGGAACAGCAGGTAGTACAGCATGGATGCGCCGTTCGCCAGCAGCATCGCCCAACCGGCACCGGCGACGCCCATGCCCATGATGGCGATGAACAGCACGTCGAAGATGCAGGTGACGACGGTGCCGACGATGATGCCGTACATGGACTGCTTGGCGTAGCCTTCGGATCGGACGAGCTGTTCGAGGGTGAACATGCCGATAGCGAGGGGCGCGCCGAGGAACATGAGGTGCACGTAGATGCGGGTCGGTTCGTAGGAGCCGCCGGATGCACCCATGATGCTGGTGATCGGGTCGGCGAGGATGAAGCCGATAGCCGCCGCGACGATACCGGCACCGAGCGCCGAGTAGAGGGCGAAGGAGGTGACGCGGTGAATTTCGTGGGCGGGCTGGCCTTCACCGAGCTTGCGGGAGGCGAGGGTTGAGGAGCCCAGGCCGAACAGTCCTGCGATCGCCATGATGACGCCGAAGACGGGCACGCCGTAGCTGGTGGCGGCGAGGTCTTCGGTGCCGCCGTAGTGGCCGACGAAGTAGGAGTTCACCACGTTGTAGATGCTGGTGATGGCGAGGCCGAGTGCCATGGGCACGCCGAGGGAGAGGAGCGCCTTGAGGATGGGGGCGTCTTTGAGCAGGTAGATGTTCTGCGGGTCTTCGCTTGCGCCGTGCGGGCCGTGTCCGCCGTGTCCTGCGGCGGGTGCATTGTTGTTGGGTGCGCTATTTTTGGGTGCGTTGTTTTCAGTCTGGTGGGACGTCATAGGTTCCTGTGGTTCTAGTCTGTGTTGTGTCCGGTGCGCGGCAAGAAGCGTGGTCCGCGCGAAAAAACGGGCTAGTGTATTGTACCGTCTCCACGTAGTGGTGGGTCTAGAGGTTTAGACATAAAAAGCAACGAGGCGCCCCTCCCCGTTTAGGGGTGGGGCGCCTCGCCTCATACGTATCGCATGTAGGAGTGTGAGCTATTCGAGCTCAACCGGACCAAGCACGCGAACCTCCTCAATATCCAGGATTTCCTGAATCGCGTGGAGCACATTCGTGTCGATTATGCGCTCATTACGCAGGCGCTTGAGCACGCTGCGTTGCTTCTCCAAATGCCGCAGGCGCAGCTCTTTCTCAAGGTCGCCCGCTTCAATAATGCGGCGGGCTTCTTCCGGCGCATTCGCACCGTCTTTACGAACGGCGTGCAGGTTGCGGTGTATACTCGCGTTGTACATTTGTTCGTCGGCAATGCGGTCGATAATCCACTGTGGTGCACCAATTTCCTGGCCGATCTCAGCCACAGAGTCGAAGGACTCGGCAATGATCGTGCGGATTGCTTCATTAATCTCATCTTCTTCGGTGGTATCAACCGGAATTTTCGCCCACCTAATAACGAGCGGCAGGAGCATCCCCTGAACCACCATCGACAGCAGAACCACGCCCGCAACAACAAAGATAATAAAGTCACGCGCGGGAACATCAGTCGGCACGGAGAGAGCCACCGCGAGGGAAACACCGCCGCGCAGTCCCGCAAAGGTACTCACTACACGGCCACGGAAAGTTGTGCGCAGCTGCTTCTGCTTTTCTGAACGGTCAAGGGCACGAATAATACCGATCGAGACGTGCAGGAAAATAAAACGCGCCGCAATGGAAACAAGCCATGCCACCACAATCACGGCGAACGTCAAAGCCCACGCATAGTTGTATTCACGAAGAACATCATCCACAGGCGCTGTGGCGCTGGGCAGCTGAACACCCACGAGCACGAAGAGCGCACCGTTCATGACATAGGAGACAAACGACCAGATGGGCAGACCGTAGAAACGGTTTTGGGGTTTGATGGTATCCGGTCCGCGATAGGTCAGGTAGAAAGCGGCGACCACCACAGCCACCACTCCGGAACCTTTCATGCCCTCAAAAGGCTCGATCTCTTCAGCCAGGAAGAAAGCAATAAACGGCACGGTAAACATGAACACGCTGAAGTTCATGGGGTTGCCGATGTGCGCACGCAGCTTATCTACACCCCATCCGACGGCCAGGCCAACGAGAGTTCCAATCAGGAACGAGAAGAAGAACATTCCGGATGCAGTCCCCAGGGTAAGTTCATGACCACCCGCAAGCTGCAGGGCGAGTGCGAAAAGAACTAGGGTGGTGCCGTCGTTAATGAGTGCTTCCGCTTTAAGGGTGGTGATGGAAGATTTGGGGAGTTTGCCGTTGAGCGTTGCCACGGCCACAGCATCGGTGGGGGCGAGCGCCACACCGATAATCAGCGCCACATGCCACAGGTAGACGCCCATAAATGTGTGAAGCACCCAGGCGATAACGAACGCCGTGAAAATTACGAGCACCGTGCCCGAGAGCAGAATGCCGCGCAGACGAGCGCGCGCCTCACGCCAGGAGGTGTTTCGGGTCTCCCAGAACAGCATCACGGGCAGGAAGATTTCGAGAATCACGTGCGGTGGCAGCCCGACCTCGCGCACCTCGTGCATGGCGTGAACGGGGATGAGCGCCAGCACAAGCCCCAGGAAAATGAGCAGAATGGCGGGGGTTATCCGTATTTTATGGGCGAGGATATTACCCAGAAGAATTGCCAGCGATAGGGCAATGATGACTTCAAGCAATTTGGTGTGTTCCTTTTGGATGTGGCGGCTGGTTCATGGTGTGCGTCTGATAGACGGCTGATGTCCGCGAGTGTGCGGGTGCCAGGGTGCCCAAAATGTTTTGCTCGTTCCCTGGGCCGTGAGGCTTCCGCGTGGGGACGAGTGCGGGCGTAGCTTCTGTATTTTACCGTTGTTCAGTGCGGGTGGGTGGATGTTTACCCTGAGCAAAACCTTGCCTTATGGCCGCTCGGGATGTGAGTTTATGGGAGGCGACCTGCGTGCATCCGGCGGGTCTGCTCAGCCGGGCCTGCTCAGCCCATGAACCGCCCTACTCTAACCGCTTTTCATGACGTTTTGTGTCGTTCTGACGTGAACTTGGGGTCGTACTGTGTCAGAGAACAGAAAATCCGCCCCTGTGAGTGCGCGCGAACACTCAGAACGTGAGAAGATAAGGTCATGACTGATAACAACACCGTAACCGGCAGCCCGCTTGTTAAGCGCGGCCTGGCCGACATGCTCAAGGGCGGCGTCATCATGGACGTCGTCACCCCCGAACAGGCTAAGATCGCTGAAGATGCTGGCGCTGTTGCCGTCATGGCTCTCGAGCGCGTTCCCGCGGATATTCGTGCGCAGGGCGGCGTGGCTCGT
The DNA here is from genome assembly GCF_001812085.1 of Rothia sp. HMSC065C12. Taxonomy (NCBI): domain Bacteria; kingdom Bacillati; phylum Actinomycetota; class Actinomycetes; order Micrococcales; family Micrococcaceae; genus Rothia; species Rothia sp. HMSC065C12. The sequence continues at coordinate 176,565 of NZ_KV807671.1, forward strand.
ATGTCTGACCCGGACATGATTGAGGGCATCATTGATGCTGTTTCGATTCCGGTCATGGCGAAGGCACGCATCGGCCACTTCGTTGAGGCTCAGATTCTGGAGACCCTGAAGGTCGACTACATTGACGAGTCTGAGGTTCTTTCTCCCGCTGACTACGTGAACCACATTGATAAGCACCAGTTCAAGGTGCCTTTCGTGTGCGGTGCTACCAACCTGGGTGAGGCTCTGCGCCGTATCACCGAGGGTGCCGCTATGATCCGTTCGAAGGGCGAGGCTGGCACCGGTGACGTCTCTGAGGCGACTAAGCACATCCGCACCATTAAGCGTCAGATTGCTGAGCTGCAGGGCCTGTACAACACCATGCCCGACGAGCTGTACGTGAAGGCTAAGGAACTGGCTGCACCGTACGAGCTGGTTCGTGAGGTTGCTCAGACCGGTAAGCTGCCCGTGGTGATGTTCACCGCTGGTGGCGTGGCTACCCCCGCTGACGCTGCAATGATGATGCAGCTGGGTGCTGACGGCGTGTTCGTTGGTTCCGGTATTTTCAAGTCGGGCGACCCGGTTGCTCGCGCGAAGGCTATCGTGAAGGCTACTGCTTTCTACAACGACCCGGAGAAGGTTGCTGAGGCTTCTCGCGGCCTGGGTGAGGCTATGGTCGGCATTAACGTTGCTGACATCCCGGCACCGCACCGCCTGGCGGAGCGCGGCTGGTAATTCGTGCGCGCACCCCGTATTCGGGGTGAGTGTTTGATGAGGGGGTGGGGTTCGCTGAGGCGGGTCCCACCCTCCTTGTGTTTGTTGTGTTTGTTGTTTTGTGAAGGGAGCGGTGATGGTTGAGAAGGTTCAGCCTACCGGTGTTTTGCCGGGTGAGGGTTTTACGGTTGGTGTTTTGGCGTTGCAGGGCGGCGTGAGTGAGCATGCGGAGATGCTGGAGTCTCTGGGTGCGCAGGTGCGTTGGGTGCGTACTGGTGAGCAGCTTGAGGGTCTGGATGCGCTGGTTTTGCCGGGTGGTGAGTCGTCGACGATTGACCGTTTGACCCGTATTTTTGGTGTGCGTGAGCCGCTGATTGAGGCGATTTCTTCGGGTCTGCCGACTCTGGGTACCTGTGCTGGCCTGATTATGTTGTCGGAGCGTATTGATGATCCGGCGCCGGGTCAGCAGTCGCTGGGTGTTTTGGATGTTTCGGTGGGTCGTAACGCGTTTGGTTCGCAGGTTGATTCTGCGGAGGTGCGCCTGCCGTGGCTGACCCCTGCCGGTGATGAGGTGGTTATTGATACGGCGTTTATTCGTGCGCCGATTGTGACTGGCACTGGTGAGGGTGTGCAGGTGACGGCTCGTCATGAGGGGAAGATTGTGGGTGTGCGTTCGGGCAACCTGATTGGTATTTCTTTCCACCCGGAGGTTACGGGCGATACGACGGTGCATGAGGAGCTACTGGCTCTGGCACGCGAGGTGAAGGGCAAGTAGCCCCTCCCCCAAAAAATAAGCCCGGTAATGACCGTTTAAAGAGTTGTGGCGATGACCGTTGTTCGGTCACCGCCACAACTGTTTTTGCGCGGGTTTATGCGTGAGTGGACTTATGGGCGGGAGCTGCTGGGGGTTTGGGGCTGGGCCTTCCACTGCTGGTAGGCGCTTGTGGCGAGGAATCGTGCACGGTTGCCGTCGCTGAGCGTCTTGATGTCTGCGGGGGCTGCCTCGTACCACTTTTCGTAGAGACGAATAATCATCTCGGGGTAGGCGGCTTCTTCCAGGTCTGCGCGGTGGGGAATGAATTCGTTGCGGTTCTTGATGTCTCGGTACTCGCTACCGGCGAAGGGGTCGGAGAGTCCGACGCTGGGGTGGGCGTTATAGGCATCGATGTTTTGAACGTATTCGGGGAAGGTGCTCCGCCCTGCTTTGAGTGCGGCGTGGCACTTGCTGTCGATTTCGCTGGGCTCAATGATGTGGGCGCCGTCTGCGAGGATGTTCCGGTACTGGATGTACGCGGGGTACTGTTCATCGGTGCGTGGGACGGGCTTGGCGGCTTCTGCTGATGCGAGATCTTCAGCGGAGTATGAGGAGCAGCTGATGGGCGGCGTGGCGCTTGCCGTTGCTGAGGCGCTCGCCGTGGAGGGTGAGGAGGTGCTGCTTGCCGCGGTGTTTGCACCACCGCAGGCGGCAAGGAACAGGGGCAGGGTTAAGAGAGCGGCGCCGTATCGCAGTGCGTTATAACGGTGGTTGGGGGTCCTAGAATTCAGGGCCATAATGTCACCTCATTGTGGGCTGGAACATACCGAATTGACCCTCACTATACGGGCAGTTTTGATACATGGTCAAGAGAAAAATATGTTTATTTTTTAAAATCCAACACCTCGGAGGAAAATCGATAAACAAGTTTATTCAGCGCCTTGACTTGCGTAAATACGGAAGCCACCGGGTTTTTGAGGTAAACACGACGCCAAGACGCCAGCATCAGATATTGCTATTTGCCCGATAATCAGCGGAAGCCAACATGCCCGGAGGAGCACGGTTAGGGTGCTGATGGTGCAACCTCGAACTCCGTAAAAGCCTGCACCTCAACGACCCATCGCTACTGCAGGAGGAAATAGATAAGTCCCCTAACGTATTCCCAGAGCAGCACCGAGAGGACGCACTGCGCAACAAATGCGGCTATAGCTGCGAGGGTTGGTATCCAGTAGCTACGCTTAGAACATGCAATAAAAACTGCTATAAAAATAACGCATGAGATAATATCGGGACCCCAGAGAATGAATGCCTGTAGATCATATGGCCACAATATTCCATGCATATATTCTGTAGGGACTTTACATGAACTTAAGATATTGCCTTTTAAAATTTCATAAGTCCCATACATTTTAAAAACTAAATATAGCGATGCGATCCAAAAAATTCCTATACGAAGCTTTACACCCAGCCACATACTAAAAGTCTGCCATAAGCTAGCTGATACAACTCCCACCACAAAGAAGGGTATATAGTCGAAATATGCACTTTGCCACCTATCACATGGCGATACAAATCTATAGAAATCTGCATACAGGGCAGTTGGGAAAATATAGAAAAATTGCAATACAATGAGAAATAAGATATACAAAATTATTTTCTCATTTACGGCGAACATTTTATAAGTAGAATTCATGATGCCATTTCCTTTCAGTAGCATAAAAAGCTAGTAGCGGAACACCGAACGCATAGCCTCAATATTGTTTTTCTTATCCACTAAGCCCCGAAGCCAATGCTAAGACAAGTAGGCGACCTGCAAACCCTCCGCACTCTTACCCCGTCTACCTCATGTTTAAGCAGGTCAGAACTTTAAGACTACTGGGTTGCACATCTTGCGTCTAGAGTGTTGGTTTTAAACTAAGATGGTATTTTCCATTGACCATGTATCAAATATTTGGGTATGTTTAGACGCAATATATCGTTCCATCCCTCTTGTGAGGTGGTCTCATGACCCACACCCCTGTTTTTCTTTCGCTCCGTTCCAGCGGTCTACGACGCGGTGCCGCGTTGGCGATTCTTCCCATGCTTCTTGCTTCCTGCGGCAGCTCCACCAGCACGGCATCCAGCACTCCGGCACCCTCGAATACGACCGTGGCTTCCTCCCCGTCAGCTTCAAGCGCCACCGGGTCCGCTTCCTCTTCCGCGGCGAAGAAGGCAACCGCCCCCTGCCTTGAACCTGACGAAACCGCGAAAGCTGAAACCCTCAAGCAGCAGGAAGCCATCAGCGCCGACCGCGGAACGGCACTCCCCTCCTACGTCTCCGCGCGGCATGTTGTGCGCAACCAGGCGAACTTCCCCACCCGCGCCGAAGCTGAATCAGCAGGATCCGAGTGCCTGGCACTGTACGAGAAGAACAAGGCCGATCACACCTACGCTGCGGCATGGGTTCGCGCTATCGATGACAATAACGTGGCAAGCGGAAAGGTAGCCTCCGGCCCGCGCACTGACATCCAGAACGCAGACCCCTACAAGGCAAGCAACTACGTCGATATTCGAGAGGGTAAGGAGTACTTCCCGACCCGCCAGGAGCTGCTCGCGGCAAACTACCCCGAGAACTACATTGTTGCTTTTGAGTTGTGGGCGCAGCAGGCGCCAGCCGATGTGAAGCAGAAGAGCGACGCGAACCGTGCGGCCGCTAAGGATACTCGCTGGTCTGAGGTGGTAACCCTGCCCAACCCCGACAACCCTGTCTAATCCAAACCTGTCTCATCTCCTGTCTCATCTTAAAAATAGTTGTGGCGGTGACCGTTGTTCGGTCACCGCCACAACTGTTATAGGGTGCAGGTTAGGGTAGGAGCGCCAACCCAAACTCAATAACGATCAGGGCTACAGCACACGCGAAGAGTACACCACGCGGCACATTGAACTTCTGCCAGAGATCATACAGCTGGCTGGGAATCAACCAAATAACGCACGCCCGAAAGGCAAGCGTCGTCAGGGGGCCACCCCACTGAATAATCATCAGGGCAAGAGCAAAACTCAGGCTGAGCATATCCAGGATGCGCCGGTGCTTTCGCACCTGCTCCCTCTCCTTCTGATAGCCAGGGTTGTTTAGCAACCTTGGTGGTGCTTTTTTCAGCTGACCCACAATGACCAAAACCACTAGCAGGAACACAGAAATATCGAAGAACATGGGAACCGCCTTTCAAATTGGGGTTCGCTCGCTACGCCGGTTACGAGCTGATGGCGCACCATCATTGGTGAAAACTTCTCAAAAACAAGTAATGTGCAACACGTATATTACGTATTGTGGGTTACTTTACAGCAAACATGAACCCTATTCAAGAGGTAAACACTCCCCCCCCCCGAAAAATTTTTAAAAAATAAGGGCGCCGGGAACCTTACGTTCCCGGCGCCCTTCCCCCAGCTGTTCATACCTCAGCGGGGTTCATTTTAGAGGCGGAAGAAGCCTTCCACCGCGCGGGTCATGTACGCCATATCGTCCACATGGCACATCTCGCGCATCGAATGCATCGACAGCAGGCCAATACCCACATCCACAGTGCGCATACCCAGGCGGGTCGCCGTAATCGGGCCAATCGTCGAACCACACGGCATATTGTTATTCGACACGAACTCCTGATACGGCACACCAGCCTTCGCACACGCCGCCGCAAACACGCCAGCACCCACCGAATCCGTCGCATAACGCTGGTTCGCGTTAATCTTCAACAGCGGGCCGCCACCGGGCAGTGGCTGAACGGTCGGGTCGTGGTGACCCTGATAGTTCGGGTGCACCAGGTGACCGGCATCAGCCGACAGGCAGAACGACGCCGCCACCGAACGGCGGTACTCCTCCGTGCTCTCACCGCGCGCAGCGGACAGGCGCACCAAAATATCCTCCAGGAACGGGCCAGCCGCACCACTACGCGACTCCGAACCAAGCTCCTCATGGTCAAACGCCGCAAGCATCACAGTCTCGGTAGCGTGCTCATCCGCATTATCGGCAACGTAACGCTCCAGGGCGGTCAAACCCGCATGCACCGAAGACAGGTTATCCAGGCGACCCGATGCGAACAGCTCCTGATCCGCACCGAAGCGGCGCGGCGGCTGCGAATCAGCGAACAGCAGGTCGTAACCCACAATGCTTTCTGGGTCGACCGGCTCGCCGTCAATCACGTGCTTCGCCATGTAGCCGAGCACGTCATTCTCCGCCGGGTCCACGCCCCACACGGGGTACATGTTGAACTGCTTGTCCAGCACCAGTTCGTTCCGCTTGTGGTCCAGGTGCGGCGCCAGCTGCGGGATGCGCGCAATCGGGCCGGTGCGCACCAGGCGGTCCTTCAGCTCCCCGCCCTCAAGGACGGTGAGGCGGCCCGCCACGCACAGCTCGCGATCGAGGAAGGAGTTCAGCAGTGCGCCGCCGTAGTTCTCAACAGCAATCTGGTGCCAGCCCTTCGTGGTAATGGAGGAGGAGGGCTTGATCTTCAGGGAGGGCGAGTCAGTGTGTGCACCCAGCACGCGGTAGCCGCTTGCCTTCTGCGCCTTCGCACCGCCAGCCCAGGCGATAATCGCGCCGTCGCGAACGACGAAGTGACGGCCGGTTGCAACCTGCGGGTCCCATGCTTCGGTCTCTACAAGCTCGGTGAAGCCTGCTGCTTGCAGGCGGCGCGCTACCGTGCGCGCGGCGAGGTAAGAGACCGGCGAATCCGCCACGAATGCGGCGAGGTCTTCAATATTTTTTACAGCATCAACAGTCATGGTTTAACCCTACCTTTTCTTGGGTGTTGACGGGGTGACCGGGGCTGGTAGTCCACGCGGCGTGAAGTATGAGCCCAGGTGAGGCTCGAATGGAGCGGGGTGGGAGGGCTGGGGTAGCTGGGCTAGAGCAACCCGCCGCAGCCTTTAGTTATCAACCTTGAGCGGTTGTGTTTCACGTGAAACTTCGCCGCGGCGAGCGCGCGCGTTGAAGATCAGGCAGGCGAGCACCACGTACACGCCTTCCAGGGCGATACCCTGCAGCGCATCCACGGGGGTCACGCCCTCGGAGGCGAACGGATCCAGACCAGCCACCATGGACAGCAGCATCAGGATCACGTTATTTGCCACGTGCAGGCTGATGGAGGCTTCCAGGCCGCCGGTGTACCAGCAGAGGAAACCCGCGTAAATACCCATCGCGAGAATCGTGCTCTGACCCCAGGGGTCGTAGGCGTGGGAGAGCATGAACAGCACTGCGGGCAGCACAATCGGCAGCCAGGGGGTGCGGAGCCAGCGGCCCAGCATCTGCATCATGAAGCCACGGTAGGCGAGCTCTTCGGCGTAGCACTGCACGGGCACCAGGAGCAGCATCATCGCCACATAAACCCAAAATTCAACCTGTGGAGGTTGAAAATAGCGGTATTCGGGCAGGCTCTCACCGCTCAACGCCAGCATCACGGCGTAGTAGATGCCATAGACAGCGAAGCTCAAACCCAGGTACGGAAGTAGCAGTGAGCGGCGCAGACGGCCCGCCACCGAATGGATCAAACCCCAGGGCTTCGGGCCCACGACCAGGCGCGCCAAAAAGAGCGAAGGCACAATGGCGATCAGGGAGAGGAAGGTCAGCGCGAACAGCGCCGGGTGTTCCATAATGACGGCGCGGTTCGTAGCTACATCCTGGAGGGAAAGTCCCGAACCCATAATCGCCACAGCCAGGGCGACTGAAATGATCAGGTTGAGGCCAATAAATACGGCGACGCCGAGCAGACCTTCCAGCAGGGGTGAGAACCAGCGGGATTTCGGGTCGGCGTGGGAGAGACGGTGGTAGGCAAGACCTGCAACAGGCGCAGGAGCAGCGGGGGTTCCGGCGGCTACCTGCGGGGGTGCGGGAGGCGGTGTCGTGTTCATTCTTTAATCCTAGCCTCCGCGGGCTCGATGGTGACCGGGCATGCGGCAACCTTCAAGTACTGATTGATACGGAATGTTCCAAAACCATTGAAAAAGCCGTGAATAAGGCTAAAAACCCACCATTCACGGGGTTCATTTTCTGAACCTATGCCATAATTTGTAGCGACAATACGCTCATATACATAGTCGCTGATGACCGCTCTTCCGGGGTGTTTTTTCAGCACCAGAAAGGCTGCTTTCTTATGGCACTCGTCTTCAATCCGCCGCCCAACTGGCCCGCTCCTCCTGCTGGATGGGCCCCCACTCCTACGTGGCGCCCCGACCCCGCGTGGGGTCCCGTTCCTGAAGGCTGGCAGCTGTGGGTCGAAGAGCCCGAGCCCGAACCCATTCAGGTTGAAGAGGCTACTATTGAGCCGCTGATTCCCGAGGAGCCCACTGCTGAGGCGGCTCCCGCTGAGCAGGTTGCTGAGCCCGTAGTTGCTGAGCAGCCCGCCGAGGTTGCAGCACCGCTGACCGTTGAGGACGTTGACCTGGAGCAGCTCGCCGCTGAGCTCGAAGGTGAGCAGGTCGTCGAGGTTCCGGAGGTGGCTGCACCCCAGGCTGAGGCACCCCACGTTGAGGCACAGCAGGTAGAGGCACCCGCGGCTGAGTCCGTTCAGGAGTCCGCTGAGGAGTCCTCCGAGCCCAAGCCGATGCGTCACCTGACTCAGGTTCCGCTGACCGGCACCGCTCTGCCCGAGCAGGTTCTGACCCCGCAAGCTTCCGTTGAAGAGACTGCGGCTGAAAAGACTGTGGCTGAAGCTCCCGCACCTGAGCAGGTTGCTTCCGAGCAGCCCGTTGAGGCGCACGTTGTTGAGGCTCCGGTTGCAGAGCCCGCTGTTTCCGAGCCCGCCGCTTCTGAGCCGGTCGTTTCCGAACCTGTTGCAGAGCCCGTTGTTGTTGAGCCCGTCGCCGAGGTTGCCCCCGAGGCACCGGCGGCAGCTGAACCGGTCGCTGAGGCTCCCGCAACGGAGGCTCCCGCCTCCACCGAAGAGGCTCCCCACACCATCGAGAGCTCCCCGCTCGTTGAGTTCCACACCCCCGAGACCGAGCGCACCGTCAACCTGTCCGAGCGTACCGTGAACCTCTCGGAACAGCCCGGTCAGAACATGCAGCCCGGCCAGAACGCACAGTTCATCCCGGCAGGTCAGGCACCGAACGGCTTCCAGCCGAACCAGGCTGAAGGTTTCCAGGGTGAGGGCTTCCAGGGCCAGAACTTCCAGGGTGGCCAGTACCAGGGCCAGGGTTTCCAGGGTCAGGGCTTCCAGGACGGCCAGAACGTGCAGGGCGGTCAGTACCAGAACAACCCCTACCAGGGTCAGCCGTACAACGCTCAGCAGCCCTACGCAGGTCAGGTGTCCGATCAGGACCAGGCAACCGTGGCACTGAGCAACCCCTACGTCACCGAGCCCGCAGGTCAGGGCGAGGACGACTCCGAGAAGAAGGGTCTGTTCTCCGGCACCAAGATTTGGGGTGTTATCGGTGGTGCGCTGGCTCTGCTGATTGTTATCATCCTGGCGATTGTCATGCTGATTCCGCGTGGCGGCTCGAACCCCACCTCCGATTCTGCGGCAGCATCGAGCGCGGCGGCTACTTCCGCTGAGGCGTCCTCCGTGGCGGCATCCTCTGAGGCTTCTTCCGCAGCGCCCGCATCTGAGAGCGCGGCAGCAGGTACTTCCGCTTCTTCCGCAGCACCCATCGCTGCTGCTGAAGCGAAGATGCCCGAGGGTGAGTTCAAGGAATACAAGAAGACCGTCGCCGACAACAAGGACACCATCGACATTGAGAAGATCAAGGGCGATGTGTCCGCAGGCCTGCTCTACTACGAGTTCAAGCCCGCAGACGGTGTGGTCAACGCCTTCATCACCAGCCGTGACGATAAGGGCAACATCGCCTCGGGTGTGAGCGTTATCGACTCCACCCGCGACGGCAAGGAGCTCAAGGGCACCGCGTGGATTGACGCGAGCGGCCACTCCACCCCCACCCGCAAGCTGGAGCTGACCGGTAAGGGCGAGTGGACCATCCGCGTCTACGACGCAGACTCCGCACCCCACTACAAGAAGGGTGAGAAGTTCCAGAGCACCATGAACTTCTACGCTTTCACCTACGAAGGCACCGAGGCAACCATGGAGTTCCAGACCAGCGGCCCGACCACCCGCGGCTTCACCGTTCTGAACGCGACCAAGAACGACCCGTTCTTCTCCTCGACCATTCCGACCGTGAAGAGCAGCATGCAGTGGGTTCAGAGCAACAAGAGCTACATGCAGGTTCGTACCGACTCCAACATTACTTGGAGCATCGGCACTAACTAACAGCGTGACTGACTAGGTCAGTAGGCTGGGTATAAAAGTATCCCCCGCATCCGTGATGGGTGCGGGGGATACTTTTATACCCGGTGAAAGCTGTGCACCTGCTGGATGCGCCCGCCGCCGTGAGCAGGCAGCAACCGTGAGCGGGCGGTTTCTTTAGCGGGAGTACTTCGCCTCCGCCAGTTCGGCGCCCGCGGCGTGTGCTGCACGCTCCACCAGCTGACGATTCGCCAGGTACACAAAAAACGTCACCAGAATAAACAGGTACATCAGCTGGTACGGCATGGTGCCAGCCATCAGGCCCAGGGAGCCTTCCGGCACCATCAGAATCTGATCCGCGTTGAAGTGCGGGGAGAACGCCAGCACAATCCAGAACGGCGAAATGTACATGCCCACCAGCGCCGCAGTCGCCAAGATAACAGCCAGCGTGAAGACGAAGGAGCTGACCCTCTGGTACATGAGCGGGAAGATTTCCATGACCACGGCGGCGAGCATCAGCGGGTACCAGGTGTTGTGGTGCGACCAGCTAATCGGCGAAATCTGCAGCATCATGAACGCGGTCAGCGCCAGCTGCGCCATGAGTGCGCGGGCACGAATCAGCGGAACCAACAGAACCGCCGTGACCAGCACAATCAGCAGAGTCAACGCCACCTGCACCACCGACAGGGCGGTAGCCGTCAGGTGATGCTGCAGGCCCGCGTGGGTCAGCGTACCCATAATCGACACGTTATCGAAGTAGCTGAACCAGCCCACACGCGAAGTGTCATGCACCGCATGGAACCAGAACGTCAGCGACTCCTCACGGATCACCAGGAAGCCGATACCCACGGTCGCGGCGAAGCTAGCACCCAGGGTCGCAATGCCCTTCCAGTCCTTACGCATGAGCAGCAGCAGACCGAACGCGAGCGGGGTCAGCTTAATACCCGCCGCAATACCCAGCAGCACACCGCGCGGAACGCGGGTTGCCGGGCGCATAAAATCAGCGAGAATCAGCGCCAGAATGATGGCGTTAATCTGCCCAAAATGCGTGGTCAAACGCCACGGGCCGCACATCCAAATCAGCGCCGCAATCAGCGACACCATGCCCCAATGACCCAGGTGCTTCTGCAACGGCAGACGCCACGAGCGGCTACGCGCGTAGGAGTACAGCAGGTACGCGCACCAGTAGCTGAGCGCGCAAATAATGGCGGTAATCAGCAGCATGCTCTGCGGCTCGGTGAGGAACGCGAGCGGGTAGAAGAGCAGCGCCGCAAACGGCGGGTAGGTAAACGGCAGACCGCGCGTGCGGAAAGTGTACAGCTGGTAGCCGTCCGGGCCGTCCGCCAGGGAGACAGCGCCCAGGCGGTACACGTAAATATCGTCAGCCGCCGCGTGCGTCACGTAGTCGAAGGCGTAGAAGGCAACCAGGATGAACAGCAGGTGCGCCCAGAGAGCACCGCTGCGCATGCCGGGGATGCGGTCAAAGAAGCTGCGACGCGCAGGCTTAGCGAGCTCCTTGGCGGTTTCTTCGGCGACTTCTTCCTTTGCCGCTTTTTCCGCGGTGGCTACAGAGGATGCGGCGGGCCCAGCACTTTCTACAGTGCTTTCAGCAGCCGGTTCCGCAACCGGTGCAGTAGTAGAGCTAGCCGAAGCCCAGGGAATCCTCGGTGCAGCCGCCTCGGTATTCTCCGCGGTCGTAGCTAAGTTCTTGTCAGTATTCTTCACAGGGGTCTTTTCTAGTTCCTTGTCGCGGCTCACGCGGTTGCCTCACGGGAAGCGGCGGCGCGCACAGACTCGGCGCTCTCGGTCACCAGGGCGCGAGCGCCCCACCAGCCCAGAGGCGCATCGCTACGCACGGAACCGTACTGCACGGGCTCAACCTTCGCGCCACGCACCGGCGCGCTCAGGGCGGCAATAGACCAGAGCGTCATCGTCATCCACAGGCAGAACGCGGGAATAGCCGAAACCGCCAACGCGCCCGGAGCCAGCTGCTCCAAACCATCCGCGCTACCGTGGAACCACGACGCAATCCTAATCGGCGACAGGTACAGGCCCAGCACCGCAACCACCGCGAACACCGTCGCCGTCACCCGCAGCCACGCAGGCTGAACCGCAAAATAGGTCGGGAACGCGTCCATGATGAACACGGCAGCCAGCAGGGGCAGCAGCACGTTGTGGTGCGACCAGCTAATCGGCGACAGCGCCACCATCAAGGAGGCGGTCACCGCCACCTGCGCCAGCGCGGCACCGCGGCGTTCCAGCTGGTACAGCAGTGCGGCAGTCAGCACAATCGTGACCAGCGCCAGGGCGTAGTAGACGGGCTTCGCGGCGCTCTCAGAGAGACCGAAGTGCAGCAGCCAACCCTGAATCGAGACGTTATCCACAAAGTTCAGTCCACCCACACGGGAGGGGTTCGTCAGCGCGGAGAACCAGAACTCCAGTGCGTCCTCAGGCATCAGAATGAAACCCAGCGCAATGGTGCCGAAGAACGTTGCACCCAGGGTCGCGATGCCCTTCCAGTCGCGGCGGACCAGCAGAATCAGACCAAACACGAGCGGGGTCAGCTTCACGCCGCCCGCAATACCAATCAGCACGCCGCGCGGCACGCGGGTTGCCGGGCGCACAAAATCGGCAAGAATCAGCGCCGTAATGAACGGGTTAATCTGAATCAGGTCCAGGGTGCGCTGCCACGGCCCCGCCGAAACCACCAGAATAGTCAGCACCGCAATCGTGCCCGCACGACCAAAGTACTGCTGCAGCGGCAGTTCACGGCCGCGCGCATTCACGTAGTTGTAAATGATCGTGGAAATCCACCACGCCACCACAGCCGAACCGACCACCATAATGACCTTGCCAACTTCCAGCGGAATAAAAGCAAACGGCAAGAACAGCATTGCCGCGAACGGCGGGTACGTGAACGGCGGCTTAATCACGCCGTGATCGTTCAGGGTCGGGGAGTATAGGTCCTGGGTAAAGCCCTCGTTATCGAAAATGGTCATCGCACCCAGACGGTAAATGGAGAAGTCCATACCGCTGAAGGGGTTGGTGAGCATTTTGACGACGTATCCACCGCCAACAATGAGGATGAGTGCCACAATAGCGATTTTTCCCCAGATGGGGGTGGTGGAGTCAGTCCTTGTCACGAGGTGTTTGTCCTTACCTTGGTGCCGGCGGATGCGCGCGTAGGGTGGGCGGGCATCTGATTTTGGAATCCTAATAGTTTATCGCGCGCACCTGTGAAGGATGCATTGGGGAGAAGAATCACAGGGGGAGATTCGCAGGGGAAGAACCGCTCGAGCACACAAGCACAACTATCACGATATGAGCTGCCTTCATATGCACGTCATGTCTTCAAAATTGGTACTATCCGGGCAATATAATGGGCTTATTGGCACCCGCCCCAACGCAGGGGTACCGGGTGCCGACCCGCACACCGACGTCCACGAACAACCAGCAGTGAAAGCAGTGATCACGTGAGTGAACATCTCGGCACCCCACCCGAAGGCGAGAACACGAGCGGCAAGCCCGCAAACGTCTCCGGAGGCGGCTCCTCCGGCCTGAGCATTGGCGCGCGCCCGGCTGATGTGCCCGGCGCAAACCTCACCCCCGAAGAGATTGCACGCCGCGCATCCGGTCGCGGTACGTGGCATCGTCGCGCCTCCAAGCCCGTCTCCCACTGGATGTTTACCCTTGTCGGCGTACTTCTGCTGCACAGGTTTATCCCGAATAGCGGCTGGCTGATGGTGCACATTGTCACCCTCGGCCTGATTACGAACTCGATCCTGATTTGGTCGCAGCACTTCACCGAAGCGCTCATGAAAATCAAGATTCCTGACGAGCACCGCGGAACCCAGGTGCGCCGAATCTTCATTCTGAACGCCGGTATTCTCGTGCTCATGATCGGCATGGTCGGTCAGCTGAGCGTGCCCGGCCTCTACGCCGCCACGGTGGTGGGCGCCCTCATTGTCGGGTCGATGGTCGCCTGGCACGGCATCTACCTGCTGAAGCAGGTGCGTCAGGCTCTGCCGTCGCGGTTCGGTGTGACCATTCGCTTCTACATTGTTGCGGCGTTGCTGCTGCCCCTCGGTGCGGCGTTTGGCGGCATGATTGCCTACCCGAACCTGTCCGGCACCCTGCATTCGCAGTTCCTGCTCGCGCACGAGGCAGTGAACGTGCTCGGCTTCGTCGGTATTACCGCGGTGGGTACGCTGGTGACGTTCTGGCCGACCATGCTGCGTACCAAGATGGTGGATAAGGCGCTCACCCACAGCCTGCGCGCCCTGTACCTGATGTGCGGTGGCTTGGCGTTGACCGTTGTCGGCGCGATTTTAGGGATGCGTCCGCTTGCTGCTGCGGGTCTGGTCGTCTACCTGGTTGCCCTGCTGATTGTCGCCTGGGTGATGGTGCGTACCCTGCGCACCAAGCGCCCGAATGAGTACCCGCCCATGAGCGTGGGTATGGGCTTCCTCTGGCTGATTATTGGCGTAGCGACCACCGCCTACATGGTGGCAACCGTCCCCTTCGCGCAGCTGGATGTACGCGCCGTAACCCCCATCTTCGTGGTCGGCTTCCTGCTGCAGCTGCTGCTCGGCGCGATGAGCTACCTGCTGCCGCAGCGCATGGGTGGCGGCCCGGCGGTGGTGCGCGCCTCCAACAAGGAGTTCAGCCGTTTCGCGGCGGCACGCGTAACCGCCGTGAACCTGGCGCTGCTGATCTTCATGATGCCCAGCTCCATGGTGGGCCAGTCCATTAAGATTGCCGTCGCTATCGTGGGTGCGTTGGCGCTCATGGCGTTCATTCCGCTCATGGTGCGCGGCGTGAAGGCGTCCGTGAATACCCGCAAGGAAATGATGGCAGCACGCGCCCGCGGCGAGAAGCCCGTCTTCAACCAGGAGGCGCTCACCCCCGAACCCGTCCCGCACGCCAAGCAGAGCTTCCAGGCGGCACTCGCGGTTGCCATGGCGTTCCTGCTGGGCTTCGCCGTGAACCCGTCCGCGTTGAACCTGCCGTCGTTCTCCTCGGCGGGCTCTGTGGCTGCGACCGGTCAGACCACCACCGTGCAGGTGAAGGCGACCAGCAACTACCGTTTCACCCCCGCCGAGGTGGAGGTCCCCGCCGGTAACCGCCTGGTCGTCGAGGTCACCAACGACGACAAGGGCATGACCCACGACCTGACCTTCGACAACGGTGCGACCACCGGCGTTATCAACCCCGGCGAAACGAAAACCGTTGATGCCGGTGTCATTACCGCCGACCAGGAAGGCTACTGCTCTGTGGCGGGTCACCGCTCCCTGGGCATGGTGTTCAAGGTGAAGGCGACCGGCGCCTCCGCAAACCAGGTGGCGCAGGGTGGCCACAACCACGGTTCTACGGGCACCCACAACCACGCCGCGTCGGGTAGCACTCCGACCCTCATGACCGTTGCGAACAGCAGGATTGACATGTCCGCAGCGCCCGGCAGCGGCTACAAGTACCGCGACCCGAACATCCCGGCGCCGAACACCGCCACGCAGGTGAACGGCAAGACCGTCCGCAAGGTCACCCTGGAAGTTGAGGAAGTCGACCGCGAGGTGGCGCCCGGCGTGACCGTTCACATGTGGACGTTCAACGGGCAGAACATGGCACCGATTCTGCGCGGCAAGGTCGGCGACATTTTTGAAATTACACTCATCAATAACGGCACGATGGGCCACTCGCTGGACTTCCACGCGGGCATGGTCTCCCCCGATAACACAATGAAGACCATCGCCCCCGGTGAGCGTCTCGTCTACCGTTTTGAGGCGAAGGGCGCCGGTATCTGGCTGTACCACTGCGGTACCGCCCCGCTGAGCCTGCACATGACCCAGGGCATGTACGGCGCGGTCATTATCGACCCGGCGGACCTTGACCCGGTCGATCACGAGTACGTGATGGTTCAGGGCGAGGCTTACCTGCACGACACCGGCAAGACCGCCTCCGACGGTAACAAGCTGGCGGAGAACTCGCCGGAGCTGATTGCGGCGGGCACCCCCACGCTGACCATGTTCAACGGCCACGCAACCCAGTACAAGGCGAAGCCGCTGCAGGTGAAGAAGGGCGAGCGTATCCGTGTTTGGGTAATGGCTGCGGGCCCGAACCACGGCACGAGCTTCCACGTGGTCGGTTCGCAGTTCGACACGGTCTACAAGGAGGGCGGCTACCTGATGCGCCGCGGCGCAGATGCGTTCGGTAGCCGTGACGGCCACAGCCAGGCACTCGATTTGGCGCCCGCTCAGGGCGGCTTCGTGGAGATGCAGTTCCTAGAGTCTGGCACGTACACGTTCGTGAATCACTCCTTCTCGGAGATGGAGCGCGGTGCCGCCGGCAAGATCGTGGTGACGAACCGTTAGGGACTCCTGAAGCTCCCCATCATGGATTGACCCCGCCTGGTGCTCCCTGTCAAAGGTGTACCGGGTGGGGTCATCCTTCACGTGCACGGAGTCTGTACCTGCACTTGATGTTGACTCCGGTAAAGACGCGCCAAGAACTCTCTGACTATGGTTTTCACCTCAACGGAGGGGAGTTTTTTCACCATAAACGGCGATGGTGCGCTAGTCTATAGGAATGGCAGATAGCACTTCGGGCGCCCCTTCCGAGCGTAACGCTACGAGCGCCTCCAACCACATTTCCGTTCCGGCGGATCAACAAATTTCTCCTCGGCAGCGTAAAGCTTTCCCGCTTCGCTTTCTCGCCGGGGTTCTTGCGCATTGGCAGATTATTGCCTCTGCGGTCCTTCTGGGTGGCGGTGTTGCCGGCCTGGCAGCCACCTATGACGACTACTGCGGCATGACGGAGCTTTCGTATGCTCCGGCGGCTCTCCGATCCGATTTTGAGGAGGGCTCTAAGGTGGCGGGTTTCCGCCCCGGCGTACTGGCGGCGCAGATTGAGACCGAGAGCCACTGGCGTGTGGGCGTTGAGTCCCACCAGGGCGCTAAGGGTATTGCACAGTTCACTGATGACGCGTGGAGCGGCGGCCACTACAGCTTCGGCAATGGCGGTAATGTTCTGAACCCGCACGATGCGATTGCGGCGCAGGCACGCTACTTGGCTGAGTTGCGTACTCGTTTGGCGAAGTACGCTTCCAATGAGGATGAGCTGCAGGATGTGGTTCTCGCCGGTTATAACGCGGGTCCGGGTTCTGTGGAGAAGTACGGCGGTGTTCCCCCGTATGAGGAGACTCAGAATTATGTGAAGTCGATTCGCGAGCTGGCGAATTCGAAGTATAAGCTGACCTGCTCCCCCGAGTACCAGTTCAAGCAGGCGAAGTTGAGCTTCGTTAATGGTGTGACTCCGGCGATGGCTGGTGTTCATGCGGACGGTACAGCTCTGTCCCCGGAGGAGTCGGCATCGGCTGCGGCGGAGGCTTCTGCGAGTGCTTCGGCTCGTGCATCTGCGAGCGGTTCTGCAGGTTCTTCGGTGAAGCCTTCGACAACGAGTTCCGGCCGCTAGATTTAGCTTTATTGAGTATTCCACCAGGCTATATAGCCGTCTGGGAATATTCCGTTTTATCTATAGTGAGCGGCTGATACCGGCCGCCACTACCCTACTATTCACTCTTATATTTACTCTTAACAGCGCGAGGCGCCGACCCCCATTCTCAGGGGTTCGGCGCCTCGCACTTTTTAGAGCTGGAGCGTGCCTAGTTGAAGATGGCGCGCACGACCGAGTAGCCGGAGACCGGGTACACGGCGTTCACGGTTGCGGGCTTCTCGCTCTCGTCCGCGATCTCAATGGACTCGGTGCCGCGCAGCAGCTCCTCGAGCAGGATGCGCAGTTCCAGGCGTGCCAGGGGCGCGCCGGGGCAGACGTGGATGCCGTCGCCGTACACGAGGTTGCGGGACTGGTCGCGGTGCGGGTTGTAGGTGAGGGCGTCTTCGAAGGCGTCCTCGTCGCGGTTGGCGCTTGCCCAGTTGATGGTCACGCGGGAGCCGGCGGGCAGGGTGCGGCCGCCGAGTTCGGTGTCCTGGGCGGTGATGCGGCGGTTGGTGACGAGGGTGTCTTCGAGTCGCATGATTTCTTCGACGGCGAGGGCGATTTCGCTGCGGTCGTCGAGTGCATTGCCGTCGGCGAGGGATGCGCGCAGGCGGTCCTGTTCGGCGCGGTTGCGTGCCAGGAAGTTGACGAATACGCCCACGGTTGCGGAGACGGTGGACAGCTCGCCCACGGTCCAGTTGCGGATGAGGCTGACGATTTCTTCGTCGGTCATGGTGCGGGGTTCTTCGCCGGGCAGCTGCACGGTGTCGGTAAGCAGTTCGGCGGTGACGTCCTTGGGGTTGCCGGCGGCAGCGTCCTCGCGGCGTTCGTCGAGCAGCTGACGGATGTAGCCGTCGAATTCGAGGGCGACCTTAGCGATTTCTTCGCGGTCGCGGCGCAGGGTGGCGACGCGGTTCTTTTCGATCCATTCGGTGAGGGGCTGTTCGAGGCATGCGGGCCAGCCCATGAAGGCGTTCTGCACGCGCATTGCGTATGCCTGACCGAAGCCCTGCATGACGTCTACTTCTTCGCCGCGGGGCAGTTCTGCGATGAGGGTCTTCACGGCGTCGCGGATGACGGGTGCGAACTTTTCGAGGCGTTCGGGGGTGAAGTACTTGTCGTTGACCGCGCGGAAGGTGGTGTGTTCGGGGGCGTCCATGCCGTTGGGGACGGCGATGTGGCGGGTGGAGACGACGTTGGAGTAGATTTCGGGGTGGTCGAGTACGTGCTGTACGTCGGCGTTTTTGAAGACGGAGTAGCCCATGAATTCGTCGTGGGCGACGGGGCAACGGCGGCGCATTGCGTCGTAGGCAGCTACCTGGTTCTTCTGGACCTCTTCGCTTCGGAGGTCCCAGTCGTTGTGTACGTTCTCAGTCATTGTTCACCCGTGTTCGTTATAGAGTTGTGGCGTGCTGGATGCGGGCGTCCGGGCGATGCGTGTGTGCAGGGTCGGGCGTGCATTTCAGCACGTGAATCCATTAGTTCTTCTTTGACCGTATCATTTATGGGTTGGTGGCGCAGGGTAGGGGTTCCTTGCTTCTCCTTCAACGAACAGTGCGGTGGGGCGAGGGGCGGCGGGCCACGGGACGCATGAGGCGGGCGGCCCCTCCCCGGTGGAGGGGCCTCCCGCCTCATTCATACCTAAAA
>NZ_KV807671.1:195459-199192 GCF_001812085.1 Rothia sp. HMSC065C12
GGCCCCTCCCCGGTGGAGGGGCCGCCCGCCTCATTCATACCTAAAACCGTCGGGTCTAGTGCTTGCGCGCGAAGCACGCCGTATTCACACTACAGGCCGCGGTAGACTTCTCGCCGATGAGCAACTCGGAAAACCTCAACGACAACCGTGACATTATCAATGGTGTACAGAACGCGGTAATTCCCTACTCGTGCCCTGTACCCTTCTTCGCCCTGTAGCTTCTTGACTCCCGTCATATATGGGTCATCGCCAAGGAATCGGAGGCAGGCGATAATTTTCTCGAAGGCTGTCCGGTCTTCTCGTTGGATTTTCTTTAGTTCTTTCGCTGCTTTGCGCGTCAATTCGACCCGGTACACGGGGTTTGAGACATGGTTTGCAGTCATCTGCACCCTTCAGGCAGAGCTTTAAATCTTAACCTCAACCTTAGCAGAAAAAGTGTACACTTTTTACATACTTTACATTGTTGTACTATGTAAGTAGCTCCTCTGGATAGAACCTACACAGGAACTATCCTCGGAGCTAACGGACAAACCCCAGAAAGGAACCAGTCATGACTGTCACCACTCACCGGACTCGTTCCAATGTCACGACTCTTAAAGAACTCCGCGACAACCTCGGAACCAAAGTCAACGAAGCCGTGTTCTCCGGCGAACGTCCCCTCATCAGCCGCAATGGTAAGACTGTTGCCGCGCTCATCTCCTACGAAGATTTGAAGCTGCTGGAAGAGTACGAAGAGCTCCTCGACATTGAGGCTCTTCGCAAGGCACGTGCCGAAGATGACGGCTACCGCATCGGCCTCGAGGAGTTCCTCGCAGAGAACCCTGCAGACTAGTCTTTCAACGCATATTGCAAGGCGGGCGGCACCTCCACCGGGGAGGGGCCGCCCGCCTCATTCTTGCCTAAAAACCGCCGAATCTAGCGCTTGCGTGCGGAGGGGTAGATGCTACCGTCCATCACGCCGCGCTCCACCTGCTCCAGGCTCACACCGCGAGTCTCCGGCAGGTTACGGAACATCAGCAGCGCAATAATCACGTTCACCACGGCAAAGCCGATGAAGGAACCGGTCAGACCGACCGCACCCAGAATCACGGGGAACGCCAGCGACAGCACACCGTTCATCATCCAGCCGCTAAACGCCGAAATACCCATACCCGCCGCACGCACACGCAGCGGGAACAGCTCACTCATAATCACCCACGTGGACACGTTCAGGCAGGTCTGCATCGCGCCCACAAAGCAGACGATGAGCACCAGCAGAATCCAGGGGCGCGCCGCATTATCGGCGGGCAGCAGCATGGATGCGCCCGCAATCAGCACGTGGAAAAACGCGGTCGAACTATAGCCGGTAATCACCATGACGCGGCGCGGCACACGCTCCATCAGGCGCAGCGACAGGATCGAGCCGAGCACCGCAATCGTACCCGGCGCAATGTTCGCGATGAGCGCCGCGGATTCGCTGAAACCGGCTTCCTTGAGCACCTTAATGCCGTAGTACATGATCGAGTTGATGCCGGTCAGCTGCTGGCCCGCGCCGACCAGAATACCGACGAGCAGGATGCGCACGAACCAGCCGCGCACGCCCACGCTTTCCTTACCCGCCGCGTTGTTCTGGGTGGTCGCCTCCGCCTGCAGGGTGCGCTCAATATCGGCAATTTCGGCCTCGGCACGCTCGGTGGAGCGGATGCGCTTCATCACCTCAAGCGCCTGCTCACGCTTGCCAACGCGCAGCAGCCAGCGCGGCGACTCGGGCACACGCAGCATACCTACGAACAGGCCGATGGCGGGCAGGGTGCAGATGGCGAACATCCAGCGCCACACGCCGTCGTGCTCGCCCCACAGGTTGCCAATGAGGGCGTTCACGATGAACGCGGCAAGCTGACCGCCCACGACCATGAGCTCGTTGCGGCCGGAGAGGGAGCCTCGAATTTCGTAGGGTGCGAGCTCTGCGAGGAACACGGGCACCACGGCGGAGGCGCCACCGACCGCCAGGCCGAGCAGGGTGCGCCCGGTGATGAGCACGGCGACGTTGGGTGCGAAGACGCACGCCAGGGCACCAATGAAGAAGATGGTGGAGAGCCCAATGATGGTGGTTCGGCGGCCGAACCGGTCAGAGATGCGGCCGCATCCGAGTGCGCCGATAGCGGCGGCGAAGGCGAGCGATCCGGTGACCCAACCTTGGGTGGTGGAGTCCATGCCGAGTTCGCGGCTCATGGGTTCGAGCGCGCCGTTGATCACTCCGGTGTCGTAGCCGAAGAGCAGACCGCCGAAGGTGGCGATGAGTGCGATGATGCCGAGGTATCGGCTGTGCTTCCCGGTGCCCAGCGGGGGCAGGGTGGAGGCGGTGCTCTGTGCGCTCATGGTGTCCTTTATGCCGAGGGGTTAGGTGAGATTACACCGACATTGGTGGTTCTTCAGCACTGTCAGTGGGCTAGGTGAGGTGCGTCAGGTTAGACACACCTCACCTAATCCTAGCGAAAACGTGCGGCGGGTGATATTTATTTCTCACCACGGACATTTTTCAGCGTATATTACGGCCGACACGTGCGACCGCCTGAGTGTCCCTTTGAGAGGGAGCCGGAGTTTAGAACAGCGCGATCTTCTCGGGTGCCGGGAAGATGGCGTCCAGGGCGGCGAGGTCCTCAGCGTCGAAGCGCAGGCATGCCGCCTGTGCGTTGGCGCGCACCTGCTCGGCGCTGGTTGCACCGGCAATGACGGAGGTGACCGGCGACTGCTGTGCGAGCCAGGAGAACGCCGCCTGCACCTCGGTAATGCCGCGCTCGGTGCAGAAGGTGTGGAAGGCTTCGAGCTGGTCCCAGTTGGCGGCGTCGAGCACGTTCTTCTTGGAGTGGGACAGGCGCGAACCGGCGGGAATGTTGTCGCGGCGGTACTTGCCGGTCAGCAGGCCGTTAGCGAGCGGGAAGTACGGCAGCACACCCATGCCGAAGTGCCGTGCGGCGGGCAGGATTTCGAGTTCTGCGCGGCGGTCGAGCAGGTTGTAGTGGTTTTCAGCGACGATGAACCGTTCGGTGCCGAGTTCACGGGCGCAGTGTTCGGCGTGGGCGAGCTGCCAGCCGGAGAAGTTGGAGTGGCCCAGGTAGCGGACTTTGCCGTCGCGTACGAGCTGGTCGAGGGCGCTGAGGGTTTCTTCGATGGGGGTGTTGGGGTCGGGGCTGTGGTAGAAGTACAGGTCAATGTAGTCGGTGCCGAGGCGGCGGAGGGACCCTTCGACGGCGCGCATGATGTAGCGGCGGGATCCGCGGGCGTTGCGGTCGTTGCCATTGAGGACGCCGACGGGCAGACCGAATTTGGTGACGATGGTCAGTTCGTCGCGGTCGAGGCCGAGCTGGGTGAGGGCGGTGCCGAACATGGTTTCGGAGAGGCCGGGTTCAGCGCCGTAGAGGTCGGCGATGTCGAAGAAGCTGATGCCGGCGTCAACTGCGGCGGCGATGACTTCGTTGGTGCCTTCTTGGGTGCGGGTGGGGGTGCCGGGGCGGCCGAGGTTGTTGCAGCCGATGCCGACGCTGGGTACGACGAGGCCGGAGTTGCCGAGCCTGCGGTAGACGGGAGATTCAATACGTTCCATGCTTTTAACTCTACGTTGTGCGGGTATGTTGCAAGGTTATTTCCCCTCCAGTTGGGAGGCGAAGAGCTTTCTGAAGCGTGATGTGGGGTCGGTCGTTAGGTCCTGGTAGGTTCCTTGCTCCACCACACACCCACCATCCAACACCACCAC